>NZ_JBNNGW010000004.1:0-47623 GCF_050268505.1 Psychrobacter sp. NPDC078409
TGACTTAGAAGAAACCCATGTCCTGCATGTATTTGAACACCACCAAAACCTGCATCTTTAGCAATCATGGCTGCGTTTGCATACATAGCTGGTAACGCCTCGATATCTTCTATGCTCATCCCCTTGCATTTTAACTCTGCAAGATCTAAGGCAGAAGGGCCTTTAGGTTGACTGATAGGCAAATATGAAAGCGCTCCTGCGTGTCCAAGCTGCGGCCAAAGATGAGCACCATTGATAGATCCGCGGCGTGCCAAATCCTGTAATGCCTCGATATCTGAATTTGGGTTTAGTACTAAATTGCCAGGCTTCTCAGGATAATGAGGAGTACCTTGTACTTCGCCAATCAATGACAATGCTACGCCGCCTTGCGCCCAACGCTCATAAAGACGTGATTGAGCATCCGTTGCATCACCTTGCCCATCACCGAGAGAATCTGACATTGCAGCCTTTACCATTCGGTTTTTTAGCACCACCCCGCAAGGCAGTTGAAGTGACTGACCTAATGTATCTACTAGGTTGGATGAGTTAATTTTGGTCGTTGGTTGTTTCATTAATACACTCCATCGTTATATTGAGATATCTCGATATTCTATGTTAATGCTACGCTGTCTTAAGATAGAACACCTCTGATTTTAGTAAGGCTGCTTACTAGATTTCTAGTAGCTCTTTCTCAACCTCATTAAGAAAAATTCTTATATTGGCCTCATGACGTTGATAAAATGTCCATTGTCCATGACGTTCAGCAATGATCAATCCTGCTTTTTTTAATACACCCATGTAATTTGAAATGGTTGATTGTGATAATCCTGCTTTTTCTTGGATATATGCCACACACACACCGTCTAAATCAGCGTGCTCTGGTAATGAGGCTGGAAAATTCGATCTGTCTTTTAGCCATTCAAGGATTTGACGCCGCATAGGATTATTAAGGGCGGATATTACATTTTCTATATTCATAAACCATGATATCTCGATATATGATTAGAAGTCAATGTAGAACAGTTATTAAAGTATTGGAAAGTTCAAAATATACGATTGCTCTTATAACGAATTTTATGAAAAATAACTTGGATAAAAGAAGTAAATCACCCTCCGATGTAGTCAGGGCAATTCAACCTAAGCTGCCCCCGTTTGAACAGGCTGTATTTAAGGTTGTGTACTTAGCAGCCTAGCAAGCGTCGATCCGTGACTGAACGTCTGTTTTAGAGCGCTTTATGTTTGATTCCTATATCAGTAAGCCTTTAATCTAAATGGCAGTTACACAGAATCTAGGATAGACCCTTCAAATTAAAAAAGCCATAAAAGTCATTGCTCTTATGGCTTTACTATTTTTTATATATTGAAGCTTTAAGCTAAATAAGCTCTTTTAAGTCAGTCAGCTTGTCTAAAATCGTATCAGGTGAATATTTCACTAGCTGCTGCTCATTTTGCGCACCAGATAACACACCTAAAACCAGCCCACACCCTGCATTTTGGCCTTCCTCAATATCGATACCACTATCCCCTGCTTTTAACACCTGCTGTGAGTTATCAATATTAAACTGCTTCATCGCAAGAGTAATCATATCAGGGCCTGGACGGCCATTGTCTACATCATCGGCTGTTATTAATGCATCTACTTGTTCTCCCACAGACCACCCTAAGATAGTCAAAATTTTATTAGCAGTCTTAGCATCATATCCTGTATTTAACACCACATGACGACCGCTCGCCTTCAATTGCTCGAACAACTCTGACATGCTTTCAAACTCAGACAAGGTGTCCTTGCTATAAGCAGTTTCAAGATTAACTTTAAAGGCTGCAAATGCCGTATCCGTTAACGATTCAATATCAGCATCAGATAAATCTAACCTGTTTAAAATATCGTGGATGGCGTTGCGTTTTTCCTTCCCTGCACCATATTCTAAACATAACTCAAGACTCACTTGCTTATCTGACTTGCCAGCACGCATCAATACTTCATTTATGGCATTACGTACGGTTTTATAGACCAGGTTACCTTCATCTACTGTTGTGCCAGCCATATCAAATACACAAAGCTTAATGTCAAAAAATTTATTTTTAATACTATTTAAACTATCACGATGCGAGCTGCTGCTTGTTATATTATTATTTGCTATATTCATTACTTTGATCCCAATACCAATTCAATTAACTCTTCGCCAAATGCGAAACCTGTTGATGCCCCTGTACCACTGGTGACTGCACCGACCACTACGCCTTTTTCAGGTGATGCCTTAAATACCACGTCATCTCCACTTGGATATACACCCAACCAGTGCTGAGTAATATCTATCTCGCCAATATCCATCACCTGCTTAAATTCATTGATGATTAGATCATCAATTCGAGTGTCTCTAAACGGTAGTTCTCTATCACTATAATCATGACTATCGCCAATGATTAGTGAGCCATCTTCAGACTGAACCACAATTAGGTGGACACCTGCTTGACGTTCTACACTTTGAATATCGTCAAGTAAGGTTTTTAGTACCATAGCTTCAGGTAACTGAGCAAATCCATCATAACGGGCAAAGCTTAAATCTGACATGACAGCAGCATTTAATTTAAATGTTTTTTTGGGCATGACTCGCATCATATTTAGCGTGCACATTTTAGCTTTGGTTTTAGCGAACACGTCTGGATATAAGCCAGTAAAATCTGCTCCGGGGCAGACCACACAGTGCTCAGCGTTAAGTACACCACGACTGGTATGCACTTTTGGTAATTCCACCGAAGTCACCGTAGTATGGTTGTAAAAATCCACACTCTGCGTCTCTTGTAACCAATGAGTCAGCTTAGCGATTGCAGTATTAGATTCTACTCTGAGCTCATGTGGACTATATAACACCCCTTCTCCCTTGTTCAGATAAGGCGCGGCTTCATTAATTTCAGACTGTGTCAGTAGTCGGCACCCTTCACTCATTTCTGTCTTTAAAAAAGCTTGTGCAACATCTACCGCTTCAGGTCGCTGCATTAACATATGCAGACCGATATGCTCTACCTGAATACCTGCTTTCGGGGCAATTTCGGCCCAAACATTACGCGAGTGCATGGCGCGTTGCCAATGCTTACCTCGACGCTGACCACTAACGGTCACAAATCCAAAATTACGAACAGAGGCATCTTTGTTCTGAGATTGGCGCTCTACAACCGCAACACTCAGCCCCTTTTTAACGGCGGCGTAGGCGCTTGCCAGCCCAACGATACCCCCACCTACGACAACGACATCGTATGTTTTATCAGAAAGTATTTTGCTCATTGTCATATCTGCTCTTCCCATATATCTTTATTAATTAGCCCTCTACTTGCTTAACCTATGAACTAATATAGCTAAGCATGAATGGGCATTATTTTGATTCAACTAAAATTACTCACCATGGAAAAAAGCACGGTGCTTATCTAACAGCTCGGCAGTTAATGGCTCTGGATAGGTCTTAGAGTTATCAATCTGATTCTCAGCAGCTACTGTCTCGCCGTCATACACAATATTTGGATAAATCTCTAATAAACCTGGGCGAGCTTTAGTGACAATTAGCTCAGCCATTTTCATTGCTTTAGGATTGGTTTTCTCTCCTTTCTCAATAACAGCAACCGATTCAGTCAATGTGTAATTACCTTCACTAGGATCAACAAAATCAATTGGTAAACCTTTTGCCTTATTAGCGACTGCCTGATGACGTAGACCGAAACCGATAGGCACCTCACCTGCCATTACCTTTTTAAGAGGACCAGAGCCAGATAGCTCTAAATTAGGTCCTGCATTTTCACGAATAGCATTCATGATTTGTTGACCTTCAGCATCGGTGCCATATTCAGCAGCAATGTCTTGTACAAACAACCAACCAGTTGATGAACCATTTGGATCAACCATAGAAATTTGATTTTTATAAATAGGATTCGCTAAGTCTTTGGCACTAGTAGGTACTGGAAGATTATTAGCTTCCATCTCTTTGGTATTGAGTAAGATGGCACCCGTAAAGCTGAGAATCGGTGCATAGTAATTAGGCGTCGCAATCTGTGGGTTTGCCGTAAATGCTAACGCTTTAAACATTGGGTTCTTTGCTTGAGCACTTTCGATATAAAACGAGCTCATTGTCACCATATCAGCTTCAATATTTTTTCCTTCTGCTAATAGTCGTCCCCCAAGCTCACCTGTTCCGAATGATTGAAATATGTATTGACCTTCAAAGCCTGCCTCATCAAGCACCTCTTGAATAACCTCGACTGCCTCTTCATCAGCATTACTATAAATAATCACCTCCTCGCCAGCCGTATCTCCCGAGCTTTGCGACCCACAACCTGCTACTAAAACTCCACAAGTCAATCCCGTTACTATCGTTTTGAATAAGTTCATTGTTTTCCCTGATTATTTGAATAGTTAAAAATTAAATTAGTTTTCGTAATATCAACGCCTAAACTGTGTTGAAATATCTAAGCGACCGTCGTCACTGTGGTTTTTTTCACTTTTATTTTTGTTGTGCCATTAATGCTTCTGGTATAAAGATATCGCGCCACTACGAAGAATATTAATGCCGTGATATTTGTGAGTAGCACCATCAGTGACAATATAAAGATTTCATCAAAGCGGGCGAAGTGCTGTAGTTCAACAATCTTTGTAGTTAGCACCATCGTCTTTGCACCTGAAATAAATATCACTGCACTGATGCTAACCATCGCACTGATAAAAAAGTACGATGCCACTTCGATCAGTGTAAATATTGAGTTGGGTACAACAATTCGGCGTAAAGACTGCAGCCATGAGTCTCCAAGCAAAGAAGCTGTGGTCTCCCAGCCTAAGTTCATTTTTGATAGTGCGTTTTTGCTCATGAGATAAGGTGTCGAGAAGTAATGAATGATATTGCTAATCACAATAATGAAGATGGTGTTCGATATCGATGACCCTGAAAAAACCATCAGGTAAGCAATACCAATAACCATACCTGGCACTGTATTGGTTACTAATGCTGAGCTTTCGATCGTCAACTTACCTATCTTGAATAGCCCTGAACGCTCGTATATCAACGCGGCAACATAGGTAATAATAGTGCCAAAAACAGCCGTTAAGGTCGCGACAATAAGTGAATTTTTATACACTCGCATTAGGTTCGAGGACTCGATCACCTTAGTAAATGCGTCTGTACTAAACGCCATCTCGTAAGGCCATGTCTTAATCCATGGAATGATGAAGATCACAGCAAATACAAATAGCAGTGAAGTTAAAATGCCGCTGGACAACACACCCAGAATCCTGTCTTTGACTTTAGAGGTAGGCAAGTCAAAATGCTCTACTGAGTCATACCTGACATTAAATCGAGCCACATACCAAAGCAGTAGAATGCTCAAAACAGAGGGGATTAGCATAAACAAAGCAACCACAGAGCCCTTTTCAAACGAGGGAGATGCACCCAGTATTTGGGTATAAAGCTCAGTGGCGATAACCTTGTACTGACCACCAATAGAGGCTGGAATACCAAAATCAGTAAAGGCCAAAAAGAAGCATTGAATGATAGCGGCTGCAAAAGTACCAATTAAGGGACGAATGACCGTCATATCTATCTGGCGTAAGCGTGAATCGCCCATCAGTTCTGATACGATTACGAACTTCTTATCCAAATACTGAAAGGTATTGTTAAGCAGTAAAAAGGCTATTGGCAAGGTATAGATGGTGTAGCCAAGCCACATACCATAGAAACCATATATATCTTCAAACAACTGAAAGCCAATCATCTTAGTGAGCAGACCTTGCTTACCAAAGGTGTAAATAATGGCAAATCCATAAGTCACTGTTGGCAATAGCATAGGGAACAGTGATGCAAGCTTAATGGTTTGTTTAAAACCCTTTGGCAAGTTAGTCCAGTGCACCGTATAGGCAAGGATAAATGCCAAAAAGGTGGCACTCATCGCACTAAAAATGGCGACAAAAAAACTATTTAACATCACTTGTCTGAAGTCATTACTGCTGATGATATCGTCGTAATGGCTGAGACCTAATCCATCAGCCACATTAAATGACAGCACCAACATTTTACCCAAAGGCACAAACATAAAGACGAGAAATAGCGCACCAATGAAAAGCCACGAAGCTTTCATTAGCGGTGAGTTATTAAGTTTCATAATGACCTACGCGCGAAATAAGTAAGTTTTGAGAGACCAGCGTTGGCCTAGTGCGATTAACCTTTGGAGGTGTCTTTAATTGATTTAGTAGCTGTGCGCTGGATTATGGAATTGATATCTTCAGTGACTGAGCTACTGTTTAGTGCAGGTCTCATTTGAGTGTATTTTTCTAATGGATCAGCTGGCGCATTGTCCGCTTCAAATAGGCTTAAGATATTACGACGTTTGATATTTAGCTGATTTAAGATAAAGCTCTTAACAAAATCATTGGCAGGGTTTTTGATGATTTCTGATGGTTTAGCATATTGAGCTACTTTGCCGTCTGATAACAACAAAATGCGATCAGAGAGTGTCATTGCTTCTTCAGGATCATGTGTCACAATCAAAGTGGTTAGCTCATAACGCTCTGCAATCTCGCGAATACGTGTCTTAATGGTCTCTTTAATAACCCCGTCTAAGGCAGATAAAGGCTCATCTAATAATAAAATCTTAGGCTTCATCACTAAAGTACGTGCTAATGCAACACGCTGCTTCTGCCCACCAGAGAGCTGGCTGATTCGCTTATTCAAATGCGGCTTAATCTCCAAAAGGTCAACTAGCTCATCAACCTCCGCTTGCGTACTTACGTTAGGTCTATTGCGCAGCCCATATTCAATATTCTGCTTTACATTCAAGTTAGGAAACAATGCATAGTCTTGGAATACAATATTGAAACCTCTGTGCTTCATAGGCACACGTGTGATGTCTTCCTTATCATAGGCAAGTCGACCAGAACTAATATCGGTTAGACCTAAAATAATATGCAGCAACGTGGTTTTCCCACAGCCAGATGGGCCCAATATTGAAACAATCTCACCCTTATTCACTTTTAGGGAGATATCCTCAAAAATAACTTTGCCATCATACTTCTTAGTCACATTTCTTAGTTCTAACATAATTCAAGCCCAAACTTATATTTTGGTATTAGCAGTGAGTGATAGCTCAAGCAAATACATTTAGGTAAATTGTTCAATGCTTTAATCGTTTACACGTAACTAATATAGAAGATGAATATGACAGTTTGGCGTCAAATATAAGGTTAGCTTATACATTTAATCATTCAGTCTTATTTATCGTGTATAACTTCTCGTACTTCCCGGAGATAAGCCTGACAATCTCTGCAACTGAAACCTATATGAAAGACGGGGGTCATATGACGAAGAAACCTTACACCTATAATCAACTAAACATCTTAAACTCTGTGCTTGAGGAAGGTAATTACACGCAGGCGGCCAAACGTTTGGGTGTGTCTCAATCTGCCATTAGCCAAGCATTATCTACGCTTGAGAATAATCTTGGGTTTAAGTTATTTATGCAGCGTGGCAGGCACTTTGTGCCAACAGATTACTGCTTAGAGCTTGGAACGTTAACGAGTAAAGTGCAAGCAGTTGAAGATGAACTAGATCAGCTGATTCAAAGGAGTAAAGTTTTTGAATCAGCTATATTGAAGGTGGGTCTATGCAGCCCGCTGCCGGGCACTGAAATTATTAGGCAGTTTAGTAAGCGCTATCCCAAGCTACAGACTGAAATCTATTTTGGTAATTTCCATGAAACGTTTAGTAGAGTGGTTAACGGTCAGGTAGATGTTGGTATTCTTGCAAATGTTCCAAAAAGTGACAAGTTACAGTTTAAGAAATGTGCTACCCAAAGGCTTGTTGCTTTGTGCTCACCGAACCATGCTTTTGCATCAAGAGAGTCTATAAGCTTAACTGAATTAGCGACTGAAACTGTTATATTCCGCACGCACGGCTCTACCACTCAAAAGCTTATAAATGAGGCACTAGCAAAAATTAATTTAGAGATAACCCCTACGTATATCGTAAACACCCAAGAAAGTGTTTACGATGCGGTTTACCAAAACTTAGGTGTGGGATTTGCATGGAGTGAAAGCGCAATCAGAAAAGGTGGTTTTGTGAAGGTACCCATTGCGGAGCTCCCTTTAGACTATGATGAGGTGGTCTTTTCACTCAAAAATGTAAACAATTTAGTGGTGACTGCTTTGATGAACTCTTTAGACACCTCTGGTTAGACCAGGTCAAAAGAGTATTTTAGTGTTTTAATATACACGTATCTTGCGAAGTAAGTTTTCTGCATCAAATCCATTTATCATAATTGATCTCTTGGGAACAATTAATGTGGTTGTGGAGTAAGTGTTTAGTTCATTTGAGTACCTGTCACGCTTGTTTTCGCCTGCATGATTAGTGATAAGCAATAAAGGATTAGTGCTAAGGCTAAAAAAATAAAAGTCAGGGGTAAAAACAAGCTTTCTTGAAGCACGCCATCAGAACCGATGCCACCGTAAAACAAGCTTTCCATTAGTCCAGACAGTGTAGCGAGGGCCAGCATAATTGAGCCACTGATAAATAATTTAGATGTCATGAAAGCTCCATAGGCTGATATTTAAGCATAATAAGTCATTTTAAATTTAGAAGCATTCATCAAGTCATGAGTGCCTAGGCATGTATCGTATATGAAATAATACGCGGATTGGGCGGTCTCCTATTTTTTCATAAACTATTCATACTCGGTCTTTAAGAACATCAACCTTCATGAAAGTAAATCTAGCAGTCGTTGACTATAACAATTCGTGCGATCAAGCTGTAGACCCAAACTCAAATCGCTATCATGTGCTCTATCAGAAAATCTAAAAAAACGCGCGTTTTTGGTGAGATCATATCTCGCTTTAAATAAATAGCGTAAGTAGCACTAAGCTCTTCATAGGGACTAAAAATATGATCTGGCATGACTTGAACCAATGACCCGTTCGCCAATTCACTTTTAACAGCCCACAATGGGATTAGCGTCAGACCTGTATGATTCAATACCAGCTGCTTTTGACCATTCACCGAGTTCACTGAAACCTGACTATTAATCATCAACTTTTTACGATCTTCTGCTATCAAAAACCACTCTTTCCAACCGTTATAACCATATCGGATACATTGGTGATCAGCTAGATCGTCAACCCCACAAGGCGTGCCATTATTTTTTAAATATTGGGGGCTTGCACACAGTAGAAAATCATTAAATACCAAACGTCTGGCAATCATGGTCGAATCAGATAGGCGTCCACTTCGAATAGCCACATCAATATTTTCTTCTATAAGATCTACAACCCGCTCTGTTAACTCAATTTTTATATCAATATCTGGATATAACGACATAAATTTCGGTATTAACGGTAATACCATGCTTTCACCAAAACCGACTGTCATGCTGATTTTCAGCTTACCATGTGGCGTTATTTGTAAATCATTAACGGCTCTTTTGGCATTATCAAACTCTGACACAATTCGCTGAGAGTATTCGTAATATTTGTGCCCCGCTTCAGTCAAACTGGTGTTTCTGGTCGTTTTATTGAGCAGACGTACGCCCAACTCCTTTTCAAGCACTGCTAACTGCCGTGAAATGGAAGACGGCTGTACATCAAAGATGCGGCTGGCTTCTGAAATACTACCGGTTTCGACAACACTATTGAAATATGCCAATCGATTTATTGAGCTCATTGCCACTCCTTTATTAAGTTGATAGGTATTCCATTTAACTGTAACCATGGCTTGCTCAAAAAGCAAAAGTAATTTGTTTACTGGGTAATGGCTTGCTGGATTAGCAACGTCTAAACTGATTGTCCTGAAACAGGAAATAAGACATTCACACCAGTAAAGGGTAATAACATGAAAGCGATGATCATTAAAGAAATCGGTACAACTGCAGTTTTTCAATTGGCAGAAAAACCAAAACCAACGGCAACACTAGGTCACATGGTTGTGGAAGTGAAAGCCACTAGTGTGAATCCTATTGATACCATGCTGCGCTCAGTCGAGCTGCCTTGGTCGGAGAATTTGCCAGAGATACTACACGGTGATGTAGCTGGCATTGTGAGCGAGATAGGTGCCGACGTCACTAAATTTAGTGTTGGTGACGAAGTTTATGGTATGGCTGGTGGCCTTAACGGTATTGATGGTGCACTTGCTGAATTCATGTTGGTTGATGTGCGCTTAATGACTAAAAAGCCTAAAACACTCAGTATGAAGCAAGCCGCAGCCCTGCCGTTAGTCGCACTCACTTCTTATGAGGCACTCGTACAAAAAATGAATGTCAAAGAAGGCGATAATGTCTTGATTCATGGTGCAACAGGAGGCGTTGGTCATATTGCCGTTCAGCTAGCAAAAGTACTTGGCGCGACAGTCACCGCTACCTACTCTCCTGCTAATCGTGCACTAGCACAAACACTAGGCGCGGATCATCTAGTGAATTATACAACAGCGGAAGTTGATGACTATGTGGCGACGTATACTGACGGTGTGGGTTTTGACAAAGTTTTCGATACGGTGGCTGGTGATAATATTCAAAAATCTTTTCAAGCCGTTAGATTCAATGGCCATGTCGCCACTATTTTACCGATTGCTGATCCATTGCAAGTTGCTCTCAAAGCCTTATCCTTTCATGGTGTTTTGGTGCTCATTCCATTATTTCATGGCATCAACCATGAATCGCACGGTCGTATCCTGACAATGATTGCAGAGCTGGTTGATAGTGGCAAAATCACGCCTATCATAGATGATAGTAACTACTCTATTTGGGAAGTAGCACGCGCGCATGACCATCTTGAATCAGGTAAAGCAGTGGGTAAAATTACGCTTACCGTATAGTGGTAAGGTTACCGAATAGACACGGTCACAGGCCTTGAACTCCTCTATCCTAGTGCCCTGACTTAGACCCTATCGAGAGAAATGGGTACAAACCAATATTCCACGCCAAGAATGGATAATGGTTTTTTAAATTGCTAAATGATGTGGGCTGTCATGAATTTATTATGAATGGCTCATATAACGATCTTCTGAAGGAATAAAAATGATGATGAGAAAAACGTTACTGCCAAGCGTGCTGTTATTAAGTCTGACTGCGTGCCAGAACACTAATACACAGGGCCTTGAGACAACAACGGTTTTACAAAACGACCTACCGACGACAACCTCAACCGATAAGTATACTAACAATATAACGGGCGATTACGTCACAGATGGCTATACAAAGCGTAACGAGGGTTATGACTGGTTTGCGATCAGCGTACGTGATGCTGGTCAAGACGCTATTAGTGTGTCTATTCGTTCTCGCATAGACAAAAAGAAACCTACTTGTACATTAGACACCGTACTTCATAAAGCTAATGATGGACGGTATCAGTTTTGGGTAGATAACAACCCCATCTATTTGCGCTTTGATGACAATAGCTTATCCATTGAAGGCGAAAAATCTCATCTACAAAAAACAGCTTTTTATTGTAGCGGCGGTGCAACGCTTGGTGGCGTATATCAAAAATTAAGCGATACGCTGGATACTCGACAATTGGACAACTCGCAATACGCTACATCACTCAACTATGGTGATTTTTCTACTCAAGTGACCAGTACCTCTGACGGCAACGGTGGTTATATCTTGCAGATTCAGCCAGTGGGCGAAGACATCATCGAGCGACCAATTAGCGATCCTGTTGTTAGTGCCGATGTGGGTGATATAAATGGCGATGGATATCATGAAATTCTGGTATTCACTCAAAGTGTGGGTAGTGGCTCATATGGTGATGTGATTGCTCATTCGAGCAATAAAGGGCTGTCGTGGAGTCAAGTCTCTTATCCAGAGCTGACTGATACACTCAAACAAGGTTATATGGGGCATGATGAATTTTTGCTAGTTGAGAATGTGTTAGTTAGACGTTTCCCACTCTATTTAGAAAATGATAGCAATGCCAATCCACAAGGTAAAACACGCCAAATTCAGTATCGTATGATAGAGGGTGAGGCTTCTCGTCAGTTTGTAATTGACACGATTAATGAGTTTTAAGTACTTCTTAACAACTTACTGGATAATAGGATAAAGCAGGTGCTATATAAAAACTTTAAAATACAGTTAATTTTAGCATTAACTGTATTCACGACTGCCTGTACAAATACGGATCTTATGCATACTACCGCTATTGATACTGTACTTGAAGAGACGGATCTGGTAAAAGCTAAACCAATAGCTATCGAAAAATCGAATATAAATTTTGACAGTCATCCAATTGCAAAACGTTATAGAACTGTGATTAGTGGGGAATATGCGAAACAGGACGTGAATTTTGCAAACCATTACGTAGTATAATATGGGGCTGTGGTTCAGGCTGTGTCAGTGGTGCGATGGTCGATAGCCGAAATGGAACGGTTTACCCTTTACCAGAAGATAAAGAATGGGGTGGTAATGGCACATATGTTACATTTGAACAGGAAAGCAATATTCTAACGTCAGTATGGGTAATTCCGACCCCAACAGGCGATACTGAAGAAACGCAAAAATACTGGAGATGGGATGAGCAATCTAAAGTATTTGCACATACTTCTGCATTTCCAACCTGGATGGACAAGATACTGTTAATATCAACATACGTCAGTACCCAACAGAGACTGACCAAAATAAAAATGTCAGATCCAGTTTTCACGACCTGACGTTTAAAGTGGGCGAAGAGATGACCCTGATTGAAAATGTGATTGTAGAATAATTATTTATTGGCTTTGGGCATATCCCAGCGGAACCTTCTAAAAAGTCTTTTAAACCTATTAGCAGACTATTTATTTTTTGTAATAGTAGACTTGAAAAATATGATTTTTATAATAGAACCAACTCATAACTCGTACTACGCCCTGATGCCTCAGATTTTTGCATCATGCCCTTCTCTATCAAATCATTATCTTGTAGTAACTAATCCTCTCATCACTGTAGAAAACAGGCTAGACCATAGTCTATTTTTTGGTCTTCAAACTATAGATATTTAATACTATCACCGACTGAATAGTCTCCATTACTATATCAACCTCAAAAGCAGCAGATAGCCCTCCTGTCACCTTTCTCTGAATATCAAGCATGAGAAGGCTCTACTTACTTATCATTTAGGGATTCGCTTTCAATATTATTGGTCTAATCCAACAATAGAGTAGAGGTAAAAATACTATAAAAATACAGTGACCAAATACGAGTTAAATTTTATTAGATTACAATTTACATCGCGATTATTCAATCATATAATATCTATAGGCCAATAATCTAGGTACATGTAAGATATCGTCATAATATGTGTTTTGGTCGACCTACTTTGACATGGTAGAGGTCGTTGGTTCGAATCCGATTACGCCTACCAGATTCGAAAAGCCCCAATCTTAAGATTGGGGCTTTTTTTTGTCCGTGAAATATGGGCTGTAGCGGAAAATACTTGCCTACATCGACTCATAGTCATGATTATGCGATCAGATTTAAATCATTTAAAAAATTGACGGTGACCAAATGGTCTGACCCAAGTGTAACTCCGACTATAGAACTATGAGGAAGATATGTTATTGGATAAATCAAACTAATTAGCAAACATTTTGATGTCACGTGCAAGCGAAGTTACCGATATTACTACTAAGTGCAGTATTGGGAAACAACAGACGGATAAATGACAACACCCGCTGCTACTACGGCTTTTTGTGCATAGACTATAGATATTTTATTTATTATTAATACTTATATATATCATTGGCTTGCTTGATTTTAAAGATATTTGCAAGAACATGCGACGCAAAATCCTGACTTACTTTTCGAATAAAAGATAGTAACTAGAATTGCTACAAAACACCAAGTCCACTTAAAAACAGCTGCCCACCAGCAACGAGTAGTAATACGCCAAATAATCTCTTTAACGTCAACGCTGGTAATACATGCGCAAGCTTTGCCCCTACTTTTGCCATCGCAAAGCTGGCCACTGAAATACATATAAAACCAGTAACATGTATAAAGCCTATCGTGCCTTCAGGCATATTGACAACGTCTTGACCAAACCAAGCAAAGCCAGCCGCGCCAGCTAACGCGATGGGTAAACCACATGCTGCAGAGGTACCGACGGATTGTCTCATCGATAATCCTGACCAATTCAAAAATGGCACCGTCAGACTACCACCACCAATACCAAAAATAGATGATGCCAGCCCAATACCGGTACCGGCACCAAACTGTAAACTCGCAGGAGGTAGTGGCTTGACCATCTGATCTTTGTTCGATAAAAACAGCATTTTTAGCGCCATTAATAAAGCACCCACACCGATAATCATTTGTAGTATCTGACCATCAATCATGTCAGCAATACCAGCACCGACCAAACTACCAATGACTAGTCCTAGAGCCATATTGCGCCAAACTTCCCAGCGCACGCTATCATGCTTATGATGTGCCATCAATGAGCTGAGAGAAGTGACTGCAATTGTTGCTAAGGAAGTACCAATCGCTAAATGTGTGACCACCTCAGGAGGAAAGGCGTACGCCGTAAAAATCCATACTAGCACTGGTACGATAATCATGCCACCACCGATGCCGAACAAACCTGCGCTGAGACCTGCAAACGCGCCAGCAATGATAAACCACACATACAACATGTAACGCCTACCTTTTAGTGATTATCAGTCGTAAATAAATATGATAACTGCTCTGTAACACAATCTGGGCAAGCATACTGAGAATACAATCAGCAAGCACTAACCCAATTAAATCCTATCGGTTTCTATCGATCCACGCTTGTAACCCATCGATATTACGAAAATCGTCCCAGCTTCTACATGGAATATGTGGCATCACATTATTGATCATCTTGGACAGTGCGCTGCCTGGCCCTATCTCTATGACCATGTTCGGCTGATACTCTTCAAGCGTTTCCAGACACAAATACCAATCTAAAGGGTGATCAACTTGCTGCGATAAGATGTGTAAGCCTTGTTGAGTATCACTATATCTTGTGCCTTCAGTAGCACTAATAATAGGTATCTGCATTGGAGGCAGCGTCAGAGACTGTGTATAGCTACCAAACGCGTCTGCAGCAGATTGCATCATGACCGTATGTGAGGGCACGGATACCTTCAGTCGTTGAATATTTTGAGCACCTAAGGTCTGAGCAACTTGAGTGGCCTGCTCAAGGTTTTCACTATTGCCAGCGATGATGAATTGGTCTCTATTAATCTTGATAGACAAATGGGTTTGGCTTTCTACAAGTAGGTAATCAAGTTTACTATCGGGCACACCTTTGATGGCCAATAATCCACTAGACTCTGTGACCGCATCTTGCATAAGGTTAGCTCTTTTATTAACCATATCTAGACCAGCAGCATAGCTGAGCTGACTACTACAACAAAAAGCACTGACCTCGCCCAGAGAGTATCCAGAAAAAGCCATTGGCATGCCTATCATCTGCTGAAGACGGTGCCAGCGATAATACTGCAGAGTATAAATAAATGGCTGCGCAACCTGATTGTCAAACAGTCGACTCTCAAGCAATTGACTGTCATCAACTGGGTCAGCAAACAACTCAGGTACTACTGAGGCTAATAAAGATTGCTCATCACTCGACATCTTACTCAGTATTTCATCGACATGCGCTTGGCTCTGTAGCCCCTGCCCGCTAAATAGGATAATTAAATTCATTTTCCACCTTATACAAAAAAATCGTGACCGCGAGTAGATCAGCACTGCCACCTGGGCTGAGGTTATGCTGGATAAAATACTGACTGATCTCGTTTACTTGCTGCCGCCAGTCGCTCTGATATACGCCGCCTGCTTGCAAAAATTGCGTGGCCAATCGCTGCGCACTTCTTAAACTGTCTATGCCGCCGCGCCAGACAATATTGGTATCTGACAACACAGATATCAGCAGCATCAACGTCTGCATGCTAGATTTTTCAAAGTCTTGCGTACGATATATAGTCTCGTAAAAACAAGGTAATATCTGATCCTGAATGACTTCAAAACCGTTAGCAACCATTTCAATCGCGCCAGTAATACCATACTGTTTGAACATTATTTGCCCATGACTATTTGGGTCACGGGCTAGGCGTGTGTTCAAATCAACTTGCCAGTGCTCCACCAATTGTGCGCAAATATTCTTAGCGGTCAAAGGTATTTCTACTTGTATGCATCGACCAATAGCAGCGCAGACAAAGCCTAGATTAAATATCGCGCCTTTATGGGTATTGATACTATGGGTGGCCTGCCGCATCTTTTTTTCTTGATAGACACCTTGGTTTTTGATGTCATCAAAAGGCTTATCTTCATAGCCAAACTGGCTCAAGGTGGCAAAATAACCTTTTAATGAAGTGATGCTATCTATAAACGTCTGGTGATTCATGTCAATATGGCTACCATTACTTGATGGGCAGACCAAACCGGGTTTGTTTTCAAGGCTCAACTCATCATATAGGGCTTCACACGCCAAGGCATCAATATGCTGCCAAATGGCCTGCTGAGGTCGCTGCGATACTTGCAGATGCTGTGTTTGATTTAACAAAGTGCTCATAGTCATCGGTATTCCATCCTAGTAATACATCTATATTTTGAAGCTTGATATCATCTAAGGTCTTTACTAAGACTGTTGGGATATCAAACATAATGGCATAGGTAAGCTCATTGAAAGAGATATCACTACCTCCTTGTAGTCTGATCTCTCCATCAATTTTTAAATCAGCCACAGCACTCGCAAGACGATTGAACGCGGCGATTTCTAATAGTATTGGCGCAATATTATTGTTATTGGCAACGATCAATAGATCTAAGTCTGAAGTCGGTCTGACAAAGGATAGTCCTGTGAAATATTGGTTGGCAAATGAGCCATAGACATATACCTCGCATTCTAAAAGGGTACAGCAATCGATAAATCTTTGTGCGTGTTGTTGAATCGCCGTAGGCAATTGAGGGATTAAAGCGGTAAGCGTTAGCGGTGTAGTCACGATTTGCGGTAGTTTGGGTAAGGTCAGCGCCAGCCTGTATTTGCGACCGTCTTCGATATAGCTGGTCGCGACTTTGGTGACATTGCCCATGTCTTGTCGACATACTGTGAGTGGCTGCTGAGAGTAAATCATGTCGTCAACAGCCAACGTCACCGAGGCAGGCAGAGAGGCATTCAGAAAACTGTATGATTCATACGCTTGTAAATAAACCAGATCATGACGCTGCATGGCGCTCTCCTTTACACCTCGATTGAAACTATATATACCTACTAAAAGCACATACTTCTATCACACTAAGCCATTAAAACTGCTTCGACGATCTCATTACACAAGACACGTCCTTCTCTATCTTCTGCTATTTTCCGGCGATCATCTGTGAGAAAACTATCTGTGTGACCCATCTGTGAGGCTAGTGCATTTTCGACCAAATGCGCATCTAACGTCGTCCAAATGTCATTGACAGCGCCCATTGCATGATAGTTTTCTACGCCTGGGGCAAAAACAGCTGATGTCTTTGACAAGGATTTTAGCTTATCTAGCGGTATCTTGGTCACTCGTGACATCGCTTGTAGGTCCATCACTTTGACTTGGCTTGTCTGTAACGCAAACACTTGATTGGTCATGAGACCATAAGACAAGAAGCCGCCACTGACCGCCTCGCCCAAGATAATGCCTAAATTTGGATGGCCGCGGCGTCTGAGTAAATCAACACAAGACGCTAGATGCGCAAAGGTTCTATTAAGGCATAACAGCTCATCTGCTCGTGAGGAGTCTTGTCCTAAGGTATCGACGATAAATACGATGGGGGTCTTCTGATCTTGAGCAATGACATCCAAAATCTCATTGGCCAGTGTCATGGCGATGAACTGGTTCATCGCCGCAGAGTCGACCGTGCCGATGATTTCAACTTTGCCCAATTTGGTTTCGGCGCTACCGCGTATCATTGAGTTATTGATTTGGTAATCGAGCTGATTTGGAAACAGAGTCTCTAAAACGGTTTGAGTTTGCATGATGTTATCCTTTTTTAATGTCTCTGATCTGCTGAGCGCTTAGTAGGGAAATAGAGTCAGGGTTATCAATATGCATCGCCTGCCAAATAGGTATGCTGTCTTTTTGCCCAAACCATTTATCATACTGCTGCTGCAATCCGGCTTGGCGCTGCTGCAAATAAGTCAAGTCCAACTCTATCGCAGGTTGAGCCAATGCTTCCATAATCCCTTGCTTGATATCATCTACATCATCTTCTACTAAAAAGTCGACGTGATCTAGCAAGTAACGTGTTTTGCCACCTGTCACGCGCCAGACCAGCGCGCGGTCTTTAGAATCAAACTCTTCAACACCTTTAATGGTTTCAATCACTTCAGGACCTGAAAGCGCTAAACGCCCTTCTTCTGTCATGATGACATGCGTACTCAAGCATGCACAGATTCCCATACCACCAAAGGCGCCATTCGTACCGCCGATGACAGTGATAATCGGAATGCCTGCATCACGCACTTTGAGCATCGCACGCATAATTTCGGAAATAGTGATGAGTCCTGCATTTGCCTCGTGCAGACGTACACCGCCTGAGTCCACAAAAAACACCACGGCTTTGGGCTTGTCTTCGATGGCTTTAAGTAGCGTACCAACGATTTTTGCGCCGTGAATCTCTCCTACCGCACCGCCCATGAATTTCCCTTCTTGAGCGATAATGTATATTGGTTCATCTTGGATGGTTGCTTGTCCAATAATCACCCCATCATCAAAACTACCGACAATATCGAGTGAAGCAAGGTTTGGACTTACTGGTATGCTACCGGGTTTCAGTATTTCTTGAAAACTGCTCTGATCAACGATACTGGCAATACGATTACGCGCCGTTTTTTCATAAAAGCTCTTTTGAATATATGAGTTATCCATGTAATTCGTCCTCCAAGATATTAATCGCTTGGCTCAAGCGTAAGCTCACTACGGCAGGCGTCGCCCCCATATCGTTGATTTTAAACTCCAGACCACCCACAGCATAACGATCAGAGAAATCTTGTAGTACCGCTTTCCAGATATGATCGAAGCCCGTCACGGAGGTATCGATAATAAAATTACTTTTGGCGCTATCAGCCAATGGTGATACCAGCACTTCTAAATTACCAGAACCGACCACGCCGCAAATCACTTCTTTTTTAGCGTCTTTGATGGGCTGTGAATCGAAATTAAAATTAAGTATATTCATCGTTGTGTCCTTATTTTTTGTATTGTTTTACCAGTTTCTAAAGCGACTTGGTGGCGAGTAGGTGCCATTAGACCATTTCACCAAATCTTTAATGGATTTTGCCGCTAGCAAATCTCTCGTCGCTTTTGAGGCATCAATACCTAAGTCTTCTGGTCTTTGGATAATCCCGCGCGCTCTTAGCGCTTTCACTTGTTCATAGTCACGTTTTATTCCAACAGGTGTATAGCCTGCGACACCGCGAATCGCTTGTTCTCGCTCCTCTGGTGTACGGCACAGCAGCAAGTTTGCAATACCTTCTTCTGTCACAATATGCGTCACATCATCGCCGTATATCATGATAGGCGGTAAATCACTGCCCATTTTTTCTTGTAGCTGCCACGCATCAAGCTCTTCAACAAACACCGAATCCATCTGTTCACGATAAGTTTCGACCATTTGCACCACCAACTTACGTCCCTTTACTACGCGTCCATCTGTCGCCTCTTGACCCGCTTTGAGATAGGCATAGCTAGAATGCCTACGTCCATGAGGATCTGAGCCCATGTTAGGTGCACCACCAAAACCAGCAATGCGATCAACCGTCGCGGTCGAGCTATTGCCTTGTAAGTCAATCTGTAGGGTTGAGCCAATAAATAAATCACATGCATATAAGCCTGCGGTCTGACTGAAGGCACGGTTCGATCGCATGCTGCCATCTTTGCCCGTAAAGAATACATCAGAACGATTTTCTATATATTCATCCATGCCAACTTCAGAGCCAAAGCTATGAATACTCTCAACAAAGCCACTTTCTATAGCTGGAATCATTGTCGGATGTGGATTGAGCGCCCAATTGGTACAAATTTTACCTTTTAGGTTCAATTCTGCACCGTAGGTAGGTAACAGCAATTCAATAGCAGCGGTATTAAAGCCAATACCATGATTCAAGCGTTTGATTTGGTATGGTTCATAAATACCCTTAATCACCATCATCGCCATCAATATCTGAACTTCGGTGATCTGAGCAGGGTCGCGGGTAAATAACGGCTCAATATAGTTAGGACGCGGTGCCACGATAAAGAAATCAACCCAGTCTGCAGGGATATCCACGCGTGGTACGCTGTCAACCAACTCATTGACCTGCACAATGACAATGCCACTTTTGAAAGCCGTCGCTTCTACAATCGCTGGAGTATCTTCAGTATTCGGACCGGTATAAAGGTTGCCTTCTGCATCCGCAGAGTGTGCGGTAATCAGGCAGACATTCGGGGTTAAATCGATAAAATATCGACCATACAATTCTAGATACGTATGAATAGAACCAATTTGGATTTTTTGGTTCTGAACCAGTTTTGCCAGTCTTAATGCTTGTGGCCCTGCAAAAGAGAAGTCAACTTTACTAGCAATGCCTTTATCAAAGATATCAATGTGGCTAGGCAATGCCAAGACCGACTGCAGTATGTGTAAGTTGTTTAAAACGTCACTATTGCACTGAGACAGACATTCAGACAAAAAATCCGCTTGTTTTTGATTGTTACCCTCGATGCATACTCTATCTTCAGGAGACAGGACGGTTTCTAGTAATTCAATAGCACGGTTGTTCGGGATAAGCTTCTCTAACCCTTTACTTTTGGCAGCATCGAGCTTTTTATCACGGCGTATTTTTTGTAAGTTCCAAATTTTTTCTTCAGTATTCGCTTTCATAAGACTTCCTTTCTCTGATCATTAAAAGAATGCATTGACGGTCAAGAAGAATACAGATGGCCCCAATAGCGCGCCCAGTCCTGTATAAAAAGTCGCCACTAATGCACCATATGGCACTAGCCTGACATCCGTCCCTGCCAATCCAGCGGCGACCCCACTCGTCGTACCGACCAAGCCACCAAAAATCATGGCAGAGCGCGGGCTCTTGAGGCGCATGAACTTAGCAAGTAGTGGTGTTGAAATCATAAAGAACACAGCTTTGATCAAACCAATGGCAATAGATAAGGCTATAACCTCTGAGCTTGCACCAATAGCAGTGCCTGTAATCGGGCCTACAATATAAGTCATCGCACCTGCACCAATCGTCGTCATGGAGACAGCATCTCTATAACCCAGTGTCCATGCCACAGCAGCGCCTACTACAAAAGGAATAACACATCCTAATAACAAGGCAATCATGCCAATCTTGCCCGCGCTCTTTATTTCTTTAACATCGACCTCAAAAGCCGTGGATGAGATAGCAAGATCTCGCAGCATCGCACCACCTAAGAGCGCGAAGCCTGAAAAAATTTCGATATCAGAAATACCCTTACTACCAGTGGTATATAGACCTGCAAAATAGGCAGCAATCAAGCCGAGCGTGATCGCTATCGCAGAAGACTGCAGCTTGCCTTTAGTGAGATATTTAGATAGTACTTGAGAGAGCAGCATCACAAGACCTGTCACTGCGATGGCAGTAACAAAACTGTTTTTAGTGAGCGTCTGTATAATTAAGTCCATTTAATTATTCCTTATTGCGCTTAAATTAGTGGGTTTCGTTGTCTGGTCAATGAAATGATGATGACCCTTAGGACAGCTGGTCAATCACGGGCTGATCCTCATCCCATGTAAAGGTGTCGTAATCATCGGCCATGTTGTTAAGCCAACGGACAACGATAACCGTAGCGGTAAGCGCAATAATGGAGACGACGGCGGCGACCAAACCACCAGACAGTGCTGCAACGACGTTTTGTCCTGCTGCCATCGCAACAACGATTGGAATATACATGCCCGCCCAATACAAAACACCAAATTGAGTAGACTTTGGCAGTAAGCCTCTTTTAGCCAGCATCTCTTTACCGACAATCAATAGAATCATGGCGATAGCAACACCGCCAATGTTAGCGTCAACACCTAGTATCTGACCTAATAGACCGCCTAGATAAACGCCGAGCAAATAACATACTGCTAATAAAGCAGTGCCATATATGATCATAGAAACCTTCCTTGGTTATGATTACGGCTGCTTCAATAATATCTATCTTGATATATGAGCCGTATAAAATAAAAGTATGTGCCAATAACAACTATCCTTAGGCACCAATCAAATACTTTTCTTGAATGTTCTTGTCCACCTCTCTATTTATAGAAGATATAACACTTAATATATTTCAAAGTCCGTAGCATGATTTATCACGTATTACCGACTTGTTTGATATAATCTAATACAATTGGTTTTAAATGGCAACAAAATTGTACTTATTAAATTAGATATTGTATACAATTGGAGAAATTATGAGTTTAATTGATGATCTACCTTTATCAGTTCAGGTAAGCAAAAAAATAGAAGACGACATCATTTATGGTCGTCTTCCACCTGGCACTAAACTTGATGAAGCAACACTTTGTGAAAAGTATGAGGTGTCGAGAACGCCTATTCGTGAGGCCTTGAAGCTTTTGGCATCTGAAGGTTTGGTCGAAATTCGGCCGCGTAGAGGTGCGATAATACCTACTTTGAATATCGTGACTTTGTTTGAAATGTTCGAAGTAATGGCTTATCTTGAGGGCATGTGCGGAAGATTAGCCGCTAGACGAATCAATGCAGATGAGAAGGTTGAATTGCTACACCTGCACGATCAGTGCAAGCAATACTTAATGGAAAACAATTCAGAGAGCTATTATGAAGCGAATAAAAAGTTTCACTTTTTCTTATATCAGCTAAGCCATAACAGTTTTTTGATCGAGCAAGCCAGCAATCTACACAACCGTTTACACCCGTATAGACGCTTGCAATTGCGGGTAAACAATCGCATGCAGCATTCGTTTGAGGAACATCAAAACATTGTGGATGCCGTGATTAATGGTGATGAGGATTTGGCTGAACGTCTGATTAAAGCGCATGTGTCAGTCCAAGGAGAGCGTTTTACTGACTTGGTTGCTACTATGAATCCGGACAACTCTTAAATTAAGAAGCTTCTTTTTTGATGATCTGTGAAGAATGAAGTACGCTTGTGGTTGTTTGGTTATGGCGACTGGGCAAGCCTTGGTTCTGCCACACTAATAGGTGCTGAGCAAAATGCGAGAGAAAATGTGCCAGCGTTATTGAACTTTTTACGTACATAAAATATGCTCAATCAATATCGTTGGTACTAATACACAGGTTTGATATCAGTGCTTCAGGGTTTTCGAAGCTCAAGAACACCTGAATTACGCTGCTTTAAACAAGATTAAAAGTGACCTGTATTCTAGCCTTACTAAATTCTAGTTATTGATTCGATTATCGTCGCACTTTATTCTATTTAAGCGCATTCTAATGACTTGGTTAACTAGACTCTAACGATTTAGCCTCTTCGAAAAAGGCGAACCATAGACGCCTACCCTCCTCATTAATACGCCGCACCGTCTCAAAATACTTTTGCCGTGCTTCCTCATCTACTAAGGGAGCAGGAAGCAGAGGGTCAAAAACAACACTGCGGATACCTGCATCTCCAAGGATGAATATTTCTCGAAGCGCTACATGGGATGGCAATTCGTCCAAACCACTTAGCCAGTCGGTGAGCTGCTGCGACTTTTCCTTATAATGCTTTTCAAGATGCATGTCTGACCAGAGCGCTCGTGCTTTTTTTTGCCTGACCTCATCGAAATCATTGGCCTTAAAAACCGCGGCTTCCTCTTCTAATCCCAAGTCCAATAGACGCTTGCGGACGACATCAATACCGCCTAATAAATTATTGGGACGCAGATAAAGCCCCTTATCAAGTTCACGAAATCCCAATAATGACAAAGCTCGATCACGAGCACGTAGCGCTTTACGGTCACTGCGAGGTAATCCACCGGTAGCTACCGCTATCCATGAGCCATCGGATTTTATCGTTCTTTTGTCTGCTGTTTGCCATAAGGCCACATCGGCGCCTAATTTTTGAGCTTTCGGTCCGAGCTTGTAGGTGGCAAGACCAATCGACTCAGCAAGATCCGCTTGGATCAGACGAGCCAACGTCACACGTATACTATTTTCTGTTATACCAAAGATAGAGCCTGCCAGCACCGCTTCGGAAGCACTAAGTGTGTTTGCTTCTGCCACCATAAGTAATCGTAAAAGCAATAAACGAGGCGTTGGTTTGTTCATATTACACCTATTGACGGAATTATTTTTTATATGTAATACTGATCGTGGAAGTTACTAAGCTACTAAACTACTGAACTACTAAGCTACTGAACTACTGAACTACTGAACTACTGAACTACTGAACTACTGAACTACTGAACTACTGAACTACTGAACTACTGAACTACTGAACTACTGAAACTTAGTAAATGACATTTAAAATCAGGGAAGACAATCATCATGTCAATTGTAAATCAATTTAAGACCCATGAGGTGCTGAATCAACCTTTTGCCTTGGCCAATTATAATGCATGGGAAACAGATACAGCGCTCAAAGAAGCTGTCGCACGAGAGGACGCTGCTTGGGCAGCAAGTCACTTAAAAGAGTTTGGCGCACTGACTGGTGGAGATCTAATCACCAGCGGATTCTTAGCCAATGAAAACAAGCCTAAACTACGTAGCTTTGATAGCTATGGTCGGCGTATAGATGAAGTAGAATTTCATCCGGCTTACCATGATCTGATGCGTGCAGGAATGAAGTACGGCATGAGCAATTTTGCTTGGCGCAATGAAGAGCGTGATAGTGCTCATGTGGCTCGAGCGGCAGTCATGTATCTCGGCTCACAGCCTGAGGCTGGGTTTGGTTGTCCCATGTCTATGAGCTATGCCGCTATCCCTGCCCTACGACATTCGCCAGCTTTGGCTAAAAAATGGCTGCCCAAGCTATTATCTGAACACTATGATCCACGCAGCTTACCCATGGAAGAAAAGCTAGGCTGTACGATGGGTATGGGCATGACAGAAAAACAAGGTGGGTCAGACTTACGCCGCAATACGACTCGAGCCACACGACAAAAGGATGGCTCTTATGAAATCGTTGGGCATAAATGGTTTTTCTCAGCGCCAATGTGCGATGCTCATCTCGTCTTGGCTCAATCTGACAGTGGTCCTAGTTGCTTTTTAGTACCACGCTTTCGGCCTGATGGGACACGCAATGCCGTACAAGTTCAACGCTTAAAAGACAAATTAGGAGATTGGGCAAACGCCTCCTCAGAGGTGGAGTTTCAAGGCGCATTCGGTGAGCTAGTAGGCACTGAAGGTCGCGGTATTCCTACCATTATTGAGATGGTCGCCCTAACCCGACTTGATTGTATGATTGGCTCCTCAGCTCAAATGCGTCAAGCGGTCGTTCAAGCGATTCATCACACCAGTCAACGCGAAACCTTTGGTAAATTATTATTCAACCAGCCTATTATGCGTAATGTGCTGGCAGACTTAGCCTTAGAGTCAGAAGCGGCTTTGGCCCTAACAATGCGTATTGCGCGCGCTGTTGATAGGATAAAAACAGACCCTCATGAAGCCGCACTCGCTCGTATCGCGACAGCAATTGGGAAGTATTGGATATGCAAACGCGCACCCGTTTTTATCAATGAGGCACAAGAATGTTTGGGCGGTAATGGCTATGTCGAAGAGACTATTATGCCGCGTCTGTACAGGCAAGCGCCGCTAAACTCAATCTGGGAAGGCAGTGGCAATGTGCAGTGTCTAGATGTGCTGCGTGCCTTAAAAAAGGAGCCAGAAACTCAGCAAGCTTTATTTAAGGAATTGCAGCAAGCAGCAGGAAAAAATGCTGATTATGATGCAGAATTACACCTGCTGATAGAGCGATTTGAGGATACGCAAACCTTGGAGTTCCGTAGTCGCTATGTGATTGAGCGCCTAGCATTGATGCTACAGGCTTCGATACTACTACAGACTGAACATACGGAGATCGCTCAGGCGTTCTGTCGTTCTAGGATTGGGAATGAGCATGGACTGGCCTTTGGTACATTAAGTCTTGATGCTCCCGTGGACTTATTGATCGAACGGGCGGCTGGCGCGACCAAAGCAGTTCTGTAGGTATGTTTGTATTAAATAGTCGCTTGCTACCGATTGGTGTCGTAGCAGACGCGTTTGCCCTCGATGTTAGTCACTTTCTTCTCAGCCATAATAGGCTCAAATAATGGTCACATAAAACTCTAAAAAAGGCGCTTCTGAATTATAGAAACGCCTTACCGAATCGTCGTTCAAATATCAAATCGCTTAAAATATTTCATCGTTTCGCAGAGTAAGAACTTCATAGCCGTCAGAAGTAACCGCAATTGTATGCTCCCACTGAGCAGATAATTTTTTATCATTGGTGATTACGGTCCAGCCATCTTTTTTGACCTTAACTTTGGCTTTACCTTGGTTGACCATCGGTTCAATGGTGAATGTCATACCTTCTTGTAGGACTAGACCTTTTCCTTGATGTCCGTAATGTAAAACTTGCGGTCCCTCATGCATTTCGCGTCCAATACCGTGACCGCAATACTCTCGCACTACTGAATAGCCTTGCTTCTCAGCGTAACTTTGGATGGCATAACCAACATCACCTAGCGTTGCTCCAGGTTTTACCACTCGTATTCCTTCCCACATGGCTTCATAAGTCTGATCAACCAAGCGTTTTGCAAGGGGCAACACCTCACCTATCAAATACATTTTGCTAGAATCAGCGATAAAACCACTTTGTTCTAGGGTAATATCCACATTTACAATATCACCTGATTTAAGTATTTGATGATCTGAAGGAATACCATGACAGACCACGTTATTCACTGAGGTATTTAATGCATACTGATAACCATACTGACCCTTACTGGCTGGACGTGCACCTAACTGATTGACGATATAGTGCTCAGCAAGGTTGTTGATGTCCATCGTAGAAGTACCAACTGTAATTTGTTCATCAAGATAATCAAAGACAGAGGCTAGAAGTCGCCCAGACTCGCGCATGATTTCCAATTCCGCTGCGCTTTTAAGTATGACCTTATCCATCTATAAGGTTCCTTACATTGACATCAGCTTGTCTCATTTGCTCATTGATAATTTGGTTGTAAGACATATTCGGGTTGGCTTCAGCGAGCATGCCTATCTTCATCCAATATTCAGCTTGCGCGTTGATGGAGCGCACCATGACGGCACTTGCTTTACGAATATCTTCATGCAGTTCATCATCAATTTTTACAATTCCCATAAAAGCACCTTAATATACGAAACGTATATGAATCGTATATCTATTTTTGTAAGGTTGCAAGAAATAATATATAGCTTGAACTCGATTGCCTTATATCGAAATCATTTGAATTAAACTATAGCTTGATACTGATAGCAAAAAACCACCTATGAAGGTGGTTTTTTTACTGCTAATTCTTTGTTCAGACGTGGTATCGCCAACTTTTAGAAAGTTCTATTTAGAAAATCATATGAGCACACACCGCAATGATTGGTAATGAGATAACGGTTCTCAATAGAAAAATGACTAATAACTGAAAAAAGCTTACTGGAATTTTTGTCCCTAAAATCAATCCCCCTACTTCTGACATATAGATCAATTGAGACACTGACAAGCAAGCGATGACAAATCGAGTTAACTCTGACTCTATTGAAGAACCGATAATAGCCGGTAAGAACATATCCGCGAAACCTACCATAATCGTTTTTGACATTTCTGCGGCAAAAGGTATGTTCAATAACTCTAAGAATGGAATAAAAGGCATACCTAGATAATCAAATACAGGTGTTTCTTCTGCAACGATTAAACCCATCGTTCCGATTGCCATAACGACAGGCAATATCCCAATCCACATATCCAAAATATTTTTTAGCCCATCTCTTAAGAAAGTAAGAAAACTTGGGCTCTTATCTGCTTTTTGGACAGCTTTATGTAAACTGTGGGTAAATAGTGTTTTTCCTTCGGGAATGGTTTCATGATCTCTATCACTGTTTTCGATAGTATAAGTATCTTCAATTCTAGATAAAGGCAATAACCTTGGGACTATTAGCGCACAAACAATTCCGCATAAAGCAACGACCCCAATCATATTGATAAAGTAGCTCTCAAGCTTAACCTGAGAGATGACAACCAAACAGAATGTAATCGACACTGCTGAAAAACTTGTCGCGATAATTGCCGCTTCTTTCTTGGTATAGAACCCACCTTCCAATTGTTTATCGGTTAGTAAGACACCGATAGTGCCATCACCCAACCATGACGTTAAACAATCTACAGATGACCTACCTGGTAAGCCAAATAAAGGTCTCATTACTTTGCTCAATAGAACCCCGAAAAATTCTAATAAGCCAAAATCAAGCAATAACGGTAACAGCAATCCAGCCAAGAAAAACACGATAAAAAGTATGGGCATTAATTCATATAATATTAAGCCGCCAATATTGTCTGAATATATTGCCTCAAACCCAAATTTAAAATAGGTCACGACAACGAAAAACGCACCAAGCATTCTAATGATAAGCCAAGGCGTTGTAACGTTTAATAAATTATTTAGAAACGCATTATTCAAAATAAATGCAGGTTTCATGATTTTAGTATATAAGGTGCAACACAAGGTAATCATGATTGAGGTGACAACCAATAACGGTAAAAGATCACCGATATAACCCTGTATGTAATCCTTCAATACAGATATAGGAATAGTAAATCCTTCTGCATAGGTGACAAACTTACCATCCACATAGGGAATTGGAAATACGAAAAGCATCAAACCTATAATAGATGGGATAAAGAACTTCAAAAACTGTTTGATATTAATACCGCTAACATCTCGACTTGCAGCGCTGGCTTTAATAATGTCCATATTATTTTTACTCGCAGTCCCTTTTTAACCAACCTAAAGAAGGTTTTAACAAACCCCTTTAGGCTAGATTCTTTTACTCATTTTGAATATTCAATACTAGTAATTGCTCAAAAGTGTGTGGGTCACTTTTTCTAAAATTTTAAATATTCTGGTCGAGTCATCTTTTGAGTTGTTGTACAAAGGATTTATCTCTGCCATTTCCCAGCAGCATACTTTCTTATTCTTAATTAACTCTATATTGAGTTGCATCGCTTGTTCGTATGACAAACCATTCATTGCAGGCGTACCGGTACCTGGCACATATAAAGGGTCGACACTATCAACATCAAACGAGACATAGATATGATCGCAGTATTCTAGTTTTTTGAAGATTTCCTCTACGGTAGAACTGATGCCTTTTTGGGTTATCTCAGCCACGCTATATAAAGGGATTTTATGTCTTCTAATTAGATCCATCTCTTCTTCTTGATAGTCTCTAACCGCACAAAACACCACGTTTTCTGGCTTAATTGATGGCTCCCTCGATGCCATAAATTTCAACTTTTCCCAATACTCTTTTTCTTTTTCAGAAAGCTCGTTACGCTGACATTCCAAATTATCAATGGCACAAGCCATTGCCAAAGGCATGCCATGCATATTTCCTGATCCGCTGGTATATGGTGAGTGAAAATCAGCGTGTGCGTCTATATAAACCACGCCGATTTCAGCATCAGGATGTGCCATTTTTAGACCGTGCATGGTGCCTGCACAGCTAGAATGATCACCTGCAATAACAATCGGAAATTGATTCTCATCTCTTATATCTTTGATTTTATGCGCTAGTTTAGAAATAACAGGTTCAATCACATCAGCATATTTTGCATGCTTAAATGGCGACTCTTCTTCATGTATATATTCATTTTTTATACTATCAAGTTGCAATTTTTCATAGTAGTCTGCATTCATCTCTTTTGATGACGCGCGCAACGCATCGATTCCTAGTGACGCGCCTTTTTTATGCCCTGCGACATCTGAATAAACTTCTACTATTCGCACGTTTTTCATTAAATCATTCATTATTTTGTCTCTATTAAATAAAACAATTTTTTCATCATTTGAGTCCACATCTGGCATTGAACTTCTATTTTCTATATTCAAATGACTTATGATACGGCCATCGCTTCATCCGTCTCTAGGCTACGATCTTTGCTATGAGCTTTTACTACCGAATAGAGGTTTTTAGGGTCTTGTTGCTGAGGAATCAAGTCAAGCAGCTCATATGCATCCTGCTTTTTGATCAAATCACGCAAAAATACCAAAGCCGTAAAGTCTTCTGAGGCAAAACCAACACCATCAAATACAACCAAGTTATTTTCGTTGGTACGTACTTCTTTCTCACCGTTTACGATGCGGTGAAACTCTGTCACAGGGAAATCTTGAGAGAGCTGTTGAATGTCGCCTTCAATACGGGTTTGTGGTTCAAACTCTACAATCACATGATCGGCTCTTAACAAGATGTTGGCATCCAGCTCCGTTTTGCCAGGACAGTCACCACCGATGGCATTAATATAAACGCCTTTTTTAACCATATCATCACGAAGAATGGTGGCGTTTTTCTTATCTGCGGTACAGGTAGTGATGATATCTGCACCTTCAACTGCTTCTTCTACCGTTTTGCAAATAGTAATCTCTAGACCTGAATCGGCAAGGTTATACGCTACTTTTTCAGATGCGGCTGGGTCGACATCATATAAACGCACTTTTGAGATACCCACGACTGCCTTCATACCCATTGCTTGGAACTCTCCTTGAGCACCATTACCGATAAGCGCTAAAGTCTGGGCGTTTTTAGGCGCACAATATTTGGCAACCAGTGCAGAAGTCGCTGCCGTACGCAAGGCGGTTAAGATACACATTTCTGTCAGCAGAATGGGATAGCCTGTATCGACATCAGACAATAAGCCAAAAGCGGCTACCGTCTGCAAATCACGCTTGGTATTGATTGGATGACCATTAACATATTTGCACGCAAACATTTCACCATCGCTGACAGGCATCAGCTCTATGACACCGTCTTTGGAATGAGAAGCAAAACGACTGGATTTTTCAAAACTATCCCAACGAGAAAAATCTTGTTCTAAAGCATCTACCAATTCTTTTATGGTCTGTTCTATACCATAATTACTAATGATTTCAGCCATCGCCTGTACGCTAACAAATGGCACACCCTGCTTCTGTGATACGATAAATTTAGACATTAATTTTGCTCCATTCCATGAATATTATTTATTTAACCGACAATTAATATGCTACCAATTATAATTGTCAGTTAAAATGTCAATAATTTACTAAATATGGACATTTTTTTGACACATTGTTAGGTGCTACTTAGCATAATGTCAAAATCCAATGAAGGAAGCATTTTTATGGCATATTACACTTATGACTCATTAGATAGCGAACTGATATCTGAACTTCGACAAGATGGTCGAGCAACCATCTCAAACCTGGCTAAAAAACTTAAAGTCTCTCGTGCCACTGTCCAGAATAGATTGGATAGACTGATTCACAACGGTGCTATTTTAGGATTTACGATTCGAGTGCATGAAGCACTAGATAAAGAAACGGTCAAAGCGATGATGATGATTGAAGTAACAGGAAAATCTACTTCACAAGTGATTAGGAAACTGCGGGGTATTCCGCAATTGATTAAGCTGCATACGACCAACGGGGCATGGGACTTGGTAGGAGAGATACATACGACAAGCTTGAGAGAATTTGACGAAGTGCTGCGTCAAGTCAGAGAGATTGATGGCATTTTGAATAGCGAAACAAGTGTTCTGCTTTCGAGTTTGTAATATAATATAGCGACACTTTTATCACCAATAATATTGAATACTTAGTTGGCACTCCCTTTGCCATTAGAGGCAAGTCTACTATTCACGTTAATATCAAAATAAATAAAAGATTTCTTTAAGTTTATTTTCTTAAATCATATAAAAGTATGAATGTAAATAAAGAACAAAAGCCTTGTATTGTAGAGTTTTTTATTTACATTTGTTAACTAAACCGTTACATTGTGTCTATCTAAGTTAGGTATGAAAATACTATGTTTTCACACCTAACTTATACTGTGCATATCCCTCTATTAAAAAGGAAATAAGATGAAAGCTATATTTATTCTAATAGCCGCTTTATCACTTGGTGGCTGTGTTTCAGCAGCACATCATGCTGAACAAGTTCAAAGCAACTCAAATATATCTGTGGGCGTTGTTCAAAAACAAATCAAAGTAGGCATGAGTGGTGCAGATGTATTACAAGCACTTGGGTCACCGAATATGGTCTCTACAGATGATCAAAGAAGAGAGGTCTGGGTTTACGATAAAGTAGCTACAGATAGAGTTCAGTCATCAAGTACAGGTTGGGTATTTGCTGTTCTAGCTGGTGGTCAATCTAGTTCAGGGGCGTCATCTACCTCACAGAGAACACTTACTATAATAATAAAATTTGATGAACAAAACTTGGTAAGAGACTTTGCCTATCACTCATCAAAGTTCTAGGGTCAAACTAATGAAAAAAATGAAATATATCTTTGTCGCTTGTACTTTAGCAATGACTGGTTGCGCGACAACTGCACCAGAAAACTTATTTCAAGCTTCTGAGACCTCTCTACAAGAACGACAAATGCAGTCTAGATTCTTTGAAACAAAAGATGAGATCTCACTTCTTTCAGCTGGAGTAGCTGTATTACAAGATATGGGATATTCGATAGACGAAACCGAAACAAAATCAGGTGTTATTACAGCGTCTAAGACTGTAAGTGCCACCAATAACGCGCAGATAGCAGGCGCGGTACTATTAGCCGTCCTTGGTGGTGGCAATATGTCAGTTGATAGCGAGCAGCAAATTAAAGTTAGTTTCGTCACACTACCTTCTAAGCTCAACAATGAAGGTTATTTAGCTAGAGCTACTTTTCAGCGTATTGTGACAAATACTCAAGGACAAGTAACTAAAGCCGAAACCATGAAGACAGAAGAGCTATATGTTGAATTCTTCAGTAAATTATCTAAATCAGTATTTTTAGAGGCTCAGGAAATATGAAATCATTAAAAATAACTTTTTTCGCTGCCTTCCTCGCTATTACAGGTTGTGCAACACATGATGCTAGAATTTTGGGCGCTGACAATCAAGTAGAGCTACGCAGTATGCAAACGCGAGCTTTTGATACCAGTGATAAAACTATAGTAGTTAGAAATGTAATATCAACCTTACAAGATTTGAGTTTTGTCATTGATAAAGCTGATACAGATCTTGGTACAGTTTCAGCTACCAGACTAGTCAGCGGTAATAAAGTTAGAATGACTGTTACTGCAAGACCTTCTAGTTCTGGAAAATCTGTAATTGTTAGAGCAAATGCGCAATACAACTTGAAACCAATTGAAAATCCCAAAATATATCAAGATTTTTTCTCGGCTTTATCAAAATCTCTTTTCTTATCAGCTAATGCTGTAGAGTAAGAAATATAAAAACCGTGAATCTCGGAAGTTTGCTTATATTCTAATATAACCAATCCTCTATAATGTGGATACGATGTCAGTTTCGCTTAGCCTACTATATAGTCATATACAGAGAAATATATGTAGCATAGCTCATATAGCTATAGGCTAATACAAGAAATATCTATAAGAGAGTGTAATAATACATTGCTTGGTCAACCTACTCAAACATGATAGAGATCGTTGGTTCGAATCATATTACGTTTGCCAAATTTAAATAGCCCCAATCTCAAGGTTGGGGCTATTTTTATGCCTGCAATAGCAGAGCTGTAGTGAAAAACCTTTAACTTTAGAGCTTTGTAATCAAAAATGGTTATTAAGCGTCATCATAGTTCACTTAATAACCCAGTCAAAAGCAGCTACCCTTCCACATGGTTGAATAACTCGTTTCTTATAAAATCTGGCAAGCTTCATCAAAGTCTAGTCTTGGCAGACGACTATACAGTTGATCTTCTTGACCATAACCTATATTAATGAGTAGATTTGAGGTCCATTTTCTACCTTCAAGAAAGGTTTTATCTACCAGTTCATTATTGAATCCAGACATTGGGCCCGTGTCTAAACCCAAGGCTCTACAAGCCAAGATTAGATAAGCCGCTTGCATAGAACTGTTTCTAAACGCCGTTTCTTTTATAAGTTCAGGACTAGAATTAAACCACGATCTGGCATCAGTATGTGGGAATAATTTGGGAAGCTGATCATAAAACTCATTATCATAAGCGACAATCACTGTGACAGGTGCCGTCATTGTTTTTTCGATATTACCTGATGACAATGCTGGCTCTAAGCGTGCTTTAGCGTCATCAGATTTGAGAAATACAAACCGCGCCGGTGAACAGTTAGCCGAAGTAGGCGCCATTTTAACCAAGTGATAGATCTCTTCAAGTAGTACATCTGGCACGTCTTTTTTTTGCCAAGCGTTAAAGGATCTGGCCTTACCAAACAGCTGATCAAGACCTTCTGAGGATAACGATAGGGAGTCAGTCATAACATTTCCTTATTGATATTAAATTTTGGATAAGAATTGAAGAATTTTGCTATTGGTTGAGCAGGTCTCTGTGATTGTGCTGGCATGGCCACCCGTCACCATTAACTCAAACTGGGCGTTTTGCATACTATCGGCTAGCGCCAGACCGCGTTGCCATGGCACCAACACATCATCAAGATTGCTTAAGACTAACGTCTTATTTTTGATATGCTTGGCATTTATCAGGGGCTGATAAGCCTGCAAGGCTTTTAGTCTCGTTGAGACGTTCTCGACTGGCGCAAAGTGATCGATGGCTTTGTTTTCTTTTTGCGTGAGTGCGTCTATGTTGTCTGAGATCCATATTGGCGGGTACAAAAATATCGCTTGGGCGCGCACAAATGCTTCTATACCTGTATCTTGTAGCAAACTGGTTCGCATCCTAAAACATTTGATAGTGTGAGGATCGAGGCTTTCCCAACCATTTAAGATGACCAGTTTATTTAACAATTCTGGCGCTTTATAAGCGACTTCCATACCGATAAATCCGCCAAGCGCGTGACCGACGAAATGACAATTAGACAGCCCTTCTTGTTTTAATATTTCAATTAATTGTTCTGCTAAATCTTGCATAGAATAGTCATCGGGTAAGAGATCACTATCAGGCGATACGCCCTCTTGTTCATAGCAAATCACATTATAATACTCGGTAAAACTCTCAATTTGAGGTAACCAAAAATCAGCATGCCCGCCTAAACCTGAACTAAATACGACCGTTTCTGACGTGTCGTTCTTACAAGGATATTTTTTAACTAACATAGGGTTTCATCCAATTTTAGTAAATTTCAAATTGCGGTAAAAGTATCTAATAGCTTATAAAGTAAAGTTAAATTAAGTTTACTAAATCAACTCAACGGTACGCTCATCGCTTTCATCATATTCATACGTTACAGTTTCTTCGAAGTTTTCGACTTCGTTTTCACCTTTACTCTCGACAGCCTCTTGAGATTTAATATATTTAATTAACGCGTCTATAGTGCCGACCTTTAGGTTATGAATATCAGCGAATTTCATCAGATCGTCTCTACGAGCCATTTCACCATCTTGGTTGATAATTTCTACAATAACCGCGGCAGGCTCTAAGCCAGCCAGTCTCGTTAGATCACAACCTGCCTCAGTATGCCCAGCGCGTTCTAAGACACCGCCTTCTTTAGCCACTAATGGAAAAATATGACCTGGGGTTACGACGTCATCAAAGGTAACGTCTTGAGACACGGCAGTTCTGATGGTCTGAGCTCTGTCTGCCGTTGATATTCCGGTACTAACCCCTTTTGCTGCATCAATGGAAACGGTGAAATTTGTACTATAAGGTGCTTGGTTGTCTTTGCACATGAGGGGTAGTTTTAATTTTTTGCAGCGCTCGGAGGTCAAGGTCAAACACACCAAACCTCTGGCATGTGTAATCATAAAGTTAATATCATCAGGTTTGGCTAAAGTGGCTGCCATAATCAGGTCACCTTCATTTTCTCGATCCTCATCATCCATGATGATGACCATCTTGCCTGCTTTAATATCTTCAATGATTTCTGGTATTGTATTGATATTCATAAAATCCACCATTTGCATTTATATTTGCTTTTGTATGTTGTTATGTAGAGCCTATTGTCAATTAATCACATGCTCTACATAACGTCCTACGTTTGATATGGCCGTATACCTACTTCATAGAAATTGTGGTATTTACGCCTTCACTAGCATCCTCATCAAACCAACGTGAGATCACGGTTTTAGTCTGCGTATAAAACTGCACCGCTTGCTTGCCATAAGGACCTAAGTCACCGAGCTTACTGGCTCTAGACCCTGTAAACGAAAACATCGGTAGCGGTACTGGAATTGGTAAATTAATACCGACTTGTCCAACATCGATATCTTGTTGGAACTTGTGTGCATGAGCGCCAGACTGGGTGAAAATTGCAGTGCCATTACCATTTGGATTGGTATTGATAATCTTAATGGCTTCCTCAAGCGTGTCGGCATACATAATGCATAGGACAGGGCCAAAAATCTCTTCGGTATAGCAGCTCATGTCAGCTGTTACATTGTCTAAAATGGTAGGACCAACAAAGTTACCATCCTCATAACCTTCTACCTGACAACCACGACCATCTAGTCTGAGGGTTGCCCCTTCGTCTATGCCCGCTTGGATTAAGCGCTCGACACGGGCTTTGGCTTGCTTAGATATTAGCGGACCTAAATCTTTGTCATCCTTGCCAGCAGACACTACTAGCTGTGCTGATTTTTCTACAATTTCATCAACCCACTGTTTAGATTCTCCAACCAATACCACGACAGACAGTGCCATGCATCGCTGCCCTGCTGCACCAAATGCTGCCCCTGCTAGCTGATTCAGACTTTGTTCTTTATTGGCATCAGGCATGATAACGGCATGGTTTTTCGCACCCATCATACATTGCACACGTTTGCCAGCTTGACCGGCTCGATCATACACATGCTTACCCACCGCTGTTGAACCAACAAAAGATATCGCTTTTATGTCAGGGTGATCGCACAGCGCATCCACTGTATCTTTACCACCATGAACCACATTTAATACCCCTTTTGGTATACCTGCTTCAAGGGCCAGCTCGACCAATCTCATGGTAACGATTGGGTTTTGTTCAGAGGGTTTTAAGATAAACGTGTTGCCTGTGGCGATGGCCATTGGAAACATCCATAGCGGTATCATGGCAGGAAAGTTAAAGGGAGTAATACCTGCACAGACCCCTATTGGTTGCTGCACGGTATACATATCGACACTACTGGCGACGTTTTCGATGTAGCCACCTTGCTGCAAGTTACCGATACCGGATGCATGTTCTACGACCTCAAGACCTCTAAATACATCACCTCTAGCATCTGCCAGTGTCTTACCTTGTTCTTCAGTCAGTAGCGCTGCCAGCTCATCCATATTTTCACGTATCAATTGTTGATACTTTAGGAAAACACGAGCTCGTTTACTGATTGGTGTGACACGCCAACTCTGAAAGGCCTCAGATGCTGTTTTGATGGCTTGCTCGATTTCCGCAGGTGTTGACTGTGGTACCTTAGCGATAACTTCTTGAGTGGCTGGATTGGTGATATCAATCCATTCTGTGGTAGTTGATTCGGTAAATTCGCCATTAACCAATTGTTGTACGCTGCGTGGTTCTGTATTCATGACACGATTCCTTAAAGTAATATCAAATAGGGTTTAATTTTATGGATTGAGTTTTAAGAGCGGCTCTGATGTAGCGATTTCTCTCTCAGTGGTCACGCTCACCTCTTTTTGTTTGTTTTTAAAATTGAAAGCGAGGTTCATAAGAATGGCTAAAAACGTAGCAGTACCGATGCCGCCCAAATCAAAGCCGGCAATATTTAGTGAATAGTTGCCAGTGCCTAGGATTACTGGGACGGCTGCTACCAACATGTTGCCATTCTTACTGAAATCAATTTTTGCATTCATCCAAATACGCGCACCAGCGATGGTAATCAAACCAAAGACAACGATTGAAGCTCCGGTCAAAATAGGCACAGGAATGGTACTGACTAAGGTTCCAAACTTAGGGGATAAACCCAATAAGATTGCAAAAACACCTGCTATGACAAAGACGACGGTAGAGTAAATTTTGGTCGCTGCCATCACGCCGATATTTTCTGCATAAGTCGTCATACCAGTACCGCCTACCGAAGCCGAGAGCGTGGTACAAAGGCCGTCAGCGAAGAACGCTCTACCCATATAAGGCGAGATACTTTTGCCAGTCATCGCTTCTACTGCTTTGAAATGTCCAAGGTTTTCTGCGATTAAGATGATAAAGACGGGTGCAATGACTAATATGGCACTGGTCTCAAAGACAGGAGAATAAAGGGTTGGAATACCAAACCAAGCAGCATTTGCAATTGGACTAAAATCAATAGGCGTGCCCATGCCCAATACATTGGTTAATAGGAAATAAATAAAATACGCGGCTACCAGTCCTATTAACAGTAACAGGCGTCTTATCATACCTTTGGTAAATACGGCGACTGAACAAATACACAATACGGTGACCAACGCCATCCAAGAGTCAAAGCTACTGCCGATGACGCTTTGTATGGTGACCGGCGCTAAGTTCAACCCAATAATCATGACGATGGACCCAGTGACCACAGGTGGCATCAAGTTCTCAATCCACTCTGTCCCTGTTTTCATCACTAGCAAACCCATCAATGCGTATAAAACCCCGCAGACAACAGTACCTCCCAGCGCAATACCAATATTTGGATTGATACCAGTGCCGCTATACCCTGTTACTGCTGCGACCGCTCCGATAAATGCAAAACTAGAGCCCAAATAACTTGGTACGTGCCCCCCAGTAATCAGAAAGAAAAGTATCGTGCCTATACCCGTAATCAGCATGGTTAAGCTAGGATCAAAGCCCATCAGTAAGGGAGCTAAGATTGTCGCACCAAACATTGCGAATGAGTGCTGTGCGCCTAACACCACACTTTTACCCATTGGTAAGTATTCGTTGATACCTACCGGTGTCGTTTCTAGGTTCCCAGTATAGGGACGCCATTTCACAAACCATTTATCCATTTTGAATATCCTTAAAAAAAGTAGAGGTGTGATACTTAGTTTTTGCACTTACTTAATTGATGGTAGTCTCGATTGAAATAGATGAGACTTTCGCAATCAGGCTTGTGTTTGATATCCAATACTTCACAAATAAGAATATCGTGGGTTCCCACCGAGCTGACGAGTTTGATCTTGCAATCAAAAGAGATGCTGGCATCCTCTAATACAGGCGATCCGGTTGACAGCGTGGACCAGTTGCCTTGCTCAAATCTTTCTTCCAGCGCCTTTTTACCACCGAACACACCGCTCAAATCTTTATGTTCAAGACCAAGTGTGTTGACGCATAGCACCATATTTTCTTTAAAAAATTTGTATACAGACGCGCTTCGGTTTAGACACACTAATAGGGTTGGCGGCTCGTCAGTGACACTGCATACCGCTGAGGCTGTAAATCCTGCGCGCCCTGCTGGACCTTCAGTGGTAATAATGTTCACGGCAGCCGCCAACTTGCTCATTGCATCTCTAAAAGACTGCTGCATGTCGGTTAAGTTCCCTGCCGTAGAGGTGAATGATTCTTTAGACTTACGTTTCATTAATGAGGATTGCGTTACTTGGCTTTCTTTAATTACTGTATTCATCTGTCATTTCCTTTTAAACAATATTCCGCCACATGTGTAGTCAACTAAAGCGCCCTATACAGTCCAATGCTAGGGGGTTCGATGTCAGGTAACTTTAAATTCACTAACTGCAGTTATTTTTAAACAGGCTTTCTTATCCAATGTGCGCTATGGACGCGATTTCGACCAAAGCATCTGGTTTAACCAATCCACATTGGATACAAAATCTTGCTGGCTTTTCATTGGGAAAGAATTCTGCATAGACTTGATTGACCGCGTCATAATCTGCCCAATCTTTTACAAAGATCGAATTAAACGTCACATCATCCATATCGCCGCCAGCGGTTTGAATCACGTTTTGAATCGTTGTTAACACGTGGCGAGTTTGAGCAGCGGCATCACCCACATGTACGACATCGTTGTTTTCATCAAAGGGCAAGGTGCCAGAGACATAAACGATGTTGTCGGCCTTAGTCGCTGGTACATAAGGGGCTAACGGTTTGCTGGTACCTTCAGGGATAATCACTTGTTTAGACATATCTACATTCCTATTGCGGTTAGGTTAAGTATGAAACGCTTGGTTTAGATTTCTAAAAACTGGCTAGGTAAAATATTAGCTATCTGAAAAGCACTGCTGCATGCTGTCAACATCAGACACCCAACCAAAAAAGGTTTTTACGTTATAAAGTGTGGCTTCATGAGCCTCTACTGGCCCTGCTTGATAACACGCGTCATCTAATAACACCCCAAAATACTCAAGGAAGAACCCATCTCGAAGCGTAGACTCAACACAGACGTTGGTCGCGATACCTGTGAGCAATAGATTACGTATGCCCCGTGACCGCAATACGCTATCAAAGTTAGTGTTCGCAAAGCCGCTATATCGGGGTTTATCTATAACAATGTCTTGAGGCGCAGGGCTAAGATCGTCGACCAACTCATAATCCCAGCCCCCTTTTGCCAATAGCGTTCCCTCAATTTCAGGATTCTTACGCATGGTTTTTAGGGCATTTGATTTGTGATAATTAGGCGATCCACTACCACCCGCTTCTACATATTTATTGTCCCAGCCATTTCTGAAGTAAATGACTTGTATGCCAGCTTGGTGCGCAATATCCACCGCTTGCTTGATTTTATCGATGACGGGTTTGGTTGCCGTGACATCGAACCCAGCCAAATCTAGATAACCACCTTGGCTGGCATAAGCGTTTTGCATATCTACTACGATCAATGCCGTCTGGGAGGGGTCTAACTTGATAGGTTCAGGCAACGACTCTAAAACAGGAGAGGACTCCTTGGTAAAGTCTGCACAAATTGTATTAACCGAATTCATATTCGCTCCTTTTATTAGGCTTCGCTGACAGCTTGACTGGCAACTGGTGTATCAACATTGATGCGGCTCTGCATCAGCGGTTGAATTCTGCTGCCAAAATCTTCAACACCTTGCACGAAGTCATCAAAAGTAAGTAAGACGCCATCAGTACCTTGTATCTCACCCACTTCGTCCAACATACTGGCGACGTTTTCAAAAGAGCCGACCAGCGTACCCATGTTGATATTGACTGGCGAAACGCTTGAGGCCATATGGCGAACGTTGGTATCTTTGCCTGAGGTTTTGTCCTTACCACCTTGTGACTGCAGCCAATCAATGGCTTCAAAATCCGCGCCATCATTGTATGATTGCCACTTTGCCTGTGCCTTTTCATCGGTCTCATCTGCAATGACCATAAAGAGAACATAGGTCGGAACATTACGGCCCGTCTGATCCGTATGTACCTTTAAGCGATCATTGATGCCGGCGTAGGCAGTTGGCGTGTTCAGACCTTTACCAAAGACAAAATTATAGTCAGCGTATTTTGCAGAAAACGCTAACCCTGTATCTGATTGACCCGCACAGATAATCTTCATATCCGCTTGTGGAATAGGCTTCACTTGACAGTCATCCATCTGGAAGAACTCACCCTTCAAATCGGATTGGCCTGTCGCCCACAGATCTCTTAAAATTTGGACATATTCAGATAGGTAGTCATAGCGCTTACCAAAATAATCGTCGCCAGGCCACATGCCCATTTGTCCATATTCTGCTTCTTGCCAGCCAGTCACGACATTCAATCCAAAACGTCCGTTTGAGATGCTATCAAGCGTCGATGCCATTCTCGCTACGATTGCCGGTGGCATGACCAAAGTCGCCGATGTGGCATAGATTTTTATCTTGGACGTGACCGCAGCCAATCCTGCCATCAGAGTAAAACTCTCGAGGTTATAATCCCAAAACTCAGTCTCACCGCCAAAGCCGCGCAGCTTGATCATCGAGAGCGCAAAATCAAAACCATAGTGCTCAGCCCGTTGCACAATTTGTTTATTTAGCTCAAATGTTGGCTTGTACTGCGGCGCGTTTTTCGAGATTAACCAGCCGTTATTACCAATCGGACAAAAAATACCTATTTCCATGATTTCACCTATACGTTTGAGGAAGAAAAGAGCGATAAAAGAAATAAAGATTATTTCATGTTTTTTATGTAGCATAATTTATGCCAAATTAATTAATACTTATTTATCAAATACTTACGTTATTTCTATACAAAAATTATTAAACCATATGGTCTAAAAATATGCAGAGAAATAGTGCGGGCTGTTATAAATTGGTGCAAAGTGTTATAAAATAGTGCACAAATGTATAAATTGTTTATAAGTGCATTTTGATGGTGGTCTGAATGAAGATAAGGTGGAATAAGCAGCAGAAAAGACTGGTCAACAGCAGGTTGCTTTAGTCAGTGAACCTGTAAACCGATATGGTATTGCTCGCTGTTGGAGTAGTTGGCATATCTGTTTTAATTAACCAATAGCATCTGCATTTGGTTGCTTCGACCCTTTTTTAAATTGAATCAACTATCATTTAAAATTAGGTTCATATGGCTTTACGATGAGGGAAAATATAGTGAAAGAATACGCACTAAAAGAAGAGACAGAGACGAGTGCAAAAATATTAAAAAAGAAAGAACATATCATTAATGCTGCATTGATCGTATTTTCCCAAGAGGGGTTAAATGGCGCGCGCATGGAGCAAATTGCCGAAGAAGCTGACATATCTAAATCGAATATATTTTATTACTTCCAAAGTAAAGAAGTTCTGTATGTTGCTGTTTTAGAAAAGGTGCTGAGTAAGTGGCTATCGCCTTTGAGTGAGATTAACGCCAACCAAGATCCAAGGGTTGCCCTTAAGACCTATATTGAAGAAAAATATAAAATCTCAAAAAAATCGCCTGCAGCATCGAGACTGTATGCGTTAGAGATTATACAAGGGGCACCTCATTTGATGGCCGTATTAAAAGGCCCTTTAAGGTCTTTGGTTCGTGAAAAGGTGGCAGTGATTGATGGCTGGATTGCAGATAACAAGATTAAGTCCGTGTCTGCCATCCATTTGATTTTTCATATTTGGGCGGTGACTCAGCACTACTCTGATTTTTCTACGCAAACTGAAGCAGTGTGTAATCATAGCTTGAGAAATAAAAAGTTCGCTAATGAGGCATTAAACACTAGTACTCAGCTTTTGGTAGATAGTTTGATTCCGTAATTTGAGATGAGTAAAGTACAGATCCCCAATTCGAAAAGCCCCAATCTAAAGATTGAGGCTTTTTTTATGTCCGTCATTTAAGGGCTGTAGTTTAAATAAAACACTACATGACTAAAACCTCTTTTCTTCAACCCCTATAGTCACGATTGTATAAGGATGACTTGGGAGAACTCAGCACTTACAAGTGAGGTTAGCAACCAAGGTAAGTAGTGATATAATGTTCCGATAATTGATATTTTATGAAGGGGTTACATTATGGCTCGTACCGCTAGCGCATTGCACATTTTAGTAAAACATAAAGAACAAGCTGAGGACATTATTGCCAAGCTTAAAAAAGGCGCTAAGTTTGATGTACTGGCCAAACGATACTCAACCTGCCCATCAGGGAAAAAAGGTGGCAGCTTAGGTGAGTTTGGCAAAGGTGATATGGTAGGGCCATTCGATAAGGTTTGCTTTACTGGCGAACTATTTACCCCGCATTTAGTAAAGACCAAATTTGGCTGGCATGTCGTAAAAGTCCTTTATAGAACTTAAGCATTGGCGTTTTGATTGTAAGCCAACTGAGCTATATCTCAAATATTGTCCTGATTCGCATATGATTTAACATCGTGGTAATTATGGTAATCAGGACTTGATGTTTGATCGACCTATCCTTTCTAATCCTTACGTCAAACTCCCCTTATTTTATTTAAGCAGTATTTTACTTAAGCAGTTTTCTACGAGTTAAGGTCAAATATTGAGGTGGCGAGACAAACTGTAATCAGCCTTTAAAACCCTTAGGTAATTCAGGTGCAGGCAAGCGCTTCATATCAGAGTCAACATTACCGAAACGCTCATGGCCATTATTCCAATCAACAATAGATTGTTCAATCTCAGCTTTGTTATCAGCAACGAAGTTCCACCACATTAGCACTCGGTTATTAAGCGGTTCGCCGCCGATGAACATGATACGTGTGCCTTTTTTGGCAGCCAGCTTAATACTTTTATTATTGGCGACATCGCTATCATGAAAACGGAATAACTGATCTTGCTGACAAACCTTGCCTTCGGACGCTACTTCACCTTCTGAAACCAAAATACCGTACTCAAAGCTTGGCTCTAAATTCAATGTCGTCTCACCATCTTGCTTGAAGTACACATCTATACCAACCAGTCTAGAATACTGAATGGTAGGCGCTTTAAATGTCTCACCTGATGTATTGGTATAACTGCCTGTCGTCAGTATCATCTCTACGTTGCCCTCGCTCCATGTCGGTAGCTCAGGATAATGATGAAAACTGCGTTCGATTTTCTGATCGGTGGGAAGCGCAATCCATAGCTGCACCATACTGATACCACGTGCAGCATTTTCTGAACCGCCCGTATCTGGAAAGACACTTTGCTCTGTATGACTGATACCTTGGTGCAGACCTGTACCTGCGGTCATGACATTGACTTGGTTTTTGGTAATAACCTGTTCATTACCTAAACTGTCTTTATGCAGCACTTCACCATTTAGCATCCAGCTGAAAGTCTGCAAATTAGTATGCGGATGGCGACCCACTTGCATCCCTGCATCATCCTGACCAAAATCAGCAGGACCTGCATGATCTAAAAAGCACCACGCACCGATCGGTTTTTTGCCTTTATTGGGTAATAAACGTGCGATTGGAATACCGCCAACGTTAGCCAGTTTTGGCTCTAATGTTTGAATACTCATGAAATTACTCCTTTCTTGATACTCTATATATTACAAATAATGAGCGTAGAAAAGTGTTGAATGGTTATTGGTACTTCCATGCTCAATACATCGGCAGCTGACGTCTTATCATTTAGCGTTTTACCATTTATATTAACGCTGCTGCTAATGGCAAAGATATAAACAACGGTGCGGTAGTTTTGCTGCTTACTTTCTCTGCAGTACTATCTAAATTTATTATGCCACTACAGGTACAATAAAAAGGATATATAATTGACGCATCTAAAATATGAGCACTAAAAACATGGATATCGAAGGCAATACTGCTGATCAAATAGAAATTATCTATGAAGATGAGTATATAGTAGCGATTAATAAAGAAGCTGGTCTGTTGGTGCATCGCAGTTGGCTGGACAAAGGTGAGACACGCTTTGCCATGCAGCTCACCCGTGATGCGGTAGGCTGCCATGTGTTTCCAGTGCATAGGTTAGACAAACCTACATCAGGTGTATTGTTGTTTGCTAAGAGTTCAGCCGTGGCACGTAGCCTTACCGAAGCGTTTACTGAACGCAAAGTGACCAAGCAATATTTGGCCGTGGTGCGTGGCTTTATGTCTGAGCAAGGTACTGTTGACTATGCGTTGAGCTTTAAGCCTGACGCCATTGCCGATAAATTTGCGAACTTAGATAAACCTGCTCAAGAAGCGGTCACCCACTGGCAGAATTTGGCACAAATTGAGCTGCCATTTGCAGTATCAAAAAAGCATACCACTAGTCGCTATAGTCTGGTGCGCTTAACGCCTGAAACTGGGCGCAAACATCAGCTGCGTCGGCATATGAGACATGTATTCCATCACATCGTGGGTGATACCAGTCACGGTGATATACGTCATACACGATTTTTTCGTACTCACTATGATTGCACGCGTATGTTGCTGCATGCACAGACTTTGGCGCTCAGCCACCCCGTCACTGGTGAGCCACTAGTAATAAAAGCGGGATTAGACGATCAATGGATGCGTATCTTAGAAGAGTTCTCTTGGACAGATAGTGTTGAGGTTTAAGTCGCGTAAAGTTTAGGGCTTGTCTTAGGATGTTGTATCAAACGATTAAGAACTGGTCAGCAATCGTTATGAAAACAAATAGAAGTAACACTAATATCAGAGGCAAACAACCATAAATATCAGATTAAATAGTACTACTACAAAATATAAGCTTGATTTACAATAGTAAAAATGGCGCTGCAATCATAACTTAAAAGATATGCAACGCCATTTTTAGAGTTTGATTAAATGATTTTACTCATTCTTCGCTAGTCTAGGTTCAGACCTAATAGTCAAGTGTTAAATTTTCTACACAATTAACTATTAGGCTTAGAAACTATCAGCTTTAATCAATAAAAGTAACTCTTAGTTAATAAGGAAAGATAAACCTACGTTACCACCTTGCTCGTCACTATTACCACCGAACGCACTATTGAATCCAAATTTACCGTCTACAGTAGTGTAGTTAACCCCTAGTGCATAGCCTGTCTCACCAGACCAAGTACCACCTGCTAAACCAACACTGAACTTACCTGGAACGGTTGAATATTTAAGACCAGCAAAAGCTAATGACGAGGCCAATCCCTTGTTCTGACGATCTTCTAGTGCATTGATCTCGCGATCTGTATAGCCAAATGCTTCAGCCTGACTTTGGAACAATTGACCACCGTTCACAGCATCGGTTGAGCCAGCAGAAATCTGACCTGCTGCTACACCTTGTACCACGTTACCGCCCATATTGACTGCAGCACCCTGACTGACATTAAGTGACTGTGAAACTGCTAGATTTTGCGTACTGATATCATCGGGCATAAAAGTACCAGTAGTAATGATATTACCATTTACTGTTAGATCAGCATTCTGAGTACTAGTACCTATTGTAGTTGCACCTGCGACGTTTAGAGTGCTTCCTAAAGTCGCCGCACCAGTATTGGTTAAGAGACCTGTGTTAGTGATATCTCCACCGTTAGTGATGTCACCTGAGTTGGCTATATCACCTGTATTACCAATACCGCTTGTAGTAGTGGTTCCTGTGGCTGTCAGGTTAGTCGTATTCACACTATCCGTGTTGATAGCGCCAGTGTTGGTAATACCATTGGTAGTAGTGGTTCCTGTCGCTGTCAAAGTTGTCGTCGTCAAACTATCTGTACTGATAGCACCCGTGTTAGCGATACCATTGGTAGTCGTTTGACCTGTTGCTGTCAAATTAGTAGTAGTAAAATCAGTAGTAGTCAAGCTATCCGTGCTGATATTACCCGTATTAGCAATACCATTGGTAGTCGATTGACCTGCAACGTTTAGCGTACTTCCTAATGTGGCAGCGCCAGTATTGGTTAGATCGCCTGTGTTTGTGATGTTACCATCGTTAGCTAGCAGACCAGTGTTATCCAAACCGTTGGTGCTAGTTTGGTCTGCAACACTTAGTGTACTACCTAAAGTCGCTGCACCAATATTCGTTAGAGTGCCCGTATTAGATAAGTTACCGCCGTTAGTTAGATCACCTGTGTTGGTGATGTCGCCTGAGTTAGCTATATCACCTGTGTTACCGATACCGTTAGTAGTCGATTGTCCCGCAACGCTTAATGTATCTTGTAGTTCAGTAGCACCAGTATTGGTTAAAGTACCTGTGTTAGCGATATTGCCGCCGTTAGTGATGTCGCCTGAGTTAGCTATATCACCTGTGTTACCGATACCGTTAGTAGTCGATTGTCCCGCAACGCTTAATGTATCTTGTAGTTCAGTAGCG
>NZ_JBNNGW010000004.1:47721-48156 GCF_050268505.1 Psychrobacter sp. NPDC078409
TAAAGTACCTGTGTTAGCGATATTGCCGCCGTTAGTGATGTCGCCTGAGTTAGCTATATCACCTGTGTTACCGATACCGTTAGTAGTCGATTGTCCTGCAACGCTTAATGTATCTTGTAGTTCAGTAGCGCCAGTATTCGTTAAAGTACCTGTGTTAACGATATTGCCGCCGTTAGTGATGTCGCCTGAGTTAGCTATGTCACCTGTGTTACCGATACCATTAGTAGTCGATTGTCCCGCAACGCTTAATGTATTTTGTAGTTCAGTAGCGCCAGTATTCGTTAAAGTACCTGTGTTAACGATATTGCCGCCGTTAGTGATGTCGCCTGAGTTAGCTATATCACCTGTGTTACCGATACCATTAGTAGTCGATTGTCCCGCAACGCTTAATGTATTTTGTAGTTCAGTAGCGCCAGTATTCGTTAAAGTACCTGT
>NZ_JBNNGW010000004.1:48254-58045 GCF_050268505.1 Psychrobacter sp. NPDC078409
GTGTTAGCGATATTGCCGCCGTTAGTGATGTCGCCTGAGTTAGCTATGTCACCTGTGTTACCGATACCGTTAGTTGTGGTTTGACCAACCGCATTAAGGTTGTTGGTTGTAATATCACCAGTATTGTTAATATTGCCATTATTGTTGATATTATTTGTCGTAGTTTGTCCTGTCACAGTTAGTGTGTCTTGTAAGGTGGTTGCGCCTGTATTCGTTAAAGTACCTGTGTTAGCGATATTGCCGCCGTTAGTGATGTCGCCTGAGTTAGCTATGTCACCTGTGTTACCGATACCGTTAGTAGTCGATTGTCCTGCAACGCTTAATGTATCTTGTAGTTCAGTAGCGCCAGTATTCGTTAAAGTACCTGTGTTAGCGATATTGCCGCCGTTAGTGATGTCGCCTGAGTTAGCTATGTCACCTGTGTTACCGATACCGTTAGTTGTGGTTTGACCAACCGCATTAAGGTTGTTGGTTGTAATATCACCAGTATTGTTAATATTGCCATTATTGTTGATATTATTTGTCGTAGTTTGTCCTGTCACAGTTAGTGTGTCTTGTAAGGTGGTTGCGCCTGTTACACCTAGTGTGTCATTTAGTTGAGTTGTACCATCGGTAATCATATTACCAGTCGTTGTCGTATTACCATTAACTAATAAATTAGCATTTTGACCAGGACTAGCAGTACCTATTGTCGTATTACCTGTAACACCTAGAGTGTTATTTATTTGAGTCGCACCATTGTTAGTCGTAGTACCATTATTAATCATGGCACCGTTGTTGGTCGTAGTACCATTGTTAGTCGTAGTACCAGTCGTAGTAAGGCTACCTGTAGTAGTACTACCAGTAGTAGTTGTATTACCATTGACTGTTAAATTAGCATTCTGAGCGGTAGTACCGACTGTGGTTGCACCTGCTACTGTTAAAGAACCATTATTGCCACCAGTATTTGTGATAATCAAATCTGAGTTCAAATTAGAACTACCAGAACAGTCCGTTGCCCCTGTCTGATTTGGTCCTGTTCCACATTGTATTGTATTAGCAGTACCGGCTGCCATAACTGGTGACATAAATAGTGCGCCGGTCGCTGTAGTAATGGCTATGGCTAAAAGCTTGCGCTGAAAATTGGTTTGCATAATATTTCCTCTCTGAATTATTTAATGAAATGCCAAAAATGTTTTGTTAAAAGAACGTTTTATCGACCTATCGCAAAAGCGAGCCCACCCTGATATAAGATGTCATCACTTCCAGCATATGCAAACCCTCCTGTTAGCTTATAATTACTTTCCTTACTCAAATAAGTTATCCCAAGTGCCATAGCAGTATTACCTTTGAAGCTTCCGACGCCGATCATACCTGATAGCTGACCTGGTCTAGCCACTGCATCTGAGCCATTAGATAAGGCAGCGGACATTGCGATACCTTTATAGGCAATTTCATCAGCTTGTTTGGAATATTCATATACTTTTGATAACTGCCCAACAGTCGCAGCGTCATTGTAATTAACCCCTGGAGATACATTCGTTATTCTGGTACCAGCTGCATTTATGCCATTGTTAGATAGACTAGGACCATCGTTAATTTGAATGCTATTGATTTGAATATCGTTATTCAATCCTACGCTAATGCCGTCACTTGTTGTTTGAACAGATAAATTCTGATTGGTACTTGTCATAGCGATCGTATCGCCTAACTGGTGTGTAGTGCTATTTGCACCATCGTTAAACGTAATACCTTTAGAGATTTTAGTGCTATTCTGCTGAACTACTGAGTCTAGACTAGCGACGTTAGCAGCCGTATCGACCAAATCATTTGTGTTTTTAGCAATAGCTATATTTGCTGTTATTAAATCTTCGCTGTTTTTGGCTATCGCAACATTTGCCACATTCAAATCATTTCTATTACTTGAGATATCATTTGAATTCTGAGATATCACCGCATTTGCGGTTATTAAGTCATCGCTGTTTTTAGCTATTGCATTATTTGCGCTAACTAAATCTTCTGCATTTTTCAAAATATCATTGCTGTTTTTAGCTATCGTACTGTTCGCTGCTACTAAATTTTCACTGTTTTTCAAGATATCGCCTGTATTTTGTGAAATCTTAGTATTGGCATTGGCCAAATCATCTGTGTTTCTCGAAATCTTAGTGTTGGCATTGGCCAAATCATCTGTGTTTCTCGAAATCTTGGTATTAGCATCGGCCAAATCATCCGTATTTTTCGAAATCTTGGTATTAGCATTGGCCAAGTCATCTGTGTTTTTTGAAATCTTGGTATTAGCGTTGACCAAATCATCTGTGTTTTTCGAAATTTTGGTATTAGCACTAGCCAAACCATCTGTATTTTGTGAAATCTTGGTATTGGCACTAGCTAAACCAGCTGTGTTTTGTGAAATCTTGGTATTAGCATTGGCCAAACCATCTGTGTTTTTCGAAACTTCAGACTCAATAACAATTAGCTTACCCACGTTTTGTGAAATAGCATCCGTATTGCTAGAAATCGCATTATTGGCTGTGACTAGATCGCCAGTATTTTTAGCGATTGCTGCGTTTGCTATTACTAAATCACCAGTATTTTTTGCAATCCCTGCATTGGCTGTAGTCAACGCATTCGTATTGTCAGACACACTTGTGTTAATCGTACCGAGAGCACTTGCATACTGAGCAATCGAGCTAGTGTTTTGTGATATTGCATTATTAGCTGTCACTAAATCATCAGTGTTTTTAGAAGTGGCAGCTTTTACAGTGACTAAGTCAGCCGCATTAGATGCAATGTTGGTTGTATTTGTCGAAATAAGAGTATTGGCAGTGGCTAAAGCATTTTTTGTATCATCAATTTCAATTTTGGCCGCAGCAATATCACTCTGATTGTTGAGTGCAATATCTCTATTTAATGAGGTATTCATCGCAACAGCATATAGCTGACTGCCATTAACACTATCTGAGGAAGTTTGGGATATTTCACCAGCTGCTACGTTTTGAATCCTACGTTCATCATTAGCTGACCCAACTGAAATAACACCGTTGGCAGTACTGGCTGCAAAATTATTGTAGTCGATGCTACCTATTACTGTATTGGCCACTTTGCCAGTATTCCCAGCAGTCGTCGTATTGCCTTGTTGTCCGCTACTTTGTAACAACTGTGTTCCTACTTTGTCGCCTGTAGTTGCAACCGTGTTGTTGCCTAAATAGACTGAGTTTTTGACTGTATTACCTATTGGTATAGCGTTACCATCGTTATCAACTTGCCCTGTGTTATTAATATTAGAACCCAAAACAAATGTATCACTTGAGTTGATAATATTATTATTTCCAAGTGCATGGCTGTTCGCCACAGTATTATTTACTGCTCTGCTAGTAGTGGTAGGACTCGCGGCTTTTATAATATTAGACTGTCCAATGGTCGATGAACTTGCTGCTTCAACGATATTATTAGAACCAACCGCTGTCGTTCTATTCGCTAAAGACTCATTAGAGGCTCCTACAGACAATGAATTGGTACCATTAGCGATAGCATTACGACCCAATGCTGTGGCATTCTCTCGAGTGGCTTGGGCGTTTTGGCCCATTGCGGTGCTGTTTGCGCCAGTGGCTAGAGCAGTTGCGCCAACTGCTGTGCTGTTCTGAGCCAACGCCACACTGTCATAACCTATTGCGGTGGTACGATCTGCCGTTGCTTCACTTTGTGCACCACTTGCTGTTGATCCCAACCCTGAAGCAATGGCTCTACTACCTGAGGTGGTTGCGTAAGATCCTGATGCTGTGCCCTCAAAACCAGTAGCGGTGGCTTCTAGACCAGTCGCCTGCACATTGACACCAGTTGCTGTTGTATTTACTGCGGTGGCTTTCGCATTACGACCCAATGCTGTGGCATTCTCTCGAGTGGCTTGGGCGTTTTGGCCCATTGCGGTGCTGTTTAGACCAGTGGCTAAAGTAGTTGCGCCAACTGCTGTGCTGTTCTGAGCCAACGCCAGACTGTCATAACCTATTGCGGTGGTACGGTCTGCCGTTGCTTCACTTTGTGCACCACTTGCTGTTGATCCCAACCCTGAAGCAATGGCTCTACTACCTGAGGTGGTTGCGTAAGATCCTGATGCTGTGCCCTCAAAACCAGTGGCGGTGGCTTCTAGACCAGTCGCCTGCACATTGACACCAGTTGCTGTTGTATTTACTGCGGTGGCTTTTGCATTACGACCCAATGCTGTGGCATTCTCTCGAGTGGCTTGGGCGTTTTGGCCCATTGCGGTGCTGTTTGCGCCAGTGGCTAGAGCAGTTGCGCCCGTTGCCGTGCTGTTGGTAGCTGACGCCAGACTGTCATAACCTATTGCGGTGGTACGGTCTGCCGTTGCTTCACTTTGCGCACCACTTGCTGTTGAGCCTAACCCTGAAGCAATGGCTCTACTACCTGAGGTGGTTGCGTAAGATCCTGATGCTGTGCCCTCAAAACCAGTGGCGGTGGCTTCTAGACCAGTCGCCTGCACATTGACACCAGTTGCTGTTGTATTAACAGCGGTGGCTTTCGCATTACGACCCAATGCTGTGGCATTCTCTCGAGTGGCTTGGGCGTTTTGGCCCATTGCGGTGCTGTTTAGACCAGTGGCTAGGGTATTTGCGCCCGTTGCAGTAGTATTTTCTAAAATCGCTTGCGAATTTTGCCCCGTCGCTGTGCTATTGACGCCTTCTGCTAGAGCGTTCATACCCAATGCTGTTGTATTAACAGCGATGGCTTGTGCATTCTGTCCAGTAGCCGTCGCATTCTGTTGAGTGGCTTGAGCATCCTGTCCAGTTGCGGTACTGTTTGAACCTGTCGCTCTACTACTCACACCAGCTGCCGTTGTATTGGTATTAATCGCCTGTGCGTCTTGTCCAATTGCTGTGCTATTTAAGCTAGACGCTCTACTACTTACACCGATTGCCGTGGCATTGCCACTGATGGCCTGCGCATTTTGTCCATTTGCTGTGCTATTTAAACCAGTCGCTCTACTACTCACACCAGTTGCCGTTGTATTGGTATTAACCGCCTGTGCGTCTTGTCCAATTGCTGTACTACTCTGCCCTCTAGCTTGAGACTGCCCACCATAGCTACTTGAATTTAGGCCATCGGCTATGGCGCTCTCTCCAATAGCCGTACTATTTGCTACTAATGCTTGCGCACTATTACCAATAGCAATCGCTGTTGGGGCTGCTGCCGTCGCCGCATCTCCATTGTTGCTATCACCAGCGCCCAAAATCTGTCCACCACCGATAGACACTCCTGATTGCAGATTGCCTGCCGCGTCAGGACCAAGTGATACTGATGCGGTACCAGCTCTATTTTCAACAACAATACCTGCACCTTCGGTAACTTCTACATCGCCCACAAACTCTTGTCCACATGATGGCGCATCTGCAGCTTGCGCATCTTTATCAAGTACGACAAATCCAAGCGCAGCATTTATGGCTTGTGTTGCTAGTGAGCTAACCACAAGAACTGAACCTCCAGCTCCTGCACCAAAGGGTAACGCTTGTATAGCCTCACCACTGGCTTCTAAGGCTAATGCAGCTATATCGACGCCTAGCATTCCATACTCTAGGTCACGAATTTCATTATCAAAAGTCTCTGAACATTTTCTGTCTGTTCTATCTGAATATCCGTCAGAGCCTGGCCCTGAACCTGAGCCTGATGATTGCGGTGCTGGGCCAGTCGGAACAGTTGGTCCAGGTTCGACCACTACTGGGTCTGGTGGATTGTCTATAGAGTCTATTAATTGATCTATATAAGGTCGGTTGTTATTGAGTTCATTAGTGTTAGTTTGTATTTGAGACTCATTTGCAGTGATCCGATCACGATTACTGACAATGACCTGACCTTCATCAGCGTATGTATAATCATTATCACCAGTGCCCAAAGCATGTGATGGAAAACTGATTGCACTCATCGCAAGTATTAGAGCTGTTCTACGTAAAATGGGTGTTTCCATAGTTTTCTTTATCATAAGGCATACTCTATTTTGAATAACGATTCATGAAAACAAGTAGCAAAAACACCCCTGAAAATGTAAGTGAATTTCAGATTTCTACTTATGTTCGACAGGTACTACATATGTGATGCTATACAAACAAACTTTGTGTCTCAAAAATATTGAATAAATTTGAACCTAGATTACGTATGCGTAAAATCTCTTCCACTCTTTCTAAAACATTACTATCATATAAAAATGATTATCAATTACTTATATAACAGTTGTATAATTGTAAGCATATTATCTATATTATTAATAATATTACTGTTTTGTAAATAGTGCAAGCATATATTTATGTGGAAGGATGTTTGTCTGTTTAGACAGATTAACTAGAAGTAAGAGATACTAAATATGCTTTACACTGTCATAAAAGCTAATCGGTAGCTCTGCACTAGTAAAACTATACGCAAAATACTAGCTTTTGGAGTTCCTAAGTAGTTTGACCAAATTAGCGAAGCTCTTTATGTAACAATGCATTGTGGAGATAGAAGACATAAGCTGCTTGCACAGTCAGAATAGAGTTTACGGGATAGGAATTTAGGTTATAAAAGGCTAAGATAGATTTGACTCTTTCGTTATAGTTGAGCTATATAGCTATAACTTTCTAAGTGGACATTCATGGGATTAACTTAGAGTGTCAGATGACGAGATAAAAGTCGCTTTAATAAGATACAAATGCTAATTCGTAGACTTTTGATTAGGCGGTATATGAAAGACGCTGATATCAGTAACATTGTTACTATTGCGATTACAATAACAACATCTCACAATAAAAAAGAGCAAGACATTAAATGTCTTGCTCTTTTTTTATACTATTGATAGCGACTAATATTAGAACTGTGAATATTTAGCACAAGATGCTGGCTGCCAATAGAACTCAGTGGCAAAAAATTCATCATCACGCAATCTGCCCTCATAGCTATCATCGAAGATAATCTTATACTGGCATGTCTCTACATTGTTATTGGCATCATAAAACTTGAGAATATAATCCCATTCACGAGCATTGAACCCTTCGCTGAAATGAGGTGTACCGATTATTTTATAAATCTGATCTTTAGTAGTACCTACTTGTATTTTAGCAATATCATTATGATTGACAATAGTGCCACCCTTTTGCCATGCCTTTTCTGGATCTGGAAATACTAAATCGTTAGCATCAACAGCTCCATGCTGTGCACCAGGCGTTAAATGCCAAGTTGGCATGATGTTTTTTTGAGCACAACCAGTGACTGTGAATAGTAAAGCAGACGTAGCCAACAAGCCGTAACGATAAAAAGATTTTTTCATTATTTATCCCTTAATATATTTTATGAGTAATTTGACAGCGCTTGTATTCAAGCAAACGCTGTCAAACAGTGATGTGGCTATATTAGAAATGGAAACCTGCACCAATTGCGCCGCCTGCATTTCCTTGGGTGTCTGCTGTACCATTGATCTTCATTACCCAACGTCCATTGTCTGAGACTTTAGATAAACCAATAGCAACTGCACTTTCACCATTGTATGTTGCGACACCACCACCGATCATTGACTTACCAGGGATATAAGCTTGCGGTAGTGAAGACATTGCCATGGCAGCAGAGATACCAGCATTAGCATCGTCTTCTACTTCATTGATCTTATAACCCAACTCGTTAACGCTGTTGCTTAGCTTGCCATCTAGAGCGCTCAACTGTCCAAAATTCACAGCATCAGTAGGATTGATACCATCAGCAACACCTGTGATGGTGTTGCCACCGTTGTCTAAGCCAGTACCGCTTAGGACAACTGACTCATTGGGACCGTTAGCTATCGTGACGCCGTTTGTATTAACTGTAGTATTACCAGTAGTAACTGTACCTGCAGTAACATTGTCTACGTTGATGTTGCCACTCAAATCAAACTTGATACCACTATCAGTGGTTGTCGTCGTGATATTATCACTGCCTTCAAACTTAAGTGCAGTGCTATTACCAACTGATTTATTAACATCATTACCACTGTCTGCACTGAAGCTCAAACCAGTATCAAGTCTATCAGTATTGGCCTGAATATCTTCGTTGGCCTGAGCATTACCATTGTTTACAGCAGCAATCGCATCATTAAGATTACTTGCTCCTGTACCACCGATATTAGTGGCTGTTAAGTTGCCTTCATCATCAATCGCTGCATCACCACCGATAATGCCAGCCACATCGTTTCCTAGATTGTATAGCTGACCGCCGTTGATAGCGTCAGTACTTCCTGCATTGATAGCACCACCATTGACGTTGGTTATAGTAGTACCAGCAGCACCGCCACCCAATGTAATGCTGCCTTTGTTGACAGTATCGTCTGGGTTTGTATCGTACTGAACCGCAGCATTGCTAAGCGCTTCATTACTACTTTCTAATGCATCGCTGACTGATTTTAACTGTGAGACGTTGACTGCATCAGAGTCGGCTGTACCTGCGGCCACACCTGTAACTTGACGATATACACCATTGGCTGCATCGCCCACTGCAACTGCACCAGTTGTGCTAGTGGTTGCTGTAATAGCAGCATTACCCGCTGCGCGATAGCCTACAATACCAGCACCTGTCGTAGCTGCAGAACCCAGACCTAGTACTACCGAGCCATTTTGGTTTGCTGTGATACCGTTACCAAGTACAAAAGTATCATCACTATTAATAGTGTTGTTATTACCAACTGAGTAACTGTTGTTGCCATTGATAGTGCTTGGATCACCAAAGGCACCAGAGTTATCACCGTTGACGACATTGCCTGTACCGATACTGATAGACTGATTACCTAGCGCTTGAGCACCGTCACCGATGGCTATAGAAGAAGCACCTTCGACTAGAGTATTGTGACCCAATGCTACTGAAGATTCGCCATTTTGAGTAATGATTGCATTAACACCAATTGCAGTCGAGTTATCACCACCAGCACTTGAGTCGTTAGTAGTACCTATATCACCTTGAGTACTAACCGCATTGGTATGCGCAAACTTCACACCTTCGGTGTTCATTTTTTGCACAGTTTCGGCAATGGTTAGGCGATCAGTGACTTCTTGACCGTTTACGTCATAAGTTAAGAATAAAGAATCTAAGTTACTGTCATCGATATTGCGATTCACAACTTGATCCGTCACATTGACAGTGACAGGATTTCCGTTTTGGTCAGTTACTTCGACGTTGGTAACGTTTTGAGCGATCAAGGTATCAAGCTGACCTTTATTCACAGCGTCATCGGCATTCACGCCGTTTGCCACATTAGACAATGTTGTACCACCACTCGCTACAAAGTCGTTGCCTTCATCGTCTTGATCAATCACTGCAGGTGTACCTGCCAAGGTCACTTGATCATAATTGATGATACTGTTGTCATTAGGATCTCGATCATACTGCACAGCACCTGCAGTCAAGTCAGTTAAACCATCAGATACTGCATCCACTTGTCCTTTGGTTGCTGCATCATTTGCATTCACACCATCAGCTAGATTACTTACTGTCTGACCACCAGCATCAATACCACCAGCAGTAATACTTGGACCTATCGGTGCGCCACCTGCATCAATAAAGCTAATACCGCCTTGATTGATTGAGATACCATTGTTACCAGCAGCATCAGTTGCGGTAAACCCTTCTGCGCCATAGTTGCTGATATTGCCAGCAGTATCTTCAACAGTAGTACCAGCGGCTGTTGTATTAGTAGTGTTACCAGCTGCGTCAGCGAGGCTTGAACCGGCTGCTGTGTAATCTGCTTCATTACCAGCGGCATCTACTACGTTGGTGCCGGCTGTGGTGATGGTGGTTACGTTATCTGCACA
>NZ_JBNNGW010000004.1:58142-521383 GCF_050268505.1 Psychrobacter sp. NPDC078409
GGTGGTTACGTTATCTGCACCGTCATCAATAGCAACGCCTGCGTTGTTGACTACCGTGTCACCCGTGGTGAGGCTGCCATCTTCGCCAAGGTCAATGGCTTCTGCTAGTTGAATGCTGAGTTCATCTGTACCGTCTGCAACCACACCAATGTTACCAGTGGTTAAGTTGGCAGGATCCGTCTCACCACCTGTGATGTTAAGAATAGAGCCTAGTGGACGGTTGACGTTAGTGCCACTGTCGCCTGCAAAGTTAAGACCACTAGCAATGGCTGTAGTGTTGTTTGTTGTTCGACTATCTAGGTTACCAAGAGCTTCACCGACAGTATTAACCGTAGTAGTACTATTATCTAAAACATATTCTGGCGGAGTATAAGTATCTGTGGCTGCATCATAACTACCACCTAGGGCCGTCATGTTGCCTTCAGAACGAGTAGTGTTACCTGCTGACCCTGCGCTGACTGAACTTTGTAACTGTGCTACTGTGACAGCATCGCTGGCTGCTGAACCATCAGCCAAGTTGGTGATACGACGTTTTATCGTATCGCTACCTACCGAGACTGTACCATCAGTCGTAGCAGCAACATTAGTTAAATAAGAATTTCCCGTCTGGGCATTTGCAACAGATCCCTGCCCTAAAGCAACACTATTTGCAGCGTTAGCGGCAGTATTCGCACCAATCGCTACACTATTCACGCCTGCTGCGGCAACGTTAGAACTTGTACCTAGCGCGATACCATTGGTAGCACCAGCCTCAACCGTCGCAATATTACCTGCCGCAATACCAAAGTCTGCACGAGAATAGGTTTGACGACCCAAGGCAATCGAGGTATTACCAGTTGATTCATTGGCAGTACCTATAGCGATTGCTGTATTTCCAGTTGATAGGTTACCCACACCTAGACCTACTCCAAATGCTTCACTTGTCACATTACCTTGACCAATAGCAATACCGTGACTGCCGCCAGTTACTTGGTTACTGTTACCCAGTGCGACACCACCGCCAGCGGCTGTAGAATTTGAATCACCGAGTGCAACTGCCGTACCTATATAAAAAGTCTCACCAGTAGCGTAATTGCGAACACCGCCTAACCTTCGATCTCCAATTTGCTGTTGAAGGCCATTTGTCGCACTAACAGTATTCTCTCTACCAATAGCGACTGAGTCGTTAGCATTATTAATTGTCGTACCACAACCGATTGCAATGCTGTTTGTTGGGGCTGGAATGGTAGGTGAAACACCTGGTACAGCTGCTACCCCAACCCCAATAATTGCCGCTTCTCCTAGCGGTCCACAATCTAGTGCTAATGGTGAAATTGCTGTGCTCGAGGCTTGACTACTGCTACCTCCAGCAGCACCTGCCACGGCAAACGCTTGTGTTGATAACGTAAGCCCTGTCGCGGCCAGTGCCACCGTGAGACTACTCAAGCGTAGCAATCGTGCACCTGTCGATACCGCGGCTGATGCACTAGAGTTAGAGCTGACAGCAGAACTTGAAGACTTGCCTCGACTCTTTGCATATTCTGCAACAGCCATAAAGCACCCTAATGATCTATTCCAAATTACTTTATAGTTACGATTCATGTTTATTATTCCTTTATCAATTAGAGAGCTGAGGTCAAGCAGTAAGGTCTATTGTTGTCTATTGCAAAAAAGACAACATTACTCTGGGCTTAAAATTAAAACTTCCTTGTACTGGAAATATTTTAGATATATGACTAACAATTTAGATACGCTTATTTAGTATTCTAGTACAAACAATAAAATAATCAATCACTAATAGAACCATATATAAACATTGTGAAAATAATATTAATCGAACGAAAATAAAACTCCTATGATATAAGTCTCTTTTTGCATACAAAATTGCAAAAAACCTCTATCGTAATTTAAAAAACATTTATATAACATATACTTATAATAAATATGTTTTTCTTTATTCTTTTAGTTATTTCTTATCAGCAAACCCCTTTATTTATATGGCCTAAACCAGAGAAACCATCCAAATTCCAAGATACATTTTCTTTACAAATTTTCATCTTTTGAATCATTTTTACTGAAAAATTTATACATATATTAATTGTAGAAAATATGATGGGTGATTTTTTAAAAGACTAGTGTTTACCTTCTCCATATCCTTTTAAGTGAATATATTCAGCCAAACAAATATATTCAGCCAAACAAATATATTCAGCCAAACAAATATATTCAGCCAAACAAATATAATGGGCCACATTTTATTTTTATTAAAATAAACAGAACTAAAATAGAAAGTTATTGGGAATTGAATCGCATAAATGAAAATAGCTAATACAAATGAAGATGCCAACAAAGCAGCTTATGACATGATAAAAGGGCACAGTTAAGTAATGACATACCAGATAGGCGTAGCGCATAGACGTTATGTACTGACCAGCTATAGCCGTACAAATACATACTAAGAGACAGCGATGCACTCAGTGCTCACCACCCATAAAAAAACGCAGGGCACCATTTGATGCTCTGCGTTTGTTAGATTGAACTGTATTTACAAAATACTGCGTCTAAATTGCAGATAGGCCGCTGTGATCGCTGCCGCATCTTCTACCTGCGGATAATGGCCTAGCATAGGCATATTGGTTATATCAGCATTGGGTATCAGTTGACGATAACGATCAATCATATGCTGTCCTGAGATGGGGTCTTTGGCACCAGCTATCAATTTCACAGGTACGGTACTGTTGATAATGGCACCGACCCATCGCTCGCGATACTGCTGACGTTGGGGTATGTAATTAATCAGCTTATGCATCACACCCAATCCATCATTGTGATTTAACAGCTGCCATAGCGTATCTATCACCTCTGCTGTGGGCTGCGTGTCAGGGCCAAATATCCGTTGTAAGCTGCCCGCAAATTTCTGCTTATTAATCAGCTTCGATACCAGAGGGCCCAATGGCGATAGCAGTAGCTTCTGTACCAAGATAGGTTTGTGCGTCTCAGGAAATAGACCACCGTTTAAAAAGCATACGCTAGCAATGTGTCGCTCAGCGCTAGCGCTACCCTCAACTTGTCTGGCTAGCAACTCTTGAGCCACTGTATCACCATAGTCATGCGCTAATATATGATAATCACTGACGCCCAGTTTTTGCAAAACAGCTTGATAAATATCCGCCTGTTCACTGATTAGGTAGCGCGCGTTTTTGGGTTTATCTGACAACCCAAACCCCAGCATATCGAGGGTGATAACATAATAGTGCTCGGTTAGCGCATCCCACATGCCCTCCCAGTCCCAACTGGCACTAGGATAACCATGAATCAATAGCAATACAGGCGCACTTTTATCCCCTGCATACCGAGTAAAGATTTGATGCCCGTTAATGGATTCATATTGCCCCTGCCGTTGCCACTCATCAAGAGTTATCATTAGAGACTTACTCCTCAAATGATGGGTCAGTGCGGCGTAGCTTTCTTAATAAGGCGGGCCATGCGATGTCACCGTTTGCGCCTCGGGTCACTTGCTCAGATGCCGCTTGAATACCGGCCAATATTTGTGCTGGTATTGGCGTCAATGCACCGCCTCCGCTCTGCGCCTTGATCTGAATCTCACAAGCTCTTTGCATGATATACATGTACAAGAACGCATTGGCAACCGTATCGGCACAAGTGAGTAGACCATGGTTACGCAAAATCATAAAGTGAGCATCGCCTAAATCAGCAACCAAACGAACCTTTTCTTCAGGGTTTAATGCGACGCCTTCGTAGTCGTGGTATGCCAAGTTAGATAGTGGAAATAATGATTGTTGCGAGATAGGTAGTAAGCCTTTTTCTTGCGCTGAGACGGCAACGCCATCATTTGTGTGCAGATGGATGACGCAATGCGCATCATCACGAGCCTCGTGCACAGCACTATGAATGATAAATCCAGCTGGATTGACTTCGAACTCTGATGGCGCTACTTTTTCGCCTGCTTTATTAACCTTTACCAGACTAGAGGCGGTAATCTCTTCAAATAACATTCCGTATGGATTGATTAAAAACTCATCCTCAGTACCCGGTACGCGTGCAGAGATATGAGTGAATACCAAATCGTCCCAGCCATAAGAAGCAATCATTCGATAACAGGCTGCAAGATTTACGCGCATCTGCCACTCTTGTTCGCTCATATTATGGTGTACACTCGATGATGAATCCGTTGATGTAGTGGTTTGCATAGCTGTTTGCATGGTGTATTCCTTTACTGTTTTAGATATCCCGAATTATTACCTTACACCATTTTATAAAACCAAATCTGTCAAAAACATTACACTTATGAATATTAATCATTATTTAAATAACGACCCATGGTTTAGTCAACTACCAGCCATTGTGCAGCCGCTACTGGCGGGCGATGCGGTGCTAAAGGTATACCAAAAAGGTCAAATGATTCATGCCATCGGTGATGGTGATGATGCCGCTCTACACTTTGTCGTGTCGGGTACGATTAGAGTCTGTAATGTGAGCACTAGTGGCCATGCCATGACACTGGCACATCTATCTAGTGGTGAGTGGTTTGGTGAAATATCTATCATAGATGACAATCCTCGCACCCATGATGCGTGGACGATTAATAAAGTAACGCTAATCTCAATCCCAAGAAATCTGGTGATTCAAACAGCGCAATCGCATCCGATTTTATACAAGCACCTCGCACTTATAACTTGCCAGCGAATTCGCCGAGCATTTGATTGGATTGATGATGCTACCTCACTCAATACCTCAGCGCGATTGGCTAGCATGCTGATTGGACTGATCGACACTTATGGTAAGCAAATAGGAGACGATATCAAAATAGAGCTGCGCTTATCGCAAGAAGAGCTTGGCTTTATGCTTGGCACTACCAGACAAACCATCAATAAAATCATTCAATCGTGGCAAAAGCAGCACCTTATCAATATGCACTATGGTTTTATCACTATAAAAGACAAGCCCCAGCTGATGGCAATGATGCATCCTGCCTAACTTAAATATACAAAGCCATCTCAACAATCCACACAACATCTAACTTATTAGAGTTGGCATGAACCGCCTTAACATCTTCTTAACAGACCACTTGCTATGGTAAGGAATGACGTTTCCTACCATCTGTTGAGAAGTATCTGTATGTCCATACCTCAAGTCATCAAGACCAATGTGCTGAAAATCAACGCGTCCAATGCCAACGCAAAAACCAGCTACCTTAGTAAGCTATATGATCGTGAGATAAGTCTCAGTTATCTTATTATTATCGTGGCTGTATATTTGGTAGCGACTGCAAATATTGGGTTCTTTGAGCAGGTGCTGGCTATCTATCCATTTAGCACAAATATGGGCTTTATACTCTCCATCACAGGTTTGTTATTTGGACTGATGTGGCTGGTATTACAGCTGCTTTGCTATCGCCCAACTGCCAAACCAGTATTGATTGCGCTACTAATCACTGCCGCCGTCTGTGGTTATTTTACCGATGCTTACGGGACGATATTTGACACAAACATGCTGATCAACAGTCTGGAGACCGATCAGGCAGAGGCGATGGGGTTGTTTGCCCCCAGCATGGTCATTCGTGTGCTGCTACTGGGCGTGTTGCCAGCATTTATCATTAGCAAAATTCGTCTAAAGCGTTTTACTTGGCAACGCAGCATACTACAAAAAACAGCCACCTTGATATTGTCTATCGCACTGATCGCAGCGTGTCTTTTACCATTTGGTGACCAGTACGCCAGCTTCTTTCGTCAGCATAAACAAGTTCGCTCTTATGCCAACCCGATCACGCCTATTTACTCTACGATCAAACTTGGCGAAAACTATGTCGATGAGCTACGCCGTCCTGATACTTTCACACTACATGCGACAGATGCAAAACGCGTGGCACCTGCTAATAGTGTGAGTGGCAGCGGAAAACCTAAATTGATGGTGTTTGTGGTTGGCGAAACGGCTCGCGCAGATCACTTCGGTTTGAACGGCTATACACGCAACACCACACCGCTGCTCTCAAAGCAGTCAGACCTTTATAGCTTTAAAGATGCCGTCTCTTGCGGCACCTCTACGGCCTACTCCGTACCCTGCATGTTCAGCTATGCGAATCGAGCAGACTACGATATCGATACCGCCAAGTATAATGAAAACGTACTAGATACGCTAAGTAAGCAAGGGGTCAATGTCGTTTGGCGCGACAATAACTCTAGCTCAAAAGGCGTGGCTGATCGCGTTACTTTTGAAGACTATAAAACAGCTGATACCAATCCGAACTGTGATGTTGAATGCCGAGATATCGGTATGCTTGATGGGTTTGATACACTGGTTAAGTCAGGCAGCTCACAGAAAGAGATGCCGAAAGACACACTTATTTTGCTGCATCAAATGGGCAATCATGGCCCCGCCTATTATCAGCGCTATCCCAAAGAATTTGAAGCGTATAACCCTGTTTGCATGACCAATGAGCTGTCTAAATGTGATGCTCAGTCGTTGGTAAATGGCTATGATAATGCGATTCGTTATACCGATTATTTTTTGAATAATGTGATTGATACGCTAAAGCCTTATGAGCAAGATTATGATGTGGTAATGGTATATATTAGTGATCATGGGGAGAGTTTGGGTGAAAATAATATCTACCTGCACGGCTTGCCCTATAAGTTCGCACCAGATACCCAAAAACACGTGCCTACGATAGTTTGGTCGCCCAATAGCAATAGTATCGATACTGAAAATCTTTCTAGTATGGTCAATGAGCCTGTGTCGCACGATTTCATTACGCCAACATTGCTTAGCTTTTTTGGTATTACGACCGATGAAGTCAAAGGTGAAGCAACCCTTTTCAAACTGTCCCATTCTAATTGAGTGGTTAAAAGTGAGTTATTCCAAATAATTTGTTAAAACAGCTCTCTACATTCGTTTTTATATTACTCAGTCCTTTTAGGTAACCACTATTTTTTAGGTCAGCATCATGTACAAGATACTCGTTATTGAAGACAACCCCGATATCGTGGCCAATATTTATGCTTTCTTTGAGCCAAAAGGCTTTGAATTGGACAACGCGTATAACGGCTATAGCGGGCTAACACTTGCTTCAAACAATCGTTATGATGTGATACTACTCGATGTGATGCTGCCAGGTATGGATGGCACGCAGCTGTGCAAAAAACTCAGAGAAGAGCTGCATGACAAGACGCCTGTGCTAATGCTCACGGCTCGCGATACAATCTTAGATAAAGTCGCTGGTTTTGATAGCGGTGCTGATGATTATTTGGTCAAGCCGTTTTCGTTGGTCGAGTTGGAGTGCCGTATCAAAGCGCTCATACGTCGCCATGAGGACGATCATTTTGCCCACAGTATTGCGGTCGGAGCGTTGTCCTTAAACAATAGTGAGCATACTATTATGCGCGACGGACAATCACTAAAGCTTACCCCCACTGGCTTTAAAATATTGCACATCCTCATGAGTGCAGCGCCTAGAGTCGTCAGTAAAACTGAGATTGAAGAAAAAGTATGGGGGCTAGACATACCGAGTAGTGATGCACTGCGCACCCATATGCATAGCGTGCGTGCACAGGTTGATAAGCCATTTGACACATCCATGATAGTCACAGTACCTGGCGTGGGCTACCAAATTGTTGTCCCTAGTGAATCAGCAAGCGCGTAGTTATCATTACAGTATGGATTGAATAAACCTTATCCAATTTACTAACTGACTGACCGTAACGTATTTATCGCTCTGTTATATATCGCCTTTTTCTATTAAGTTGTCTCATGCCATGCTCAATATAGACTCGATAGCCAATAAGTTCAGACTGTCTTACTTCATATTCGCGTTATTACTGTGCGCAGCTTTTGTCAGTATTTTTTTATACGCAGAGAGCCGAATAGAGCAAGATTTGGTCAAAGCTCGCCTATTGCAGCAGCTAGAGCTTAGTCAAGAAAAGTATGGTGACCAGCCTATCTATGTCGCTGAACCAGGTATCAAGATTTATCGCTATGATAAAGCACCTACTAGTTTACAAGCGATAGCCAATGACACGGTGCAAGAGACTTCTGTCACTGTTAATAAAGCCTCTGGAGCAGGTCATGCCAACCTACATCTTTTCGCCTATACTCAAGATGGTCAAACCTATATTTTGACTTACCTAGAAAACACAGAAATGGTAATGGAAAATTATCCAGTCTTGGCGATATTTGAGCACCTAGAAGACATATTTGCAGATACGTTAAAGGTAGCCGTGATTTTAAGCTTACTTATCGCCGCTATCTTCTCTCAATTGTCTTCCAAACAAATCATCAAACCTTTATTAGATTTGAAACGAGCCGTCGAGACCGATCATCACAACTTAAGCGATTTGACACACTTGCCATCTGAGGTCGGTGTCTTGGCACGGGCTATCGATGAGAAAAACCATAAGTTAGAGCAATATCTCAAGCGCGAGCAACTATTTACTGGTGATGTCAGCCACGAGCTGCGTACGCCGTTGACTATTATCATGGGGGCTTCTGAAGTATTGGCCTCGCAATTAGATGCTGACAGCCACTTAAACGAGTTTACCAACCGTATCAGTACCACGGCAAAAGAAACTTCTGAGATTATCACTGCCCTGCTCCTACTATCGCGCGCGCCTGAAAAGTTAGACGCGCCGCAAACCTCTATCAACAGTATCGCCTTAGCGGAAATGCAGCGCCTAAAATACTTACTGCGGTATAAGTCTGTCACTTGTCAGGTAATTGCTGAGCAGGAATACAGCGCTTACGTACGGCCCGAACTACTAAAAATGGCATTGGGTAACCTCATAAAAAATGCATTTCAATATACCGATGATGGCGAAGTAGCCATTACTATCGATGACGAAAAAATCACAGTGACTGATACTGGCTTAGGTATTCCTGAGGCGATGATGCCTTTACTCTATGAACGGTTTGAGCGATTAGAGTCTTATTATAAAGACGAGCAAACAATCCTGTTGTCAGAGCATGAAACAAAACATAAGGTTGAAGGCTCAGGTCTAGGACTCAGTATCGTCCAGCGTATCATGTCACATATGGGCTGGCAGCTCACTCACCAAGCCAATCGCTCAGGTGGTAGTACCTTTAGTATTTATTATAAATAACCTCGTGATAGCTCAAAGACATATTCATTTCCTAATCATAATTACTGATTGGGAAACGACAGGCTTAAACAACCATTACGCTTTATTCTCATCCCTCTATATCCTCTTAACGTTTTCTTAACCTCTCCCGTCTTATACTCAGGCTATCTTAATTTTAATAGACCATTAAGAATGTCCTATGAAGCAAATCACTCATACCAACCTTATAGAGCCGTTAGCCGAGCATAGTTCTGTCAACCAAACAGCACATGATAGTGCACTTGCAGCTGACAGCTTCGCAAGTCATGCCAAAGGCAAAACAGGAATTTACCGCATTATAAAAGCCACTGGTTACTCTCTAGACGGCTTTAAGGCCGCATATAAATTTGAAGCGGCTTTTAGACAAGTGGTGTGGCTCAATCTTGTACTGCTAGCTGCTGTCATCGTTATGCCTTTTGCGCTTGGTATAAAAATGATGCTAGTCGTCGCTTCTTTTTTATCTTTGATTGTTGAGCTAATCAACACAGGTATCGAAGCCTGCGTTGACCATACTTCGACCGCCAAGCACCCACTCGCAAAAATCGCAAAAGATGTCGGCTCTGCTGCACAATTTTTGTCGTTATTTCTCTTAACCGTTTTATGGTTAATGGCGCTGTCTGTCTTTTTATAGTTGTCTATTTTTTTATAGCAGCATGCTGGAAGCTCTCATCACTTAATATACGTTATCAGGTGTATCCATGACTTTAGAAAACCACTCAATGGCTTGGGACTGGCTAAAACTACTGTGCGTGACCATCATTGCCGCATTGGTTTTTGAGCATAGCCAGTTGGACATACGCATCAGCGAGCTGTTTTATAGCAATGGACACTGGCTACTAGAAAAAGGCGCGCAGCCTTATGCGTTTATCTTTTATGATTTGCCCAAAGCCCTATTAATTCTACTGGCGGTCTACCTCATAGCAGTGTTAATTATAAAATATCGACAACCTTTGCCTGACGCCGCCTCGCAGCATCGCCATAAATTCGATAGATTTCTGCTTCCTTTACCAATTCGAGAGATCGGCTACCTACTGATTATATTGGCGATTGTACCTGCTACTATTGCCACGTTCAAAGGCGTCACCCATGTTAGTTGCCCAAATGACTTAGCTATTTTTAATGGAGATTCACCCTACCTCAATCTTTGGCAAAACATCGTAGCAGCAACGCCTGCCAGATGCTTCCCAGCAGCTCACGCCAGCGCAGGATTTTCTTTATATGGACTGGCTTTTTTACCGACACTAAGAAAATACCGCTATCAAATAGTCATATCAGTAACCGTTTTGGGCTGGACAATGGGACTGTATAAGATGCTGTTTGGCGATCACTTCTTTAGCCATACATTGGTCTCAATGATGCTGTCATTAACTATAGCCTGTGCGCTCGCAGCCTTATTTTTTAAACAATCGATTAAAAATAAAGCACACAGCACCAACGATGATAAAAGACATACTGGTCTTAGCTTGTCTAGCATTGAGCACTCTAACACTTAAAGTCAGCACCTAGCATTCAGTACTTATGCATCAGTACTGTTGCATAAGTACTCAGCTTCAATAATTAGGTATCAGTACTTAGCATCCATACTTGGAATTGACGTTCAGACATGACAGAGTCATTCGTTAACTCTTTACTAAAATAGCACTACTAAGTATTTGAAAAACCCTGTATAAATAATAAACAATCATTGGCTTATTGTTAAGCAAACGCATGGATAGCGCTTGTGAATAAGCTCCTCTATATCAATAGCCTGTAAAGGAATATAGCTATGCGCTTGTTGTTTATTAGGCCAAAACCTTCGCATATCTATTCTTTTTTGGCCATTTTATTATTGCTCGTAGGCGCTGCAAATAGCAGTCAAGCTGCCAGTTATGCTATTAATCCTGCCAGCACTTATATCCGATTTGCTATCGAACGCTTTAAGAGTTCAGCCACGACTGGTGGCTTTTATAATATCAAAGGCCAGTTGCAATACGATCCAAACCGAAGATCAGGCGAAATCTCATTGATCATACCGATAAACTCCTTAAATACGGGCAACCCTTCTTTTAATAATAGTCTAACGGGGCCTGAATTTTTCGATATGCAGAGGTTTCCTTCAGCGCATTTTGAATCGACAAAATGGCATTTTAATCAAGATAAAAAAAGCCCGCAGGTCACTCGGGTAGATGGACAATTGACACTGCATGGCGAGACCCACCTAATTAGCTTAACCGCGACTAAATTTGATTGTTATCTGAGCACTAATCTCAGAAAGGATGTTTGCGGTGGCGAGTTCACTGCTACGATTAATCGCACAAAATGGAATATCAATAAATTCGCTTGGTTCGGACTGACCAAAAACCTTGACTTAAGTATCAAGGTCGAAGCCGCCAGACAGTAGTATTTTTAATGTTTCGCCATTGTCTGAATGGATACTGGTAGTGATTTGCAGAAAGCTTAAAAAGGAATTAGACATGATTCATCGGTATTATAAGAGTATTGCGAAACCACTTTCTGCCGTCATGCCAGCATTGTCATTTTCTTCGATAATAACACTGACATTGGGATTCAGCTTAGTGTCTACCGTCGTGATGGCAGGCACGGTCAGCCTGCCAATGGAAAATCTGCCCAGTCGAATAACCCTACCAAATGTCAGCCCTGCTAATAGTGCGCTTGCCAATCGCGGGGCTTACGTGGCGCGTACAGCAGACTGTATGGCTTGCCACCGTGATGACTATGGTGGCGGCGTACCAATTGAGACGCCCATTGGCAATATCTACTCAACCAATATTACACCGTCAACGCGCTATGGCATCGGCAACTATACTGAAGCCGATTTCAAAAAGGCTTTGCAAAAAGGTCGTGCACCCAACCATCAGCTTTATCCTGCGATGCCTTACCCGTCTTATCATGGCATGACAGATGAGGATATCAGCGCCTTGTTCGCGTACTTTCAGACCGTTCCTATCGTAGACAACCCACCTGAAAAAACCACTCATTTGCCTTTCCCGTTAAATATTCGTAGCTTAATGCTGGCATGGAATGTCATCAATGTGCCTTCTACCGAAAATCGCTCAGGGCTGACAAACTCTCAGCAGCGTGGTGAATATCTGGTCAATAACTTAGAGCACTGCGGCACTTGTCATACACCGCGCAACTTAACCCAAGGCCTAGATAAAGACCGCTATTTATCCGGCGCACCACTTGGTAAATGGTTTGCACCGAATATCACGCCTGACAACGACACAGGTATCGGCCTTTGGAGCGAAATGGATATCGTAACTTACCTGCGTACAGGCACGCTTGATAAGCGCGCTTACGCAGGTGGGCCAATGGCAGAAGCCGTGGCGCATAGTACACGCTACCTCACCGACGAAGACCTTATAGCGATGGCTGACTACTTAAAAGTCGTCCCAGCCATTAAGACCAATGATTATCTGATACCAGTCAATGTGTCTCGCCTGCCGCAGCCAGTCAGTAACTCGATTACTTATGACTTGCTTGAGCAGAAAGACTATCTGGCACAGGCTAAAACGAATACTGTCAACAGTGCTAACAACAGCGGTCTTAACAGCAACTCGCCAAAAGACTTATATTTAGCAAATTGCGCCAGCTGTCATGGCGTCGATGGTTACGCTCAGCCCGATGCACGCTATGCCTCCATCGTTGGTTTGAGTAGTATTCGCCGCGTAAAACCTGATGCACTCATTGGCGTCATTGCATTTGGCGCAAAAGGTGCCTTTAATACAGCACCAAAAATGCCCGGCTTCTCAAAAGATTTAAGCCCTGCACAGATTGCTAATATTACTAACTACGTACGAGTCACCTTTGGTGGTTTACCAAGTAGCGATGTCAGCGCGGCGGATGTCACGCGTGTGATAAAAGAGAAAAGTTAGCTATAAAGAATATGCCTCAATTACTATTTTTGATAATACCGCAAAGACTCAGCACGATAAGGATAGTCCTATGAATGACCTGCTCCAATCTCCCACGCGGCGACAACTGCTCTCAATGATAGGCAAGACGGTAGGCGCGACCGCGATGTATCAAGCGATGACTACGTTGGGGTTTGCATCTGAGTCGAGCTTCAAAGAAGAGATGAATCTTAAAGGCGCACCGGCTGGCGCTAGTATCGTGATATTGGGTGCAGGGTTGGGCGGTCTGACTGCCGCCTATGAGCTACGAAAAGCAGGCTATAAAGTGACCGTGCTTGAGTACCAAAATCGTGGCGGTGGACGTAGCTGGACACTGAACAGTGGTGACAAATATACGGAGCTGGGCGGTGCTGAGGTCACGTGCGACTTTCAAAAAGGCAATTACTTTAACGGTGGGCCATGGCGATTGCCCATCCATCATTACGCGGTCTTTCATTACTGCAAAAAGTTCGGCGTGGCATTGCAGCCCTTTATCCAAACCAATGATCGTGCTTATCTGCATCGTACCAATCACTTCGATGGGGCGCCGCAGCGCTTGGGCGAAGTACAGAGCGATATTCGCGGTTATGTGTCAGAGTTATTGTCCAAAGCCGTCAATAAAGGCAGTCTTGATAATACAGTTGATAAAGAGGACAAAGAAAAACTACTCGAAGGCTTAAAAGGCTGGGGTGTCCTTGATAATAACTATCGCTATGTCAAAAGCCATGAGACTGGTAAGCATCGTGGCTATAGCGTATATCCCGGTGGTGGTCTAATGCCTGATGCCAAGCCATCAACGCCCATACCGATGGACAAATTACTAGACTCAGGCATGTGGTCGGATATTTATACCAACTATACCGTCCATGTCCATCAACCAGCGATGTTTCAGCCTGTTGGCGGTATGGGAAAAATCGGTGATGCATTCACACGTGAATGTCGCGAGATGATTACATTCAATGCCAAAGTCACCAAGATCAATCAAGACGAAACTGGTGTCACCGTTGACTATGTCGATAGCAATAGCCCTGACGGTGCTACCAAAACAGTGCGCGCAGATTGGTGTATTTGCACCATTCCTTTGTCCATACTGACTCAGATTGATATCAATGTCTCCGCGCCAATGAAACAAGCGATGGCAGCCGTTCCTTATGACAGCTCTTACAAAGTGGGTTTGGAGTTCAAACGGCGGTTTTGGGAAGAGGATGAATGGATCTATGGCGGCATCACGTATACCGATATGCCCATCTCGCAAATCTCCTACCCTTCACAAGATATGTTTAGCTCAGGCTCAGGTGTGTTGCTTGGTGCTTATGGATTTGGGGAAGCCTCGTACAAATTTAATTCGCTAACACCCAAAGAGCGTATCAATGCGGCGCTCGCCTATGGCAAACAGATTCATCCGCAATATACCAAAGAGTTCCGTTCGGGCACGTCTGTCGCATGGCATCGTATCCCTTGGTCGCTTGGCTGTTATGGTATCTGGAGCGAGTCAAGTCGTGAGCAGTACTATGAGACATTATGCGAGATAGACCACCGGATTGTGTTAGCAGGTGAGCATTGTTCACACATTCCTGCTTGGCAAGAAGGCGCGATACTATCTGGTATGGACGCCGCCAAACGCTTGCATCAAAAAGCCAAAAAGCTTGGGTAGCACGTCTTTAAGTAATGAAATTTTAGATAATAATTTTTTGGAAAATCAGTCTGGCATTGAAGCAAGGATGATAACAATGAGACTAGGGACGTTAGGAATAATCATGAATATGTTGACAGCAAACCCAATCGCATCGTCTGGCTCAGGCAAGGCCATAATGAAGCTCATAGTTGGCGGGTCGACCGCGTTAATAACATTGACAACATTAACAACGTTGTCAGGCTGTAGTCAGAATAGAACACAAAACGCAGCCACCATCGCTAACCCGCAGACAGCACCAATGATATTCGATAAAAATTTTGACAATCAGGCCAGTCGCAATCAAGGCGCATGGGGCGGCGTATATATGTCCAAAGCAGAGTTGGCTGAGCCCACCAGCAATATTGTCGATGTGCGCTCAATACCAAAAATGAGCGATGATGCTAGCATGCAGAAATGGCTCGCAAAGTTTGAAGGCAGCACACAAGGCAAAACGGGGTTCTTTACCACCAATGGTAAGAAACTCTATGACGACTCTTGTGCAGGTTGTCATATGCAAAAAGGTGACGGTGCACAAGGCGCTGGTTACTATCCACCGCTTGCCAATAACAGCAAGATGGAATCGAAGTACTATATCATCAGTGTGTTAATCAATGGTCTGCGCGGTATGTCCTCTTTTCATCGCATGATGAGTGATGAGCAAATAGCAGCTGTCACACAATACGTGCATAGCGATCTAAATAATTTCACTGATATAGTGACCACTGCTAATGTCGCACAGCTACGCCATGACTTCCCACCAGAATCAGACCCTAGTGAGTAAGTAAAATACACTATAAACTAGCTAACCTTCAATATGCTTAGGCGGCACCGAATACGTGCCGACCACATGAGCCACGATATCATCAGAGCCTTCTGAATACAGAGATACCTCGCCTATAATCAACGTGCGCCCTACTTTCATCAAGGTACATTCGGCGATAATACGAGCATTTGCTGATGGCTTACGCAAAAAGTTGATGGTCAAACTCGTCGTCACCGTTAACGGGACAATGCCGATTCTTCCGAGTATCGCCACATAGATAGCGACATCAGCGACGGCCATCATGACAGGTCCCGAGACTGTGCCACCGGGACGCAGCTCATTTATGCCAATCTCGTGCGATAAGGTCGCGCCATTTTCGTTGACCGTCTCGACGACACATTTGGTTTGGGGAAACTCCAATGCCATAAAGGCGCTGATTTCTTCTTTGGTTGCAGACATAACTCTTCCTTGAATTGAACTGTCCATGTTGATTCGCTTAATACATTTATACGAGCATCGCTAGATAGCAAAGTAAAAGTAGAAACTACTTCCGCCTATACTACAGTGCTCTTTTAATGCTCTGAACTACGTACCGACTATACATATCTCAATGTATTACGGGCGTGCCTTCTGTACTAAAGGCAAATCCCTTATTGCTAAAATTACCAATCATGACCGCTTCTATCACTGGTCTGACGGTTTCATCTACACCTTCAACTTCGATGATAAAGTTAGCACCAGAACCGCCTTTATCCTCTTCTTTTTCGACAATATAGTTCAGCGTGGCCATCGCTGGTAGCTCGATAGGCTTATCTAAATATGATTTGACCAATGCTCCATCTGTATCGTAATAATCAATTTTATTAATATACAGTGACTTTTTGAGCGTGGTATTACGTACACTCAGCGTCGCCGATAGCAGCACTTTGCGAGCGTCTCTATCGGTATAGATATCAGAATAAATCGGCACATAAAAGGTTTGCTTATAACCAAACTGACTGTGATCCACGTCTGAGGTAATCGCCAACTCTTTAATCGGGTCTTTTTGATGCTCAGACAAAAGAACGTTCGGGTCTTGCGCTGATTGATCACAACCTGACAGTAGTGTCATTATGGCGATCAGTAGGACAGAGATACTTCGCTTATTCATAATCATTTCCCTATACCTTCTGGTATTACTGCAATGGCAAGCTGCTATTTTATTTTCACACCCACACTACGTAAGAACTGATTGATATGTTTGTTGGCGCCATAAATCACCAGTACATCGCGCTCTTGCAGTACTTGCTCAGGCGTCGCCAAACCTTGAATGCTAGGCTTGCTCTGCGTACGACCAAAGCTGTCTTCATAATACTCATAGCGCAACGTACTAAGCAATCGGATATTGAACTTTTGCTCTAACTGTAAGTCGTCGACAGTCTTACCAACCAACACATTTGGAATCTTAATCTCTACCATGCTGAAGTTATCGCTTAATTCAAACGAATCGACAAAATAGCGTAGTGACAGACGCTTGGCCCAGCGATTGGCCGCTTCTTTTTCAGGGTGAATCAAATCATCCACGCCGATGGCTTGGAGGACTTTTTCATGTAGCGGATTGATACTACGGCTGATCAAACGCTTGGCTTTTAACGTCTTAAATAGCGCTGTTGCCATAACATTGGCCCCTTGATCTTCGCCAATTGCCACAATGACAATATCAGTATCAACGATTGGTAATCCGCTAACCGTATACTCATCCGTGGCATCCATACACAGCGTATGAGAAATCACTTCTTTATAAGCTTCAACCCGTTGCATACTACTATCAATAGCAATCACTTCATGCCCTTGACTGGTCAATGCCGATCCTAACGATGCACCGAAATTTCCTAGCCCTACGATGATGTACTTCATAACTTAAACAACCTTTTTTAATATTTTTTGCTATTTATTAAGAACGACATAGTCTGTTTACGATGGATTAGATAACTGTTTACGACGGATTAGTTAATCGTAATCTCTTCAGTAGGATAGCGATAATTACGTTGACGCATATTTTTTAGCAGTGCAATAAATATCGTCAGCATACTGACGCGGCCAACGAACATAATGACCGAAACCACTATTTTACTAAAATCTGATAAGTCTGCTGTCAGGTTTAAACTTAGGCCCACCGTGCTATAAGCTGAGAAACACTCAAATACCACTTTAATCAAATCAAGCTCTGGCTGATCATAACTGATGAGTGTCACGCCCGTACCGATGACCAGTAGCGACAGCCACATAATAGAAAATGCGCGGCGAACTGAAATCTCCGCAATCTCTCTTTTAAAGACTTCTATCTTGGTCTGACCACGCGCCAGACTCAATGTATTCAATAGCGCAATCGCAAAGGTACTGGTCTTGATACCACCACCTGTCGAGTTTGGTGACGCACCAATCCACATTAGAAATATCGTCAGCATAACAGTCGGAAATGTAAGTTCACCCATATCAATGACATTAAACCCTGCCGTACGCGGGGTAGCCGCAGTAAAGAACCCTGTTACCAGCTTCCCAAGAAAACTGGTATGGTCAGCGAGCACATTGTTGTATTCAAATATCATCACCCCAATCAGACCGACCAACAGTAATGCGCCTGTGGTAATCAAAGTAATACGGCTATTAATATTAAGTAACCAAGGCTGATAGATGTAGCGTTGGTCATGGCGATTTATCAGCCGCTGAGCACGATAACGTAAATACCTAAGCACATTGACCACGATGGTGAAACCCATACCACCGAAGATAAATGTCATCGCCAGAATCAGCTGTAGCGAATAATTAAAACGTAGCGAATCATCGTACAAGCCAGCACTGAATGTAGAGAATCCAGCATTACAAAAAGCAGAAATCGCATGAAAGACCGAAAAAAATAGCTGCTCAGACCAATCCATATTGGGTATGTCATAAATACTGATATAAATCAGCGCAGCCGCTACCGCCTCGACAGCAAATGTGACGTATAAGATAGACTTGAGTGTCGACACCACATCACCCATACCGCGCATATAAGACATCTCGCTGATGCTGGCTTGTGTCTCATAGCTGACACCGCCCTTAAAGAAATAACTAAAATAGGTCACAAAGGTCAAAATACCCAAACCGCCAATTTGTATCAGCCCCATAATAATGACTTGGCCAAAAGTCGTAAAATAGGTGGCAGTATCCACGACGATAAGCCCTGTCACGCAGACCGCACTGGTCGCAGTAAATAGCGCATCCACAAAAGACAGCGGCTGCGTTGTCGCATTGGGCATCATCAATAGCAATGCTCCAACCAGCACCACGACTAAAAAGCTTAGAATAAAAAACTGGGCAGGATGTAGAAAGGTACGATTGAGATTGAAATTATGATCGGAGAGTTCGCGGACGAAGGTGACAAACACCGCTATCTTTATCGCGACAAAGCCATCAACGGCAGCAGCTAGGCCCGAACGTACTAAGTCCGTAAAATGCGCGGTCAATAAAATGATAATGGCAATGCTAGTCAGTGCGTCAAAGACAGCGACTTTATTAAGCGTTAATGGCTTTTTAGTATAGATGTAACGACCAGCGGTCACCATAAAACTAAGGAAGATGATGACCAAATAGAAAATATGGAATACTTGCTGGAGCCACGTCGGTAGTGTAAAACCACTATCTAACAAGGCAATCGCTACCCCGATGACACTAATAAGAATCGTAAAATTGTTTAATAACCGATAACGCGTGGCTGCATTCATAGCCTGAGTCCATGACAACGATAACCACGATACTTATACTCCTTTTTTGTCCTATCCACAAAAAGTGATTGAAGTTAATCGTAACCAATTATTGAGTCATAGCAGCTATTGATAAGCTAGATACTGATAACCAGAGCGAGATAAGAAGTGTCCATTAGGCAGTAACGGTTTTAATAACTCTATAGTTTAATGCTATTGCCTATACACATTTATGAGACTTCTTCTTTTACTTTTGATATTTTTACGCCGCCCCATGTCACTAATGCCACGCCAATAGCAATTAAAGTCGCACCTAAAAATAAACCTTCTGGTGGACTTTCCCCTTGCAAAAAAATAGCGACGGGTACGCCGACAATGGCCCCTACCGCACCTAACAAACTCAGCAACACGGGCCCACCTGTCTTTTGCAATAGAAATAATAGTAAAAACTGTCCAGCGAATACGCCTGCTTGTATAGCTATCATGCTTAGCGGCAACCAATTCTCTAAAGGTACAGCAATAGAGAAGTCTGACATCATACTAAACAAACCTAGCAGCAGCGCTGCCGCAATCAACATACCTGGAGCGAGTGCGCCAGAAGACGCATTATTAGGCCAGCGTAATGTCCGATATATGTTACCAATAGCAAGTAGCACTGGCCCACAAAGCGCGATTAAAATCCAAAACACACTAGAATCTGGCGTAGAGAATTTATGTACGGCTAATGCCCCTGCTCCAATGAGTGCTGCGATGACTCCAAGCGCACGGACAATATAAAATTGCTCTATACGTAGTATCAGCGCGCCAAGATACGTTAGCAGTGGCGGCAATGAGAGGATTAAGGCGACGAAACCTGCGCCCACATGAGGAATGGCAGAAAATAATAATAAGTTAGCGGCCGCGACACTGACAAGCGCCGCGACAAAGTAATACTCTAAGCTGCGCGCATTAAGAGGAGGAAGTTCTTTTCTGATGAGCGCTATCATAAATAAAATAACAGCAGCGCCAGTAATCGACCAAAACAAAAACCCTAATGGGGTCAAACCGACATCGATAGCGTACTTTGCCACATTGGTCGAGATACCAGTGAGTGCACCGCCTGCCAGTAGACAAACAAAAGGCACCAGCCAAGTGGTTTTGTGAGAAGTTTTTTGTTTGAGCGAATCATTCATCGACTATCCTATTGGATGACGAATTTTCTTAGTCATGTTGGATGGCTTTCATAATAGCTTACAACAGCACCCTAATAGCTACTGGCGCAAAATAGTAGCAGGTAAGCTTTGTACAGCGACGGTTGCTGCATCAATTGCCCCAGCGACATAGCCTGGGAACTGTGCTGACCACTCACTACCACAACCTATTAGACAGTCTTGCCACATGCCCGTTTTTGGCTTGGACGGCGGTGCTACTGCATGCTGACCGTTACCGCTAGCATCAGCGGGCATCGCTGTTAATGGATCCTGTGCCCAGTCCTTAAGATATTCAGCTTTTGGAGTACTTGCCTGCGCACCGAATAGTCGCACTAACTGCGCACGGCAATGTTCTTTTAGCACTGTATCAGAGACACTCTGTCGTACTTGAGCGGGAACACCAAAGAAGCCAAACAATGCCCCATCGTTCTCTAATGTCGAGGCATCATGTATCTCAGTAAGTGGCCCTATTGCACTGCGCGCGGCACCCGAGAAACCAGCATCTCGCCAAAATGGTGATTCATAAACAGCGACGTATTTGGCATGAGGCGCCATCCAAGTGGCTGTCTCGCGCCACTGTTCACTTAAGTCTTGCGGTAGCGCTGGCTGAAATGCTATCCGACCTTCTACCAATCGAGGCGGTAACGCAAGTAGCACATGCTGCGCACGGAACGTCATCACATGTCCGGTCACATGCCCAGAGCTATCTTCACTCTGTACTTCGATATGTTGAGGCGTCCTGTTTAATTGCCTTACGGTTTGACTGGTCATGATACAACTGGCATCTAAGCGAGCATATAGCGCCTCAATCAAAGCGGCCATACCACCAACTAGACGCATAGAAGGTGGTGCGCTTTTGTAACCTTGCATACGCACAGGTAGCTGGTTGGCAGCCCGCTCAACCATCATATCGCCTTCTTCGAACTGCGCAAAACGTGATAAATCTAACGACTCAATAAGCGTACTTAACTGCGTTTGATAATCCGGCCAAAACCAAGACGGTCCTAAATCAAACGCGGCGCTTGATTCTTTTTGTTCGATATCAGTACTGTTATTAGTAGCATGCGCATATGGATATTTAGCAACTGCAATGCGACCACCCACGGTATCACGCGCCTCTAGCAATCTATACGCTATACCCTTTTGCTCTAATAAGAAGGCAGCATATAATCCACTCAACCCACCACCAACGATTACCACAGGTATGTCTTGCATATCTGATTGCCCTATTTATAGTCGGTTCAATATCATTTGAATACAAGGAGGCCGAGTGAAAGTAGTACAAGTAGTAAGCTAGGCTAGGCTAGACTGACACCGTACCCAATTTATAGAAGGATTGACTATAAACCAAACTACTCTGCCAATAGTTTAGTAAGCATCTCATCAATCTCAACCTTGAACTCTTTGTCTTCAATTTTATTGGCTGTGACTTTAGCATTTTGTAGGCTTTGGATAGCGGCTTCTTTTTCACCTGTCTCAAGCTGTAGCACCGCCATAGAAAAAGCAATCGATGACATATGATCTTTTGAGTTAATGGCAGTAGCCTTGGCCAATGCTTTGTCATAAATCACCAGTGCTGCGTCCAAATCTTCTGTGAAATCAGCGAGCGTTTCCCATTGTTCTGGGTGGTCTTTGTCAGTACCTTCATTATCGGTGCAAATGGCGTTTAGTTCAGCATATAACGAATCAAATTTTTCTTGATTGCTTCTGCGATCCGCTTCTAATAATTCTTCAGCTAAGGTGTAAGTGGCTTTATATATTTTGGTATTAATCATTGTTTACAACCTTTTATGGACTATATCGTGTGTGGTTAGGATTATAACGTAATTCTGGCGGCTCAGATGATTGCTACAGAGAAGAACACGATATTTATGTGGCTGTTATTAAGATTACTATGAAAGTTATCAAGATTACTATTCATACTATAGTTGATTCAATTTAAAAGTAGTACAAGGCAACCGAGTGCAAGTTATACATTAGTATGCTTAGCGAGGATGACGATGTAGCGGATGTATATAGACTTGACTATATTAGGGTTACAACTCGCGCCAGTGCAGCCACAGTCGCGTATCTAGCTCAAATTGATGATACTCAGGCTCCATATGGCAGCATAATTGATAAAACGCTTTGTTATGCTCATGCTCTTTGAAATGGGCAAGCTCGTGCACCACTATCATGCGCAAAAACTCTGGCGGCGCATCCTTAAATAGACTGGCTACCGTGATGCTATTGTGCGATTTGAGCTTACTGCCCTGTACGCGCGATTGCGTCGTATGGATACCTAGGGCATGTTTTAAAACCTTGAGCTTACTGCTATAGCTGACATTCGATAGCTGACCAATCTTACGCATGTATTGGGTTTTTATCTCATTTATATACTGATAAAGCGCTTTGTCGCTTTGGACTTGATGCTGAGTTGGGTATTTTTTTTCCAGATACTCGCCCAACCTACCATCACTGATAAGCTGAGCAGCTTGAGTTTGAATCTGCTCTGAGTAATGCGCTATGTACTTTAATTTGGTCACAAATGTATCCTTTGCTAATACGTTGCAGCGTATCAGTCGATCAATTTAATCTTAATGAATTTTACCTTATATTTGCGGTACTTGTTTTGCACTTGTTTGAGATATGCCCTCAATTCAAACGATAGTTATTTATAAATGGTTATTCATAAAAAAACCCCATAAGCTGCGTTCAACTTATGGGGACATTTTTACTGATAGTTTCACTTAAAAAGTGTGTCTGATTAACGCTCTAAATGCAGATACTGCAAATGGCGCTCGTACTGATTTAAGATATCAACCAATACCTGCTCTTTTGAGTAGCCAACCAAGTCATACTCTTGCGAGCCTTCACTTAAGAACACTTCCGCACGGTAGTAGTACTCTGCGTGCTTGGTAGATGTGCTCAATGTAAAGTTAGGACGATGAGCTTTAATCAGATTGACTTCATAAATAAAGTCATCTTCATCGCCATGACCGACACGCAGTTTTAGACCGTCTACCTGACCACTATCTTGGTCCATGCCTGCATCGATACCTTCACCGATACTAGCAAGGTTTTTGGTATCTAACGAGGTTTTGAGACCACCTGCTTTAAATTCTTTTTCGACCTCAGACATCGCTGGCATGACGACCGTATGCAAGAATTTTTCAACCTGTGCATGTCCCGGGAAACTCACAATACGTTGCAAGCGCGCTTTCCAGCTCTTCCCACTGTCCAACACATTTGCCGTGCCAATTGTACTGGCTTTACGCTTATTGCCTTCTTCTTTTAGCGACTTCCACATAGACATCATGTAGAGCACAAGAATAATAGAGAATGGCAAACCTGCAATGACAGAGACAGACTGTAGTGAAGAAAAACCACCTGCAAACAATAATCCTAAGGTAATGAGACCAGTGGCTGCTGCCCAAAACAGACGTAACCAAACCGGTGCATCAGTATCATTGGTCATACCTCTTGAGCTCAAGTTCGCTAATACTAACGCGCCTGAGTCAGCAGAAGTCACAAAGAAAATAAGACCAATAACCACACCGGCAAATGACAATACTTCACTGTAAGGGAAGTACTCAAACAGCGCAAACATGCCCATTGCCGCATCATTGACCGCGATTTCGCCAAGCTCTGTTGCGCCATTGGCAACCAAATCTATCGCTGAATTACCAAAGATAGAGAACCATGCAAAAATAAACCCAAGCGGAATAAACATCACGCCAAATACAAACTCGCGCAACGTACGGCCACGGCTAATACGTGCGATAAATAGACCTACAAATGGTGCCCAAGCAACCCACCATGCCCAGAAAAATATCGTCCACCAAGATTTCCACTCGGCACCAGCAGCACCGTCATAAGCATAAACATCAAAGGTTTTATAAACGATGGTTTGGAAATATTGACCGATATTTTGAGTAAAGGTATTTAATAGATATACCGTATTGCCCATTACCAATATGGCAAGCAACAACAGTATTGACGACAACATGTTGAATTCAGATAGACGACGAACGCCTTTTTCGACACCTGTCATCGCAGAGACAGCGGCTGCAGCGACAACGCCTACGATGATAAGCGCCTGAACCGTTTTGCTAGATTCGATACCGAACACATGGGTCAAGCCAGCATTTGCCTGTAATACCCCAATACCCAAACTGGTTGCAATACCCATCAACGTACAAACAACGCCAAAGGTATCAATACCATCACCTAACCAACCTTTGATTAAGCGTTCACCAAATATCGGTGTTAGCGGCGAGCGTAGTGCCAGCGGCATGTTTTTGCGATAAGCAAAGTAAGCCAGCGCCATACCGATCAGCGCATAAATACCCCAACCATGTAGACCCCAGTGCAAGAAAGTCTGAGCAAGTGCTTCACGCATGGCCTCAGCACTAGCAGGCTCTAGGCCTGTATGCGGGGTCAAATAATGCATCAAAGGCTCAGAGGCACCAAAGAACAACAGGTCAATACCGATACCCGCTGAGAACAGCATGGCCGCCCACGCTAAAAACGGAAATTGCGCTTTTTCGTGGTCTTGACCAAGCTTTATATCACCGTACTTAGAAAAACCAACAAACAACGCAAAGATACTATAAGCGGCAACCACCAACATATAATACCAGCCAAACTTATCTGATACCCAAGTCATGCTCGCGCTCAACAAGGCCTCACTATAATCTGGAAAAGCGATGGTCCAGATTATCAATAAAATAGAAATAATAGCTGAGCCCATAAACACGGTTTTGTTTAGGGTCAGAGGTTTCGTCACATCTTGTGATGGCGAACTGTACATAAAAGACCTCAATAGGTAAATTAAACAGGGTCCGATATTGCTTTGTCCGGCATCGTCTAATAGTAGACTGATGATCTATAACCGTATAACGTGGAACCAACCGCATGACGGACAAAGCAGTACCAATAAATAAAAAGCTAATAAAATTATAAACAAATTCAACCTGAACGGTATTCATTATTCTAATACGTTAGCGCTGATAGAAAAGGCCTCTACTTGGAAAGGCCTTTTGGTTAAAATTTTCTCATATCGTTATTTATTCAGTATCCTATATGCAGGCTTATATCACAGCCTACACCGTCGAGAGATAATCGCGCATTGGCTCTGTGCGCAGTGGTGCACCATTGGCCACGTAATAATCTGCCGTTGAACGTGGCAGCTGTACGCCTCTCATCTTGTCGACGATTTTTTCGGCGAGCATAATAGTCGTAGCATTGAGATTACCACTAATAATGTTTGGCATGATAGACGCATCGACGACTCGCAAGCCATCAATACCATGTACCAGACCTTCGCCATTCACTACCGAATCGTTATCTTCACCCATCGCACAGGTACAAGATGGATGATAAGCCGTCTCACTATGATTGCGTACGTATTCATCTAATTGAGCGTCGGTGACCAAATCATCGGTCGGTGCAATCGCGCGACCACGATAAGGGTCAAGCGCTGGCTGATGCATGATCTCACGCGTGATACGCATCGCAGCACGGAACTCTTGCCAGTCTTGATCATGCGACATGTAATTAAACAAAATGCTTGGATGTGCTTTCGGATCACGTGTTTTTAGCTTGACGCGGCCACGACTTGGTGAGCGCAGTGAGCCGACGTGTGCTTGGAAGCTATGTGATTTCACAGCACTGCGGCCATCGTAACGTACAGCTAGTGGCAAGAAATGATACTGAATATTTGGATGGGTAAACTTCTCATCCGTACGGATGAAACCGCCACCTTCAAATTGGTTAGACGCACCAAGACCTGTTCCATTGAATAACCATTCCGCACCAATCGCAGGCTTATTCCACCATTTATTGGCAGGCGCGATTGACACTGGCAGTTTGCATTCATACTGCATATATAGCTCTAGATGGTCCTGTAAATTGTTACCGACACCTGGCAGATCCAATATTTCAGTCACGCCAGCGTCTCTTAACCACTGACCAGGACCGATACCTGAACGCTGCAGTAGTTGCGGTGAGGCAATCGCACCAGATGAGACAATCACTTCGCGAGCGGCATGGAAGTTTTTGGTCTGGCCTTCGTGCTCGACTTTGACACCGATAGCGCGCTTGCCGTCGAATAAAATTACATCAGTCAATGCACCTGTCAAAATCGTAATATTGCTACGTGGTTTGGCACGATCAAGATAGCCGCGAGCCGTTGATGCACGGCGACCATTAGGCGTCACGAATCGATCCATCGGACCAAAACCTTCTTGCTGATAACCGTTTAGATCTTCGGTACGTGGATAACCCGCTTGTACGCCCGCTTCAATCATAGCTTGGAACAGTGGATTGACCCCTGGCTTTGAGGTAGTCATTTCAACAGGACCGCCCACGCCATGATAGTCGTTCTCACCAGCGTCACAGTTTTCTAGCTTTTTAAAATAAGGCAGGCAATCCGAATACGTCCAATCTGACAGACCTTTTATCTTAGACCAGTCGTCAAAATCTAGCGCATTACCACGGATATAGCACATACCATTAATCAGTGATGAGCCACCTAGCCCTTTACCGCGGCCACAGTCCATGACACGGTTATTCATATATGGCTCAGGATCTGTCTTATAACCCCAGTTATAAGTCGTCCCTTGCAATGGCATGGCAAGCGCAGCTGGCATTTGGGTACGGAAATCAAAACGATAATCTGGACGACCTGCTTCTAACAGCAGTACTTTAATACTGGCATCTTCGGTCAGACGCGTGGCCAACACATTTCCTGCTGAGCCTGCTCCAACAATAATATAGTCATACTCAGGTGTGGTTGATGTCATAACATACTCCATAATATTGAAAAAACATAAATCGTTTAGGGTCAGTAAGGTGTCCTAAAAAGGCTAAATAAAAGCTAATAAGAAACCTTACTGGCTTCGTTTTTCTCAATAAGATTGATTAAAAGACAGATTCAAACGCACCCAACTCTACTTGGATAGATTTGGTCTGAGTATAGTGTTCGAGCGCTTCGATACCGTTTTCGCGGCCGATACCAGAATGCTTATAGCCGCCTACTGGCATTTGTGCTGCCGACTCGCCCCATGTATTCAACCAGCAGATGCCAGCTTCGATCTGAGCGATGACTCGATGCGCGCGTTTTAGATCTGTAGTCACAACCCCAGCTGCCAAGCCGTAATCGGTATCATTGGCACGGCGAATGACTTCTTCTTCGGTCTCGTAAGTCAATATCGACATCACTGGGCCAAAGATTTCTTCGCGTACGATAGTCATATCATCAGTGCAATCAGTGAATACTGTCGGTGCGACAAATGAGCCGTTTGCAAGCTCATTCGTTGTAACGCGCTCGCCACCTGTTAGCAGACGTGCGCCGCCTTTCTTACCTTGCTCGATATAGCCAAGTACTCTTTCCATATGCGGGAAGCTAACTAGCGGACCCATATTGATGTTCTCATCCATAGGATCGCCCAGTCTGATACGCTCAACACGGGTTAAGATGGCTTGCTCAAATTTTTCTTGTAGCGCTTTAGGGATAAATACGCGCGTACCATTAGTACATACCTGACCCGTACTGTAGAAGTTGGCCATCATAGCGATGTCAGCAGCGGTATCGATATCTGCATCATCAAATATGATCAAAGGTGATTTACCACCAAGCTCTAAGGTTACGTCTTTTAGAGATGAGCTTGCCGCGCTCGACATGACTTTCTTGCCAGTTGGCACACCACCTGTGAACGATACTTTTGCGATATCTGAGTGTTCAGTTAGCGCCTGACCCACTTCATAGTTACCTTGTACCACGTTAAACACACCGTCTGGCAATCCAGCTTCTGTCAATATCTCTGCCAGTTTCAATGCCGTCAACGGTGTCACTTCTGATGGTTTAAAAATCATCGCATTACCAGCAGCCAATGCAGGTGCTGCTTTCCACATCGCGATTTGAATAGGATAGTTCCACGCGCCAATACCTGCGACCACGCCTAGTGGCTCGCGGCGAGTGTATACAAAACTAGTATCACGTAATGGAATCTGACGACCTTCAATCATTGGTGCCAGACCTGCATAGTATTCCACGACATCAGCACCAGTGACGATATCGACGTATTTAGTTTCAGAGTAGGCTTTACCTGTGTCTTTGGTCTCAAGTAATGCCAATACATCATTACGATCGCGCAATATCTCAACAGCTTTTGATAAGATGCGACCACGCTCGACCGCTGTCATCGCCGCCCAAATTTTTTGACCTTTATGTGCGGCTTTTACGGCTTCATCAATCTGCTCATTGCTGGTTTGCTGAACCGTTGCCAATACTTCACCAGTGGCTGGATTAATATCTTCAAAAGTCGTCAGCGATTCATCAACCGCTAAATAGCGACCGTTGATATAGGCTGTTTGTACTTGGTCTAAATCGATAATATCTGTCACATTATTAATATCAGTCATAAATTCTCCTTAGGACGATTGGCAAAAGTAGCTATAAATAGGCTCTTACCACATAATGTCGTCGTTAGTTAAGTTTCGAAATTTAGTCTTTAAGAAATTTAGTCTTTAAATAGTGAAATAAAAGTTATTTTATAAATAAGCATCGTTTTATGAATCAGCAACGTTTTATAAATCAAAGTCTTGTTGTGTCATTTTTATCAAGCGATCACGTAATGATTGTTTGTCTGCGATATCGATGCCTGAAAAGTCTGAGAGCCAAATACCGTCAGCGACGAGGCGAACCATACATAATGTCTCGGTATTATCCGTTGCTGCATGTTTTTTGAGTTGCTCATTCGCCCATTTAGCCCACAATTCACGCAGCTCACTATCACCTAGCATCAATACATATAAGGTCGCTTGATTATCGTATTCCTCCTGTCCTTGCTCGCCGAGGCTGATAGTGGCATCTATATAAGCGCGGGTAAATGAACCGTACTTAACAGGGTCGTCAGCCATTGCTGCATTTACTTCTGCCTCAAACTTAGCCATTGCATCATTGAAGACTTCTAGCACGAGCGCATTTTTAGTAGAAAAATGATGCATCACGCCACCCTTTGTCACCCCAACCGCATCAGCGACTGCCTGAAAAGTCACTTTAGATAGACCTTGCTCCAGCGTGATACGTGCTGCTTGATCTAACAACGCACGACGAATGACTTCTGGCTGTTTTTTACGCTTATAAGCATTTTCCATATCAATGCACCACAGAATTAGACAATAAGTTCATCACAACAACACCGCCGACGATCATCGCGATACCGACCACTGCTGCTGTATCAAGATTTTGCTTGAATAGCACCACACCAGCGAGTGAGGTTAGTACAATCCCAAGCCCGCCCCACAGCGCGTACGCAATGCCTAGCGGTATGGTCTTGAGCGTATGAGCCAATAGATAAAATGAAACCGCATAAAGCGCGCCCATCATCAAAGTTGGCACCAAACGGGTGAACTGTTCTGACTTTACTAAAAAAGTCGTACCCACCACTTCGCATATAATGGCAATAGTCAGATAACCGTAAGCAATCGTAGTAGGACTCATCTTTAGAACACCCGCTTTTGTTCAACGCATGCTATGAAAAAACATAGCAAAGAAACCACATGGTCGGTATTTTATAGAACTCTACTGCCAATGTGAAGGGCTGTCTTGCAACTTTATTGTGTCAAACGGTATCGCATCACCTTTATATTCGAAAATACAAAGTATTAAATCCGGTTTTACTTTGCCGAATTGACGTCCAGTTCTATATTCTTATCGTTTATTCTATGTGCCATATAAAAGTTTCTGAAAATATTCTTTATTTCTAAAGCACATTTTATTTTTAAAACACATTTGTCGTCATTTCCTACTAAGTGCTGCCTTGAAATAGCCTATCTGATAAGGGATTGGCGTTAATTTTCAATAATTGCGATAATATTTATAATTAAACGCATAATAAGGTTGACAGCCTGTAGTGACTTGGCTAAAATGTGCCCCACATAACGCAAACAAGCTAATTAACTGCTTTAATATAAAGCGTCAATAACTTGCTGTTATGACCAGCTATTCTCCAATAGCTCAGTTGGTAGAGCAACGGACTGTTAATCCGTGTGTCCCTGGTTCGAGCCCAGGTTGGAGAGCCATATACTAAAAACCTTCATCATAATTTGATGGAGGTTTTTTTATTGCTGCGTCTTTTATATTTACTTCTAATAATATTAGCACGGCTGTGGTGTTCTTTTAGACATTTTTGTTGTATGGTAAGATTAGTTTTGATTGGGTTCGTTCTTGTTTGAGTGCTTCGCTCTTACTCACTAAAAGTAATGGTTTATTATGATACCTGTACGTATAAAAAATAAGTTTTCTGATCATCCGCAAAAAATCATGCGCCCGATTAGTATTCGTTTGTCTGAAGAAATGATTGGTCTATTAGAAACGACGTCATCAGACTTAGGCTTTAAGCGCATTCAAGGGCTTATTCGTCTTTATATTCGTCAGGGCTTGGATCGTGACCATCAGGATTATACGCTCGCCCATGATGAAGTATTCATCGAAACGCTACGTAAGCGCGGCGTTAGCCAACATATTATTGATGAAGCGATTGTAGTGACGCATAATAACAACATCACTCACCCGCTATCTGAGTTGCAAGACAACGATTAAAAAATTAATAATATCGTTACTAATTAATAGTATCGCTGCTAAATAGTATGAAAATAAAAAGACCGAGTTTGCTAACGCGAGCTTGGTCTTTTTTGTGGCTGTTATAGAAGTTAAAGCATTATTGATATTTTTCTAACTCTCTTCTTGTTACGTCCTGTTTCCATCTTATTCATAGTACGTATTTTTTTAAGTACTCTGCGATATTTGCGGTTTTAGTTAGCCATAACTAAACACAACAGATGTTTAAACAAGGTATATTAAGAATATAGTCGCGACTATTTATAAGGTTTCAACATAATAAAGATCTGCAAGGAGGGGTACGATGACGGGCTTACATCAGCGTTTCAACAAAACTTTGTTTTCAACCATGACGGTAGCAATGCTAGTGTTTGCGACTGGCTGCTCATCGCCGCAGACTGATCCAAATAAAACAACGATACCGACAGATTCTGACCAATGGCAAAAAAAGCTAGGACAAACTTTTGAGCAATTGTCTGAGTCCGATCAACAAGTACTCAGCCGATATATGCTGCGTATGAAATTGAGCGATGCCTATGAATCAGGAGCGATGCCGCGCACCACTATCAAGCAAGCGCTGATACAACAGCGTGAATACGAGCGTCTGCATCCAAACAACCCAACGGGCAAGAAAAGCCCAATTGTCAAAGGTCAGGCGACTCACGCTACTGCACAGATGTACCCTGTCGCCCTACTACCTGTAAAAACCAGTGATAGCGATAGCTTAAATCAAGTCAAAATGCAATTTATGCTATCCAATCATGGCAAAAGCGCGATAAAAAATTTTAAAGGGACGCTGACTATGAAGGACGCCAACCTGACAAAGGGCAAAAACTTTAATGTGCCTTTGACAACGTTTGATCCACCTATCGCACCAGAACAGTCTGGCAAGATCATTATTGAAAGCAGCATTGAGGATATCAATGTCATGCGCGCTATCAAAAATGCTAGTGGCATCACTATCGAGATTAATAAAGGTACGCTTACCTTAATAGATGATCAGACAATCGAATTTGAAAATTCGTTAGTGAAGTAGCTGTATAACCTACTATTGAGGATTTTATAAAAGGTACTAATTAATACTTTTATCAATACCATAAAAAAAAGCCCCAATCATTGCTGATTGGGGGTTTTTCGAATTTGGCGGAGACGGAGAGATTCGAACTCTCGAAGGGCTATTAACCCTTGTCGGTTTTCAAGACCGGTGCATTCAACCGCTCTGCCACGTCTCCATTGGTGCATCATTATATAGATATCATTTTATAATGCAAGCCCCTAAACTAAAAAAATTCAATTAATTTTCGAATACTTGTAAATTGGTGCATTACCGCTTGCTTGAGGCCAGATGTAAGCACATATCGAGCAGCCTATTGGCATAGCCCCATTCATTATCGTACCATGCAAAAACCTTATATTGACCACCCACTTGCATAAGTTGCTGACCATCAATGATAAGCGACTCAGTCTGATGGATAAAGTCACTAGATACCAATGGCTCATCGGTATAAGCCATGATGTCATGCAAATGTGCCTGACTAGCAGATTTAAGTACTTCTCGTACTGTCTCAACATCGACATCTGGCGTATCAAATACAAAGGTGACATCAATCGCAGCCACGTCGATAGTGGGCACCCGTATCGAATGTCCATTTATCTTGCCGACCATGGCTGGTAGCACTCGTTCTGTCGCAGCGATACTACTGGATGTCGTCGGGATAATGTTATAGCCAGAAGCGCGCGCCCGTCTTGGATCTCGATGTGCTTGATCTAGAACTGTCTGATCAGCGGTGACTGCATGAATCTCTGTCATCATGGCGGACTGCACACCGAACGCCTTATCAAGCGTATCAATCAACGGCACCAATGCCTGCGTGGTACAAGAAACACTAGAGATAATCGGTAGCTCAAGCGTGAGCGCATCGGTATTCACGCCCATGACGATACAAGCATCCACATCATCGAATGGCGCGGCACCGATAATTACTTGCTGCGCGCCAGCATCAATATGTAGCGTTGCTTGCTCATATGAGCGAAAATGCCCAGTACATTCTAAAACCACATCGACACCCAGCGCCTGCCAAGGTAAATTTTTGGGATCAGGCTCTGATAGCATATTGATGCAGTAGGTCAGATTGTTTTTGGTCAGACAGAGCTCAGTTTTGCTCGTACCACCTGACTCACTCTCTACAATCTCAGCATTTACCCCTAATCGACTGAGGCGGCCATGGGTGCTATCAAACTTGAGTAAATGCAACAAGATATCCGCTGGCGCTAAGTCATTAATTGCTACCACATGAATCGCGCGGCCCAACACTTCAAAGCGCTCTAGCAAAGCGCGAAGAACATTGCGCCCTATACGACCAAAGCCATTGATAGCGACTCTCAGTGGCTGTGTATGCTCACCAGTAGCACGGAACGTCGCCGCTATCGGGTCAGAGGTCAATTGATAAGTAGCGCTCGAAAAATCAGGCATAACATCGGACATAAAGGGTATCGCTATAAATGGGGGTAAAGACTGAGCGTTATCACGTTGAGTGCGCTAATGATTGCTGAATACTAAGAAATAGCAAAGATAAAGCCTATAAAACTAAAGGTAACAAAGTTATAGGCAATAAAATTATAGGCAGCAAAACTATGGGGTGATAAAAATCAATGCGAGGCGAATGGTATTGTAGTCAATACTTTGCTTGAGATGATCATACATCGGACGCAGCTTGATGCTACCGTCATCATTGAAGTCATTTGGATTATTGGCGACTTTAATAGCGACATAGGCATTACCAACGGCTGTCATTACCTCATCATCTGGACGCAAGTGATCACAGGCAAGACTTGGGTCTTGTGATTTTAGGTCAGCAATATGACGCATGATGGTCGACTGTGACAACTGACGCGCTTGTGATATCTCTGCAATGGTCAAACTCTCTTCTAACAAAACTCTGGTCGCAAGTAGAGTACTGTCTGATTTGTCAGAGACCTGATTGCCTAACTTCTGTTTTTTATCGATTTTCGCTTGCTGTTGTTCGCGGCGTTTCTTTTGTAGGGTGGCGTAAGCATCGATTACCGACTTGCTCAATGTCCCACCTGACTTCAAGACGAATTTTTCATGTGCCTGCTGCATGCTTTCTTCATCTAGCATCGCATAATTGGTATCCGCTTCTTCAGACAGTACCAAAAACCGCTTATCTGCGCCGCGTGCCAATGGATCAAGTTGCAGACTCATGTCATTCATACCCAGCAGCTGTAGCCCAGATAGCGACTTGAGGCGTGACAATGCCACATAGCCTTGTCCCAACTCAAAAGTACGCGATAAATCGATTTCAGCCGCATCGAGGGTCATGCCCTGCGACTTATGAATGGTAATCGCCCATGCCAGACAGAGCGGCACTTGTAAGTAACTTGCCAGCACGTCACCCGTTTCATCTTCGATAATCCACTCTTCAGGCTCAGCGATAACTTCTCGTCCTGAATTAAGCCGCACGACAGGCATTTTTTGGGTCGTTGGTTTCTTTGACTTTGGTTTTTCTTTGTCTTTTTTAGCAGCGGACTTATTACCTTTTGTCGTTTTTTCGCCAGTAGCATCCTCATCAACGTCATCGCTGCTATCGTCTTCGATTAACGCGTCACTACTGTCTTTATCGTCTATTTTGACAGCAGCAAACCCAATCAACTCGCCCATCGTCCCGTTAGAGACACCAAGCTCAGCATTGTTTTTGATAAACATCACCTTGGCGCCGACTTTGAGAATCAGCTCGTCTTGGGTACGCACGGTCTTTTTTAGCGTCTCAACCAGCTTACTATCGCCCGTTGCCGTCGCCTCAAAACGCATCATCTCGCCATCTAGAGACGCCAGCTCTTTGTCATTGATTTTATTGACGTTGAGGTTATGGGTATACAGACGCGTACGCTTGATATCGACACTCTGGTCATAAGTCGCTTCTAAAGCGGCAATCGCTTCAAAGGTTACTTCCTGACGACGAATTTGGTTAAGAATGTCATCCAAATCGAGACCGCCATTGGCTGCATCGCTGACTTGACGATGCTGCTCAGACAAGTAGCAAATATGGAACTTGGCATCGAGCCAAGCCTCAGACATAAAGGCGAATTTTTCACGATTCGTCTCACCTTTACTGCCAATCGGTGGTAACTGAAAAAAGTCTCCTGCGACTACCACCTGAATACCACCAAACGCTTTGTCATTTTTGCGAATATGCTTGAGCACTTGGCTGACCAAGTTAAGCTGCTTGGCATGTAGCATTGATATCTCATCGATGACCAAGACCGCAGTATCTTTCAATCTGTCTGCTAAAAACTGCTTGCGTGACAAGGTGGATAAATCTCGATCAGTCAGCTCATCTTTGATACCGATACCTGACCAACTATGAATCGTCGTACCGTTCATGTGCGTGGCAGCAATACCCGTACTGGCTGTCACCGCAACAGGGACACGGCGGGCGCGTAAATAATCGATGTATTGATTGAGAGTATAAGTCTTACCTGAACCTGCTGAGCCAGTCAAAAAGACGTTTTGACCTGTTTTTAGGATATCAAGAGCAGAAGATTGACGCATAGATCCAAACCAACCAATATTATGAAGAAGAAATAGTACAAAAAGAAAGCCGCCATGATTAATTCAATAATCATAGCCAGCCAAAGTAGATGCTCACAATTATAACAGCTGCATACCGTTTGCGAACCATTTTAACCGACTCATATCACATAACTTAAAGTTATACGATACAAAATATATCATTATAAAAAGTCATTATCGTTCTGCTAAAAAGCTCAGTACGATAGGATGATAACTTGGTTAGGAAGACCAAGAATGTATTTTTAAATGGTCATACGTAAGTAACCATATTTTAAATAACCATAATACACAATAAGGAGTGGTTAATGTTATACGCTTATCCCAATACTGAAAACAGTCCCGTCCAATTCCGCGAAAAATACGATAACTTTATTAATGGTGAGTGGACCCCTCCTGTCGATGGCGAGTACTTTGACAACCCAAGCCCTATCGATGGTAAAACCATTTGCCAAGTTGCCCGTTCAAAAGAAGCAGATATCGAAAAAGCCCTAGATGCCGCGCATGCTGCCAAAGACGCTTGGGGCAAAACCAGCGTCGCTGAACGTGCGAATTTATTATTAAAAATCGCAGATAGCATGGAAGCCAATCTAGAAGCGATCGCTATTGCTGAATGCTACGAAAACGGCAAGCCTGTACGCGAAACCTTAATGGCAGATATTCCATTAGCCATCGATCAATTCCGTTATTTTGCCAGTGCCATCCGCGCCCAAGAAGGCGGTATCAGCCAGATTGATAAAGACACTGTTGCTTATCATTTCCATGAGCCGCTTGGCGTTGTCGGGCAGATTATCCCATGGAACTTCCCTATTCTAATGGCAGTATGGAAAATCGCTCCGGCTCTAGCCGCTGGTAACTGTATCGTCATGAAGCCTGCTGAGCAGACGCCTGCATCGATACTATATATGTTAGAAGCGATCGGTATTGCTGACATCTTACCTAAAGGCGTGTTAAACATCGTCAATGGCTTTGGTGTCGAAGCTGGTAAACCACTTGCCTCTAACCCGCGTATCAATAAAGTTGCCTTCACTGGTGAGACCACAACCGGTCGCCTCATCATGCAGTACGCCAGCGAAAACATCATTCCAGTCACACTAGAGCTTGGCGGCAAAAGCCCAAATATCTTCTTTGCTGATGTCATGGATGAAGACGATGACTTCTTGGACAAAGCGGTTGAAGGCCTAGTCATGTTTGCCCTAAACCAAGGTGAAGTCTGTACTTGCCCATCACGTGCACTCGTACACGAAAGCATCTACGACGAATTTATCAAACGCTGTATCGCTCGTGTCGAAGCCATCAAAATGGGCAACCCACTAGATACTGAGACTATGATTGGCGCGCAAGCCAGCTCAGACCAGTTAGAGAAAATTTTATCTTATCTTGATATCGGTAAAAAAGAAGGTGCAAAAGTCCTAGTCGGTGGCGATCAAGCCAAACACGATGGCGACCTAGCAGACGGCTATTATGTTAAGCCAACTATCTTTGAAGGCACCAACGACATGCGCGTGTTCCAAGAAGAAATCTTTGGACCTGTACTCGCTGTCACCACCTTTAAAGACGACGACGAAGCCATGCAAATTGCCAACGACACCCTATATGGTCTAGGCGCTGGCGTTTGGACACGTAGTGTACATAAAGCCTATCGTTTCGGACGTGGTATCCAAGCGGGCCGCGTATGGACCAACTGCTATCACCTATATCCATCACATGCGGCATTCGGTGGCTATAAGCAATCAGGTATCGGCCGCGAAAACCATCTGATGATGCTCGATCATTATCAGCAAACCAAAAACATGCTGGTTTCGTACAGCCCTAAAAAAATGGGTTTCTTCTAATCCAACCTGTGAACGCATGACAGTACTTAAAAAACAAATGCAATCTGTCGCAAGATAGGTTGCATTTTCACTTTAAGAAGTCGTAAAAAGCCATGTTTTGAATAATAGTTTTTTAGAATGATATGACTTTTCGACACTGATAGCATAGGAGTTGATTATGAAAATTACAGCAACAAAGTCCTGTAAAGAGCTAATTGAGCTATTGAAATCCAAGCACGGTGAGCTAATGTTTCATCAATCAGGTGGCTGCTGCGATGGTAGCTCGCCCATGTGCTATCCATTAGGAGAGTTCAAAGTGGGTGGTCAGGATGTGTTGGTTGGTGAGCTTGCTGGCTGTCCATTTTATATGGGTAAGGCACAGTACAATTTATGGCAGCATACTGATCTCACCATTGATGTCGTCAATGGCCGCGGTGCGAGCTTTTCGTTAGAAATCCCTGAAGGCAAACGCTTTATCGTACGCTCAGAAATCTGTGCGATATAAGGACGTTTGGTGCAAAATTCGGTAGCATTAATTTTAAATAATGTACCGAATATAACAGTCTTAGCTTGTCCTATGATATTGGTGCAAACAGATACCGCAGAGTCATTTTTATTTTATTATTTCAGCAGAATAATAGTTACTGTAAAGCGTACCCTATTTTAATTAGCATGGATGCTATAAGGAATATAAAATGGAATTTGACACAACATTTGACTATGTCATCGTCGGCGGAGGTTCGGCGGGTTGCGTGCTCGCCAGCCGTCTCACTGAAAACCCAGATATCAGTGTCTGCTTATTAGAGTACGGCGGTGATGGCAAAGATCTAGCAGTACGCGTGCCTGCTGGACTGATTCTGATGGTTCCTGGCAAGCCGCTGAAATTGAACAATTGGTGCTTTCACACCACCCCGCAAAAGCACCTTAATAACCGTAAAGGTTTTCAGCCGCGTGGACAATGTCTGGGCGGCTCATCAGCGATCAATGCCATGATTTATACACGCGGTAGTAAGCTAGATTATGAGCGCTGGGTAAAGCAAGGCTGTACTGGCTGGGGATTTGACGATGTATTGCCTTACTTTATCAAAGCTGAAAACAACGTTCGTGGTAGCGATGATCTACATGGTGATAGCGGGCCGCTGCATGTGAGCGACCTACTCAGTCCACGAGACATCTCTAAGGCATTCGTAGAAGCTGCGATTGCCAATGGCCTAGATCATAACACCGACTTTAATAGCGAAAAGCAAGACGGTACAGGATTGTATCAAGTCACTCATTTCCATGGTGAAAAACAAGGCCAACGCTGCTCTGCCGCGGCCGCCTATCTACATCCTGTCCAAAACCGCTCCAACCTAACTGTCATCACTCATGCCCAGGCTAACCGCGTCATTATCGAAGACAATCAAGCGACAGGCGTCGTCTACGAAAAAGACGGTGTCGAACATACTGTCACGGCACGTCATGAAGTCCTACTGTCAGGTGGTGCGTTTGGTTCACCCAAAGTTTTGATGCTCTCAGGTATTGGCCCTGCAGAGCATTTACAGTCTCATGGTATTGACGTGGTGGTAGATGCACCTGAGGTCGGTGGTAATTTACAAGATCACTTAGACGTCGTCTTTGATTACGAGGTCAATACGACTGATGTCATCGGTATTGGCATAGCATCGATTTCGACATTAACCAAAAGTATTCGGCAATGGAGAAAAGACGGTACAGGGCTGCTGTCTACCAACTATGCAGAAGCAGGTGCGTTCTTTAGCGTCGGTGATGACCCAAAAGAGTGGCCAAACACACAGCTGCACTTTGTCATCTCACGCGTGATCGAGCATGGCCGCGATCTCAGACGCGGATTTGCTGTCTCTTGTCACAGTTGCTACTTACGGCCTGAAAGTCGAGGTACTGTCAGATTGGACTCAGCCGACCCATCTGATGCCGTCTTGATCGATCCAAACTATCTGTCGCATCCAAAAGACGTAGAGTACATGGTTGCCGGTGCCGAGCGTACTCGCGCCATCATGCAAGAGCCCGCACTCGCTAAGTACATCACTGAAGACTATCCTGCCCCTTACCTCGAAAAAGACGGCATGCTCGGCTATATCCGAAATAAGTCAGATACTATCTACCATCCAGTAGGCACCTGCCGCATGGGCTCAGATGACAGCTCTGTGGTTGATTTGGAATTAAAGGTACGAGGTGTGAGCGGACTACGAGTTATCGACGCTTCAGTGATGCCAACGCTTATTAGCGCCAATACCAATGCGCCAACTATTATGATTGCCGAAAAAATAGCCGATCTCATTAAAACGAATCATAGCCCTGTTTAATGCTGCATTGGACAAACGGCCTATAGTTGGCTACTTCAAAGAGACATAACTTTATTATTTCTAATTGTTTACACCTAGTAAAATTGTAACTGGTTAGCAATCTAGAAGTATGTCTCTTAATTATTTAGATTTAACAAACATAAAGCCATAGAATCTAGTATTTAATATCTTATTGATGCTAAATACGGTAAAACTGTGCATTTTTTATCAAAATTAGTCTATTTATCGCTTGCATTATCACAGATTAAGAGAGTATATTCGAACGACTTATTTATATTTTTAGTTTCCGTCTATATAATTTAAAGTTATAACAACCTTTAATATGTTTTATTTTGTACATATAAAATACTGCATAGATAGACACTTTAGAGGTCACTAAACGCTTTCTCATCGTATTCATGCTCGAGTACGAACGCATGGATACATGAGTACCTACCTACCATTACATAGGATGTAATAATGCAAAAATCACTCTTCAAACTTACGATGTTGGCGACATTTGTCTTAGGTATCAGCGCCTGTAGTGGAGACAACAAAACTACGGATGACTCTGCTGCTAGCTCAGATGCCAAAGCCGCCAAAACATTGCTCTATTGCTCAGAAGGTAGCCCAGCTGGATTCGATCCAGCGCAATATACTTCAGGTACGGATTTTGATGCGAGTGCCTTCCCTATTTACAATGGCTTGGTAGAATTCAAAAGAGCGGAGACTGAGATTCAACCAGGACTTGCGGAGAGCTGGGATATTAGTGAAGACGGCAAAACTTATACCTTTAATCTACGCAAAGGGGTTAAATTCGGTACAACTGATTACTTTACTCCAACTCGCGATTTCAACGCAGATGACATTATCTTTACGCTAGAACGTATCACTGACCCAGACTTCGAATTTAACAAAGCTTATCCTGCTGAATTCCCATATTCGGTCGGCATGGGACTACCTGATATTATCTCTAATATCGAAAAGGTCGACGATTATACGGTAAAAATCACCCTTAGCGAAACCAATGCGCCGTTCCTACAGAACCTAGCGATGCCTTTTGCTTATATTGGTTCTGCTGAGTACGCAGATCAATTGCTAGCCTCTGGCAATGCTGCTGATATCAATACTAAGCCCGTCGGTACTGGACCTTTCGTCTTTACCTCATACCAAAAAGACGCGCAAATTCGTTATACCAAAAACCCAGATTATTGGAATAAAGACGATATCTATATCGACAACCTAGTGTTTGTCATCACGAAAGACTCGGCAGTTCGTGCACAGAAAGTGCAAGCTGGGGAATGTCACGTGTCAGCCTATCCAAAACCTGCCGAAATCGAATCTGTCAAAAAATCAGGTAAAGCCACTGTTCTCGATCAGCCTGGCTTCAACGTCGGCTATGTCGGTTATAACGTAGAAAAACCTCAACTGAGTGATCTTAAAGTGCGTCAAGCATTAGATATGGCGATCAACAAAGACGCTATTATTAACGCGGTTTATCAGAGCGAAGGCCTCAAGGCAACCAACCCAATGCCGCCAACGCAGTGGGGCTATGATGAGTCACTTAAAGATGCGCCTTATGATGTCGAAAAAGCAAAAGCACTAATCAAAGAAGCTGGCGCGGATAACCTTTCTATCAATCTATGGTATATGCCAGTTCAGCGTCCGTACAACCCAAACGCCAAGCTAATGGCTGAAATGCTACAAGCCGATTGGGCGAAGATTGGCGTCGATACCAAGCTTGTGACTTATGAGTGGGGCGAGTACCTAAAACGCGCTGCTAAAGGTGAGCCTGATGTCATTCTAGCAGGCTGGACTGGCGACAATGGTGATCCAGACAACTGGCTTGGTTCGTTATTGTCTTGTGACGCGGTCGGTGGTAATAACTACTCGCGCTGGTGTAATAAAGACTTCGATAATTTGGTGACCAATGCCCGTCAGATTAACAATCAAGATGAGCGTGTCAGTGAATATGAGCAAGCTCAGCAAATATTCAAAGAGCAGCTTCCTTGGACGACAATGGCGCATTCGGTAGTGACCGTATTCACCGCACCAAACGTTGTCGATTATAAAATCAGTCCGCTTGGCTCAATACGCTTCGATGGTGTAAAAGTTGAATAACCTTGACTGATTAACTCCGTTACAACGTAAGCAATTTATTCATTTTATTCATTCATATAAGTGCGGCTGGGTCAGATACTCTGCTCCAGCCGCACTTATATGAATGATATGAACAATATGAATTAAGCGCTTTGTCACGGATCTCTTCATCATCGCTAATACTTTAATCATTGAACCACAACTATTGAGCAGCCCATGCTACTTTATATTCTGCGTCGTATTGCCATTTTAATACCCGTCTATCTTGGTCTAACGCTATCAACTTTTACTCTGATTCGTCTCGTACCTGGAGATGCCGTCGAGATTATGATGGGCGAGCGTATGGTCGATCCAGAGCTACATGCTCGTGCCTTAGAAAGGCTAGGATTAGACAAACCGCTCGTCGCCCAGTATTGGGATTATTTGACTGGTATCCTAACGGGTGATTTCGGTCAGTCCTTTCGTACTCGTACGCCCGTACTACAAGACTTCTTTGCTCACTTTGTTCCTACTCTAGAATTGGCATTATGCGCTATTGTTATCGCTAGTGTCATTGGTGTCAGCTTAGGCATCTTTGCTGCCCTGCGCCGTGGTACATGGATTGATTACACCCTAATGTCAGGCGCGTTGGCAGGCTACTCTATGCCTATCTATTTATTAGGTCCCATCCTGACTGGTATCTTCGCTCACTATTTAGGTCTCTTGCCTGTCGCTGGAGTCATATCTGTTGCACAGTTTTTAGATGTGCAACCACTGTATGGGTCATGGTTACTCGGCTCACTAAGCTCAGGAGAGCCTGGCGCGTTTTGGAACGTGGTCAAACACTTTATATTGCCCTCTATTGCCTTGTCGACCATTCCGTTAGCAATGATTGCGCGAATGACACGCTCTGCGATGCTAGAGGTGTTAGATGAGGATTATGTGCGTACAGCACGGGCCAAAGGCTTATCTCCACGCCGAGTGATACTAGTCCACGTAATGCGTAATGCCTTGATTACGGTGGTTACAGTCGTTGGCCTACAGATGGCGACATTGCTCGCAGGCGCCATTATTACCGAGACTATCTTTAGTTGGCCAGGCGTTGGTAATTGGCTACTCGATGGGTTTTTCACTCGTGACTACCCTATTGTACAAAACGGTATTTTATTGGTGGCCACTGCCTTGATTTTGGTTAGTTTATTTATTGATATTTTGTATGGTCTGATCAATCCACGTATTCGCCATACTTCTTAATTCAACATTGATAAATACTCATATTATAAGTAGTGAAAAATAGCGATTGCCTGGTTTTGAGTCGTTTTCAGCACATTCCTGAATGATTACTAGGAATGATTGCTAGAAATGGAACTCTACATATTTGCAACGCGTTAGCCACTATAGGAAATGCTCATGAAGCCTTCTGTTCTCCCCTCTGATGTCAATCTGATGGCAGCCACACCGCCATCCTCTTGGCAACTATTTTTGTCGACGTTCTGCCGAAACAAAGGCGCGGTGCTTGGTTTTATCGTACTGGCACTCATGGTGCTTGTTGCCATACTCGCGCCCGCCATTGCACCTCATGACCCTTATGAGCTATTTACCGGTCAAGAGCAATTGCCCCCTGCTTTTTTGGATGGTGGCAATACGATGTTTTGGCTAGGTACTGATGATGCTGGCCGCGATACCTTATCGCGAGTGATGTATGGCGCGCGCTATTCACTGTTTATCGGTTTGAGCGCGACCACCCTTGCTATGCTGGTCGGTATTTCTTTAGGTCTGAGTGCAGCATTTTGGCCAAAGGTCTGGGGCAAAGCGGTCATGTTGGTCAATGATATCTTGATGTCTTATCCGAGCTTGCTATTGGCCATTATCATTGCCGCTATCTTAGGACCATCTATGACCAATACGATTATTACAATCGCACTGGTCTGTACGCCGCCTTTTATTCGGCTGACTCGTGCGACGGCGATGGTAGAGCTGCAACGTGAATATTTTATTGCCTCACAAGTGATGGGCGCTGGCGTACTGCGTTTGTTGTTTATTACTATTTTGCCCAACTGTATGGCACCGCTTATCGTACAGGCAACGATGATTTTCTCGTCTGCTATTTTAGAAGCGGGTGCGATTGGTTTCCTAGGCTTTGGCGTACAGCCACCTGATGCCGAATGGGGCGCGATGCTAGGTACGGCGCGTCAATATATTCAAAGTAACGTTTGGCTAGCAATCTGGCCGGGTGTCGCTATTTTCTTAGCAGCACTATCGATTAACCTGACTGGTGATGGCTTACGCGATGCGCTAGATCCTAAATTAAAGCAGGTGACTTAAGATGACTGAACCATTAATTAATACGCCTATCACTCATACGTCTATGAATGGTGCATCAACAAAAGACTCACCGTTGCTATTAGATATCGAAAACCTGTCTGTCACTTTTGGACAAGGGGTGCGTGCCTTTCGCGCAGTCGATGATGTATCGTTAAAGATAACCCAAGGTGAAGTCATCGCTGTCGTGGGTGAATCTGGCTCAGGTAAGTCAGTCACTATGATGGCGCTAATGGGTCTGTTGCCACCTTCCGCGACCGTACGCGCACAGCGAGTGGTCTTTGACAATAAAGACATGCTCAGTATGTCAGCCAAAGAGAGACGCGGCATCATTGGTAAAGACATCTCTATGATTTTTCAAAATGCCATGTCTTGCCTAAATCCAAGCTTTACGGTTGAGATGCAGCTAGGTGAAGTGCTACGCAAGCACCTTGGTTTACGAGGCGCAGCCGTACAAACACGCATCTTAGAGCTGCTAGAGTTGGTCGAGATGCCCGATGCCAAAAACAGACTTAAGGTCTATCCGCATCAGCTATCAGGCGGTATGAGTCAACGGGTTATGATTGCGATGGCTATTGCTTGCGAGCCAAAACTGCTTATCGCAGATGAACCAACCACGGCTTTGGATGTCACGGTACAAGCACAGATCATGGATTTGCTGAGCAGATTACAACGCGAAAAACAAATGGCAATGGTATTAATTACCCACGATTTGGGCCTTGTCGCGCAAAACTCGCGCGATGTCGCGGTCATGTATGCTGGACAAGTGGTTGAAACCAGTACCGTGCCAGAGATTTTTCAAAAGCCTGCACATCCTTATACTGAAGCATTGCTACAAGCCATCCCTGAATTAGCCATCGGTCAAGATAGGCTAAACAGTTTACCAGGGGTCGTGCCAAGTCAATATGACAGGCCAGCTGGTTGCTTGCTGTCTCCCCGTTGCCCGTATAAAGAACCTGCTTGTGAAGTACCACCGCCTATTTTAGATACGCCCAATGGCAAGGTGCGTTGTATTGATTCTAATATTACCTCTCGACCCTCTCACGCTGCTACCTTGGAGTCACAAGTATGAGTAATAAAGTGGTCCTAAAAGCAGACAATCTACACAAGCACTATCCAGTATCACAAGGTCTGGGCAAAGCAAAGGCCTACGTGAAAGCGCTCAATGGTGTCTCGTTCGAACTCGAAGCTGGCAAGACATTGGCCGTCGTTGGCGAATCAGGCTGCGGAAAATCCACGCTTGCTCGACAGTTGACACTGATCGAAGCGCCTACACATGGTGAGCTATTTATCAACGATGAAGGCACCACAGGCTATAGCAGAAAAGCGCTAAAAGAGTTGCGTACTGAAATTCAAATGGTCTTTCAAAATCCTTATGGTAGCTTAAATCCGCGGCATACCATTGGCTATCAATTGACAGAACCATTAGATATCCATACCAAACTGTCTAAAGAAGAAAAGCGCGACAAAATCAACGAGATGATGAGACATGTCGGTCTACGTCCCGAACATGCTGGTCGTTATCCGCATATGTTTTCGGGTGGTCAGCGTCAACGTATTGCCCTCGCCCGCGCGATGATGCTCAACCCTAAAATCGTCGTCGCTGATGAGCCAACTTCCGCACTCGATGTATCGATTCAGGCGCAAGTCTTAAATCTATTTATGGATTTGCAGGATGAGTATCGCACCGCTTACGTCTTTATCTCGCACAACTTGTCGGTCGTGCGCCACGTCGCTGATGATGTGATGGTGATGTATTTGGGTCAAGCTGTTGAGCACGGCCCCAAAGAAGCGATTTATAATGCGCCAAAACACCCCTATACCATCGCCCTATTGGCTGCGGCACCAACGGTAAATGGCCATAAAAATGATTTGACCCTACAAGGTGAGCTACCAAGTCCGCTCAACCCGCCAAGTGGCTGCGCCCTCCATAAACGCTGTCCCTATGCCAAGCAGCAATGTAGCGAAGTAGAGCCACAACTGCGCGAATGGGACGGTCGATTAGTGGCTTGTTTACGTTTAGAAGAAATCTATGGTTAAGGTGACTAAGGTTAAAATGATTAACGACTAATCAATATTAACCACACCGCGGCACTTAGGAAATTTGCTACAACCAAAAAAGGTCTGACCTTGATTCAGGCCTTTTTTTGCTACTCTCTTAATCATCTCACCGTTACACCTTGGACAGGTTGGCGTTTGAATTAAATCAGCTGTATGGTCTATCACCTCAATTGTCGCAGAAGAACTCGCTGCTAGTTCAGGCTCCATAACTTCAAACGGCGTAAGAAAAACCTTATCAGCAATATCGTGCGATGTAATTGTATGCTGAGTGACTGCCTGCTGATTGTCCATACTATCAATTAGTAAATCGCTAGATTCAATTTCAGTCTGACCAGACCATTGATGCACTTCTCTGCTTTTTAGGATAGTTCTATCAACGGTTTCTTTTACTATAGACTCAGGTGCGGGATTATCAGTATTCTGGCTTGGATTGCTATGCTTGTCTTTTAGATAGGCTTTATGCTCTCTATTGGTACGCCAAGACTTACTAAATCTATTGCTATTAATCTGCTCAACGATGGACTTGACCTCGTCCTCAGTGAGTATCTTATCTTGCTTTTTCTTTACATACGAGACCATACCACTCGTCAACACATGCTCGGGCAACTCATCGCGGGTTTTTAATTCGCACTCACCGATGAACGCAATCATCGAATGAAAGTAGCGGGGCTCCAAGCCTAATAAATCTGCGAGCGTCTTAATGTGCAAGTAGTTTTGGCGCAACGGATTTTGGAATTTAAATTTACTTCCATTTTGGAAAACTTGTGTCCACTGTCTTTGGTTCTCGCTACCATATATCCAGCCTTTATAATTTTTGGTTTCAATCACAAAGATGCCGTATACAGAAACGATGATATGATCTATTTGGGTACTGCCACCATTGGCTCTTGGCAAGGTAATACCGTTTAATCGATGATAAACATCTTTTTCAAGCTTTAGCCACATGGCGACGTTGATGACGGTTTCACCGAGGAAACCTTTAAAGCTGGATTTTAGGGACATAATAGCGATCTTTAGAATGGTTATAGAATGTGCTAAGCGTAATACCAAAACTCTTTAAATTTAATTAATCAGCACTCTCTTACGATGCTTTAAAGGCTTGGCATAAGCAGAAGAACATGATTTGATATGTTTATAAAAACTCTTATAAACCCGATCATATTCTTCATCAAGCTGTTTAAGTACATCTAAAGTACTATCGCTAGGATTAACTTCATGTTCATGCTGTGCATTTATCAGGTTTCCCCCTGCATTTAAAAACAACTCATATTTTTTCTCAAGCTCTGGAAAATATAAAGCTATTAATATTTCTATCTTGCCACCTTCTCTATAAAATTCATCAACGTCCAAAGTTTCATCGCAATTGCTTGAAAAACTTTTGGATTGAACTTCCTGAATAATGGCTGCAAAATCAACCAGTCTAAAAACCACTTCCTCAAACTTTATTCTCAAAAAGGCTTCATACTCTTTTTTGCGTTCAGCTCTCTGAGCAATGAGAATACCGCACAGTCCAAACATTCCGATTATGCAGGCTGCTATCAAGCCTTCACTTAGTTCAATCTGTTTTAGCCATGTAATAGCATTTGCCAGTTCGATACTATCCATCTAATTTTTCCAGTTCTATAGTCGTATAATTTATTTTTATATGAGAGCTGCACAAGAAGTAAAATATAGCTTTGTGAGCAATCAATCTATTCTAATTTACCACTAAATCATTATGTTGAGGCACAGAATTTAGTACTGATTGCAGCAGTTATTTTATCGATAGCCATATTGATGAAAGCAGACCAAAAGAAAAGCCAAAGATTAAGCTATAAAAAAAGCCACTAGATTTCTCTAGTAGCTCTTTTTTTAAATACTAACTAAGTTAGGTTTATTACACCAAACTATTTACCGCTTCAATCACAGCATCAGTCGTGATACCAAACTCTTTATACAAGTCGCTAGCAGGAGCAGATTCGCCATAAGTGGTCATGCCGATGACTTTGCCATCTAGACCAACGAACTTATACCAGTAATCTACATGCGCGGCTTCTACTGCTACGCGAGCACGAATATTGGTTGGCAATACGGCTTCACGATAGCTAACATCTTGCTCAACGAAAATCTCAGCACATGGCATAGACACCACACGGACGCCAACACCATTTGCGCTCAACGCCTCATACGCTTCCATCGCTAGGCCAACTTCTGAACCAGTAGCGATAATGATTGCTTTTAGCTCACCTTGTTCTTTCGCAAGCACATAACCACCTTTGGTGATGTTCGCTACTTGCTCGCTATCACGCGCTTGATGTGGCAAGCTTTGACGGCTAAAGATCAACGCTGATGGATTGTTTTCTGATTTGATTGCTTCTACCCAAGCGCTTGCAGATTCAGTCGCATCACACGGACGCCATGTACGTAGGTTTGGCGTGGTACGTAGGCTAGTCAATTGCTCAACTGGCTGATGCGTTGGGCCATCTTCACCCAGACCGATAGAGTCATGCGTATAGACATGGATGACGCGCTGCTTCATCAATGCGCCCATACGTACTGCGTTACGTGCGTATTCCATAAACATCAGGAACGTCGCTACGTAAGGAATAAAACCGCCATGCAATGCAATACCATTGGCAATCGCAGTCATACCGAACTCGCGTACGCCATAATAGATATAGTTACCGTCAGCGTCTTTTTCGATACCCTTAGCGCCTTTAAATAGCGTCAGGTTTGAACCAGCTAGGTCGGCTGAACCACCCAACAGTTCTGGCAATAAAGGCTGCAAGCTATTGATTGCATTTTGGCTAGCTTTACGACTAGCGACATCGCCGCCCGCTTCTTGCGTTTGTTGAATATAGGCTTGCGCTTGGCTAGCAAAGTCAGCAGGCAATTCGCCATTTAGACGGCGTGATAGTTCTACTGCAAGCTCTGGATAGGCTTTTTTATATGCTTCAAAGTCAGCGTCCCAGTTCTTTTGCTGGACATCGCCTTTGGCTTTAGCATCCCATGCTTCATAGATTTCGTCATCTAATTCAAATGGGGCATGTTTCCAAGACAGCGCATCACGAGTCAAGGCAATTTCATCATCACCAAGTGGAGCACCATGACTGGCGGCTAGACCTTGTTTGTTCGGGCTACCAGCACCGATCGTGGTTTTACAAATAATTAGACTTGGCTTAGCAGTCTCTGCAATGGCTTGCTCAGTCGCTTGCGTGATTGCATCAGTATCATGACCGTCAACTTTGATAACTTGCCAGCCGTAAGACCCAAAACGCGCTTCGGTATCATCAGTGAACCAGCCTTCGACATTACCGTCGATTGAGATACCATTATCATCGTAGAAGAATACCAACTTACCAAGCGCCAACGTGCCAGCCAGTGAGCAAACTTCATGACTGATACCTTCCATCAAGCAGCCATCGCCCAAGAACGCATAAGTATGATGATCGACGATATTATGACCGTCACGGTTGAACTGTGCGGCTAGGGTTTTTTCTGCAATCGCAAAACCAACGGCATTAGCAATACCTTGTCCTAGTGGACCAGTCGTCGTTTCTACACCAGGCGTGTAACCAAGTTCAGGATGCCCTGGGGTTTTTGAATGCAGCTGACGGAAACCTTTAAGGTCATCAACGCTGACATCATAGCCTGATAAGTGTAGCAATGAATAAATAAGCATCGAGCCATGACCGTTTGACAGTACAAAGCGATCACGGTTGTGCCAATTAGGATCAGCTGGATTGTGCTTCAAAAATTTGCGCCACAAAACTTCGGCAATATCAGCCATACCCATTGGCGCACCCGGATGTCCAGAGTTGGCTTTTTGAACCGCGTCAAACGACAGTACACGGATGGCATTGGCTAGTTTACGTTCGCTAATTGGAGCTGGCATAGAGTGTCCTAATATTCGAATGAGTAGTATGAAGATAAGAGGAGAGTTTACTCAGAGGATAATCCATCAAAAACGCGACAGGCGTCCTCAATGGATAGGCTATAAAATAAAAATGCAATATTAACATATTTGCTATGAGCCTAGCCAAAAATGCGGTGACAAGACCGTTTATATTTAGCAATGACTCACATCAGTTTTGTTAAACGATAGACAGTTATATATTTTAATTTAAGTTATAAATAACAAACTGCGAGTGACCTAAGTGACCTAAGTGACAGGCAGCTCATTACTTATAGTCCATTTATTAAACTGAAATAGTCTCAGCACCGCCCATAAACGGACGTAGTACTTCTGGAATCGTAATGCTGCCGTCAGCGTTTTGATGATTTTCCATCACTGCTAGTAGCGTACGACCCACGGCCAAACCTGAACCATTTAAAGTATGAGCCAAGCTGGTTTGTTTGCCATCTTTGACACGCGTACCCATACGGCGCGCTTGGAAATCACCACAGTTAGAGCAGCTAGAGATTTCACGATAGGTATCTTGGCTTGGTAACCATACTTCAATGTCATAGGTTTTTTGTGCGGCAAAACCCATATCGCCAGTACATAGCTGTACCGTGCGGTATGGCAACTCAAGCTGCTGCAAGATATATTCAGCCTGTCCTGTCATCGCTTCTAATAGGTCATCAGACTGATCGCTAGTACCGACATTGACCATTTCAACTTTTTCAAACTGATGCTGACGAATCAAGCCACGAGTATCACGCCCGTGCGAACCCGCTTCACTACGAAAACATGGCGTATGCGCGGTGAATTTTAGCGGTAGCTCTTTGATATCCAAACGTTCGCCGCGTACTAAGTTGGTCATTGGTACTTCAGCGGTTGGAATAAGGTAAAAATCCATCTCTTCATTATTCGTGTGATTGCTTAGCTTAAACAAATCATCTTCAAATTTAGGCAACTGACCCGTACCTTTTAAGCTATCGCTATTAACGATATAAGGCACATATGTCTCAAGATAGCCGTACTTCATCGTATGCGTGTTCAACATGAATTGAATTAGTGCGCGATGCAATTGTGCCAATTGTCCTTTAAGCACGTTAAAACGGCTACCAGTCAACTTAGTCGCTGCCTCAAAGTCCAACATACCAAGCGTCTCACCGATATGCGTATGATCTTGAATTTCAAAATCAAACTCACGCGGCGTGCCCCATTTACGCACTTCTACGTTATCGTCTTCTGACGTACCGACTGGTACATCCGCCGCCGGAATATTCGGAATTTGCAAAGCCGCTTGAGTGATGCGCTCTTGTAACGTACGTAGTTCGTCTTCCGCAGTTTTAATCTCACCGCTAACGCTTTGCATCTCAGCCAATAGCTCACTGGCGTCTTCGCCTGATTTTTTTAGGGCACCTACTTGCTTTGCACCAGCATTACGGCGTGATTGCAACTCTTCGGTTTTGACTTGTAGAGACTTACGCTCATTTTCAATCGTCTGCCAGAACTCCATATCAAGCTCATAACCACGGGTGGCTAGCTGCTGTTGTAGGTCGCTTAAATCGCCGCGTAAGAGTTTCGGATCAATCATAGTAGTTGCCTGTAACACTAAAGGTTAGTAAAAGGTTTAAAAGTATTATTTATAGAGTAATTGCCTAGCGTACTGCTATCACGGTCTTTGTGATAACTGGCTATGACGTTATGTTTTATATCAACATATCTTGTAGACGCTATAATACCAAGACACGGCAGATTTGACCATGTTTTGGATATCTTTGACTGCTTTTCCCTGTTTTTAACTGACTCTCACTAGCTTTTGTTCATTATGCTAATCGCTTATCACAAGTTATTCTATTTCTAATTGCTCACTTTTGCTTTCGTCTAGTCTGAGTAAGCTGAGTATAGAGCGTGAACTACGTCATTAATATGACATCTATCCGTGAACAGTCTTGCTTATATGTTTCATTTAGGAGTACTTTTCGGTAAGATAAGCGCATACCTTTATTCACTTCTAGCCAAGTACGGCATCGCTGCTTCGCTTTGGCAGTTTTAATCCAACGCTTTTAATATAAGTATTTGAGAAACCTTTATGGCCCTGTACCCCTACACGCTCCAACCTGTCGCCTTAAACTTAACTGAGGCTGAATTTCACCAAGCACAGTATGAACTGTTTGCCAGTGCCAGCCCGTCTTTTGGTTTATCAAGCTTTAAGACCAAAGAGTGGATCATCATGGCAGTGGTTGTGGTACTCGCTATTGCAGGACTTATCTTTGTAACAGGCTATTCAACCATCATATTTTGGTTGATGCTGGTTGGTGTAGTGATTTATCTATTGGCGCGTACTTTAGGTTTTAAATGGTACGTAAAAAGAGAGTTTGACAAACAAGTGGCTGACCAAGAGATGCCAGATGAAATGCGCCAGATGAAGTTAGGTGTGCAAAAGCATGGTCTAGTCATGGCGATGCCAAGCAACCAGCCTGATATGATGAAAAACTCGCAAATGCGCGGTATGCAAATGCGTGCAGGTGCGACTCAGCAAGCAGTTATTCCTTGGACCTCTATCAAGAGCTGGGATGAGACTGATGACTATATCTTTATGATGTTTGAGCTAAAAGGTCAGCAAGGTAGCCAAATCGTACCGAAACGCTTGCAAGCACAGAAGTTTCCTATCGATACGATACGTCAACATTTACAAGAAGTGGTTCCTGTAAAAGGCTTAAACCCTGAAAACTTGCAGCCACCAGTGTAAATGTAATGAGGTCTCTCTATCGTTTAGAAGAACAGTAGAGAGACTTGATTTAAGTTTTATAAAACCAATCGTAAAATTGTATTTATTAAATTTAACTTATTAATAATAGTTTGCTATTATTATAAGCATCAAAGGAAGAGATAGAGTCTATATTAATAGATACAGATGAAAACTAAAGTATTTTTCTCTGTATTTTGATTTGTTAGAGTCTTTATTCTTCTTTGTTCATTATCATATAACTACACTCACACTATAAGGACAATACTATGAGTAATTCTAATAATGCTACTAACCAGATCGGTCTAGAAAAAGCAGACATGAGCGAAGTTATCGCTCAATTGAATAATCTACTATCAACATATCACGTGTTTTATTTAAACGTACGTGGCTATCATTGGAATGTAAAGGGTGAGCATTTCTTTACTTTGCATCCGCAATTTGAAGAATTGTATACGTCACTACAGGTCCAAATTGATGAAATTGCCGAGCGCATTTTAACCTTGGGTGGTACACCACTTCACGCTTACAGCGACTTTACGCAGCATACTAGTATCAGTGAAGATAAAAACGTCAAAGATGGTACAAGCTGCGTCAAAGGCGTAGTCACTGGCTTGCAAGCGTTAATTGCAGAACAGCGTCAAGTATCAGCTCTAGCAGAAGAGAGCGAAGACCAAGGTTCAGCTGACCTAGTTGATGCTTACGTACAAGAGCAAGAAAAACTGGTATGGATGTATAACGCGTTTTTGGGTTAATAGTCGTTAGATTTTGTTCGGCTTAACATTACTAGCTCTAATAATTATCAAGTTCTAAATAATAAAAAAGCACCTAATTAGGTGCTTTTTTATTGTCTATCTTTTATAGGATATTAATTTATTTCTCGATCCATTGACGCATTTTTTCACGTTCAGCAGGCGTAGCTTGTAGCCAAACTTGCATAAACGTATCTAGTGTATTAGTCGAAGTGTTTACGCTAGATGCTTGCTTAACAGTAGTCGTACCAGTATTGACGTTGCTAGTAGTATTTACTACTGGTTGATCTAAAGAGGCGATAGCACGTTGGTTCTGTAACTCTGCATCACCTGCACCGCCGAACACGCCGCCTAATGCTTTACCAATGCCTGAGAATATGCCGCCTTGATTACCGACCATACTTTGCTGGCTAGCAATGACCGTATTGTTCTGTTGCACAGCGAGCGTTGGCTGCTTGGCATAGTCTTTAGCAGCTTCATATGCTTCTGGTTGATTAGGCATAGTCAAACGATATGTTTGATTGTCGGCCAATTGTGCTGTCACGCTGACGTTACCTGAACGCAAATAGTCGTGCTGATCACGAGGCAAGTTATATAGACGGTCATACTTAGCAGTAATAGCGTGTTGTCCAGGCTGTAACGTAAATGTTTTCTGCAGCGGCTGAAAAGCGCTCTGCTGAATTTCCTGCCCATTAATAGCAGTTACTTTGATATGGTCATCAACCTGTAGGGTCACTGCTGCCTGTGACAACATAGAGACCGAGGCAGCACCTACCAATAACGTACCTATCGTTAATTTTTTTAGCAAAGAAGCATTCGATTTCATAAGTTATTCCATTAATAGTAAAAGCGAGTTGGACAAAAGATTCGTATTCTTACGGCTATTCATTTTTTGCTGCTAAAGGTCTTACTGCTAAGAGTTTTGCTGCTAAAAATCAAGTGGCATCGTATGTTGGTCTTGATCAGGCGTGTCGTTATCTACTTGTGTTTCTTGAGCGATATCCGCCAGTTCCGCGGCAAGCGTCTGCTCATCGATGGTACGCAAAGCATCACTTATGACTGCTTTTGAGATATTGCTGCGACCAAGATTAGAGAACATTGGTTGAATATAATTAAGTACTTCCATCATCGCACCGATACGATGCGGTCCATCGGTCAATAAATGATCAATAATTCGATCGTCAAACTGCCATCCACGTCGACGCAAAATAGACTGTAATAATGCTTGTCTGTCTGCAAAATCATGACCAGTAGGCACTTTAAAGGTCGGTGCTTGTGCCAAACGTGTCATTAAATCTCTTAACTGGAATGGTAAGTCATCGGCTGGTTTATTAGCGGCAAACAATAACTGGCGTTGCCCTTCTCGACTACGATTTATCAAGTGAAATAAAGCTTCTTGCCACTGGCTGCTTTGCTCAAGCACTTCCAAATCATCGATAGCAATCAGATCAAAGTTTTCTAAAGATGATAGTACGTGGACATCTGTATGAATCAGCTCGTTAAGGGACAAACAAATAGCCGATTTGTCCATCTCGATAAATGACTCGCAAATAGCAGACAGCAAATGGGACTTACCTGTAGCAGGGCTACCAAACAGATATAGTTGACCGATCAGGCCGACATGTAACTGCCGTACTGCATCAATAATCGACATCCAACCGGGACCGGCAAAGTCGCTGAGACTTGCATCATGCTTAATGTCCAGATTGAGACTTAGCTGTGCTTCTGCCATGAATCATCAACTCGTGTTGCGTAGTGCAATGGAAAAATATAATAAAAAAGATAGGTTACTTTGAGCTGTATTCATTACTGTCAATACTAGCCGATACAGCTGTAAGTAATGGCCCTATAGCCTTTGCAAAAATCGGTCAGTCACTTTGTTGAAAACAACGTTAGCAAAACTGGTACCAAAACGGTTGATACTATCAACACTGCGCCTATATATAACATATTTACAAAATGACTGACAAGTCTTTTACCCATTAAGCCTTATCAATCATTGCGTTCATATCCTAATATTGCATATCGATCTTTATCTAGTATGTTCAATAATAAGATAATTATCTTTTTTCAAACAATGCCAGTTGTTTACGACCTTTATAAAAGTCAGTGGTTCGATAGTAGTTGTATAAATGGCGGAACAAGACATTTAAGACAGCGGACACTGGTAAGGCAATAAGCATACCGACAAAGCCTAGTAGACTGGCACCAGCCAAGACGGCAAATATGACCCACAATGGCGATAGACCAATCTTATCACCTAACAGCAATGGTTGTAGGATATAACCTTCTGCAGCTTGTCCAATCAAGAACGCACCTACGACCAATGACAAATACGTCCAGTCCAATCCGAACTGAAATAGGCAGGCAATAATAGCCGCGATAAAACCAATACCAAATCCTAAATACGGCACAAAACTGGCAATGCCTGCTACCATACCAATGATAAGCCCAAGCTCTAGCCCGATAAGCTGCAACTGTACGGCATAAATAGCGCCTAGCAACACCATTACCAGCAATTGACCTTTGATAAATGCCATCAATGCCAGATCACATTCTTTAGCTATTTCAGTCACTTTTTGACAGTAAGCACCTGGTATCGCCATCTTCCAGTTATGCAAGCGCTGATCCCAATTAAATAGGAAGTAGAAGGTTAAAATAGGTACCAATACAATAAGACCTGCATTATTGATGAAGTTCATACTTGAGGTCAGTATTTGGCTCATCATGGTGCTAGCATCAGCAAACTTATAGTTCGTTTGCATATAATCGACGAGAGTATCGGAAAACTCTTTAGATTCTAATTGGGGCAGTTTGATACGAGTATTACTGTTGAACCACTCTCGTACTACTTGGTTATACCAATTAAATATCTTTGGCAAATAATCCCAGGCCGCTTGCAGCTGATGCCATAGTGTCGGTACCAACCACCACAATAATAACGCCATCCCCAAAGTAATCGTCGAGTAGACAATAATAATCGCGACCCAGCGCTTGATGTATTTTGATAGGCGCTTGACTAGAGGATTAAATAGATAAGCCAGCATAAAGGCAAAAACGAAGGGCACGATGACGGGCATCATTAAATACAAGAGAAACACAGCCACAACTAACGCCACGACAATAAATAAACGCCGAAAAAAAGGATCTATTGGTTGATTCATCATGGCAAGTAATCCTATAGTTGGACGAGGTTAAAAAAAGTGACAGTCAGTCAGTAATAGTATTTTCTAAAAAAATAAATGCCGTCATCACGATGTGTCACTAGGCGAATTGCTTTCTTTTCTCATTAGTTTTAGCTAGCTAAACTGAGACGTATCAACGTTCCTAAAAAGTCTAATTTTTAATAAATTTATGTTTATTAGTTTTTATTCTGTCAATCACATTTGGACTTGTATTAAGGCCATTATTGACAATAAATTTAGCGTTCTATTATCGCAGAGTACAATAAAAAATCAGTCATTTTTTGTTTCTTAACGGCTTATTTGCCACTTAATGCAAATCTTAGTCAAATATTGGCAAGTTGCTTTGCGAGTACGGTCTGTTTTTGGGTATAATGCGCGCACTGTCTTTAAACTTTGCTTTTGAACTTTATAACGCTGATTTTTGCGTGCTCAATTACTTTACCTTCTAATTCCAATTATCTATCCCCAACTGTGAGATGACTATGAGTGACAAGCCTTCTTTAAGCTACAAAGATGCCGGTGTTGATATCGATGCAGGCGATGCTTTGGTTCAGCGAATCAAGTCCGTTGCAAAAGCCACTACTCGTCCTGAAGTCGTGGGTGGACTTGGCGGTTTTGGTGCGTTATGCCGTATCCCAACAGGTTATACCTCACCATTATTGGTTTCTGGCACTGATGGCGTCGGCACCAAACTAAAACTGGCGCTACAGCTGAACCGTCATGACACGATTGGTATTGATTTGGTCGCGATGTGCGTCAATGATCTACTGGTTTGCGGTGCAGAGCCACTATTCTTCTTAGACTATTATGCAACTGGTAAGCTAGATGTTGATGTTGCGGCGACTGTCGTGACTGGTATTGGTGATGGTTGTAAACTTGCTAACTGTGCGCTTATCGGCGGTGAAACTGCTGAAATGCCAGGCATGTATCAAGACGACGATTACGATCTAGCTGGATTTTGTGTAGGCGTGGTTGAAGAAGCAGAAGTCGTCACTGGTGAAAATGTCGCAGAAGGCGATGTACTGATTGCCCTTGCCTCAAGTGGCGCGCACTCAAATGGCTACTCATTGGTTCGTAAAGTCATCGAAGTTAGCGGTGTGGATGTTACAAGCAGCGATGAGCAACTAGATGGTCAGCCTATTCAAGACGCTTTAATGGCTCCTACCCGTATCTATGTAAAAGCCATCAAGGCATTACAAGACACGCTTGGTAGCTCAGCTTTACATGCGATGTCACATATCACAGGTGGTGGTCTAACGGACAACCTGCCACGTGTACTACCTGATAACCTAGCGGCTAGCATCGATACCAATAGCTGGCAGTTCTCAGAGCTATTCACTTGGCTACAGACCCAAGGTAATATCGCGCAGAGCGAGATGTACCGTACCTTTAACTGCGGCGTTGGTTTTGTCATCGTTATGCCAAAAGACAAAGCAGAAGCTGCTATCCAGACCTTGACTGATGCAGGCGAGACAGCTTGGCAAATAGGTGAAATGGTCAAACGCAGCACTGATGGCCAGGCGGATGCAGTGGTGTACCGTTAATGTCAATTGATAACGCAAGCCAGCCTATCAAACCATTGCGTATTGCTGTTCTAGTATCAGGAAGTGGTAGCAACCTGCAAGTGTTAATCAATGCAATGCAAGCAGGTGCGCTACCAGTCGAAATCGTTGGTGTTATTAGTAACCGTGAAGATGCTTATGCGTTGACACGTGCTAAAGATGCCTATATTCCAGTTGCGGTATTGTCACACGTTGCTAATGGCAAACGTATGGGCATCAAGACGTTTGAAACCCATGCCAACGAGCAGCTAATAGCATGGCAACCTGATTTGATCGTCTTAGCTGGGTTTATGCGTGTACTAAGTGGCTCATTCATTGATAATGTACCAGCGCCCATGATTAATCTTCACCCTTCTCTACTTCCGGTTTATAAGGGTTTAGATACTCATAAACGGGTTATACAAGCGGGTGAACGTCGTCACGGATGTAGTATTCATAAAGTGACGGCGGAGCTTGATGCAGGTCAGGTATTAACTCAAGCAGTATTGAATGTCGATATCAAGGACACAGTAGAGAGCTTACAGTCACGGGTTCAGAAGCTTGAGCATCAGCTACTACCTTGGACGATTTTACTACTAGCAAAAAATGTATTATCACTTGAAGCAAATAATACACCATCGCAAACGGAGACTTACCTACCTAAGTTGCCTTTGCAATTGCTTACAGACGGATAAAAATCTCAGCTTATTAAACTGCTTTTAATAATGCTTTATATAGCTCAATAAAAAGCCCAGCTACTCATTACGAGCAACTGGGCTTTTTTATTTGATAACCATTTATTATTACTTAAAATCGTAAATAGTTATCTATTTAGCTAATTTGTCTAATTAGTTCATTCTTAGAATACATGAACCGCTTTAATGTTGACAAACTCTTTGATACCAAAACCGCCATGCTCACGGCCATAGCCTGAGTTTTTCACGCCACCAAATGGCAGTGCAGGATTGGCAAGACCATAACCATTAATATAGACCATACCTGTATCGAATTGCTCACGTGCTAGACGAACAGCTTTCTCTTCGTCTTTTGAGAAAATCGCGCCACCTAAACCATAACGACTGTCATTAGCGATGCGCATTGCATCGTCTTCATCTTTTGCACGAATTAGTGAAGCGACAGGACCAAATAGTTCGTCATCGTATGCAGGCTGACCTTTTTCAACATTTTCCAAGATAGTTGCTGGATAGAAGCTACCTTTACCTTCAGGTACTTTACCGCCAACAGCGATCGTTGCACCTTTAGCCACACTTTGCTCTACTTGCTCATGTAGCTGCTCACGTAGATCTGCACGTGCTAATGGACCGATATCTGAGCTATCATCCATTGGGTCACCCGCTTTGGTGCCTTCAAATTTCTCAACGATACGTTTACGGAATTCGTCATATACGCTATCGACTACGATAAAGCGTTTGGCTGCTACACAAGTTTCACCATTATTGATTAAACGTGCTTGAGTACAAGTTTCTACTGCAGTTTCGATATCTGCATCTTCTAATACGATAAATGCATCGTTTGAACCTAGCTCTAATACCGCTTTCTTAATCGCTTTAGCTGCTTGCTGACCAACGATCACACCTGCTTTATCACTACCTGTTAGTGTCACGCCACGTACTTTGTCATTGCCAATCAATGCTTCTGACTGGTCATGGTCGATGATAATCGTACGGAACAAATCACTTGATAATTCAGATTCATGAAGAATTTTTTCGATTAATAGACCAGAGCCTGTTACGTTAGATGCGTGTTTTAGCAGAACACTGTTACCTGCCATCAAGTTTGCGATGGTATAACGGAATACTTGATACGCTGGGAAGTTCCAAGGCTGCATGCCGTAGATAATACCAATAGGTTGATACGTCACTAGCCCTTTTTTCATGCTTTCGATATCACGTACATCATCAGCTAAAGAAGCGACGCCATTTTCAGCAGTGTAATCACAGATGGCTTTGCAAAGATCAATCTCTTGCATGCTTTGGCTATATAACTTACCGCGCTCTTCAGTCATCAGCTTAGCCAGCTCTTCTTTATATTCCATCAGCTTATCACCGATAGACTTGATGACACGGCCACGTTCTTCGTGACTCACTGTACGCCATTCTAAAAATGCGTTATGTGAAGCATCGACAATCTTGTTGACTTCGTCGTTGCTCATATAATTGTAGTTACTGATTTCTTCGCCCGTGGTTGGGTTAATAGTAGTAATGTCTGACATAGTTACTGTCCTTATTATTCGAATTTATATTTGAGATTTATGATCGAGTTTATTGCCACTCGTAGTTATTTTGCGGTGACAGCTTTAATTGTTAAATTTACGTCGATAGCACAATCTATCGGTAGCTCGTTTTCTATCTGCCGTTATCTTAACAAGCTATTTGATGAAGAGTTTTACAATATATTGTGAAGTGTGTTGAAGATGTTAATAGTGTGACTGACTTATTAAGTATAACTACATATCATATACTAACTATTAAATGCTAGAACACAAAAAACCAGCCTAGTGGCTGGTCTAATAACTATATAGAGTGGGAGATAAAGAAAAATGCTCTTACTAAAAATTCAGATAATCAAAAATATTCTGCTCTAATAGAAGATAGATTCAACTCACACAAACCAATCAAAACAAATGATTAATAACCGGTATCTCTTGTGGTGGATTTTCTTCTTCAGCGACGACTTGGCGCGCTACATGCATAATTAGTTGACGTAACCAGCGATGGGCTGGATGATGCTGCAACAGAGGTGACCATGCCATCGTAAGCTCAAACTCAGGGATAAAGAACGGCGGATCTTCCATCATGATACTGTCATTGTTTGCCTGCATTCTTGCCACACGCGTGGGCAAAGTCGCTATCAAATCTTTATTTGCTGCAAGCATAGCAGGCATTTGATAATGTCGAGTAAAGACACTGATTTGACGTTTTTGCCCAAGGCGCTGCAAGGCCTGATCAATAGACCCTAGTCCACCAGATTTCTCTGGATTAACCCCAAAACCCACACCCATTCCTGTTTTGGATACCCAAACGTGCTGTGCTTTTAGATAGTTTTTCAGATTAAAACGATTGGCATAAGGACTGTCAGAAGATAATAGGCAGCTAAAAGTATCACGCCATACCAGAACCTGATGGAAGCTTTGAGGTATTTCGTTAAAACGGTTAATCGCTAAATCAACTCGTCCCTGCTCCATATCTCGGTAAGAGACATCTGATGGAGTCAAAAAGTCCAAAATCACATTGGGTGCTTCAGAACGTAGTGCTTTTACTAGCTTAGGTACTAGGGTTGCTTCAGCATAATCCGATGTCATGATACGGAACACACGAGAGGTACTATAAGGACGGAATTCGGTACGTGGCTCCAATACTTGAGTCAAGTCAGCGAGTATCTCGCGAATACGCGGCTGTAGCTCAAGTGCGCGTTCAGTCGGGGTCATACCCTCAGATGAGCGTACCAATAATGGATCATTAAACAGCTTACGCAAACGGCGCAAGATATTACTCATAGCAGGCTGAGTAATCCCAAGCTGCTCGGCTGCACGAGTAACGTTTTTTTCTCGTAGCAACACATCTAGATGGACTAATAAATTTAAATCAACCCGCTGCAAATTCATATTTGGTTCTCTTGGCTTTTGAATAAACGCCATATTAAGGCTGGCATTTGTAGTGCTGCTACGGTGATTTGTGCGTTATAACAGCATAATTTCATTATTTTTTACTAATTTGGTTCTGGATTTTTCTGTTAGCCATCCATTATAACTCATTCAACCTATCGTAAGGCCCTGTTATATAAACATTATATCATACAGAAATACCAAAGATAATTATCATAAATTAGATAAATCTTGGTAAGGTGGTTATAGTGAGTTCTATAAAGGATTTGCAGCATAGAGGACGAACTTTAGGTTCATAAGCTGTTTTCATCCGATTAAATATCGTCGCTAAGTAATATATTAATGGTTTTTATCAGTCGTTAAATACGGTTAATTGACCTCATTATTGTAACATCTCTTGCTACCAATTATGACATCACTGGCTATTAAGTATTCAGATACCTTTTAGATATATAGTGAGAAACGATAAATATTTATAAACCAGCAATTATTTTCAACTGTTGAGTTCAGCAAATTTCTTGTAATAGCCTAGCGGTTTGTTTAGGGTAAATAGAGCTTCGATAAATCAATGATAGACCAAATTTTGAATATTACTTTTTAGTACAAAGATTTTAGTAAAGCGACAGACCCATCATTTTAACAATTAACTTATTTGTTTTTACACCCCACCAAGGAGACTATAGATGTCAACTGCATATAAATCAGCGATCGACTTAGTACGTGAATTAAAGCAAAAGCACGGCAACTGGCAGAACATTAGCGAAGTTGATGCTGCACGTATGATGTCACAAAACCGTTTCAAAACAGGTTTGGATATCGCAAAATATACTGCGAAAATCATGCGTCAAGACATGGAAGATTATGACAATGATACGTCTCAGTACACGCAGTCTTTAGGTGCATGGCATGGTTTTGTTGCACAGCAAACTATGTACGCTAAGAAAAAATATTTCGGTACGACTTCTAAAACTTACATCTACCTTTCAGGTTGGATGGTAGCTGCCCTACGCTCTGAGTTTGGTCCACTACCTGACCAATCTATGCACGAAAAGACGTCAGTACCTAAGCTAATCGAAGAAATCTACACTTTCTTGCGTCAAGCAGATGCTAAAGTATTGAACGACTACTTCCGTGAGCTAAACGCTGCTGAAGAAGCTGGCCAAGACACTTCAGCTATCCTAGAAAAAATTGAAAACTTTGATTCACATGTTGTGCCAATCATCGCTGATATCGATGCAGGTTTCGGTAACGAAGAAGCCACTTACCTATTGACTAAGCAAATGATCGAAGCTGGTGCTTGTGCCATTCAGGTTGAAAACCAAGTATCTGACGCTAAGCAATGTGGTCACCAGGCTGGTAAAGTAACGGTTCCGCATGAAGACTTCATCTCTAAGCTAAACGCTATTCGTTATGCATTCTTAGAGCTTGGTGTTGAAGACGGCGTTATCGTTGCTCGTACTGATTCTGAAGGCGCATCACTAACACAAAAAATCCCAGTATCAAATGAGCCAGGTGACCTTGCTTCTAAATACATCGATTTCATCGAAATGGAAGAAGTAACGCTAGAAAATGCTCAAGAAAACGACAGCCTACTTAAGCATAACGGCAAACTAGTACGCCCAGTTCGTCTACCTAACGGCCTATATCAGTTCCGTGAAGAGACTAACATCGACCGTGTTGTACTTGACTGTGTAACTGCTCTAGAAAACGGCGCTGACCTACTATGGATCGAAACACCGACTCCAGACGTAGAACACATCAAAATGATGGTTGACCGTATTAAAGAGCAACAGCCTAAAGCCAAGCTTGTATACAACAACAGCCCATCATTCAACTGGACGCTTAACTTCCGTAAGCAAGTTATCGCTCAGTGGGAAACCGAGGGCAAAGACATCTCTGCATACAATAAAGATGACTTGATGAGTGCTGATTACGACGGTACTGAGCTTGATGCAGCCGCTGACGTAGCCGCTAAGAACTTCCAACGTGATGCTTCACGTGAAGCTGGTGTATTCCATCACTTAATCACGCTACCGACTTACCACACGACTGCTCTTAGCGTTCATGAACTTGCTAAAGGCTACTTCGGTGAAGAAGGCATGCTTGCTTATGCAGCTGGCGTACAGCGTAAAGAAATCCGCGAAGGCATCTCTTGTGTTAAGCACCAAGCAATGGCTGGTTCTGACCTTGGCGATGACCACAAAGAAATCTTCTCAGGCGATAACGCTCTGAAAGCTGGCGGCGGCAAGAACACGATGAACCAGTTCTAATAACCGACACATTAGCAGTATTTATTAAAAAACCGCCCTACATCATGTAGGGCGGTTTTTTATTGCGGTTTAAACAATCAGAGAATGGTAGACTAATAGTAATAAAGCTATCAATCAGAGCCATCAGTCAGAATTATTAGGAGCCAATATGCAAGAGATAGAGCTGAAGTTTTTGGTACCAGAGTCACGGCTAAAGGGTTTAATGCGTCAAACGCACGTTAAATCCTCACAAGTGACGCAACTGGCTGCACATTATTACGATACGCCTGACCAACAGCTTGCACAGGCAGGTATCGGTCTGCGTATTCGCAAAGAAGGCGATACATGGGTACAAACCATTAAAGCTGGTGGTGATGGTATCGCGGCACGCTTGGAGCACAATGCCGTACTCGATAATGAGCAAGTACAAGCGATGCTCGATAATAATGAGTTGATACCTGATTTGACAATATATGAAGACACTTCAGTCGCTGCAGCATTGGTTGACTTTAAACTCAAAAAGCTAGCAAAGACGCTAACACGACTTTATGTTACTGACGTCGAGCGCACTACGCGGTTGCTAACAGAAAGTAATGAGGATGAAACCGATAACTGTATCGAAATGGCTTATGATCAGGGAGAGATTATTCATGGTACTGATGACTCACTACGCAAGGCCATTCAAGAGATAGAGTTTGAACTGGTGTCAGGAGATTTAGATTTTCTATTTACGACTGCCAAAACATGGTGCAAGCGCTATAAGCTGTGTCTATCTACCGTTACCAAAGCTGAAAACGGTGGCCTACTTATTAACGGACAAAATCATAGTCCAGCAGTCAACGCAAACCTAAGTCAATTGCAAATAGACAAAGACAGCAGCACACCTGCCTTTATACGTGCGGTCGTACACAACTGCTTATTGCAGATACTACCAAATAGTAGTGCTATCGTCGCTGGCAGCATAGATGACGATCATATTTTACAGTTACGGATTGGTATTGATCGCTTGCGTACTGCGTTGAAAGCATTTGTTGACTTCTCTGATGAAATTAATCCTGAATGGCTGCCGATACTAAAGCAAACTGCGAACTTGCTTAGCGATTACTATCAACTTGCTTATATCAATGCACAGATCGAACCTGAACTACAAGCATGTGGCGCGCCTGCCGTTGACTGGACAACAGATATCGAAGATATCAAGATCACACCTATCAATACGCTGCAAGCCAATGACTTTCAGATAACCTTGCTAGAGCTGATTGCCTTTACTATGAGCGACCCAAGCATTGAACCTCAGACTGATCAGCTTGCCCGCGATAAGCTAACGAAAGTCCTCTCTAAACAATATAAAAAATGCCTTAAAACCAATAAAAAAGCTGACGAAGTAAGTAATGAAGTAAGTGTTACCGAGCTTGTGAGCGATGACGTAGATCTAAACACAGATATTGCTGATAATGACCACACTGAAAGCGACCTGCTCAATCAGTTAAGAGATTTGCGTTACATCAGTGAGTTTTCTACGCCTTTATTAAGCAAGAAAAAAGCTAAGAAGAAAACCAAACGTTGGCTCAAACGGCTGATAAAAGCGCAAAAGGCATTAGAACAACTGAACGATGATAATCAATATCAGCAGTTCTATGAGTTAAAATCAACAACAGATGCTAATGCTTTATATGGTGCGGGTTGGTTTACGGCTATACTGACTGATGACCAGAGTCATATTGATGCACGTTTAGCAAAATTTGCGGACAGCTCAACGTTTTGGTAGAAGTAGGAATATTATGTTTATGACGGATACTGCTTTCATAAAGTAAAACCACTTCATAAAAAAGACAGCCTGTTATATAACAGGCTGTCTTTTTTTATTGTGTTTAAATAGTTTCTGTCAGCGCTATGGCTAAATTTGTGTGCAACACGACCTAATCAACAACGATCGTAACGGGCGTACCCTCCTCCACTTGCTCAAATAATTCTACAATATCTTCATTACGCATACGGATACAGCCATGTGATAGCGGAATACTCATTGGTTCAATATCTGGTGTACCGTGAATATAGATATAGCGCTCATAAGTATCGCAACCACCTTGGCTATTGCTACCTTTGTTTAACCCTTCTTCAAGACCCCTTAACCAAAGAATGCGGCTCAATATCCAGTCACGCTTGGGATGTAGCTCACCAAGATTTGCATCGTATATCTCACCTGTCGGCACACGCCCGACAAATACCGCATTTATAGGCTCGCTACCACCTATTTTCTGTTCAATAATATGCCTACCGAGCGGCGTGCAACCACTATCCTGCTGACTACCAATACCATTCTTTGCAGTAGAGACTACGTATCTCGCAACCTCAGTCTGCTGCTGGTACATCGTCAATGTTTGCTCAGCGATATTAATCACGAGTTGTTTATCAAGCGTCTTATTATTGGTCATAAATGCTTCCAACTATCTATTATTCATCAGATTACTATTAAGGTTATTATTAAAATGATTGAAAATTTCTATTATCAAGGGATTGTATCAAGACATTTGGCACCGTAATATAGGGGCACACTTTTTGATGCTAGCAGATTATGACGACTATTTCACCGACACGTGTGTCGATGTATGATTTTTTATATCATGATACCCAGCCTATGCTGTCACTTTTGGCCGATGCTGCACAGCTCTCTCTACCGCAAGCTCGCTTAGGGATGGATGCCAGTCTACAAGCCATCATAAGTGCGCTTCTTGCCTATCAGCAGCGTCATCAGGGACAAGCAGTCAGCAAGAAGCTGTTTAGTCGTAGTGCTGTCAAAGAGTTACGACAGTATAACTCAATGAACTTTGCCACCATCAGTGCCACACTCTACCATCGTCACGATGCAGCAGATGCTGTATTTAGCGATAATGCCCGTGTCATAAAGGCAAGCGAACATATCGCTGAAAAGATCGATGCAACGATGCAGCAGGCTCAAACTCTACTCACCTCATTGTGCGTGATTGTGCTGCGTGAATTGGCTATTTTGACAGAATACAGTCAACTAGACAGTGATGAGATCAATAAATGGTTTGCGCTACAACCACAGTTTTTATCAGCAGCCCGATTTAGCCTAGAGCATGCGCATACCTCATCTGCTGAGACAGAAAGCAATAGTGACCTGCTCGAAACAACTACTGAAGCTGTTGAAGCGATAGGGAACAACTCAGAGAGTAATGCAGAGCGTACGTTACTAAATACTGAGCAGTTATCAAGCACTCCACCTCCTTTTGATCCTTACTGGTATGAACTCTCCGGATTCAAACCTGAAAGCTATGAACCTGTGCAAGACATGCAAATGGCAACAGGCAATTATCTAAAAGCGATTGGACGCTCACCTGACAATCTACAGCAGGGTCGTCACAACGATATGCTGGTATTTACGGAGATGCATGCCGTTGCCTTACCACATCAACGTTGGTTATTGCAGTTGGCCAAAATCTCAGATATCTATCTCAGTCGAAATCGACTGCGCGTTAATTCTGAACCAGCCAATCCGCCTAAACCGCCTTTAGTAAGTTTGGGACTAATCGGCGGCAATAACGACAATACACCGACCACTACTAGTGAAAAGCCTATCGAGTATGAGGCTTCTACACCGCTATGGAAAAATCCTGTCATTCTTATCATCATACTTGTCGTTGGTGTCCTTGGTGCGCTCGCTACCTTAAAGTACCAATCGCAAAAATCTGACGGTGCGATCCTGGCAACTGAAGAAGTATTAGAACAAGATGCCATTGATGAGCGCCAACAGCAAGACGTAGCCATCGTAATGGTAGACGAAGATGAATCTGACGTGGTAGAGACAGAAAAAGCTGAGTAAAGCGTTTTACTTTTGAAATAGCTATCCTCAAAGCAACCGTTTTAGCAACCATTTACTAGCCATAAAAAAAGAGACCCTATTAATATAGAGTCTCTTTTTTGTTGTGCCATCTAAGTTACGAATTGACTATAAGTAGCCAAAAAATTTACTTAGATAAATCGCGACCACGGCTAGCTTCGATAGCTAGACGTAAACCATTTAGACGAATAAAGCCTTCTGCGTCTTTTTGATCATAAGCGCCCGCATCATCTTCGAAAGTAGCGATTTTTTCATCAAATAATGAATCGTCAGACTTACGACCAACAACGCTCACACTACCTTTATACAGTTTTACACGTACGGTACCGTTGACGTATTCTTGTGACTTGTCAATCAATGCTTGTAGCATCATACGCTCAGGGCTGAACCAATAGCCATTGTAGATGATTTTTGCGTAGCGTGGCATTAGCTCATCTTTTAGATGGGCAGCTTCACGATCAAGCGTTAGTGATTCGATACCGCGATGTGCTTTTAGCATAATAGTACCCGCTGGCGTCTCGTAGCAACCACGTGACTTCATGCCGACATAGCGGTTTTCAACGATATCTAAACGGCCGATACCGTGTTTGCCACCGATTTCGTTCAGCTTAATCATGACTTCATAAGGCTTAAGCGCTTCGCCATCGATAGCAACGATGTCGCCTTTTTCGTATTCTAGTTCTAGATACTGTGCTTCATCAGGTGCTTCTTCTGGGCTAACAGACCAGCGCCACATATCATCTTCTGCTTCAGTATACGGTTCTTCTAGGACACCGCCTTCATAAGAGATGTGTAGTAAGTTAGCATCCATTGAGTAAGGAGATTTTTTCTTATTGCCCGCATAATCGATTGCGATATCATGCTCTTCAGCATATTTCATCAAGCTTTCACGGCTTGATAGATCCCACTCGCGCCAAGGAGCAATGGTTACTACGTCTGGTGATAAAGCGACCGCACCTAGCTCAAAACGAACTTGGTCATTGCCTTTACCAGTCGCACCATGACTGATAGCATCGGCATTATGCTCTTTAGCAATCTCAACCAAACGCTTGGCAATCAATGGACGGGCAATAGACGTACCTAGCAAGTACTCACCTTCGTAGATAGCATTAGCACGGAACATAGGGAATACATAATCACGAGCGAACTCTTCGCGCAAATCTTCGATATGGATATGCTTGATACCCATTGCTTGAGCTTTGGCTCGTGCTGGCTCAACTTCTTCGCCTTGACCGATATCAGCGGTAAAGGTGATTACTTCCGCATCATAAGTTTCTTGTAGCCATTTAGCGATGATTGAGGTATCAAGACCACCTGAATAAGCCAAGACGATTTTATTGATATTTTTTGGATCAAGTTGAGCCATGAATAACTCCCATTATGAAATATAGTTTTAGAAAAGGCGACGATCAAATCGAAAGCAAGTCGAACGATAATTACCTGCTCAGTGTACATCATATTTACTACGGGCAAAAGTCTAACTGCCATAAGGCGTGCGCTTTTGACTTAAATTCTAGTCAACCTCATTTTTGCCACCAAAATTTAAACATCATTTAACGACAGGATACTAACCTTAGCTCGATGAATTATGTACAGATATCTAGCCTTATATTTAGTCAAGTGGGCAAATCTGTTATGATAGACCCACAGTATCACTCCCTTTTGTTTCCTTTATTTGACGATATAGAGCGCTTTGACACTATGACTGATTCGATTAGAGAATTGACCATCCTTCAGCCAGATGACTGGCATATTCATTTGCGTGACGATCTCGCTTTGAGCACGACCGTACCGCATGCAGCAAGCAGCTTTAACCGTGTCATCTGTATGCCAAACCTTGTGCCTCCAGTCAAAAGTGCGCAGGATGCTATTGCTTACCGCGCACGTATCATGGAGCAATTAGCAGCTAGTAACTTAAGTCTTGAGCGCAAGTCAGCTTTTGATCCGCGTATGACTCTATACTTAACGGATAATACCACTGCCCAAGATATTGAGTTGGCAGCGCAGTCAGGTATCGTACAAGCTGTCAAACTCTACCCTGCTGGGGCAACTACCAACTCCGCAGATGGCGTCACCAATATTAACGCCTGCGTCGATGTCTTTGAAGCATTAGAAAAGTACAATTTGCCACTACTGATTCATGGTGAAGTAACCCAAGACCATATAGATATCTTTGATCGTGAAAAACGTTTCTTAGATGAAGTATTGGCTCAAATTATCGTGAAATTCCCTACATTGAAAATAGTAGTAGAGCACATCACTACGAGCGATGCGGCAGATTTTGTATTGTCACAAGGTAACCATGTTGCTGCCACTATCACACCGCAGCATTTGATGTTTAACCGCAATCATTTATTAGTTGGTGGCATCAAACCACATTTTTATTGCCTACCTATTTTGAAGCGTGAGAGCCACCAAAAAGTGCTATTAGATGTAGCTACTAGTGGTAATCCAAAGTTCTTTTTAGGTACTGACTCTGCGCCACATGCGACAGACAAAAAAGAAGCCGCTTGTGGCTGTGCCGGTTGCTATAGTGCAGCCACGGCGCTGCCTTTGTATGCGACTGCCTTTGATAGTGTTGGAAAAATAGATAAGTTAGAAGGCTTTGCTAGTCGTTTTGGCGCTCAGTTCTATGGCTTACCTCTAAATGAAAGCACTATCACGCTTGTTAACACGCCTATGCAAGTGCCGACTGACTATCCTTATTTTGATGGTGCATCATTGACGCCCTTGATGGCAGGTGAGACGTTACCTTGGTCAATTAAGGCTTAACGTCTGCAAAGCTTAGCATTCAATGAATGACCTATTATTTTATCCTATGATATTGATGATACCTTTGTAGTAGATTTCTTTGTACTAAAGGTACAGTTAGTATCATAGGATGCTTATTTCTTATTCAATATATTAGTACGACTGATAAAAGTGATTTAACTTTATATGACCAATCAAAACATAGCGACCTTGCCTGACGAAGACTTATCAAACCCTAAATCTGCTAGTCTTGATGCTACTCTAAGCAATTCCCCGAAAGATGCAGCTTCAGCGACGGATGAGCAAGCGCCTATGGCCTTAAAAGACCGCTTTCGCAAGTTCTTGCCTGTCGTCGTCGACGTGGAAACAGCAGGTTTCAACGCCCAGACCGATGCACTGTTAGAAATTGCCTGCATTCCTGTCTTACTGAATGAGCAAGGTGTATTTTATCCAGGTGAAGCTTTCAACGCTCATATTGAGCCTTTTGAAGGCGCAAACTTAGAGCCAAGTGCGCTTGCCTTTACTGGTATTGACCCTAAAAACCCAATGCGTAAAGCTATTGCTGAAGATGAAAAAACAGCGTTGCGCCGCATCTTTAAAGGGTTAAAAGACGTACGCCGTGACGAAGAATGCCGTCAATGTGTCTTAATTGGGCACAATGCTCATTTTGACTTGGCTTTTTTGAATGCAGCTGTGCTACGAACCAATAGCAAAAACCACAATCCATTTCATAATTTTTCAGTATTCGATACCGTTACCTTATCAGCATTAGCATTTGGTCAAACCGTCCTAGCACGCGCTTGTAAAGCAGCAGGGTTAGAGTTTGATGGTAAGAATGCTCACTCAGCTCTGTATGACACTCAAAAGACTGCTGAACTATTCTGTCATATACTGAATAACTATCCCATGTTGGCCAATGCGCTGCACAATGAAGACGCGAAAGAAGAGTCAACTGATAGCGACAGTCAATAAGTCACATATTCTATATTGCCAATCATACATAATAGTGCTATTTGTAATACTTGATGACTTTGACATCTTGATTTGGCAATCAATAGGGATATGATTGATATCATAATATATAGACGGAACTATTTTTTCGTGATTACAGACATAGTTGTTCTATTCGATACGAATAACTGTCTGATGATAAAATATCACTCCTAAGCGATGTAGTTATATCCTATAGATGGTTCAAGTTGCTCACACTGTCTTGATAGTAGGTATTATCAAGATTAATAGGAGGGACTTTATTATGGATCCACAGCTCAAGTTATGGGGCACCATTCTCGGCTATATGCTACTCGCATTGACGATTAGTGCCTGTACTTCTTTATGGATTCGCTATCATTTGAAGCGAAATGACCTACATCCACGTCGCGCAATTAAAAAAAGATATTTAATTTTAAAAAGACGTAGAAAAAGGCTTGACAGGAAGCGCCGACACTATTAAAATACGCACCACTTCAGCATAAATGGTGAAAGCAGTTGAAGTGTTGTTACTAGTCCCCATCGTCTAGAGGCCTAGGACACCGCCCTTTCACGGCGGTAACGGGGGTTCGAATCCCCCTGGGGACGCCACTATTTGGCGTCACTTGTTAGCACTATTGCTTAGCATTAGATTAGACTAACAAGCGTACCACCAAAACCCAGTTCATAATAAATTATGAACTGGGTTTTTTTATACCTGTTATTAAAAGCTAACTTATTTTTTTAAATAAAAAAGCCAGCATCAATTGAATGCTGGCTTTTTCTATTTGGTTGTCTTATTAATTATAAATATAGCTTGGCTTAATGGGAACTTTAATCATTTCTATCGATTACAGCAGCAACCATAGCAACGTAGCAACTATCATTAATCCCAATATCGTCTGGATCAAAAAGAACGCCTGATGCTGCCCTACAACCTTACTTAAAGTCACCCCTAGCGTGCTGTATTTGACAGGAGGCGTATCGACGTTGCCTGTTCTCGTTTGCTCTTCATAGTAGCCTTGCAATATGTCTAAGAACTTCTGCCACTCATTAGAATCCCATTCATACGGCTTAAATGGCATTAACTTTTTAAGCTCAGGCTCTTTAGTCATCCAACGCTCAAGGGTAATCGAACGTAATGACCAACCGGAAAAACGGCGTTTGGTAATTTCAGAAAAATCTAAAATCTTTAATTCTTTATGTCGATCATCTACCAACAAACGATTTTTTAGATTGGTTAGTGCCTGCTCTGATCCTTCGACACACTGTAAAAAGTAGCCATTGCCATAGCAAAGAATACCCGTGACATTATCTATTTGATTGCGTTCAACCGCGGTCTCTGAGATATCATTAAGCGTGCTAGGACTTGAAAGACCAGTAGAGGTAATCCGGCTTATATACACAAGCTGGCAGAGATCTGTCGTTACTGGATTTGTTGAATCGTTGATTGTTGACAATCAGCTTCTCCCTATTATCAGGTAAATGTCGCTAAAACAATCATACTAACTTCAGAAAAAATATAGAGACAACATAACTAAGCGTAATGAATTGGTCTGATATATTATTGATTTTATAAGTTTTTATATTAATTGTATTAAGTTAGTTACATCATAGGTTAGTTTAGTCATTAAAGCAACCTATTACTGGACATAGGCCCGCTCAGACACAAAAAACATATGTAATAACCATATTATATTCCAAAGTAGATTATATATATTCTTGGTATAGGCTTTAGCAATAGTTCATTTTTGAATTAATTTTTAAGAATAGTACAGAAAATTTTAACGAGGATATAGTGGCTACTGAAGCCATAATGCTTATCATGGCCATCATTAAGTATAAAAGGAGTAAAACTGATGCTCGTTAGCGGAAGCAGAATTGAGGCTAAGACTGAAGCGCCATGATCGCTGTTAACAGTACCGCATCATCAGGATAGGTCAGTTTTATATTCTGGCGACTACCAGAGACTAAGCGTATTGGAAAACCTAGTTGTTCAAAAGCACTGGCTTCATCTGTGATACTTAACTGATGCTCAAACACATGATTTAGGACTTTTTTTAATTGACCTAAGCGGAATACTTGCGGGGTTTGTGCTTGCCACATGTTGCTACGGTCGATAGTAGATTTGATATAAGAGTGTGCACGACTCTCTTCTGCGGAGGTAGCTAGCTGATAGGAAGCTTTTAACGTATCGGCCACTGGTGTCGCTAGAATAGCGCCGTAAGGCTCCAGCATCGCTGTTTTAATCACTTGATCGATATCCGAACTTGGTACAGCGGGACGTGCTGCATCATGGATAAGCACCAAATCCGAATCATCAGCACCTGTCTGACTAATCGCTTCAACGCCCGACTGTACTGACTGCCAACGCTCTACTCCGCCGACTGCATAGCTTATAGGAAGTGCAAACTCTAACTGTTGAGCCGTGCTGTCATCGGCTGATATGACCAATAGACACTTATCAATGTAATCGCTATAAGCAAGTCGTGCCACGCTATGCTGCAACAACGTCTGACCTTCTAGCATTGTATATTGCTTGGCGATAGACGCACCAAAACGGCTGCCGCGACCAGCTGCGACGATCATGGCATGTATATTAGGGGTTGTATTCATAGTAGTGTACTCATGGTTTGAGCCCATGACAGTATATGTAAAGAGGAATAAAGCAGGTGTTAAGTGTGATGAATGGTGTCAAATAACAACATTACGATGCTGCATCATGAAAATTAATTCATGTCGTAAAAATTAGTGTATTCGTGAAAGCTAGTGTATTTATAAAGCTAATAGTTGCTGTGCGTGGTTGGTGCGGTAGATACTTGGACAAAAGTCTCATTGGGTTTGATTAAACCTAAATCTAAGCGAGCATGCTCTTCTACAGCCTCAAGCCCCGTTTTTAAATCTTGAACATCGGTGCGTAATAGATTATTTGCCCCAACTTGATTGTCATTCAAACGTTGTTGCTCTTCAATTTGGGCCGTCAACTTATTGTGTTCAAAGCGGCCATTTTCACCCAACCAATACTGATATTGCAGTCCTAAAAGCACTGCAACGGCTAAAGAAAGTAGTATAAATTGGCTAAAATATTTCATAAGGTGATAACGCCAAACGGTATAAAAGAGGATAGTAAAGTTTAAGCTGATTAGGCGATATATAAATGGTTATATATCGCCTAAATATTGACTTCAGCTAATGAGTATAAGCTTTTTAGCGTATATTACTTAACGCATATTACGCGCCAAACAGCCAGTCAGACTCTTAGCCACGTAAACCGATAAACTCTTCACGGCCACGGTAGCTTGCGCGTACTTGCTGCTCGATACGTAGCAATTGGTTGTACTTCGCTACGCGGTCTGAACGGCATAGCGAGCCAGTTTTGATCTGACCAGCAGCGGTACCAACTGCCAAGTCTGCAATAGTGCTGTCTTCCGTTTCACCTGAACGATGCGAAATGATGGTTGCATAGCCATTTTTCTTAGCCATATAAATCGCATCTAGCGTTTCTGACAAAGTACCAATTTGATTAAATTTAATCAAAATAGCATTGGCAATATGCTTATCAATACCTTCTTGCAAGATTGCAGGATTGGTCACAAACAAGTCATCACCAACCAATTGGACTTTATCGCCAATCTGCTCGGTCAGATACTTCCAACCATCCCAATCCGACTCGTCAAGACCGTCTTCGATAGAGATAATCGGATACTGACGTGCCAGCCCAACTAGATAGTCCGAGAACCCTTGGCTATCAAAGGCTTTATTACCTTCGCCTGCCAAGACGTATTGACCGTTTTTGTAAAACTCACTAGCGGCACAATCTAACGCAAGATGGATATCTTCGCCAGCTTTGTAGCCAACTTGCTCAATCGCCTGCATAATAACCGTGATGGCTTCTTCGTTGCTACGTAGGTTCGGTGCAAAACCACCTTCATCACCAACGGCAGTGTTTAGACCTTGTGATTTTAATACAGACTTTAAGCTATGGAAAATCTCTGTACCAGCACGTAGCGCTTCTGAGAAGCTTGTGAAGCCTACAGGCTCAATCATAAACTCTTGAATATCAACCGTGTTGTCCGCGTGCTCACCACCGTTCAGGATGTTCATCATCGGCACAGGCATGGTCAACGACGTTTGGTTACGTAGATTAGCGATGTATTGATGTAATGGCAGATTCTGTGATTTGGCTGCCGCTTTGGCCGTCGCAAGTGACACCGCTAGCATGGCATTGGCACCCAAGCTTTCTTTGTTTTCTGTACCATCTAGCGCAATCATGGCATCATCAATGGCCTGTTGCTCAGTCACATCTTTGTCAATCAAGGCGCTACGAATTTGACTATTGACATTAGAAACGGCTTTTTTGACGCCTTTACCCATAAAGCGGGTCTTGTCGCCATCACGTAGCTCAAGCGCTTCACGTGAGCCTGTTGATGCGCCACTTGGAGCAGCAGCACGGCCGACAGTACCGTCAGCTAAAATAACATCAGCTTCGATAGTTGGGTTGCCGCGCGAGTCTAAAATTTCACGAGCGCGAATGTCTTTAATTGCGGTGACGTTGTTGGTTTCTTCAGCGTACATAATGTCTGTTAATTCCTTTGGTCATGCCAAGTTTGTGAGATAAATAACGGCAGCTAGCATACAAAAAAGATAAAGCAAAATATCATATAGCGCGTAATCCTAAAAACCCTTTATACCTTTCTATCTTGTGACTATCGTTACCTAGCAATTAGAGGGATATAAAGCAGATTAATAGTCGGCTATAGTGCTTGGCATCATAGCATATATTTTACCAAACTTCCCTTATCTTACACCGACTTGCCGTCATAAAAACAATCTTAGAGATACATATATGTGGTGGCTGTCTGTTTTATATTTGTAGAATACCTAAGCAAATATGATAGCTACTATTTCGCTATGCGTTTATTATCCGTATGAGAGGTGGATACCGTATTATCTAGCTCAACCTCTGTCTTAAACCGTGTCAATCGTAGTGCATTCATGAGTACTGAGATGGAGCTAAGCGCCATCGCTGCTGCCGCAATCATCGGATTTAAAAACCCAAACGCAGCAAGCGGAATACCGAGACAGTTATAAATAAAGGCAAAAAACAGATTTTGTTTGATATTACGTAGCGTTGCTTGAGCGATTTTTTGTGCCGCATCGATATGCATGAGCGATTCACCCATTAGACGTGCAGAGGCACTATGCTGAGCGACATCAGTCCCCTCAAACATCGCAAAACTGGCATCGGCAGTGGCCATCGCTGGCGCATCGTTGACGCCGTCTCCTGCCATCGCTACCTTATGACCAGCAGTTTGCAATAATGCAATTTGACTGGCCTTGTCACGCGGGCTCATCTTGCCATAAGCCTTATCAATGCCCAACTGCCCTGCTACATGATCGACGACGGACTGCTTATCACCACTCATCAGAATCACATTAATACCCGCATCTTGTAGTGCAGCGATTGCTTGCGGCGTATCTGCCTTTAAGTCATCAGCTAGGGCAAACGCGCCTAATGGCTCGTCATTAATACTAATCGCAACGGTACTAGCAATTTGCCATACTTTTGGCATCAATTTAGGCAGCGTCAGGTTCGCAAACTCTGCCGTACCCACTTTTATCAGCCCAAGCCCTTCGATATTTGCTTGTATACCAGCACCTTTTATCACACTGATGTCAGTCACATTAAATAGAGACAGTTGACGTTCTTTAGCCGTATTGACGAGAGCAGTTGCTAGTGGATGACTGGCGTGCGCCTCGACACTGGCCGCAATCTGCAATACATCGTCCACAGCAAGCGATTTATCCACCATGACATGATCGACGATAGTAGGTTTACCAATAGTCAATGTGCCCGTTTTATCGAGTACTACTGTATCGATATTACCTGCTGCCTCCAGGCTTTGTGCATCCTTGAACCAAACACCATGACGCGCGGCAACGCCCATACCAGCCATGATTGCCGCTGGCGTGGCCAAACCAAGCGCGCAAGGACAAGCAATGACCAATACCGATACTGCGTGCATTAAAGCAGTATCAACCATACCTGTTAGCCACCATGTGACTCCAAAAGTAACCAACGCAATCGTTACTACCACGGGGACAAAAATAGCCGTTACTCGATCCGCGAGACGCGCTAGGTTGGCTTTTGAGCCTTGTGCATCACTCAACGCTTGTACCATATCGCCGAGCTTCGTATCGCTACCCTTCGCACTGACACGATACAGTAGACTGCCATTCTCTACCAAGGCACCTGCCAGCAATCCATCACCTTGCTCTTTTTTGAGAGCTACCGACTCGCCAGTTAAATGACTCTCCACGCACCAACCGCTGCCTTCTATGACGGTACCATCTGTAGCGACGCGGCTGCCTTGTTTTGCACGTAGGATGTCACCTACTTGTACATCAGACAACGCAATATGATGGAAATCACCATTTGGCTGCTGCTGCTCTACTTCATCAGGTGTCAGTGACAATAATAAATCAATACTGTTTAGGCTGTGCTTCTTGGTACGTTCCTCAAGATATTTACCTGTACGCACAAAGGCAATGACCATCACCCCTGCTTCAAAATATACGGCTGGGCTGTTACCAGCACCGTGTTCGCCCAGATGCCCACTTTGCAATAGGCTGTTTAAAGTACCATCGCCGTGCGTGAGCCAAAGATAAGTCGAATACACCCATATCGTCACGGTACCAATGACCACCAGTACATCCATATTGGCAAGGCCACCTTTTATAGATGCCCATGCACTCTTATAAAACGGTAGCGCTAAACCAAACTGTACAATCGTAGCTAAAACAAACTGAACCCAGACTGGCGGCATCCACGCCATACCAAAACCCGCCAACATACCCGCCATACCCACTAAAAATGGCACCAAACAAATCCATAATCCGATCAAACGCCATGGGTATTGAGTGGCAGTATCTTCGTCAGTCTGAGCAAATAAGCTATCAGCTGCCTGTACATTAGCGACGAAGCCTGTTTTATTTACCCACTCTGTCACCTGTTCGGGCGTCGTTTGGGTTGGATCATAATCAACATTGACGGTCTCGCCAGCAAAACTCACACTTACCTCGTACACCGAAGGCTTTTTGTTAAGCACCTTCTCAATTCTTGAAGCGCAGGCCTGACAAGTCATGCCATCAATCGCCAATTGCAAATGCGCGCGTTGCGGTGTCAGTGGCGTGTTGGACTCAATATCAGTTTCGACATCATAAGACTCATCTTTGGTAGTACGGGTGGTATCGTTCATAAATAAAACTCGTCATGGTGCCTATAAATTTGTAGGAACCACGATAAAATATCAGTGGGTGGGCAAGAAATTCAAATAAAGCAATTAGGTTATATCGTATTCAGTATGAGTATTTTAGACAAAGTATCAAAGTATCAAAGTATCAAAGTATCAAAGTATCAAAGTATCAAAGTATCGAGACTGAAGACTCATAATCGTTAATCATTAAAAAACCAGCTATCATGCTTGTAATAACATGTTAGCTGGTTCTGTAAATAAGTGATGAAATTTATGAGTTAGCAACTGTCGCCTCAAATCCAGCATCGTCAATAGCTGAAGCAATAGCCTCTGCACTGGTTTTGCTATCATCAAAGGTTACCGTCGCTAAGTTATCAGCGAGGTCAACAGTAATAGTTTCTAATCCATCAATATCGGCTGTTGCTGTATGTATGCTTGTTACGCATCCGCCACAAGTCATACCGTCAATTTTAATAATACGTGTTTGATCTGCCATATTAGGCTCCTTATTTTTATTAGTAAGAGGCAACTCTAATAGTGATTCTGTTAATGCTTACTTTGATATTTTTTAAGTTATCAAAGTAAGAGCAACTATCAAAGCTACATTAAATAAGCATAAGCCCTATTATCCTCGACAACAAGACCGTTTGGTTGTTGCTTTATTAACGAGATGCTATTAACGAGACAGGAACTTATTAATAAAAACGTAAAAGAGCTCATCGACAATTCTATAACAATAGTTATTTGTGATTATAAATCGTTATGGTGCGGGTTCTGCGGTGAATCAATCGGAAATGGCTGAGTCACATAATCCACCATACTAATCGCCGCCGTTAAGGCATGGATACTAGTATCTGTATCATCATAGCTCACCGTTGCGACATTATGCTTAGGATCCAAATTGATAGCCGTCACGCCTGAGATATTCTTGAGTGCGATCATCACGCTATCTAAGCCTTCTGTATCATCGATATTTTCAATGCTTACTTGCGCCATCTGAATTGCCATTGTATAGCCCTCTTATTACGTACCGTATCAATGAGTATCCAATACTTCAAAACCTTTGACCAAATCATCAATTTGCTTAAGCTGACGTAAGAACGGCTCTAGTTGACTCATACGCAGCGCACATGGACCATCACATTTTGCAGTTTCTGGGTTTGGATGCGCTTCTAAAAACAACCCTGCCAACCCTGTAGCCATACCTGCACGGGCAAGCGTTGTAATCTGCTCACGACGTCCACCAGCGCTATCACTACGTGCACCTGGCTGCTGTAAGCTATGCGTCACGTCAAAGAATACCGGTATATCCATCTGCTTCATGGTATCAAAACCAAGCATATCCACGACCAAATTATTATAGCCAAAAGCACTACCACGCTCACAAAGTATCAATTTATCATTACCACCTTCTAGGCACTTATTAACGATATGACGCATCTCGTGAGGGGCCAAAAACTGCGCCTTTTTGATATTAATAATGGCATCTGTTTTTGCCATCGCATGCACTAAATCTGTCTGACGCGACAAAAATGCAGGTAACTGAATAATATCAGCCACTTCAGCGACTGGTGCTGCTTGATGTGGCTCATGCACATCAGTGATAATCGGTACTTGGAACTTTTCTTTGATCTGACCTAACCAATCAATACCTTGCTCTAAACCAGGCCCACGATACGAATGTAGACTTGAGCGGTTGGCTTTATCAAAGCTCGCTTTAAAAACATAGCCGATACCCAAGCGCTGGCAGATATCAACATACTGCTCAGCGATCTCAAATGCCAATTCTTTAGACTCTAAAACATTCATACCACCGAACAATACAAAAGGCTGGTCGTTACCAATTTTAATCGTATCGTTATTAGGTGTGTTGAGCGTGATATGTGATTGTGCGGTCAATAAGTTTTCCATGAAGCCATTACCTCTTATTTTGTTATTAATATCTCTATCCCATATTGTAACCGATAGGCTAATTAAAAAAAGTATGCAAGCGTAATTAGAGATTATTAATGAGAATGTTGACTCGTTAATAACTACTAGCAGTTTGGATTAAGCAAAAAAAAGACCAATCCGAAGATCAGTCTTTTTTATAATAAACGCTTTCAATATACATTACATTCTGAGAGCTATTTTGCTTCGTTGTGGTTCTTAGCCGCTTTTACAAAGCTATTAAACAGTGGATGACCACCGCGTGGTGAGCTAGTGAACTCTGGATGGAACTGTACAGCAACAAACCACGGATGCTCAGAAATCTCAACCGATTCTACCAAATGCTGCTTGGCAGAATAACCAGAGATGGTCATACCTGCTTGCTCTAACGGCTCGATATAACGGTTATTCATCTCATAGCGATGGCGATGACGCTCAGTGATATTGCTTGCACCATAAATTTGGCTTAGCTTACTACCAGAAACCAGCTCTGCTTGCTGTGCGCCTAGACGCATCGTGCCACCCAAATCTGAATCATCACTACGAATCTGTAGCTCGCCGCGCTCATCTAACCACTCAGTGATCAGACCAATGATAGGCTCAGCTGTCTTACGATCAAACTCAGAAGAGTTGGCATTAATGTTAAGTACGTTACGTGCATACTCAATTACTGCCAACTGCATACCAAGACAAATGCCTAGATACGGAACGTTGTTTTCACGAGCATAAGTGATGGCTTTTATCTTGCCCATCGTACCGCGCTCACCGAAACCGCCTGGTACTAAGATAGCATCAGCATCATTTAGCTGCGCAAGTAAAGTATCGTCATCTTCTAGACGTTCAGCATCGATGTAGTCAATCTTCACGTCTACTTTATGAGTGATACCAGCATGTAGCAATGCTTCGTTGATAGACTTATAAGCATCTGGAAGCTCAACATATTTGCCGACCATCGCAACAGTCACTGTTCCTTCTGGATTCAACTGTGCTTCAACTACTTTGTCCCAATCGCTCAAATCAGCTTCAGGCACATCAAGACCGAAACGCTCACAAATTAGATCATCAAGATCCTGCTCGTGCAATGTACGCGGTATCTGATAGATACTCTGTGCATCTTCACACATAATGACTGCACGCTCTTCAACGTTGGTAAATAGCGCAATCTTACGACGGTTGTCTTGTGAAATATGATGATCAGAGCGGCAAATTAGGATATCAGGCTGTAGACCAATAGAGCGCAGCTCTTTTACTGAATGCTGCGTTGGCTTGGTTTTGGTCTCACCCGCACTAGCAATATACGGTACTAAAGTAAGATGCATTAGCATGGCTCTATTACGGCCAAGCTCTACCTGCATCTGACGTACGGCTTCCATAAATGGAAGTGATTCGATATCACCAACCGTACCGCCAATTTCGATAATAGCGATATCATACCCTTCGCCACTGGCAAGGATTTTGTTTTTGATTTCATCAGTAATATGTGGAATAACCTGTACAGTACCGCCTAGATATTCACCACGGCGTTCTTTATTCAAAACATTCTGATAAATACGGCCACTTGTAAAGTTATTACTCTTACTCATTTTTGAGTGACGCAAGAAGCGCTCGTAATAACCCAAATCTAGATCTGTCTCTGCGCCATCTTCAGTGACGAATACCTCACCATGCTGAAACGGGCTCATTGTACCTGGATCAACGTTAATATACGGATCCATTTTGGTCATCGTGACAGTCACGCCACGTGCTTCTAAGACCGCTGCAAGAGAAGCTGCGGTGATACCTTTTCCTAGTGAGGACACTACCCCACCGGTCACGAATATAAACTTGGTCATAGTACTCTGTCGGTAATTGGTAAAGAAGGATTTTACTAAAAATATGCCATAAAATATAGGGCAAAAATGCAAACTGTCTGAAACTCTTATATTTTGGTGCCAGTAGCAAACATTTTTCTATTATTAAAACGCTACGCAACAAAAAACTCACCCCGAAGGATGAGTCTTTATGAATAACTTATAAGACAATCTGATTTAGAATTTGTATTCTAAACCGCCACCGATAGCGAATACATCCGCATCACCGCGTGCAACAACTTCTTCAGAAGTATTGTCGTCGTAGTCTCTGACTACTAGGAGACCATTTTCTAAATCTGCAGAGTTTTTACCGATATAAGCATGTGCAATCATATTGTCTTTGAATTTATACTTACCGCCCAATACGATTTGGTCTGAATCATTGCCGCCTAGACCTGCTAAGTTCTCAGTCTTATCATACTGTAGATAAACAGAAGCTGGACGTGAGAAGTTGGTTAGACCCATCTCAGCACTGACGACCAAACCTTTCTCTTCATCGTTTGAGTCATCAAAATCTACTTGTTGGTATAGCGCACCTAGCTTCACTGGATAAGCCACGTATTTACCTAGGTCGACACTAGCACTACCGCGTAGAATCTCACCTGTAACACTCATATCTTTGTCATACCCAACACCTGCAGTAAAACCAGTGCCTGGATCGAACATCAACGAAGCACCGAAGCCACTATCGCGATCACTACTATCAGAAACAAAAGACTCATCAGCGCCGTACTGTAGTGCAAGCTCTACTGGTAAATCGTTATATTTTGGCGCAATCCATACGATTGAGTTATTGATACGCTCACCATCAGTCAAAGTAAGTGCTTCAGTTAGTGTATTGCTACTACCTAAAGAGCTCGAACCAATGTTATCCCAGTATCCTTCATTTACAGTCACGTTGTTAACATAATCAGAAACTGAGTAGTTACGACCGAATCGGAATTGGCCAAAGTTTTTATTCTTTAGACCCAAATAAGTGTCTCGGCTTTTAAAGCCAATATTGTCACTACCACTGTCATCGATTTTGATACCGTACTCTAATTGATAAATGACGTCTGTATTAGCAGTTATTGCCTCAGATCCTTTGAATCCTAAACGTGAAGAGTGTGAGCTAACTTGTACCGAGCTATTGTCTTCATTGACATTGATAGCATCGTTTGGCAAATCCATCGACTGGCGATCAAGCTCAGCATTTACATAGTTAGCAGTCACAAATGCCTTACCATAGACAGTTGGGGCTGCTTGAACAGTAGAAACTGATAGCATTGCAATTGCTGAAGCTAAAAGTAATTTTTTCAAAGGATATCTCCACTTTACGATTTGAGTGATAAATGGTCTAAGATCGTTAGATATATAATGGTAAGGTCCTATACCTTCGAAACCATGATATACAGCGAGCCATAAGAACTGCTTAGACATAACTTTACCAAGCAAATATTACAGTAAGATGAAAAAACCAAAGTTTACATAACCGTTATCATTCTTTAGTGCATAAAAAAACTCACCCCGAAGGATGAGTCTTTTTATGTAATCTGCTTAAGGGTGATACTAGAATAAGTATTCTAGACCGCCACCCAATGCGAATACGTCAAGATCAGTATTAGTGTTCTTGTCTTCAGCAGAGTTGTTACCGATATAAGCATGAGCAATCATGTTGTCTTTAAAGTTATATTTGCCACCTACAACCACTTGATCTGAATCACGGTTGTCGAAACCAGCTAGGTTTTCAGTACCATTATACTGTACATATACAGATGCAGGACGAGCAAAGTTGTTTAGACCCATTTCAGCGCTTACGATTAGACCTTTTTCGTCTTTAGCACCGTCATCGAAATCAGCTACTTGATACATAGCGCCTAGCATAACTGGTGCAGCCATGTATTTACCTAGATCAACAGTAGCACTACCACGTAGAAGGTCACCATTTTGGCTCATGTCTTTTTCGTAAGCAACACCAGCAGTGAAGCCAGTACCTTGGTCAAACATCAAAGAAGCACCGTAGCCACTGTCACGGTCATCACTGTCAGAAACAAATGATTCGTCAGCACCATACTGTAGAGCAAGCTCTAAAGGTAAGCCGTTGTATTTAGGTGCAATCCATACGATAGAATCATTAACACGGCCGCCATCAGCCATAGTTACAGCGTCAAGTACGTCGCCATCCATATCAAGGTTACTAACACCTAGGTTATCCCAGTAGCCTTCAGTAACAGTCACGTTGTTGATGTAATCAGTTACTGAGTAGTTACGACCAAAACGGAACTGACCGAAGTCTTTGTTGTTTAGACCAAGGTAAGTATCACGGCTTTTGAAACCAATGTTGTCATCATTACCGTCGATAGCAATGCCATACTCTAACTGATAGATAACATCAGTGTTAGCAGTCATCGCTTCAGAACCTTTGAAACCAAGGCGTGAAATGTTTGAGTTGATTTGTACAGAATCGCTATCTACGTCGAACTGATCATCAGTACCGTCACGCTCAGCATTTACATAGTCAGCAGTAACGAAAGCTTTACCATAAACGGTAGGTGCTGCATTGGCTGCAGATACAGATAGGGCTGCGATTGCTGTAGCTAAAAGTAGTTTTTTCATGGGGTATCTCCACTTTACAATTGTAGTAATGAGCAAGCTATTATTAGCTGGCGCCCATAATGGTATCGTCACAAATCCTCAAAGATATAATGTGTAACTGGCTACCGAGATTAGTCAGAAACAAGTGTGGCGAATTTCTATTACAGTAAGGTAAAAAACCATGACACACATGACTGGGATTAAATAACGCAACTGCCATGTAACATTTGGTCTTTATTGCTCCGTGCGTAACATCCGTTACCAAACTCATACTTCGAATACAAGCATAACAACTTTGACATAATTTGCAACATATTTTTTTGCTTTTTCGATACACGCGTTATCGAATAACAGATGATTTCTTATATTTGAACGATTGTGAAAAAACTTCTATTTACTCAATTAGATACGAATAATATTGGTTAATACCGTTACTAATAGTCTTAAACACACATAATAGATACTAAGTAATATACCAAAAAAGAGCGCTATTTATTGATCACAAATAGCGCTCATAAAACAGTTTCTGACTTATCTTTGACACATTTTGTAGTTACAAATGAGCAAGACTAACTGGCATACTTGCTCATCAAGTATGCTCAAATGCCTGTCATATTTGGTCTATTGTTCTAAGCGTTTGCTTTAAGATCCAAACGTGCTTGATGCAATAATGGTTCAGTATAACCACTAGGCTGCTCACGTCCTTTAAAGATTAAATCACAGGCGGCTTTGAATGCATAAGAACTATCAAAGTTATCTGCCATTGATTGATAGTCATCATCGCCTGCATTTTGCTCATCAACGACCTTGGCCATGCGTTTCATCGTATCCATCACTTGCTGCTCACTAACCACGCCATGATGCAACCAGTTAGCAATGTGTTGGCTTGAGATACGCAAAGTAGCACGATCTTCCATGAGACCGACATCGTTGATATCAGGCACCTTGGAGCAACCAACGCCTTGATTTACCCAGCGTACGACATAACCCAAGATACCTTGAGCATTGTTTTCAAGCTCTTGCTGCTTTTCTTCGTCAGTCCAGTCGGTATTTTTTGCTAATGGAATGGTTAAGATGTCATCCAAGCTAGCACGCTCGCGTGATTTTAGCGTGTCCTGTACATCGGCTACGCTCACTTGATGATAATGTATGCTATGCAAGGTAGCGCCCGTTGGTGATGGTACCCACGCAGTGCTAGCACCAGACTTAGGATGAGCGGCCTTAGTATCCATCATCTCTTTCATTTCATCAGGCTTGGCCCACATACCTTTACCAATTTGCGCACGACCTTGTAGGCCTGTCTCTAGACCGATATCGACGTTCCACTGCTCGTAAGCAGGCTGCCATGCTTGCGACTTCATCTCGCCTTTTGGTACAAATGGACCTGCATTCATGCTGGTATGCATCTCATCACCAGTACGATCTAAGAAGCCGGTGTTAATAAAGATAACTCGCTCTTTGGCTTGGCGGATTGCTTCTTTTAAGTTGACCGTCATACGGCGCTCTTCGTCCATGATGCCGATTTTGAGCGTATTGCGCTCTAGACCTAACAGATCCTCTGATGCATTAAATAAGTCATTGGCCATTTTGACTTCTTCAGGGCCATGCATCTTTGGTTTCACGATATACATTGAGCCTTGACGTGAGTTTGATAGCTCGTTTTTGCCTTTGATATCATTAAGTGATAATAGTGGTGTGATCAAGCCATCCATTAAGCCTTCAAATATCTGCTCTTGTCCTTCGCCTAGATCGACTAAGATTGCAGGATTCTGCATCAAATGACCGACGTTACGAATTAATAATAACGAACGACCTGGCAAGATCAGCTTGCCTCCATCTGGTGTGTTATATTCACGATCTGGGTTTTGCTTACGTGTACGGGTTTTGCCACCTTTTTCAAAGGTTTCTTGTAGGTCGCTATTCATTAAGCCAAGCCAGTTACGATAAACTTCGACTTTCTCTTCTGCATCTACAGCAGCGACTGAGTCTTCACAATCCTGAATAGCTGTCATGGCCGACTCAAGCAGTACATCCTTGATGTTTGCTGGATCGTCTTTACCCACTGGATGACTACTATCGATTTGAATCTCAGCATGCAAACCGTTGTTCTTCAACAGTACACCTGTAGGAGCTTCAGCGTCACCGACAAAACCGACAAACTTAGCCGTATCTTTTAGCTCGGTACTGCTATCACCCTGTACGACTTCTAGCTTGCCATCGACTACTTTAAAGCCAGTCACATCATTGTAAGAGCCTGATACTAGTGTAAAGTGCTCATCTAAGAACGCTTTGGCGTAAGCGACAACAGCAGCACCGCGAGTAGGATTATAACTACCACCCGCTTCTTGGCCATTGTCACTACTGATAACATCGGTGCCATACAAAGCATCATACAAGCTACCCCATCGCGCATTGGTCGCGTTGAGCGCATAACGAGCGTTACGAACTGGTACGACTAGCTGCGGCCCTGCGATGTACGCGATTTCGTCATCGACGTTTTTGGTATCAACTGTAAACGCTTCGCCTTCAGGTAGCAAATAACCAATTTCTTGTAGGAATGTCTTATAAGCTGGATAATCTATTTCGCCATCTTTTGCAGGATTATCTAAGTGCCATTGGTCAATTTGTGCTTGAATCTTGTCACGAGTCGCAAGCAACGCTTTATTGCGCGGGGTAAATTCTTTAATAACCTTTTCGAAACCTGACCAATAATCGTCTGAATCCACACCGACTTTCGGTAGTACTTCGTTTTCAATAAAGTCATATAACTGCTGATCGATGGCAAGACTGCCTTTTTGAATACGATTGGTGTTAGAAGACTGGCTCATATTGTTATCCTTATCTGTTCGTGAGGGGTACTAATACTGAGTTGTGACAGTAACTATTTAAGAGTTTTTAAGCTTGTGAGGTTTTAAACGTTCATATCTCATTCATTGTGGAATCTTTGATTCTCTAATTTTTCTGAGAAGATATATCTACAAAGTTTATGTTCTAGTAAAAGGTAACCTATTAATATTAGACTTACTCTTTACTAAGAGCGAATCATAAAAGTAAGACGAAATGCTTAAATAGCAAAATCTCATCCTACTATCAAATAATAAAATTAACAAGGAAACACCATTCACTAAGTAAATACTTAGGCTGTTTAATAATGATAGTCTATAAGTGGCCTACTCTAGAGGCTATAATCATCATCTGGGAAATAGATGCAGCAATGTTAATATAAACAGTAAGTAATCATTGATACCTTTAATTATGCTTAACCGTTATCTATTAATAAACACCTATTGATGACTGTCAGTTATTTAGCATCGTATCTAGGTCAGACTAACGATATAATTACTCGTATTACCATTCATAAATAAAGCTTTCTTAGACTATGACTATCAATCAACAAGACCTCACGACATTACCATCAACAGTAAATGCTATAGATAACGAGAGTATCGAAAAAAAATCTGTCGAAGAAAATATCTCTCAAACTGTAAATAGTAGTGCTGAATCAGATCTAATCGAAGAAAAACTGCCTGAAGAAGACAGTGTCGATATTACGCATTTGCGTACTCCTATAAAGGTAGACTTATCTCCTGTTTATAATTTCTTAGGTGCGCGAACCACGCAATCTTGGGTAGATGCCGCGATTGAAAACCTACCTATGATCATTCAAGACCATGCCAACTGCGAAAAAAAGGCCGCTGGTACTGCGATGAATTTGATATTTCGTTATGAGTTCTCTTATGACTTGCAACGTAAACTCGCACAGCTGATACGTGAAGAGATGCTGCACTACGAGCAAGTACTGGGTATCATGAATGAGCGCGGGCAGGAATGGAAATATCTGAGTGCTGGACGCTATGCTAAGGGTATGTTGAAGCACAAACGCACTTACGAACCAGCAGCGATGGTTGATGTATTGATAATTGGGGCATTTATTGAAGCGCGCTCTTGTGAGCGTTTTGCAGCGTTGGCCGAAGTCATCAATGATGAACGCTTAGCGAAGTATTATCGTTATCTACTCAAGTCAGAGAGTCGTCATTTCGAAGATTATCTTGCACTCGCTCAATCGTTATCAGACGAGAATATTGATGAGCGTGTCGCTTTCTTCAAGGAAGTAGAGGCTGAATTAATAAGTAGCCCAGATGCTGAGCTACGCTTTCACAGTGGTACACCTGCTTAAAGCCCACGCCTTACCTAAACATATCTACCTATATAATGTAGAAAGTAAAAATTTAGGAAACAAAAAAAGGCACTGTGTTTGGTAAGAGTTATGAACTCCTACCAAACGCAGTGCCTTTTTATCTATGTACAAATGCCTATTTATGTACAAATACTAATATCTATCGATATCCTGGAATCTTACTTGTCATCTTCCATCAATGGACTATCATACTGTTTGTTACTCTTGGCAACATTATGCGGATCATGGTCTTCCGTAGCCTTTTCTGCTGCGGCTGGATTTGCTTTTTGTAATGAATCATCAGGGACAATACCATTATTGTCATCTGCATCTTTCAAGTTACGATCGTTATTGATGCTTTCATTATGTGAGTTATTCATTGGTACTCCCTACTATGATAATTACTCGTCTAACCTAAGGAACACTATATACCTTTCGAGACTTATACCTGCTTAATCTTTTTCATCAGGATTTAAAATACGAGTCTGTGCGTTATCGATATTGGCATAACGATTTAAATCATTAATACCTTCGCTCTTTGGTGCTGCACTACCGACAGTATCTTCATTGATATTGTCATCAAATGCGGTACTTCCTTCTTGATCACGGCGATCTGGTTGGCGCGCTGGATTGTCATTATCATTTACGTGTTCTGAGTCGACCACAGATTCATCAAAAGTATCAGTCCCTTTGTTCTCAGTAGTATTTCTTTCAATTGCACTATGGTCATCAGATCCTAGTACCTTTGTCTTGTCTATTGCTGAGTCTTTGGCTTGCATTATCATATCCTCTTTTTATATTTATAATTTTATCGATTTGGTTAGCCCGCTGTTACCTATAGTCCTTTACTCATTACCTTTTTGGCTCAAGTCGTAGGCATTTAGTTCTGCTGCATTCTTGCCACCAGCTGGAAGATTCTCTTCTTTACGTGGATCAGCATAAACTTCGTCGGTCTCTTGTGAGTCTTGCTCAGGGCCATCGATTTCAGGCTTGTACTTGCGCCCTGCATAGCTATCTTTAGGGTTTTCTAACTCATTAGCAGCAGGGTCATCCACGATTACTTTTTCTTCTGTGTCTGTTGCTACTGGTTCTTGCATAGTCATGGCGCGTCCCTCGCTTTATTGTTGGTTATTATTAATTATTAGGTCGATGTTTGATGTCGTAGATTACTTATCAGTACGTAGATCATCATCAATAAAAGGTGTTTGCTCTTCTTCGCTTAATGATTCAGGGGCGTCGACTTTTTTATTCTCTGCTAAGTTCTTCTCAACTTCTTGACCATTTACCCGTTCTGCTGCTTGCTTGATATCTGAATTATCATCGTTAGTAGTACTCATGGTTTATTTCCTATTATTATTTGATTACACGCTTTTAAAATATTAAATAGATATGTGTTTCGAGATTGCACCAACGCCCAAATGAGTAACTAATACTTATCAAGTAGCGTCAGAATTGATATTAATTATAGGTATGACCTTGGGTAATGCACCAGTGTACTGCCGTATCAATATGTGAATAATTGTGAGGTTGCAAGTCAGTTTGTAACTTTTGCAATTGGTGAGCACAAAAAAACCAAGCACCAGTATTTACCAGTGCTTGGTCAGATAGATAATCGAATAGCTGATTATCGCCTAAAGGTACTTTTACGAATTAGCTAGACTCTTCAACACGATTAATCGTTTTTAATAAATGCTCTTGTGCGACATGTGGCTCCTCACCTGCTGTTGGCTGTAGCTGCTGCCAAACGCCAGTGCCATAAAGTGTCCATGCTTGCGTATTATCCTGTAAGTAGTTAATCAAGCCATCTTGATAAATCTGCTTAAACAGCTTTTTGTTCTTAATTGGGAACGCCACTTCTACGCGATGAAACAGGTTACGATCCATCCAATCTGCACTACCGCAATACAAGCGCTCATCGCCATTATTATAGAAATAATAAACGCGCGTATGCTCCAAAAACCGACCGATAACAGAGCGTACCGTAATATTTTCGGAGAGTCCTTTTACTTGCGGACGTAGACAACACATAGACCGTAAAATCAGCTCAATCTTAACGCCTGCCTGCGAGGCATCGTATAACTTATCAATGAGACGGCGCTCAGTGAGCGCATTAGCCTTGATAATAATATGAGAACGTTTGCCCGCTTTGGCATGAGCGATTTCATCATCGATAAAGCTCATCAATTTCTCATGCAAAGTAAACGGTGCATGTAATAGTTTTTTGAGGTTGGCAGGCTTACCCATGCCGGTTAGCTCTTGGAATATCTTGTGAACGTCTTCTGAGATATCAGGATCAGCGCTAAACAGACCATAATCCGTATAAACCTTGGCATTGGCCGCGTGATAGTTACCGGTGCCCAGATGCACATAACGGCGGATTCGGTCTTCCTCGCGGCGTACGATTAGCATGAGCTTTGCATGGGTCTTGTAACCGACGATACCGTAGACCACGACCGCGCCTGCTTCTTGTAGATAGTTGGCAACTGCAATATTAGATGCTTCATCAAAACGCGCACGCAACTCAATAACAGCCGTAACCTCTTTGCCATTACGAGCGGCGGCTGCAAGTGCTTTGACGATTTCTGAATTGGTACCTGAACGATATAGCGTTTGTTTAATTGCCAATACTTTAGGATCGCTGGCCGCTTGCCAAAGTAAATTGATAATCGGTGAGAACGCATGAAAAGGATGATGAACCAACACATCGCTCTTACGCATGGCGGCGAACATACTGGTCGATTTATCTGATTTATCCATTTCTCGGCGAAATGCCTTTGGCACGACATGAGTAAATGGCTGGTAGCGTAGCGCAGGAATATTAAAGTCAAACAGCAAACGCGTTAGGTTGACTGGGCCATTGACACGGTATAGCTGATTGTCATGCAGCTCAAACTCATTGAGCAGATACTCACTGATATGTGTTGGACAATCGGTTGTGACTTCAAGACGTACTTTATCACCGAAGCGGCGGTTTTCAAGCTCGCCTTCTAATGCTTTGGCAATATCTTCGACATCATCAGCCAAATCTAAATCGGCATTACGTGTTAGCCTAAATTGATGACAGCCTGTCACACTCATTCCAGGGAATAGCTCACCGATATGCTCATGAATGATAGCGGATAGCATCACATGATGCTCTTTGCCACCAGTCAGTTCATCTGGCAGGCGTATCACACGCGGCAGACTGCGCGGCGCAGGCACAATCGCCAAGTTGATATCACGTCCAAACGCATCTTTGCCTTCCAATGTGGCGATAAAGTTTAAGCTTTTATTTACAAGACGCGGGAATGGATGCGCTGGATCAATGCTAATCGGTGTCAATACGGGTACGACTTGCTCCGTAAAATAGCGCTTCATCCATGCAGACTGCTCAGCGTTTAGCTCATCACGTTTGAGATAGCGGATATCCTCGAGCGCGAGCGCTGGCAGGATATCTTCATTGAGAATACGATACTGCTCACTGATTGCGGCATGAGTAATAATAGATATCTCGTTTAGCACTTCGCTAGGACGCATGCCATGAGCACTGGTCGATACATCACCGATGTTAAGCTTTTGCATGATACCAGCGACACGAATCTCAAAAAACTCATCAAGATTGGATGAAAAAATAATCAAGAAAAATAAGCGTTCAAGCAATGGGTGACGCGAACTAGATGCCTGCGCTAATACCCGCAAATGAAACTGTAATAAAGACAAATCACGATTGATATAACTGCTCGGTGAATAGCTGCCATCTGCTGAGCGTTGCCATTCGATTTCTGCCCAGTTATTTTGGATATTATCTACACTAATGTCTTTATCAATATTGTCATTAGCGCCATCTTCAACATTATTAACGTCAATCATATCGTTAACATCACCACTGCCCTGATTACTAGTCATCTCTACCACGTCACTACTCCTTTTGCGTTATCGATACGCCATCATCTTTTATCGTTCTGTCTTTTCTAGGGCATGTCCTAGTTTTATTCGAAATAGCCGAGCCTACAACATCCGATCCTATAACCTAACCCAGCCCTAATGATTTATATTTATGAAGCTGCTTGCGGTAATACAGCATTTTTCATGCGTTTTTTGATAATACGTTGCTTGTTACGTAAACGCTTATCGCCTTGATTGTCTTCGTAGTACTTTGGATTGGTAAGCATCGCAATCAGAAGTGCTGACTCATCTCGGTTTAGATTGGCCGCAGACTTATCAAAATAATGATGCGCTGCCGCGTCTATACCATAAATACCGTTGCCAAACTCCGCCACATTTAGGTAAGCGGTCATAATGCGCTGCTTGTCCCATAGCGTTTCAATCATCACAGTGATGACAGCCTCTTCCGCTTTACGCACATAAGAGCGATGCGAAGTTAGGAACAAGTTCTTTGCCAATTGCTGAGTAATCGTTGAGCCGCCAGCAGACATTTTTCCTGTTTCTTCATTTTTCTTTTGCGCCGCTTTGATACCTTTAAAATCAAAACCACTGTGCTGACTAAACGTCGAGTCTTCACTCACAATCGCCGCTTGCTTGGCAGATTTGGCAATCGCATCATATTCAGCCCATGTCTGAGTAACCGTGCCGCCCGTTAGGCGATGCGTCAACATAAACATGCTGTTGTTAATTGGCTGTGTTTTCCAAATTAATAATAGTCCGACGACCAATATATGAAATGCGACAACCAATAGCATAATTGCCAATAACAGACGTTTGATAAATGTGCCAAAACTTGCCATGCGCGATATCCGAGTGGTTAAAAAAGTAATAAGATAAGATAGATACTTTATTAATGACTATGAGACATCAACTAAGAATCAATGATTGTAAACGGGCTATTTATAGCCAACCATTAACTGTTGAGCATTAGTCATTAATAACGATCAATAGCAGGTCATCTTACCTAATCTCACAATCGCTGTCATTATTTACCCCACTTCTTTATGATGTAATGACCGTTAAAGTATTTTATGTTTTAAATAAGCGCGTGCTGAGCATCAGCGCTTTGCAATCAGTATGAAGATAAGAGATTACCCATGCACGATGATAATATAGAAGTATTACGAGCGCGTGTTATTGCAGCAAATCCAAGCCTCAACACCGCTGAAAATAACAATCAATGGTGGCTACTCGGCACCTCAGGCTGCCATTTATGTGATATTGCTGAGCAAATAATCACTCAGTTTCAAGCCGTACAACCAATTAGTTACCAACATGTCGATATTGCAGACTTTGATGAGGCGCTGATGATGGAATTTGCCACAGCTATTCCTGTGATTTTGACGCCATCCAAACGATTAAACTATCCGTTTTCAGTGATGGATTTGCAGCAGCTGCTCGCTTAATAGCATTAGACCTATAATAAAGACGCCCAATTACGATGATAAAGTGGTGAGAGATCATGAAAGATTTAAAACCTGTCTTAAAGAAAGTAACAGAGATTGAAGACCTGCGCCGTGTCGCTGAGCGCAAAGTACCGCGTATGTTTTATGACTATGTCGATTCAGGCTCATGGACTGAGACCACGTATCGTAGTAATGAAACTGACTTTGACCGTATCAAACTGCGCCAACGGGTATTGGTCGATATGGACAATCGCAGCCTAGCGACACAAATGATTGGCGAGTCCGTCAATATGCCCGTTGCCATCGCTCCAACTGGGTTCACTGGTATGATGTGGGCAGATGGCGAGATTCATGCCGCGCGTGCTGCTGAAAAATTTGGCGTGCCCTTCTCGCTCTCGACCATGAGCATCTGCTCTATCGAAGATATCGCTACTCATACCAGCAAGCCGTTTTGGTTTCAGTTATATGTCATGCGCGATCAAGACTATATGGCAAATTTGATTAAACGAGCCAAAGATGCCAATTGTTCAGCACTGATATTAACTGCCGACTTACAGGTCATGGGTCAACGCCATAAAGACATCAAAAACGGCTTGTCTGCACCGCCTAAACCGACACTTACCAACATCATCAACCTCATGACCAAGCCGCAGTGGTGTATGAATATGCTAGGCACCAAACGTCGTAGCTTTGGCAATATCGTCGGTCATGCCAAAGGTGTTGAAGATTTGTCATCATTGAGCTCATGGACAGAAGAGCAGTTTGATCCACGTTTGAGCTGGGATGATGTGGCGCGTATCAAAGATATGTGGGGCGGTAAGCTCATCATCAAAGGCATCATGGAACCTGAAGATGCAATCATGGCTGCCCGTAGCGGTGCTGATGCACTGGTCGTCTCAAACCATGGTGGCCGTCAGTTAGATGGCGCACTGTCTTCTATTTCTGCACTGTCTGACATCGTACAAGCTGTCCATGCTGAGGATAGTGATATCGAGGTATGGTTAGACAGTGGCATTCGCTCCGGTCAAGATGTGCTAAAAGCGATATCACTGGGTGCGAAAGGCACGATGATTGGGCGCGCTTTTCTCTATGGATTGGGCGCTTATGGTGAAGATGGCGTACGCCGCGCGCTTGAAATCATCTATAAAGAGTGTGATATCTCAATGGCGTTCTGCGGTCATACCGATATCAATAAAGTTACGGACGATATCTTGGTAAAAGGTACTTATGAGAATCTTAAAGTTGGTCACTTTTAGAGCTATTCATTTTAAAGAGCTGTTCATTTTTAAGAGCTATCCGTTAAGAACTATCGATTTCTAAGAGCTTGCTATTTTTAAAAGCTATCAGTCATAAAGATTATGAAAACTTGTACCATGATGACCTGCGGATACATAACATTATCTGACCATACCCTTTATACTATCTATACAACATTTTGATGATATCTCGCTTTTATGACCATTCAACAACTATTAAAAACAGCACCCGTCACTACCCTGCTACTAGCCAGCTTTATTGGGCTATTTATTATGCAGGTACTGACGGGCGTCGATGCCAATAACCCTTCAACTGAGGCACTGCTCAAATGGGGTGCCAATGCATTGCCTTTTACTATGGGTGATGATCCTTGGCGACTGGTCAGTAGTGCGTTTTTGCACATTGGTTTGATGCATTTATTGTTTAATGGGTTTGCCATGTATTTCTTTGGGCAGATTGCCGAGCCGATGTTTGGCTCAGCTAAGTTTTTGGCGTTATTTTTGCTGGCGGCAATCGGTGGCAACTTACTCAATAGCTATGTAACGTGGCAAAGTATTTTGGATGGTACAGGACAGCCTGGGCTATCAGCTGGGGCTTCTGGCGGTATTATGGGTATTGGTGCGGCATTATTAATTGCTGCACTGTTTAAAATATCGGTCAATGGCATGGTGCTTAACCTCAAAAGCCTGATATTTATTATGGGCATCAACCTCGTCTATGGGTTTGCCGTACCGGGAATTGATAATGCTGGTCATATCGGTGGCGCAATCACGGGACTAGTGATTGCATTGGCTTTTGCGATTGGCTACCGTCAGCGTCTAGCAGTCGCTATACAAAACGCAGCGATTCAGCAGCAGCGCACGTTCAACGCTTATCAAACCAACTATTCATACAGCGCTCACGACACCCCATCATATAACAGTCAGTATAGTGAACAACACGATAATCAAAGTCCGTATGATGCCACTTCTATCGAACAATCGCCTTATCTTAATTCTGCTTCGACTGAGCAAGATACTGTGCTTGCTAACAATGAAACGAATGTGTCTGATATAAATGCTAACAATAGTGCTGAAAGCGTTACTGCTAACAATTCACCGTTAAGTCACGAAGCTGTTCATCATAATAGTATTGAACCCGAAGCACTTAAAAAACCTTCCATTATTTGGCAACTATTGCCATGGCTTGCGATGTTACTTATTAGCATTGTTTTTGTCTGGTGGTGGCAAGATATTCATCAGCAATTACTGCAAGTACTAAAAGCCATTGAGTAAATGCTCATACTTATCTATCATTGCTATATAGCTCCCAAAAACAGCATACTGACCAACATTACTGATTCGTTTTATCGCTTACTCTTTTGAACACGTTTTGCTTACTCGCACCACTCAGTTATTTATACTCACTTACGAGATCCAATTATGTTAAAACTTGCAGCGCTACCTAATATCTCTACACGTACTATGTTTAGCGCGTTTACCGCTACTGCACTATTTAGTGTGGCTAGCATGTCTAACGCCGCACTTTTTAATGACAACTTGCCGACTGACAAAGATGCTGAGCTCAGCGTTGGGGTCAATGTCATGGCAGTCAAATCGGCCTATGATCTCGAAGACAGCACTGAAGTGCGCGTGCTACCAGGTGCATTTTATGACAACAACAAAGTCTATGTACGCGGTGCGCAAGCTGGTGCGTATCTGATCAATGATGGTGTCAATCAGTTATCTGCCTATGCCAAGCTTGCGGGTTCTGAGTTTGAACCTGATGATGCCAATGGTGCACTACAAGGTTTGGATGAGCGTAAATCATCAGCAGAAGCAGGTCTAAGCTATCAGCGTCGTACGGCTATTGGCGGCATCCGCGCGCAGATAGGTGCTGATGTATTAGATCGTAGTGGCGGCAACACGGCTCGCTTGACCTACCTTTCTAGAATTACTAGAGGCAAGCTAACGGTTTATCCAAGTATTGGCTTTGAATATCATGATGCTGACTACAATGAATACTACTATGGTGTCAGTGAAAAAGAGTCAGCAGAGACAGGCGTTGACGCTTATAAATCTAACTCAAGCCTGAATCCGTATATCAATATCAGTGCCAACTATGATTTCAATGAACGTTGGGCAGGATTTGCCAATCAAAGCGTGAGCTATGTACCAAATGAGCAGTACGATAGCCCAATGGTCGACTCACGTACTGAAGCAGCGACCACGCTTGGTTTGCTTTATAAATTCTAGAGTTTTCGATAGATTTAATATAAAAAAGCTGAGCATTTTGCTCGGCTTTTTTATTTTAAAATGAGCTAAACCATAAAAAGTTATTTTGAATACTCATAAGATGTAGGTTGTATGACTATTGAGCAGATTTTTGAATTTAGCTTGCTGACTGACCGCACAGAGTATGGTATTGAAGCTTTTAATATTGCATACAAACAATTGGGCGAAATAAAATACGACTTTCCTTATGCTGGTCTTGAAATTGCTATGAAAGCAGCAAAAGAATACGCTTTAGCGTTAGAATCGAACGAATTAGAAAAACGATTGATGGCTGAAAAAAATAGAATTGAGAAAGACTCTGTTTCGAATAGTTGGTTCCAATCCTTATTAAGCATTGTATTTAAATGAGTCTAGGACATATTCTTGATCCAAACGTTTATCACCATTTTTAAAATAGAAACACGCCTTAGTAACGTATGGCTCTTCTAAGTTCGTTAACCTTTAAACTATGTCGTACATTACTATATCTTTTACCCGTTATACTTACCTGACGCCAAGAGGATGGAGAGATGAGTTATCTCCCTGTTCTTTAGCTTTTTTGTACCAATTAAATGATTTGATATGATCGAAATCAACACCTAACCCGTTCATATACATCCAGCCTAAATTTACTTGGGATTTTGCATCACCTTGATCGGCAGCCAGTTCAAACCACTTAAAAGCTTCAAGATAGTCTTTTTCAACACCTTTACCTTCAAAATAAAGTAAACCTATGAAAAATTGAGCATTAATATTGCCTTGCTCAGCAGATTTTTTAAACCATTTGGCTGCTTTAATATAATTAACATCTGTACCTAGTCCTGAGCAGTATATTGAAGCCAAAACGTACTGAGCATTTGCATCTCCTTGATTCGCAGCTTTTAAAAACCACTTCCTAGCCTCAACATAGTCTTTATCGACTACTAGTCCTTCAAAATACATAGCACCAAGATGATACTGTGCTTCTACGCTGCCGTTATTTGCAGCTTCTAAAAGTTCACTAGTGGATTCTTCGTCACTGTACGTAGTATTAACCTCTGAATCATATACTTGAGAAAAATCATCTTGTGAATAACCTTTATTACTCGCTACAGAATTTTCGTCGACGATCGCATCCTTTGCTAATACTGAGCAGCTAATACCCGTAGAGACTATTAAGCATAAATAACCTGCTGCCATACTGGTGAACTTTTGCTTTAAATGCATAATCTATCTCTCAAGATTTAAAGAAATTGTGATATGAGGTTGAGTGATCATAGCGTAAAGGCCAGCATCTCACCATATGAAATAGTAAAAGACCTTGCCACATGACAAGGTCTTTTACTATTTCAAGAAACTATTAGCTAGCTTACTTAGGATGTACCATATCAGCAGGAATTACCCACTCATCAAACTGTGCTTCAGTTAATAGCTCTAGCTCAACCGCCACTTGCTTCAAAGTTTTATTTTCTTTATAAGCCGTCTTAGCGATTTTTGCGGCATTTTCATAACCAACATGACGGTTCAATGACGTCACTAGCATCAATGAGTTGTGCAAGAAGTCATCGATTTTGTCTTTTACTGGCTCGATACCTACGGCACAGTTTTCGTTAAAGCTGTTGCAAGCGTCGCCAAGCAGTTTGATAGACTGTAACAAGTTAAACGCGATAACTGGCTTATACACGTTTAGCTCAAAGTTACCTGACGCGCCAGCCATGCTGATAGTCGTGTCGTTACCCATAACCTGAGCGACAACCATGGTCATTGCTTCTGACTGAGTTGGGTTCACTTTGCCTGGCATGATAGAAGAGCCTGGCTCATTTTCAGGAATCGTCAACTCACCCAGACCACAACGAGGACCAGATGCCAACCAACGTACGTCGTTAGCGATTTTGTTTAAGCTGCCCGCTAGCGTTTTTAGTGCGCCTGACGCAAATACTTCGGCATCACGAGCCGCTAGTGCTTCGAATTTGTTCGGTGACGTAACGAACGGCAAGCCAGTCAAAGTCGCTAATTGCTCAGCTGATTTTACCGCATAATCAGGGTGGGCGTTTAGACCAGTACCAACCGCAGTACCGCCTAGTGGCAATTCATATAGACCTTGTAGCGCGTTGTCGATACGAGTCAATGAATGGTCAAGTTGGCTCACATAGCCGCTGAACTCTTGGCCTAGGGTCAAAGGCGTCGCGTCTTGTAGATGCGTACGACCGATTTTTACGATGCTATCGAATTCTTTGGCTTTTGCCGCTAGCGTATCGCGTAGTGCTTTTACCGCTGGAATCAACAAGCTGTTGATCTGACGAGCAGCAGCCACACGAATCGCTGTTGGGAAGCTGTCGTTGGTAGACTGTGCATGGTTTACATGGTCATTTGGGTGAATTGGCGTGTAGCTGCCACGCTCAGAGCCAGCGATTTCGTTAGCACGGTTGGCCAATACTTCGTTCATGTTCATGTTTGACTGGGTGCCAGAACCTGTCTGCCATACGACCAATGGGAACTGATCGACCAGACCACCATTGATGATTTCGTCAGCGGCTTGTACGATGAGATCACGCTTGTCGCCTTCGATACGCTCTAGGCTTGCATTGGTAATCGCAGCGGCTTTTTTGACCAGTGCCATCGCTTCAATCATTGGACGCGGCAAAGTCTCGCCACCGATTTTAAAGTTTTCGCGGCTACGCTGAGTTTGCGCACCCCAATAAGCATCAGCTGGGACTTCAACGTTGCCCATGGTGTCTTTTTCGGTACGAGTTGCCTGATTCTGTGTCGACATAACTACCCTCTTTACTGGTTTGTTGTTAAATAACTGAACGATAAAAAGTGCAACAGCTGCTGCACATAAACGGAAATACGATGTAAAGTGGCGTTATGATAGCATGACTAAGGCGTATTGAATATTCACAAATAGCCTTGAGCGATACCTAAAAACGAATGTCTAAAAACGCCTGTCATCACCAATCTGATACTTCATTGGATAAGATACCTATGCACTCTAAAATTATGCACCCTAAACCAATACGCCCTGAGCCAAATAACTTTGATTCAGATAATTCGGACTCAAAAAACGCTGAAACATCCGAACCTGTCATCAGCAACCCGCCTAGACGGCTTTTTACTCGCCAACGCCGCCAGTTGAGCGATGGCGAACGTAGACAACTTGCTCAATCTACAAGTTTACATCTATCTAAGCTACAGCAGCGATTGCCAGCACATGCGCGTGTTGGACTATATTACGATGGATTTGGTGAGTTGCCCACTCAGCCACTGCTTGACTGGTGTCAGCACTTAGGCTATTTTCCTTACTTACCAGTCGTCGGCTCACTTGGCCGTACTAGCAATGGTAATGACGATAAACGATTGCGCTTCGTACCTGTTTATCATTCAAAACTGGTGAATATCCCTACTCGCATTCATCAATTAGGCATGAAGCAGAATCATAGCCGCGCTCTATTATGGGCCTCAGAACTAGACGTGATTATCTGTCCACTGGTGGCGGTTGATCTAAATGGTAATCGTATGGGCATGGGTGGCGGGTTCTATGATACGACGCTTGGTAACAGCCATCGATCAGGGGCTTCAAGGCCGTTAAAGATAGGCTGGTGTTATGATTTTCAAGTGGTGGAACAATTAGCGCGTCAACCGTGGGATGTGCCATTAGATGGTTTAATTACGCCAAGCGGCATAAGGTGGTTTTGATGAAAGACGATAAACAATTTGAAAAAGACTCTAGCGCTGCTGATTCTATTGCAGACAGTGTGGATGAATATTTGCAAACATTAGGCAATGAGGACGCTAGGGAGCAACGTTACTACAGTCAAGAGCAACCGTTTAGCGCTGATGAAATGACACGGCTCGTCAATGAAGATCGCTTAAATGAATTGCTCGCGCAAAGTGATGAGTTTTTGAATGGTTTAAGTGACGAGTTGAGAGGTTTCGATGAGTGATTTACTAGTTAATTTAACATCACTTTATTACTGAGCTAGCCTTTTTCTAATTTACGAATTAAATCTATTATATGATTGCGGTCTTCTTCATATTTCGCCTTATCTACAGCAAATACTTCCATGTAAGGATCACTTCTTACATACGACCATTGTATTAATTCAGGATCGCTCTTTGCTTTTTCAGATAATAAAACTCTAAGCCCTTTTAACAATAACTCTACTTCACTTTGACTAAAGCCTTGACTGTCCATAATGTCTAGCCTGCATATAATAGATTAGATTGTTTAAAGGTTAGCATCAATTAAATACTAATGGGAGCTGTAAGGTGTGCACGGCACACCTTACAAAGCTACTGAGCATTTTACACGTATCAAAAACTTACAACACCATCGCTGCAATCCAACCAAAGGCCAATAGCGGAATGTTGTAATGCAAGAATGTCGGTATCACACTGTCTTTGATATGGTCATGCTGTCCATCGATATTTAGACCAGACGTTGGCCCCAATGTTGAATCTGACGCAGGCGAACCCGCATCACCCAGCGCGCCAGCCGTACCGATAATCGCCACAGTAGCCAACGGTGAAAACCCTAGAGAGATACACAGCGGTACATAAATCGCGGCCAAGATAGGAATGGTCGAAAATGACGAACCAATACCCATGGTCACGATCAAACCGATCAATAGCATAATAAAGGCAGCCATCGCTTTGTTACCAGCGAACAGTGACGCTGCCCCATCGACCAATGGCTGAATCTGCTCAGTCGCTTTCATTACTTCAGCAAAACCTTGCGCGGTAATCATAATAAAGCCAATCATCGCCATCAACTTAATACCGTCATTAAAGACGCCATCAGCATCACGCCATTTCACCACGCCAGTTGCCATAAACACACCGAAGCCAAACATCGAGCCAAGTAGTAGCGAATCAGTATATAACTGCACCACAAAAGCAGTCACGATAGCAGCCAGTGCAACCAGTGTCTTTAGCTTGCTTTGTGACTGTGCACCAGCAGCAGTTTTGCTTAATGCATCGCCTTCTACGACGGCATCATGCGCTTGCTGATCTATCGCAATCTGCTGATATGCGCGTGGCTTACGGTAGCTGAAAAATACGGCAACCAGCAAACCAATTAGCATACCCAATGCAGGAATCGCCATGGCTTGCACTACAGAAATATTAGCAACATCAATGCCCGCTTCACCCACGTTTTTTAGCATAATCTGATTGAGATAGATATCACCAAAACCATAAGGAATAAACATATAGGTGGTGACCAGTCCGAAAGTAATCAGACAAGCAATCAGGCGTCTATCAATCTGCATGCGATTGAATGCTAACAATAGTGGCGGTACCAGTAATGGAATAAAGGCAATATGAATAGGGATTAAGTTTTGGCTAAAGCAGCTCATGATAATGAGGCCTGCAAACAGCATGTACTTAATCATGCCACTCGTGCCAGCGGCATCAATACGCTTGATGACCGCGCCTGCCAACGATTGCGGCAAGCCCGAATGAGCAATCGCTACCGCAAACGCCCCGAGCAGTGCATATGACAGCGCAATCTCTGCGCCATTACGGATGCCTTCTTGAAAAGCATTAAGCGTATCAGTAATACCAAGCCCTGCTAGCAGTCCACCTGCCAGCGCCCCGATTAATAAACTGAGCACCACGTGCACTCGCGAAAGTGACAGTCCTAGCATGATAATAACTGCTAGCAATACTGCATTGATGGCCATGTGTTGCCCCTTGTTCTTTATACTTTGGTCTTAATGAGACCTATGAATATTGAAACTAATGAATATCGCCCTGTTGTCTAAAACGTCTCAATATGAGAGCCTGTTTTAGACGCGCGCCAGTTTACCTTATTTTGGGTATAAAGCCTACGCATAGAACCGATTAGGCATCAACATAGGTAGCCAAATACCACCTATACATCTAAACCCTCTTCTATAATTTCTGACTGTCTTTATCCTTCACAGACCAGTTATACCGTTGACAACATGTCATTGGTAACATTGATTGCATTAATAACTGGGCACTCAGACAACTATTTAACAAAGATAAGCAGACGACTTCACCAATCAGCCTTGCAATTTTTTTCGTGAGCACCATTTATCTAAACATGAACCACGAACTTGACTTTACAAGTCTGGGGAACGAGGAAAAACATATGAGTGAACATAATATTGATAAAGACAACATCGACATCGATGTATCATCTGCCCTTAACACTGACACGACGTCTGATGCAAATACTGACACTGACGCTAACATAAGTGCTGACGCGAATAATGAGACAGAAAGCTCATCTACGGATGCGTCAAATGCCTCATCCAACGCTGTCAAAGACAATGAAGATGAAAGCTATCTACCACTGCTAGCATTACGCGACGTCGTCGTTTATCCACATATGCAAATTGCACTGTTTGTGGGACGCGCACCATCGGTGAAAGCGGTTGAGTTGGCACAGGCTGAGTATGGCAACAAAGTACTGGTAGTCGCGCAAAAAGACTCACTGACCGAAGATATTGATCAAGATAACTTGTATCAGTACGGTACGGTGTGTCGCATCGTCAGCACTATGCCACATGACAGCGATGAGAACTGCATTAAAGTATTGATCGAAGGTCAATACCGCGCTCGTGTCGATAATATAGAAGGCCATGACGATTTATTGATGGCGAGATTTGAGCGTGCCGATCTTGATGTCAGCATGGATGAGAGCCAACAGAAAAACACCATTCAAGCGTTAACCACATTATTCGAAAGCTATGCAGATGCGCGACTTCGCAATGCACGTGAGCTGACTCGTGTGGCCAAACGTATCGACGACTTGCTTGAGTTGGTTTATTTCATCTCAACTCGTGTGTCGATGGATCTTGATATCAAACAGTCTTTCTTAGAAGAAGACGATATCAAAACGCATATCAATACTTTGACTGAATATCTGGTTAAGCAAAGTGCTGAGCAAAACATCGAACAAGATATCCAAGATGCTGTCCGTCAGCAGATGGAAGACAATCAGCGCGAATACTTCTTAAATGAAAAGATGAAAGCCATCAAAAACGAGCTGTCAGATATGAATGACGGCGCGTTCGATGGTGAAGATGATGTGGCTGAGTTAGAGCAGCGTTTAGAAGATGCTGACCTGCCAGAAGATGTGCGCAAAAAAGCTGAGCAAGAGTTTAAAAAGCTCAAAATGATGCCACCTGCATCAAGTGAATCGTCAGTCGTACGTAACTATATTGAATGGATTTTGGACACACCGTGGAATGCGACGACCAAAGTATCTATTAATCTAGACAAAGCTAAGACGGTGTTAGACGAAGACCATTATGGTCTACAAGATGTAAAAGACCGCATCTTAGAGTACCTCGCCGTGCAATCACGCGTGAAAAAACTTCGTGGTCCGATTCTATGTCTCGTCGGTCCTCCAGGTGTCGGTAAAACCTCATTGGGTGAATCAATTGCCCGTGCCACGGGTCGTAAGTTTGTACGTATGGCGCTTGGTGGCGTACGTGATGAAGCAGAGATTCGTGGTCATCGCCGTACCTATATCGGTGCTATGCCAGGTAAAATCGTTCAGTCATTGGCAAAAGTAGAAGTCAAAAACCCGCTATTCTTATTAGATGAAATCGATAAGATGGCGCAAGACTTCCGCGGTGATCCAGCATCAGCATTGCTTGAAGTATTGGACCCATCACAGAACGATACGTTTAACGACCATTATTTAGATATGGACTTAGATTTGTCGCAAGTGATGTTTATCTGTACTGCTAACAGTATGGATATTCCGCCTGCGCTGCTTGACCGTATGGAAGTTATTCGTCTGCCTGGTTATACCGAAGAAGAAAAGGTCAATATCGCACAAAAATACCTACTGCCAAAAGCGATTAAGCAAAATGGTCTCAAAGAAGGTGAGATTGAGATTGTTGAAGCGGCATTGCACAGCATCGTGCGTAGCTATACGCGTGAAGCAGGTGTGCGTAACCTTGAGCGTGAAGTGAACAAAATCTGCCGTAAAGTGGTTCGTGGTTCGGTTGAAACTCATGGTGCGCGCGCTCCGAAAAAAGCAGAACGTCAGCTAGTGACAGTCGATGACAAAAATATCGATGACTATCTAGGTGTGCACCAGTATGACTACGGTCTGGCTGAAGAAGAGCCTGAGATTGGTCGTATTACAGGTCTTGCTTGGACACAAGTCGGCGGTGAGCTATTGACCATCGAAGCGGTCGGTATGAAAGGTAAAGGCGAGCTTAGCTTTACCGGTTCACTAGGCGATGTGATGAAAGAGTCGATTCGCGCAGCCATGAGCGTGGTTCGTGCTCGCGGTGACAGCTTAGGTATCGACTACGAGACGTTTAAAACAACAGACGTCCATGTCCATATGCCAGAAGGTGCGACGCCAAAAGACGGCCCATCTGCTGGTGGTGCACTGACGACAGCGCTCGTCTCTGCGTTGACAGGTATCGCTATCCGTCCAGATATTGCGATGACAGGTGAGATTACCTTACGCGGTAAGATATTACGTATCGGTGGCCTTAAAGAGAAATTGCTTGCGGCACATCGCGGTGGTATCAAACACGTCTTGATTCCAGCGACCAATGAGCGAGATTTGGCTGATATTCCTGATAACGTGAAAGAAGGCTTAACCATTCAGCCAGTTGCCACGATTGAAGAAATCTTAAAGGTTGCTTTGGTGAGTATGCCAACACCAATCAAACCTGCAAAAGTTACGGTTGATAAAACCTCTGGCAAAGCACTGCACAATTAATTGATTATTCGTTAGCCAATTCTTAAAAAATAAGAGCCGCTCATCACAATGATGGGCGGCTTTTTTATGCCTGTTTATTATTTATCTACTTGCAATTCATAGCCTACTTAGTAGATTTCTTACGTATTTGTAGCCATTTAATTTCGAAATTATTCATGCTATTTCGTTTTTCAAACCCATACGTTACTTACATTTATTAACTGATTGTTGCGCATTTGATGAATAACTATAGAGTTAGCTTGGCTATACTGACTCCGATGTTAACGAATATTGACGCCCATTTTTATAGAACAATAACGATAGATATTCGTGGCTTTAATGAAGATTAAAAATAACAACTCAAACAATTGGAGATAATAATGAATAAGACATTAATTGTAAGTACCCTATTATGCGGTTCAGCGTTAGCAATGACTGGTTGTCAAACGGTAGAAAGTCAAATGCAAACAGGCAATCCTTTAGCACAACCGACGCTAAAATCAACCATACAAACAGTAGATGGTGAGAAGAAAGAAGTTGGTCAAGTTTTCTTACGTCCAGTCGATGGCGGCGTCCAAGTTTACGGTAAACTCACTAACCTACAGCCAGGCAGAACTGTTTCATTACATATCCATGAAACAGGTAGCTGTGACGTCATGGGTAAAGCAGCAGGCGGTCACTTCAACCCAGACAACAAGCCACACTCTAATCCAGATGACATGAATGGTCATGCTGGTGACTTGCCAAACTTAACTGCTAATGAAGATGGTGTTGCTACTATTAACTATGTGAACAAGAAAATCGCAGCGACTGAAGCAGGCAAATACAGCGTAAATCGTTTGGCCTTTATCGTACATGCTGGCGTTGACGACTATACCAGTCAGCCTTCAGGTAATGCAGGCGATCGTATTGGTTGCGGTATCATCGTAAAAAACTAATACTATCTAAACCTATGAACTTAAGCTAGGTTTGCAAACGTAGAAATAGCTTAAAAGAAATATTATAGGCGCAAAAAAAACCCTCTTAAACTGTAAGAGGGTTTTTTATTGGAAGTAACCATTAGGTTCGTTGAAGCCAATATAAAGCTAATACAAGAAAGACCAATGCAAATTGTACCTGTAGTACATTAAATGAGTCTGACGCTATAAAAGCCCTATAGTGGATTTAACAATAGTTACTCCTCTACCCATTCACCTTTACGCCAGTAAACACCCCAACGTGTGGCCTTGCCGTTTTTCTCAGAGCCGATATACTGCTCTTTTTTCTTACGTGACCAGCGCAAGATGGTTGGGTTACCTTCAGGATCTTCATCTGGCCCTGCAAACAGATACTGGAACTTATCTTCCATTTTATCTTTAATTTCTCGTAGCTCAGCCAGCTTTGGCGGACGTGTCTCGCGCACTTTTGGAAACTTAGACGCTGCTAAGAACATCCCAGCCGCCCCTTCACGCAAAATGAAATAATCATCGTGCTTGGTCGACTTTAGCTCTGGTAGGTGGATTGGGTCCATACGTGGCGGTGCTGCTTCGCCTGTTTTTAGTACCTTGCGCGTGTTATCACAGTTCTGACAAGCAAAGTACGGACCAAAGCGTCCTGTTTTAAGCTCCATCTGTCCATCACACTTGTTACAGTCAATGGTTGGTGCATCTGAGCCAGGTACTTCAAATTTGCCTTCTTCTAGAATATAACCATCGCAATCAGGGTTGTTACCGCAAATGTGTAGTTTGAGACCACCATCTACGATGTAACCATTCATCGCCGTGCCACATTTTGGACAGCGTTTTTTCTCCATCAAATCTTTAACTTCTGCCGCTTCGTCATCACCTTCCGCATCATCTAGATTGGCGAATGCTTCGACTGGCATTAGATTTTTGGTGCCTTTACAGCGCTCTTTTGGCGGTAAGTTATAGCCAGTACAGCCCAAGAATACACCTGTTGACCCGGTACGCAACTGCATCGGACGATCACAGATATCACAATGGACATCTGGCACGTCAGTTGGATCGTTTGGACGCATACCGTCTTTTTCTTTGGCACGCTCTAGAGTAGTTTTAAACTCACCATAGAAATTATCAAGCACATCTTTCCAGTCTTGATCACCTTCTGCCACATGATCGAGCTTGTCCTCTAACGCAGCAGTAAAGGTATAATCCATTAAATCTGGGAAACTAGCCGTCAATCTATCAGTGACGATATCACCCATTTTTTCGGCAAACAGACGCTTATTCTCAAGCTTCACATAACCACGATCTTGAATGGTTGAGATAATTGAGGCATACGTCGATGGACGACCGATGCCTTTTTTCTCAAGCTCTTTTACTAGACTGGCTTCAGTATAGCGAGGCGCAGGCTTAGTAAAATGTTGGCTCGGATCTAGCTTATCTAGGTTTAACTTATCGCCTTTTTTGACATCAGGAAGCAAGGTATCGTCAGTCTTGGCCGGTGGCATAACTCTTGTATAGCCATCAAATACCATGGTACGACCGCGCGCTTTTAGCTCGATATCATCTGCGCCTACAAACAGGTTCACTGATAAATATTTGGCAGGTAACATCTGACACGCCACAAATTGACGCCAGATTAGCTCGTATAGACGTATCGCATCACGCTCAACACCTTTGAGCTGCGTTGACTTCATATTGACATTAGAAGGACGAATCGCTTCATGCGCCTCTTGTGCGCCTTGCTTGTTACCATAGAAATTTGGTTTTTCTGGTACGTATTTTGCGCCATAGCTGTCTTCGATATGACCACGGACAGCAGCAAGCGCGTCGCCTGATAAGAACGTCGAATCGGTACGCATATAAGTAATATGACCCGCTTCATATAGACGCTGCGCTAAAATCATGGTTTTCTTAACAGAGAATCCTAAGCGCGTGCTAGCAGCCTGTTGCAAGGTCGAAGTAATAAATGGTGCGCTTGGACGTGATTGCGTTGGTTTTTCTTCACGCTCTTTAACGATAAAATCGCTTGCCTTGAGCACTTCTAGAACTTTATCAGTCTGCTCTTTATTACCAAGCTTTAGGGTTTTGCCACCTTGTTTGGTCGCCTCTAAGCGTATACCGATTTGCTCGGTGTCTTTTTTTCCATTAGCAATGTGCGTGTCGGCATGAATCTGCCAGTACTCTTCTGGAATGAACGCGCGAATTTCATGCTCACGCTCAACGACTAAGCGCATAGCGACTGACTGTACACGACCTGCCGACAGTCCTCGGGCAATCTTTTGCCATAATAGTGGCGATACCATAAAACCAACAACACGGTCCAAGAATCGACGAGCTTGCTGCGCGTTCACGCGGTCAATGTCTAATTTCGAAGGCTGTTTAAACGCACTTTGAATAGCTGACTTGGTAATCTCGTTGAAGACCACACGTTGATACTTACTATCAGGGCCACCGATGACTTCTTTTAAATGCCAAGCAATCGCTTCCCCTTCTCTATCCATATCCGTTGCCAGATAGATTTTATCAGCGTCTTTGGCTAATGCTTTAAGCTCTTTGATGACTTTGGTTTTGTTTGGTAGTACTTCATAGACTGCCGCCCAGTCATGCTCTGGATCTACACCCATGCGGCGTACCAGTGCTTGCTGCGCTTTTTCTTCTTTGGTCAGACTGTCATCTTTTTTAGCGGCCGTTGCTTTTTTTGCGCTTTTGCTCGCACTAACCGGCAAATCACGGACGTGACCGATACTTGAGCGTACGATAAAGTCATCACCAAGGTATTTATTAATCGTTTTTGCCTTGGCTGGTGATTCTACGATCACCAAAGACTTACCCTTTGGGCTGTCAGCAGCTGGTGCTGGACTTTTTTTGGTTGTGGTTTTTGCCATGTTTGACGACACCATAATATAAGTAAATTAAAAGTAAGGTTAAATTCAGCAGCACGGCAATTTATGGAAGCGAATACTCATGGTTTGACCATGGCTCAGCTATTTATAGTAATAATCGCTGCTGATAAAAAAGGTTATAAAACAAATAATAACCATAAAATAAAGATATAGTTATAAAGACGTTACACTGCTAAGCGTTAAACTGTCAACTTTAAATAATTTGAATATGACAAACCGCTTGCATATTGCCCTTTAATGGAGACGAAAAAACGCTTTACTAGGTTTATGCTTGTTTTTGCATCTGTAGCGCCCACTTCTCAAGGTTTTCTTTTAGCACTAATAAGTCCGCTTCGATCCGTTTTTGATGATACGTTGGGTTGGATGCTGGACGTACATAAGCAATATCTTCCCAATAAATAATAATGCTATTCGCCTTGGTCAATAGACCTTTAACGAACGGCTCGATACTTACTGGCAGCTCTAACGGCACTTGATCCAAGCTAAAATCAGTCTTTTTGACTGTCGGATTATTGCTGATTTGACTAGAACGAATCGCACTGGGAATAGTAAGCGTCTTATCATCTGTACTGGTATCGACAAAACTGCTGTCTGGTCGCCACTGTCCATCAATTACTTGATAACGGGTATGCGGCAGTTTAGTGTCTTCAAATATTAGGCAGTACTGTCCAAGCATACCGCGGCCATACTCATTGTCACGGCCTTTGATCCAATCAGGGCACGAAACGAGCTTTGGATTGAGCTGTAAACGACGCGCGGTCATACGCAGCTTATCCAAACGCTGATCGATACCGTTCGGTTTGAGCGCCATCATACTCCCTAATACGAATAGTACAATGATAACGCCAATCAATGTTCCCATGATGGTCTGGCCTTTTGACTAAATGAAAAAGATACTAAGAGATATAGAGTGAAATATCGCTAATGAACCGTTATTTATAAACAGTACATATAGATTTGCGATTAGCACGATAACAAACAACTATATATAAGGGCTTATAATGAGCACGAACCATTAAAAATCAAGCGTTGTCGTCCAATCGCGGTGCAACGAGTGCTGTTAAAGCATATGACAATTTAGCAAGTTACGCTATTAAATCAGCTATTTAGCGTATACAAACTTACCGATCACAGTACGCTATAAAAACCAGATACGAAAAGTGGTCAGCTCAAAAAAGTGCTATGATAAACCATAATTTTAAACGCGCGCAGGTTTATTATGAATTATCTTATTGAGTCAAACTCATCGGGCGCTTATCACGCTCGCAAGCTGATGAATAAAGTCATGAGCAAAACAGGCATGAGCCTATCGCTACTTGGCGCGGTCGTACTGACATTATCGGGCTGTGCCACGACTCAGAGCCTAACACCGCAGCAGTGTCAAAGCAGTAACTGGCAAGAAGTCGGCTACGCTGATGGCTCGCAAGGACGTTCAGGTGCCTACTTCGGTCACTATACCAATAGCTGCGCTAGTATAGGTGGCGCCAGCCCTAACCGCATCCAATGGGAGCAAGGCCGTCAACAAGGTCTCAAAAACTACTGTACCGAACTGAATGCTTATAAGCTCGGTCGCGAAGGCTATGACTGGCAACCTGTCTGCCCGTTAGAAGGTATTGAGAAGTTAGAAGAAGCCTACTCCCAAGGGCGCTACTACTATATCCGTCAGCGCGATCTCGACTACTTACGCTCACCTTACCCATTTGGCTACAGACATGCAGGTTTTGGTTACGGCTATCGTCCGTTTGGCTATGGCTGGTAAAAAAAGAAAACCTCACTAACGACTTAATTTGAGGTTTAAGTAGTTAATGAGGTTGGAGAAAATTTTATTATTTTAATTGTTTTTATTATAGCGGTGCTGGTTGTTTTACTGGTTGGGCTATTGATTTATCTAGCCAGTTTTCTAATATAGAGCCAAAGCTACTAGCACTAACTCACAGTGCTTAAACTATTCAGTGCTTAAGTTATTCAGTGCTTAAGTTATTCAGTATTTAGCTACTAAGCTACTCATTCACAAATGCGATTTTGGTCAGTCCAGCGTTACTTGCCGCTGCTAAGACTTGAGCGACCGTATCGTACCTGCCTTCTTTATCCGCACGTAACTGTACCGCTGGATTCTTACCAGTCGCGCCTTGTTGCTGCAAGCGATTCTCTAACTCTTCCATACTGATTGGATCGCTATCCCAGAATATACCCGCGTCTTTATCAATACTGACTTGAATCGCTTCTGGCGGCGTTTCATTGAGCGCGGCACTAGTCTCTGGCAAATCTAAAGGCACCGTCGGATTCAACACGGTCGCTGTCAATAAAAATATAATCATCAATACCAGCATGATATCGATCAGCGGAATGAGGTTCATCTCATCCATGCTTCGTACGTCATCATCACCCAATTGAAATGCCATAGTTACTCTCAATGCTTTTGGTTATTTTCACACAGCCAAGCCGTTTTTTGACTTGTCGTTTGAGCCTTTATAGACCTATCGCTTGCAGCCTTAATGTTTACAGACCTAGCGTTTACAGAATCAGTATCTGTAGAATTAATACTATCTATAGCTGCTTTGGCACAGAATTACTGTAGTTGCTGGTATGCTGAGTCTCGCTCGTCGTTGAACGACTGCTCGTTGCAGAGTGCACTTGTGAAGCACTAGCAGCATGGCTTGCAGTTACCTTGGTAGTATCCACAAGACCCGTTGATTGCGCCAATAAATCATGCGCTCTGTCGTTGGCTTGATACATTATGCGGCGATTGATACGTACTGCAAGGTTGTAAAACACCACGGCTGGAATCGCTACTGCAATACCAAGACCTGTCATAATCAGTGCTTCGCCGACTGGTCCTGCAACTTGCCCCAATCCTGCCTGACCACTCATACCGATGTTGTGCAAGGCATGGAAAATACCCCATACCGTACCAAACAAGCCAATGAACGGTGCAATCGCTGCCGTCGTACCAAGAATCGGCAGACCACGCTCACTAGCAAAACGATAGCGACCGATGTGCTTGAGCAAAGTCTGCTCAGTTACCAAACGGCGAGTGGCAGCATCAGAACCAGCCAAGTCAGACTGTCTGGCTTGTAATTGCTGACTCAAATCATCTGCTACATTGGTCGCCAGTTTGCGGCTTTGCAATACGCGGACGATACCTGTCACCCAAGAGAGAATAGATAACGCAAGCAACAAAAAGAACAACGTTTTTGTCACCATGTCGCTGATCTGCCAGTATTGCATAAAGTCCATGTCAGACTCCTTAATGTGTAATGCCATTACATGATACTGAGGTAAATATCATGTTTAGTTTTATAATGAAAGATTATTAATAAATACGTTGTTATAAAATGTGAGTTATCAAGGAACCGCGTAACTGATCGGTAAGGTCACATCACCTACCACGGGTACGCCATTCTTAGTAAAGGGTTTGAACTTGCCAGATCGCACTTGACGTCGGGCTTCTTTGTCTACTAGCGGATTACCTGATGATTGAGCAACGCGCACGTTATCGATGCCGCCTTGCTTGTTGACTCGTAATACCAAGACAACGTTGAGCGTATCACCAGAACGGGCTCTACGTGCGGCGCGCTCAGGGAAACTAAAGTTTGGCGCAGATGCCCAGTTGGCTGAGCTAGCAGTAAAGCTCACAGGCTCATTGCTCTGTGCTAAAGCAGCTGCTGCTTCCGCCTCAGCTCTTGCTTGTGCAGCGGCGGCCTTCGCTTGAGCGGCAGCTTTGGCATCAGCGACTCTTTTGGCTTCTTGCTCTGCCCTAGCTTGCGCCTCTTGCTCAGCTTTTCTGGCTTGTCGCTCTGATTCAGCTTGGGCAGCTGCTTGACGTTGTGCTTCAGCTGCTGAGTTATCAACCTTTGGTTTCGGTAGCGGCTCTTTTGGGGCTACTTTTTGACTGGTATCAGGACGAGGCTTTTCTGACGCTATCACAGGCGTCACTTTCGGCTCTACATTTTTTACAACAGGCTCTTTTGGTTTTACTGGTGTCTCTGTTGGTTGTTTAACCGGCTCTTTAGGCTTTGGTTCAGGTTGCGGCGCTGGCTGAACTTGTACCTCAGGCTGTACTTCTTTTTTGGCTGTGACTGTTTGCTTTTCTACTTCAGTTGAGACCGTTTTTGCCGGTAATGACACAAACTTTATCTCAAGTGGTGACATCTCTTTTTTTGGCTCAGGTTTGAGTTCAGGCGTTTTTATTGCCACTAGTGCAATTGCGGCAAGCACATGGAGTCCTAAGACTGCAACAATAGCTAGCAATAACGATTTAAGTGGTGGCGCGTCTAAATCCGTTGAACTCATAACAGCCTAATGTTTATTACTCAGAGTAGAATGGCGTAGATAATAATGCAAACGATAATTATTATCAATAATAATTTACAATATTTTCACTATTTAATACATCTCTGACACGTAATATTGCTTAATAGTTTTACCTATCGCAACACTCATTTTCATGAACGTTGCCTACCTTTATACCTCACTACTATGAAACTTATCTTTTTATCAAATGATACGTTGCGTTTAATATAGCAAGTACTGTTAATAAAAACCATTATCATTTATATTGATAATGAGTCTCAACTACTTTATTATAACGTCTGTCCTGTCAACTCATACTATTTTTATAAAAACTATTCGTATAAAAAATTAGTGAGTGGTACTAAGTAGACTATTTATTTTATGCTTTTTATCTCAAGCATCGTTCAGACTTAATATTTTTAGCGTCATTCATTTGCAATTATTTTAGACAATTGCTTAAACATTTTTTGATAGACCGAGTTCATTATGCCGACACCTTTATTATCTAGCAGACCTACCGCCTCTTTTTTCAAACGTCCATTACTGACTGCCGCCATGACAGCGTTGTTAGCTACCGTAGTGGCAGGATGTAGCTCGTCTGAATCCAATGACTCTGAGCCAGCAGACGCCAAAACTGAAAACCCAACGGCTGATGAATCACAGAACGTTGCTAATAACGACGCTGTATCTGCTGAGAAAATAATGGTCAATACCGTAAAAGGTGATGTTGAGCTGGCCATGAACCCATCGCCACTTGTCGTTTATGACATGACGTTGATGCAAGATTTGGCGGCGCTAGATGTAGCAGTCGATGGTATGCCTGGTGGTTTACTACTAAAGAATCTACACTCAGAAACACAGCCTGATCCAAAATCGGTAGGTACTGTGTTTGAGCCAGATCTTGAAGCGTTGAATGCAATGCAGCCGCAAGCTATTTTGGTCGGTTCACGCATGGCAGAAAAATACGACGAGCTATCAAGTATCGCCCCAACGTTAGACATGAGTATTGATACAGCCAATATCTATGAGTCAAGCAAGCAGCGCCTGCATGATCTAGGTGCATTGTTTGGTAAAAGCGATCAAGCTGCTAAGCTACAGCAGAACATCGATGGACTTATCACTGAGACCAAAAGTCTAACGAAAGAAAATAAAGGTACTGGTCTAGTCGTCATGGTCAATGGCAACAAAATGTCAGCCTATGGTGACAAGTCTCGCTATGGCTTTATCCACACTGTGTTAGGTGTGCCAATGGCAGATGACAAAATTGCCGATGCGCCTCATGGTCAGCCGATATCGTTTGAATATATCCAAAAAGCCAATCCAGATTGGTTATTTGTCATTGACCGTAGTGCTGCAATTGGTGAAGACGGTATTGGTGCCAAAGCCGTATTAGACAATCCATTGGTTGCTCAAAGCAACGCATGGAGTAAGCAGCAAGTGGTTTATTTGAGCCCAGATTCTTACTTAGCATTTGGCGGCTACTACCAGTGGATGCAGGATCTAACGACGATCAAAGATGCTTTTACTAACGCTAAATAACGTCGTTGCTTATAAAAACGATTATTGCTCAAGTAGGTAATTATTACCGTTAACCCTGCTCATTTTTAAGCCAGTAGAGATTATGTCGTTATTTTCACACCGTACTCATGCTAGGCTCAACTCCAGTACTGCTCCATCAGCGTCAAGCTGGCAGAGCGGTACTGGCAATGCGTTACATCGACGTACTGTCGTACCACCGTGGTTCATCAATACAGCAAGCCTCATTCTTATGGGGCTTTTGGTGTTATTGAGCTTATCCATTGGCGTGGCTGACTTTTCGTGGTCAGGTATCTTGCAGAGTCTTCTGAATCAGAGTGCCAACTCCGATAGCTCATTGCTATTGGTTAGCCGCATACCGCGTACCATCGCCATTATCTTGACTGGTATTGCAATGGCAGTGGCTGGGATGATTATCCAAGTAGTGCTAAAAAATCGCTTTGTAGAGCCGTCTATGGTCGGTGCGACTCAGAGCGCTGCACTTGGTTTGCTGGTGGTCAGTTTACTGTTCCCTGCCAGTGCGCTCATTGTAAAAATGGGTGTGGCAACCATCACTGCCATTTTTGGCATGATGCTATTTATGCTACTGATTCACCGCATTCCGCCTACTGATTTTTTGATGATTCCACTGATTGGCATTGTCTTCGGTGGCATTATTGAAGCAGTCACTACCTTTATCGCCTATCAAACCGAATCGCTACAGATGCTCAGTGTTTGGCAGTTTGGTGATTTTTCAGGCGTATTGGCAGGGCGCTATGAGCTGCTGTGGCTCACGGGTGGACTGTGTGTGCTGGCCTATATTATTGCTGACAAGCTGACCATCGTCGGTTTGGGTGACAATATCGCTTTGAACTTAGGCATTAGTAAGCGTCAGGTCACTTGGATTGGCGTGGGCATGGTAGCCATGATGAGCGCTGTCGTGGTCGTGACAGTAGGCATGATTCCTTTTATTGGGCTGGTCGTGCCAAACATTGTGAGCCGCCTAATGGGAGATAAGTTACGTCGTAGCTTGCCAGCAGTTGCCCTACTTGGTGCTTCAGCGGTGTTGCTATGCGATATTATCGGGCGCTCTATTCGCTATCCATTTGAAGTGCCGGTCGCCACTATTTTTGGTGTGGTTGGTACAGTGCTATTTTTATGGCTGTTATTACGTGCACCAGCTGAGCAGTAGCACTATGTTTACTAACTGTGTATTAATTTGCAGCACTCACTTACCGTCGTTCATTTTTTGCCTTATTAGATAAGCTTGGCACCATAGGATTTTTGTATGTTCTCATCAACTAAGCTTACTTCCACCGAAACTGATGCTACCAAAACCAGCACAGCGATAGATAACTCATCTTCAGCAGATGGTCAGTATTCAGCCGCTGCACAAAGTCAGTTGGTAAAGCTTTGGACATTTATAGCTGCGCATCCAAAATCTATAGCAGCTATTATTCTACTTATCTCGATGACCTTGTTTATGACACTCAATGTCAATGGCTATTGGGACTTTGCACTACCATTACGCGGCAAGAAACTGCTGGCACTAATGGTGGTTGGCTATGCGATTGGCGTGTCGACGTTACTGTTTCAGACGTTGACTCACAATCCAATTCTAACGCCCTCCCTACTCGGATTTGATTCACTCTATGTTCTGTTGCAGAGCTTACTGGTTTTCTTTTTAGGTGCGATTAGCTTTACCAGTCTCGATCCTATTGCCAAATTCACGCTAGAGATTGTCCTTATGTTTGGGGCATCCTTATTATTGTTTAAGCTATTATTTTCTAAAAGCAGTCAGGATCTGACGCGGCTAATATTGGTGGGTGTTATCTTTGGGGTGTTGTTCCGCAGCTTATCAGCACTCATTGCACGACTAATTAACCCTGATGATTTTGTGGTCGTACAATCTGCTAGCTACGCGCAGTTCAATACGGTCAATCCTCAGCTACTAGGTATCAGCTTATTTATCTGTGTCATCACTGCGGTGTTTGTGTGGCGCTGGCGTTACCAGTGCGATGTGTTGATGCTCGGACAAGCACAGGCCGTCAACCTTGGTATCAACTATCAGCGTCTGGCATTTGGTCTATTAACTGTCATCGCTGTACTGGTCGCTACGGCCACTGCATTGGTCGGTCCAGTGACTTTCTTTGGTCTATTGGTTTGCGCATTGACCAATCGTATCGCGCGACATATGTATCACACCGAGCGGCTGATATTGGTCAGCTTGGTCGCTATGATTTGCTTAATACTGGGTCAGACTATCTTTGAGCAAGTGCTAGATATGGCAGGCGTATTGTCCGTCGTGATAGAGCTAGCGGGCGGATTGATGTTCTTAGCATTGATATTTATGTCCCAGCGTCGTTCGTTATAACTACTTAGCTGACATTGTTTGTTTAGCCAATGCTGTTCATCAAGAAAAACCTAAGACTTTTTTAAATAAGACTGACTATGATTAAACTGAATAATATCTCTCATCATATTGGCAAACAACAAATCTTGCATGATATTACGTTGTTCCTACCAACGGCGCAGGTGATTGCTTTAATTGGGCCTAACGGCGCTGGGAAGTCTACGTTGTTTTCTGTCATGGCCCGTTTGCAGCCGCTACAATCTGGGCAGGTGAGCTTCGCTGTAGATAATGAAGAGCGTGATATTGTCAGCTGTCAGGCGCGGACACTGGCCAAGACGGTCGCGATGCTTGGGCAAGACAATCATGTGCAAGGACGCCTACGCGTACATGAGCTACTGATGTTTGGTCGTTATCCTTATCATCAAGGGCAACCAACCGCAGACGATCAGCAAAAAGTGCAAGAAATCCTTGAACGCTTTGAGCTTGAGCCACTTGCCGAGCGTTTCTTGTCAACGCTATCCGGTGGACAGCGTCAGCGCGTGCTGATCGCCATGATTGTCTGCCAAGATACGCCCTATCTATTGCTCGATGAGCCACTAAATAACCTAGACATGTATCATGCTGGTCGGCTGATGCGTGAGCTACGTCAGCTTAGCCACAATCAGCAAAAAACCGTGGTGATTGTCCTGCATGATATCAACCAAGCGGCACAGTTTGCAGATACTGTGGTTACGATGAAAGCAGGAGAAGTGACGGCTGTTGGTCGCCCTGCTGACGTTATTACTAAAGAGACGATGAAAGATTTATATAACGTCGATGTCACTGTCCTAAGTCATCAGGGTCGTCCAGTGATTGTTGATACGGTTTAAATAAAGAACTTCGCAAATAATAAAAGAAGTTATAGATGCATAGAGCGCTATTAAATAATCGATGGATAAACTACAAGAACCTATCTCTATTAATTTTAGTGATTAGCCTTTGCCTGTTTATTTATTATGCTCTAAATAAGGAGATATCAAATACCTTTTTTTGGTTAGGAATGACCTTATATGGTCTAAGATTAGTGGTTATTCCTATGGATTTTACTCAAGATATCTCTTCAGTAGATTACACAAAGAACTATGATGAAAATAATAGTTGGCATAGATGGGTCATGATAGGTGAAACGTTTGCTTTCTTCATTTTTACTGTCTCGATAGCATACACAATATTCTTGCAATTAAATTTATAACTAGGGCATACCTTTGATTCAACAGATAGCTATCTAAATAAAAATATACCCTAGAAATCTGGCAATATTACCTACCCTTTTGCAACGCCTTCAATCGACTTTGACGCCCTTTCCACCACAGATAGACGCCAGTAACTGACAACACTGTCACAGCCAAACCTACCAGTGCTAAAAATATTTGATACAGTAAGTGGCCAATGCCATGGCTAATATGACCCATATGTAGGGTCAACAACCAATTGTTGGTTTTGCTACCAAATGATGAGTTTTGGTAGCCAAAGTCCACCTGTTCAACGCTACCCGTTTTTGCATTGACCGTGATGGATGATGCACCGCCTTTCTTACCAATGTCCTTATCTGTCTTAAAGCGCAGCTGCCATTGACCCTCATCCTCAATCCAACGTATGCCTAAAAACTCTCGTACTAGCATACCCTTGCTTTGGGCAGCGGTTTTTGCCTGCTCACTTAAATAAGCAATGCTATTGGCTTTGTTGACCACATCAACAGACTCGACATCGACAACCTCATTGTTTACAGCCTTAACCCTAGTCGCTGTTTCTGCACCAGACGCCTGCTCTGCTTTTTCTGATGGTTTTCTTGAGTTCTCCTGTCTTTCACCTCTTCCCTCAAGTCCTACGACAGCGTGCATCACAGGTTGATAGACCTCTCTTAGGTTAAAACCAACACTCGACCACGCGATGACAAATAAAATCCCCCAAAGCCATAACCCAAAGGCATGGTGTAGATCATAATTCAATTTGAACATATTACTTTTGGTACGAATTTTCCACGCTGGTAACCAACGTTTTAAAAAGGAGGCACGTTTTTTAGGCGAGGTTTGGTTCTGTGCTTTTTTCTTGATCGCTCTAGGAAACGTTAAGTAAAAACCAATAAAGCAATTAATCGTCCACACGAGCGCGACAATCCCTAGTAGCAATTTTCCAATGTCACCCAGTAATAGATCGCGATGTAACCAAAACACTTTCCACATGGTGTTGTGCCATGCCCACTCATCTCTATCACGAGTACCAATGATATCGCCAGTATAAGGGTGGACATAAACCTGTTGAAACTGTGCTTTTGGTTGGTTTTGGGCGGCTTTTCCTCGTGCTCTATCTACCGAAAATACGGCTGACCTCTCTGCTGCTATCGAGGTTGGCATGCTAGAAAATTTATATTGAGGATACGCACTGATGACCTTGTCATGAAGCTCGGCAATAGGCAGATGTGATGCGTTTTGTTTCTCAACCTGAGCCAGTTTATGGTTGAAGATATCGTCTAGCTCGTCATGAAATGCCAATAACGTGCCAGTAATACCAGTGATAATTAAAAAAGCTGCCATGGCAAGCCCAGTATAACGGTGAATCCAAAGACAGCTATAGCGAAAATTAAATGACATAAATAAATCTGCTGTTATATTGTGATAGTAAGTTATTGAATTATTAAAAATATTGACGGGGGCATGGGCTTATTTTGAAAATGAGAACCTGCCCTAACAACACAAAAGGTCTAAGCAAATAGCTCAGACCTTTTTCTAACTTAACAAACTCTGTGTCTACCTCCTAAAAATCAACGCTAACGTCGAACACATAAGTACGACCAGGTTCATTGAACGTACGTGCACCGGCGTTCGTAGCGGTACCCTCACGATAAACACCCTCATCAAATAAGTTTTTGATACCAGCTCCAACAGTAATTGCTTTTGTCAGATCATAGCGAGTGCTCACGTTGGCAATGGCATACGGTTCGCGATCAAGCAACGGGTCACCACTATCTTCTCCAGTCGTAACTGAAATCGTAGGGGCTTCAATCGTGCCGTAGTAGCTCACATCAAAGTCGGCATTCCAGCGAGGCGTAATATCCCAATCCACACCCGTGTTCACAGTGAACTTAGGAATGAGTGATAATGGCTCGCCATTGTCTTTTCGCTCTGAGCGGATGTTACTGGTGATATTGGTAGACCATGAAACATTGTCAGTGACTGGTACTTGTACAAAACCTTCTAAACCTTCGACAATTGCTTCACCTTGATTGTCCCATTGAAAGATAGAACGATTTGTCGCTGTATCTACCGCCACACGATCTGTACCAGCGCCAATGCGGTTATCATAGGCATTGTGGTAATAAGTCAAGCCTGCATTCAGTCCAGTGCCATCATCATAAGTAAAGGTGATCTCTTTATTCCAAGATGTCTCATTTTCTAGGTCAGGGTTCCCTAATACATGGCAACCTCTTTCATCAGCAGGTACCCAAGATGGACAACCATTGCCACCAGTATAGTAAATATAGTTTGGATCAAGCTGATATAATGAAGGGGCTTTAAACGCACGACTGACGCCGCCTTTCACTGACCAATCAGGACTAAAGTGCCAAGTAGTATTGATACTAGGCGACCAATTACTACCAGCCTCGCTATGATAGTCGAAGCGTAGACCTGGAGTCACATACCAGTCAGGTGTGATCTCGTAATTATCTTCTAAATAAGCACCGATCAGGTAGGCATCCGAGGTTGGATCACGCTGTTCAGGATCGGTTTCTACATCACCAAAATCAAAACCCTCTGCAAACGACAAATCAGATACCACCGGGTTATCTAGCTTTTCGCCGCGAAACTCTGCACCAGCAGTCAAGGTATGACGATCAAAGTAAATATCCCATTCTGATTTAGCATTCAGCGTATCGTAAGTCGCCTCTGTCCATTCAAAATCCTCACCGTCCTCAGGTAGGACAATCTGTCCTTCGCCACCACCTGCACTACCTTCACCCAAGCGCTCATTAATTGTCCGAGTATACTCTACAAAACTGTTACTACTAGCGTCATCGTACTCACCGCGGTGCGTGATCGCCGCGCCATAGCGTTGCATTTTGCTCGTTGTTTCGCCGTCTAATTCGTCTATCAACGTTTCATTCACTGATTGGAACAACGAGTCACCCGCCCAGCGATTTTCTTGACGGCTATAGTTCACTTCAAAACCGATAGTATTTATCGCATCCATCGCGTATTCGAACAATTGACGTACATCGATATTTTCGACACCTTCAGTACCTGCCGCTACCGAGGCAGCCGGACCACTGCGCCCATCAACAATCTGTGCATCTTTGGCATTGATATAAGGATCATCGCCTTCACTATCGTGATAACCAAGAGTGGTACGCGAGGACAGCTTATCTGTCAAGGCACCTGCCATATTGATATTGGTACGCCAGCTACTGCCTTCTAAATCGCTCTCTGGTGCCTCATAGTGACCACTGATAGAAAACTCTGGCTCAGTCGGGCTCTTAGTAATGATATTTACCACGCCGCCCATACTACCAGAGCCATAACGGGCAGCTGCTGGACCACGCAATACTTCGATGCTTTCGATAGCGCCTGGTGGTACCCACTGCGAGTCACCACGCGTGTCTTGCTCACTCCCACGACTAGGTCGTGAGGAATTGCGAGAAGTGACAGGACGACCGTCGATTAAGATAAGTGTATTGTTTGGCCCCATACCGCGCAAATCAATTTGACGTTGGTTACCACGCTGACCTGACGTTGATGAACCCGACAAATTCACACCTGGCATCTTACGTACAATTTCCGAGATATCATTAGAAACTGATGCTTTTTCGATGGCTTCTTCACTAATAACAGACAGCCCTGCCGCTTGTTCTAGCTCGTCCCTTGCTGCCCGCACCACAATTGTATCCAATGTAGCTGTAGGCACAGCTTCTTGCCCACTTACTCCCTGTATAATATTGTCATCACTCTCTGCAGCAACAGCTGTACTACTAAGAATAGAAGTCACAGCGATACTTAGTAAAAGCTTACCAGTCACGACGCGTTGAAGTTTTTTTGGAGAAGTGATGACTGAGAAATCAGAGCATCCTGATTGGTTTGACATAAGTAATATTCCTTGAAGCGCACAATTTCGTTAATACCTGTTTATCTCATCGTCAGTGAATGGTTTTAGCCACTTTTTATGCAATGCTTCGGATGCATTCTCGGTGCAAGTACACATAAATAAACGTCTAAAATTGACATACGATTGTCGGATAGACGTGTCCGTAAATATATGTGTTATAAAAACATGACTAAAATATTGCCAAGATGCTTAGTTATTGAGAGTAAACGAATAAGGGTATCTACTAAGTAGGGTTAAAAGTTTGATGACGCTGTAACTATCATTAGCCAACGAATTAAATATTTAGCGTAAAAAAGTCTCTATAAATAGAATAGAGCAAAGGGCCATTAACTGTCCTGTAATGAACGAAACACACTTTAGCAAGATACATATAAGAATGCAAACATTAATGATAATTATTATCATTAATGTTTGCATTCTTATATGTGGTTCATTTAACGGTTTAATTAATGCTCAATATATCTATAGAAATGCCTAATAGTTTCAATTGTATAAGCACTACACTGTCAAATCTTGTCGATATATCCAATATGATAATTCGGCCAGTTAGAAACATTATGCGTCAGCTTCAGAATTTCGACGTTTACTTACTCTATGCCCGTATTCACTCACAATTATTTCCTGATAATTTGGGAGATATCTCGCTGTTGTTTAGAGTATTGACGTATTGCTCGCATAAGATTTAACTCATATGCTATTTATACGGTAGCCTCACCTTCTACCGAACAAGCAACTTGACATCTACTCTTAGATAAATCGTACTCTCAAAATCTCGTAAAAAAAGCCAGCTCCCGTATAAGACAGCTGACTTTATCAGTACGATTAGACTTAAATTCGATAAGCTAGATTAGAACTGATACGTTAAAGACGTTTTGATATTACGTCCCATTTCAAAATCAGTATAGTCATCATCTATAGAGTTACGCGATGCATGGCTTGCATAAGTCTCATCAAAAATATTGTATACACCTAGTGTGGCCTTTAGACCTTCAATTTGAGTTGGCGTGTAAGTCATAAAGATATCGTGTACGTCATAGCCTGGTTTTTCGTTGTCATCATCAGCGGTATTCGGTGTCACATCGGCGACATAAGTACTGCGCCAGCCAAGCTCAGTAGTATTGGTTGGAGCGTAACCTAGGTTGACCATGTACTTATCGCCAGACTCAGAGCCACTACCACTGACAGAAGAGATATTGTAACCCGTATCTTCGCCTTTGCTACGCGCACGAGCATAGCTTAGACCCATGTTGAAGTTATCTGCGCGATAGTCGGCTGATAGCTCTACACCTTTGATTTTGAAATCTTCGTCATTATTAATGACACCTTGGCAGGCTTCAGGGGCAGCACTTGTACCTAGTTGTCCAGTTGTGCAATTCATGCCAGTTCTACTACCACCTGCACGTACAAACTCAATATAGTTTTCGATATTGGTTTCAAAGTATTTAGCACTTAGTTTTAAAGAGTCATCAGCCATAGTCAGACCACGCAGCGTTGTAGCAATACCGACTTCTGCATTGTCACCTTCTTCTGCTTTTAGGTCGTTGTTCACATACGTATCAGCGCCATCAGTGTTAAAAATCGTTTGGCTAAGATCTGGACCATTAAATAACTGCGTATAGCTTGCAAATAGCTGGGTGCGCGGTGCAATCTCATAGCTAGCAGCTAATGCGCCAACGACATTGTCGTAAGTCTTGCCAGCCGATACATACTCTGGAGACTCATAACGGTCATAACGGACGCCTGGCGTTAAGCTAAGCTTACCCATTTGCCATTGGTCTTCTAGATATACAGACGTATTGGTTGCTTCATCGGTGCTCGCATTACCAAAGTCGCGTGTCATCTCAGATTCTTTTTTGTAATGCTCAACCCCAGCGATTAACTTATGAACCCCTGGCACACCGTTAATAATACTGCTATCGATGATACTAGTGTTTTGTACTTTTGCGCCTGTGGTTTGGACTTCTGCATCAAACTCAAACCCAGGTTCGCCATCAGAGTTACGCAAAATCTGCGTGCTAGTCTGATATACATTAGCATCTACATTAACCAATTGGTTGGCAGGGTTGTAAGCATAGTCAAGCGCATAGGTATCGCGTTTGACTTCCTGCGGGATGATTGGGTTCCAGCCACCAGCAGGAAAATCTGGGCGTAATGGGAACTTGCCTTTGTTTTCGGTACGGCTAAAGCTAGCGCCTACATGATGATCACTACCGACATAAGCACCAGCTTTTAATAGGATGTTTTCGCCTTCGCTATCTTCCGTTTGGATTTTACGGCCTTTACCGTCTTCACCAGCGTCCGCATTGCGTTTACCATAATAAGCCAGTAAATCAACATTTTCTGTTGGCGCACCATATACAGTAGCTGAAGTTAGCAGTTCATCATTGTTGCTAGCATAACCTGTATGCAGCTTAGCACCTACTTTTTGACCTGGCTTGAGTAAATCTGCCGCGTCGACCGTCTCAAAAGCAACCGCACCGCCGATGGCATCATTACCTAGCGTCACTGAGTTATTGCCCACTGATACTTCTGCTTGTTTTAGCAGATCTGGATCAATAGTGACATCACCCATATGGTAGAACAACGCGCCTTCTTGACGTGCGCCATCAATCGTGACTTTTAGGTTGGTATCATCAAGACCACGTACACGAATACGTTGGTTGACCGATGAGGTACCGCCCACGCTCACCCCTGGTACAACGTCCAGAAAATCGCTCAAATGGCTGGCTTGTGCAGCTGGGGTGTAGTCATCTATATAGACAGAGTCTTCTTGTACAGCGTCACGTACTGAGCTATTTGCTGTTACAGTGATAGTCTGTAATGTCGTGTTTGGCATATCTGCTGCCGTTGCAGCATTGGCAGCTTGCGTCCACAATACAGCGGCGACACCGATAGACAATACTGTCAATTGACTAGATAACTTTACTTCGCGCATAACACATTTACTCACTTTGTTTACTGTCAGAAATTAGAATTTTTAGAATTATTTTTAAAGGCTATCGTCAAACAACCTTTAAAATAGTGCCCACCAGAAGATTAAATACCTTAAAACACTTAACTCATCGTGCGAATAACATGATTAATGTTAATGATAATAATTAGCGTTTAAATAATGAGAGGCATAATAACTAAGTATTAACAATTTGGCAATAATTAATATCATACATTCTCAATTCTAGTGCTTAGTACGCCAAGTGAACGCAGCAACGCTTAGTACTAACTATAAATATGCTATCGAATATGCCGCTGGCCACGAGTTGAATCTGTATCAGCAAGGCTTAAAATCATCACTTCTATAGCAGCCTGCTATTAACTTAGCTCATCACTTGTATTTCTTGTACTACTGTACTAGAATGCTGATACAAGCCAAAAATATCATGGCTATTCTGACTATTTTTGATTAAGACGACTGATTATAAGACGATAAATTATGAGTACCGACCCTTATCACAGCTTACTGAGTCATCTGGCAAACTGTACTGATAGCACAGAGGTTGAAAAGCTACTCAGTGCCCTGCTGACGGATAAAGAGCAGCACGACATTGCCAATCGTATTCGTATCTTTGACTTGCTTGATCGAGGTATCACGCAGCGTGACATCTCTGAGCAACTAGGCGTTGGTATCGCGACTGTCTCTCGCGGCGCTAGAGCCATGCACAGCCATGATGTCAGCGCGTTACTGGCCACTCATAGAGATCACTCTTAGCCTCTAACGACGATACTATCTAGCTTTTTACTGACGAAACTTATACTTATTAATCGACACTTATCAATCAACACATATTTGAACCATTTCGGACTTTGTTATGACCTCTAGTACTCGCACACAGACCAAACCTGCTCCTATCGATATCCCGAGCAAACCACAACGTATCAAACTGACGCAAGATATCGATTTTTTTGCATTATTCAAACGTATCGAAAGTGCGTTTGATACCTGCTATTTGCTCGAATCACTAGGTGAAGACAGCCATATCTCGCGCCATCATGCGATCGGCTTTGACCCTGTGACGACTATCGCCGCATTAGATCGCAACACGCTTGCGATTACCGATAATAAAACTGCTGAGACAAGTTGCTATCAAACCGACAACCCTTATCAGCTACTGCGTGATATAACACCGCAACATGTTATTGCTCGTGATCAAAGCGGTGGTCTGGTCGGGTATTTGGGTTATGACTGCGTGAACTTCTTTGAACCTAGCCTCAATGCAAAAGCCAGTGAAGACTTTGAACCATTTAAGTTTGGCGTGTATTTAGATGGATTGACCCTAGATAAGATGACTGGGGAAATCTTCTACTTTTATTACCCAACCGCTCAACAAGAAAACCGCATCGAGCAAATCAAAGCCCTACTCGATGAGCCAACGCCTAGTTATGAAGCGCCTAAAGTTGAGTTTTTAGGTGATGGTATGAGCCAAGAAGAGCATGCCAATGTCGTCATGCAAGTCAAAGAAGACATCATCGCTGGGCGTATCTTTCAGTGCGAGGTAGGCTTTAAGTCTAAGTATCGTATTGCCGGTGACAAGATGCCGATTTATGAAAAGCTGCGTGCCGTCAATCCATCGCCACACATGTATTTTATGAAATTTGCCCAGCAGTGCATCATTGGTGCTTCTCCTGAGTTGCTATTCCGCTTGCGTCAGGGTGAAATGGAAACCTATCCGCTCGCAGGAACTGCCAAGCGCGGCGCCGATGTGATCGAAGACCGTAAGCTTGCCCGCGCATTGCTCAACGATGACAAAGAAATTGCCGAGCACAATATGCTGGTCGATTTGCATCGCAATGATATTGGCCGTGTGGCACGTTTTGGTACGGTAAAAGTACGTAGCTTGATGGATATCAAACGCTTCTCTCACGTGCAGCATATTTCTTCTGAAATCGTCGGTATCTTGCATCCTAACGAAGATATGTTTAGTGCTCTTGCCAGCAACTTCCCTGCTGGGACACTATCAGGCGCACCTAAAGTAGAAGCCATCAAAGTAATTAATGAGCTAGAGCCAGATGGTCGCGGTGCTTACGGTGGTGCATTAGGCTCGTTCAATTTCAATGGTGATTGTATCTTTGCCATTCCTATTCGCAGTCTGTTTATCAATGGCGAGTCTGCCTACGCTCAAACTTGCGGTGGTAACGTTTACGACTCAAACCCAGCCGATGAGTACTTAGAGATTCAGCGCAAACTGTCGGCGATGAAAGTCGTGTTAGACAGCTTTATGCAATCATAATTGAAGCTAAACGTATTGCATAAATTGACCATATTTTACCTAGCACTATTTTTACAGAAGAGTTTATGACCCATGAATGTTTTAATTATCGATAACTACGACTCATTTACCTTTAACCTCTACCAGTATGTGGGCGAGATTTTACAAACCTTAGACAGTGATGAAGAAGCCAGCGTCATCGTTAAACGCAATAACGAAATTACCTTAGCAGATGTGCAAGCGATGAATCTTGATAGAATAATTATCTCACCTGGCCCTGGCTCTCCTGACGATCCGGCGTACTTTGGCATCTGTAGCGAGGTCATCGAGACACTGGGCAAAACGGTGCCACTACTGGGCGTCTGCCTAGGTATGCAAGGCATTGCTCACGTATTCGGCGGTGACGTGGTACGCGCCAGTGTGCCGATGCATGGCAAGGTCTCATCGATTCGCCATGATAATTCAGGTATTTATCAAGGCTTACCACAAGAGCTTGAGATCATGCGCTATCACTCACTGGTGGTAAAAGCCGACACCATACCAAGCTGTCTGACAATTACCTCGGTAGTCGCTAATGACAGCCGTGCTGAATTAAGCTTTGCTGAGTCAGCATTGACTGGTGATGAGATTATGGGACTGGCGCACAAAGAGTACCCAATCCAAGGCGTACAGTTTCACCCTGAGTCATTTGCCACTGAGGGCGCTAAGCGATTGCTGAGTAATTTCTTGCTACAAGTATAAATCTATATGTCTGTCTCCATATTTAGCTCAAGCCTAAATAAATACAGCTTACTCAGACGTACTGCGTTGCTCTTGAGCTTAACGCTAGAGACGTCTGTCAGTTCGGCTGTAGCACCTGTACAGGCAAAATTTACAATGGGCATGGACATCCAAGGCCAACGTCTCAACCTTTATGAGAGCTGTGCAGAAGGAAGCGTCACTTGCAACAATATGCTGCTAGTCGCTCCCAATTTAGACGACTATTGCAGACAACACCAGTACCTAGTAAGTCGCCCTATGCTGTCAAACACTACTCTGCAGAAACCAAGCATAGCTTATGTAAAGATGGCGTGACCCCGTGTCGATTTCAGGGCTATACCTTTGAAGGCGCAGATTTTGACGGGTTTATAGATACCTCGAATCATGAGATATCTATAAGAAATAAATGGACAGTCGATACCTATAGTGCCACCTACAAAGAAAACGAGACTTATCTGCCATTAGCATCACAAGCTGATTTGGTTGATCAGATATATAACACGTCTGATAAAGCATTGAATGAAAGCTACAGAGTAACGCGAAATGAAGTTAGACGCCTGTACGGTGAGGATATGCCGGCTGATCTTAAAAAAGAGCAGACTCAGTGGATAAAACAGCGCTCAAAAAATTGCGGTGCTGATACGGATCATTTACCAAGAACCCAAGTGGAAAAAGTGTGCTTTATTCAGCGAAATGCTCTCCGAGAGCAAACATTCTTTTTATGGATTGATTAACAGAGCTATAGAAATAAGAAAGTGATGCGAACACGAATATGATATGAGTGAATGATTCGATATTGTTTAGGTTATTTAGCTAACGCTAGCCACTTTTTAGCCATTTAGATAACTATCAATTGAATTTAGCACACGACCTAGTAGCCACTTATTATCTTTTAGTGATAGACTCAAAAGAATAAACAAAAGACAGCCTTTAATCAGGTTGTCTTTTCTTATTTCAGTATTGCTTGGAGAGATTGTATTAATAGCAATCTTACAACATCTTGTGTCACTTAGATCGTAAGAAGAAAACAGTATGGCAAACATCGACAACGGAATGACGACCCATTCGCATCAATCATGGCTAGGCACCATTCAAATCATCACGGCTGCTATCTGCTGGGGTACGTTGGGTATATTCTCGACTTACCTAAACCAAATTGGATTTAGTGGTTGGCAAGTAACCATATTACGAATTGTCACGGCGGCCTTTATCATTTTAGCCATGCTACCAAAACTGTGGCCACACCTTATCAAATTACAGCCAAAACAGTGGCTTGGTTTGGCGATGCAGTCGTTGATAGGTGTCCTTGGTATGTCGGTCTGCTATTTTTTTGCGGTAAGCTACGTTGGTGCCGGCCCTGCCGTTGCCTTACTCTATACCGCACCCGTATTTAGCTTATTGTTCTCAAAATTCTTACTGAGTGAGTCCATTACTCGTAAATCAGTGTTGCTAGCATTGATGGCTGTGTTTGGCGTAGGTTTGACGATGTTAGGTGAGCAAGCAAAAGTTAACTGGGGGATTTTACTCGGTCTATCAGCAGGGATGTGTTATTCGTTATATGGTGTATTGGGCAAGCGCGCAATGCATTATGCTCACCCTGCCCCTCTGGTATTTTTTACTTCCATTATCATTAGTGCTGGCGTACTACTGCTCTTACCTGAGACCTATAACACTTATGAGCAGCTATTGAGTCTGCCCTTAATGACTTGGGGCTATGTTTTGGGATTATCACTGCTGGGAACCGTCGTGCCATTTGGGCTATATATGAAGGCATTGGAAAAACTGCCTGCCACTCGTGCATCGGTATTTACGATTTTCGAGCCATTGACTGCGATTGCACTTGCCATGCTATTACTACATCAATCTTTGTCTTGGATTCAATATATAGGCGTGGCACTTATCTTACTGGCGGCTTTGTTGAATGCTGTGTTGAACGGTACTGCTACTCGCGTACCTCGCTGGTTAAAACAACGACAAAGGGCATAGTGTTACTGTCTATTCATTTGAGATACGTCCAGTTTATTGCGATAAAAAAAACCCCAACCATGACGTCATGATTGGGGCCCTTTTGTTTTATCGTTTACTTAAAAACAAACGTTTTTACTGCTCAATACGTTGCAAAAATGCCTGCGTACGAGGATGCTTTGAGTCTTCAAAGAGCTGTTTGGCACTGCCTTCTTCGACCACATGACCGTCTTCGATCAGTACAACATGATCGGCAACGTCACGAGCAAAGTTGATTTCGTGAGTTACCACAACCATAGTCCAACCTTCAGAGGCGAGCTGCTTCATTGTCTCTAGCACATCCTGTACCAACTCTGGATCAAGCGCAGAGGTTGGCTCATCGAACAGTAAGAGCGATGGCTCAATAGCAAGCGCACGGGCAATACCAATACGCTGCTGCTGACCACCAGATAGCTGGAACGGATAGAGATCTGCTTTGTCCGACAGTCCAACTTTTTCTAGCAGTACCAATGCCTGTTCACGGGCTTGCGCCTTGCTCTGCCCTTGTACGACCGTAGGCCCAAGCATCAAGTTTTCAATGGCTGTCTTATGTGGAAACAAGTTATAAGACTGAAACACCATACCTGACTTACGCTGTAAAGCTAATAGCGTTTTTTTGCTTGGCTTAGTCGCAAAGTCGACGCTCAAGCTATCGTCATCAAAAGCAATCACACCTTGATCAGGAATCTCTAGCGCATTTAAACAACGCAAAAAGGTGGTTTTACCCGATCCTGAAGGTCCTAATATTACGACCACTTTGCCTTTATTGATGGTCAAGTCGATACCTTTTAGCACCTGATTGCCACCAAAGGCTTTATGAATATTAGTGACTTTGATCATAAAAATTCCTGTTGTGCTAGGGCGTGTCTATTGAGCCATAATTTATTTTACTACTAGCTTATTTTGCCACATAACGATCTAGCCTAGTTTCAAGCTTGCCTTGGATAAAGGTCAAGAACAGACAGATACCCCAGTAGATAATCGCCGCTTCTGTATAGACCAGCATAAACTCATAGTTACGAGCTGTGATAATCTGCGCTTGTTTGAATAGCTCAGTGACCAGTACCAATGAAGCAAGTGAGGTATCTTTTACCAGACTGATAAAGGTATTGGACAACGGCGGCACCGATACTCTAAGCGCCTGCGGTAAAATCACATGACGAAACGTCTGTAGATACGTCAAGCCGACCGTTGAGCCTGCTTCCCACTGTCCTTTTGGTATCGATAAAATCGAAGCACGCACTGTCTCCGATGCATACGCACCGATGTTCAGTGAGAACGCAATAATCGCTGAGGGAAAGGGATCAAGCTTCACTCCGACGCTTGGCAAACCGTAGAAAATAATAAACAGCTGAACTAACATCGGTGTACCGCGAATTGCGGACACATAGACACGAGCAAGCCGATAAATGATTTCATGGAACCAAGTGGCACGCGGAATGATACGAATCAATGCCACTGTCAGTGCAATGGCCATACCAATCGCAAATGAGATCAATGCTAGCGGTATCGAATAATAGATACCGCCTTTGAGCATTGGCCAAAACGACGAGATGACAATCTGCGCTCGATCAGGACTCATAAATGGCAATACTGCCAATAAGTCCGCGAACCATGATGTAGACATTACAGAAGCTGACATGATAGAAACTGACATTATTTTTGTTGACTTATATCAGCACCAAAGAACTGTTCGCTAAGCTTGGTAAGTGTGCCTTCAGCCGCCAATTCAGCCATCGCTTCATCCAGTTTTGCTACGACTTCATCATCACCTTTGATAAGCACTAGACCTGAACCAGTTTGTTCACTTGCAGGGGCAGTTAATTTAATTTCAAGATCAGAATCTGGGAATTTCTTTAGATAATCCAATACCGCTAGATTGTCATTCATCGTAAAGTCAGCACGGTCCTGCTTCACTAATTGAATCGCTTGCGCCATACCATCGACAGGAACGATCTCTGCACCGTAACGCTCTGCAAGCTCACCGTAGTTACTGCTAAGTGATTGTGCCGTACGTAGGCCTTTTAGACCTTCCCATGAGCTATAACGGTTGTCATCAGTAGGTGCCAATACAACCGCACCTGACCAGCTATAAGCCATTGCTTTATCATACTTTGCTTTACGCTCAGGCGTGGTCAAACTGACTTGGTTAGCCACCATATCAAAGCGTTTTGAATCCAAACCTGCCAGCATCGCATCCCATTGAGTTTCTTTAAACTCAACGTCTACGCCTAGTTTATCCGCGACTGCACGCGTTACTTCAACATCATAACCCGTTAGTTTGCCACTCTCATCATGGTACGTGAATGGAGGATAAGTACCCTCTGTACCGACGTTGATGGTGCCGCCGTTGTTGATACGTTGTAGCAAATCAGAACCGCCTGTTGCAGCGCTGTCAGTTGCACTGGTATCGGCTTCGTTGGTAGTAGATTGACCACAAGCGGCAAGGAACATAGTGCTGGCGGCAAGGGCTAAGAGAGTACGACGTTTCATAAGACGTCCTTATAAGAGTGAATGAATAAAGTAAAAACGCATAATGCTAATAAAATATACGGTGCTAATAAATAGGATAAGCCGACACAGAAGAACAATATGAGCTCCCCTATGATATTCGGCTTTGGTTGCCCGATTTGAGGTTATTTGGGCTATTTTTCAATACTGTTTCTATATTATATTTTAATTTTTAACGATTGTTCAAATATTCTGACGAGTTTAATTAGCGCCAATTGTTATCTTATTAAATAGCAGCTTATGGATATAGTATCTCACTTTAGATAGAAAAACGTACACAATCAGTGAGCATACGTAAACTATAGTCAGTTCAATATAATTTCGATACAAGGAAACCAAGTGCAAGTTATACATTAGTATGCTTAGCGAGGATGACGATGTATCGGATTTATATAGGCTTGACTATATCTGCTACAACTCGCCTGAGAACTGATAGCGAGCACCCGCATGCCACATTTTGACAAAGGTAACGACTTGGCCGGCCGAATAGGTCTGTCGACGCAGCACAAGCGTTGGTGACTGCGGCGCAATTTGCAAAAACTCAGCAATCTCATTAGGGGCTGCCAATGCTCGGATGGTATAGCTACCACTCTCTAGAGGGCTTTTGGCAATCAAGTAATCACTGGTATTGACCACACTAAAATCCTGATCGATAAACTTCGGCACTTTTTTAGCATCAACCCAACGCTCTTCAAACTGTATGGGCTGACCATCAGCAAAGTGAATAATTTTTACTTCATACAGCACAGCTTCATCACTAGCATCTGTCTGAGCGCTTGCGTTAACAGGCACAGACTTTTCACCAATACCAAACTTACGACGCAATTCATTATCAAGCATATCAGCCGTAATAGCACGCTTACTCACGACCTGTGCCTCATAATCACGATTGGCAGACTTTAAATCCTCAGCGATGTTGCGTACCTCAACAAAGGTATGATTGAACTGCTGCTGTGCGACAAACGTGCCCGACCCTTGCCGACGCTCTAGCACCCGCTCCTCGCTCAGCTCTTTTAGCGCACGGTTGACTGTCATCCTTGACACACCAAACTCTTCAGCCAATGCCATTTCTGTCGAAATCGCGTTGCCCGCTTGCCACTTACCAGAATGAATATTGTCTAGTATGGCGTTTTTTATGCGTTGATACGCCGGAATCGTCTTTGTCATATCCGCCTTTGACCGTCAGTTTTGCTAATAGGAATGACCACATAATATCACGAGACCACCGTGCAAGCCTTAGTCAAAATGTCTGAGCGTTCAGTATTAACTAGGGCGCTTTTCAACTCACTCGATGTTATCTAAACCGGCTGAGTTAATCACAAAAATAATCAGCTCACGAAAAAAAACCTTGCATGAAAAAAGTATCTTTGGTAATTTGTATATACAACTTTACAGCGGTGCTAGAAAATTTGTTTTATCGATTCGATATTTCTATGAATTTAGGTGAATGCTTAGTAGTAGATAAATACTTAGTAGATGAACACCTAGACTGACTGTAAGACACTTACTTTAATTGCCCAATCGACTTAAAAGATTTCACAAGGATTTGACCATGACTACTGACAACGGAACCAACAAAGAAACTAAGCTGACTCGCCGCGATGAGAGCCGTAATATTGCTGCGCCTACCGGTAGCACGCTACATTGCAAAAGCTGGCTGACCGAAGCCCCTTATCGCATGCTGCAAAACAACCTGCATCCTGATGTGGCAGAAAACCCAAAAAGCCTAGTTGTCTACGGTGGTATTGGGCGCGCAGCCCGTAACTGGGAAAGCTATGACCAAATCCTAGAATCGCTAAAAGAGTTAGAAGATGATGAGACGTTGCTAGTGCAATCTGGCAAACCAGTAGGCGTGTTTCAAACGCACGAAAACGCACCGCGTGTCTTGATTGCCAACTCAAACCTTGTACCGCGTTGGGCAACGTGGGAGCACTTCAACGAGTTGGATCGCAAAGACCTGTTTATGTACGGTCAGATGACTGCAGGTAGCTGGATTTATATCGGTACGCAAGGCATCGTCCAAGGTACGTATGAGACTTTTGTAGAAGCAGGTCGTCAGCATTATGACGGTAGCTGGGCAGGTCGTTGGATTTTGACTGCCGGTCTGGGCGGTATGGGCGGCGCGCAGCCACTAGCCGCAACTTTTGCAGGGGCGACTTCGTTAAACATCGAGTGTCAGCAGTCTAGTATCGATTTCCGCTTACGTACTGGTTATGTCGACAAGCAAGCAGATGATCTTGACCATGCTTATGAGTTAATCAAACAACATACGGACGCTGGTGAAGCCGTCTCTATCGCCCTACTTGGCAATGCCGCAGATATCTTGCCTGAGATGGTCAAGCGCGCTAACGCTGGTGGCATGAAGCCTGATTTGGTCACCGATCAAACCTCAGCGCATGATTTGATTAATGGCTATCTACCAAGCGGTTGGACAGTAGAAGAATGGAAAGCCGCCCAAGAAGATCCAGAGCAACATGCAGCACTGACCAAAGCAGCCGCTCAATCTTGTGCAGTACATGTACAAGCAATTTTGGACTTGCAAGCGATGGACATTCCCGCGACTGATTACGGTAATAACATCCGTCAGGTCGCTTTTGATGAAGGCGTCAAAGATGCCTTTAACTTCCCAGGCTTTGTCCCTGCTTATATTCGTCCGCTATTTTGCCAAGGTAAAGGCCCATTCCGCTGGGTAGCGTTATCAGGTGATCCAGAAGATATTTATAAGACTGATCAAAAGATTAAAGAGCTATTCCCTGAAAACCAACATATTCATCGTTGGTTAGATATGGCAAAGGAACGTATTCAGTTCCAAGGCTTGCCTGCTCGTATCTGCTGGCTAGGTCTTGGTGAGCGTGATAAAGCAGGTTTGGCATTTAATGAAATGGTCAAAAACGGCGAGCTAAAAGGCCCGATCGTTATTGGTCGTGACCATTTGGATACGGGCTCTGTCGCCAGTCCAAACCGCGAAACAGAGAGTATGAAAGACGGCTCAGACGCAGTATCTGACTGGGCACTATTGAACGGTATGCTGAACGTGGCTGGCGGCGCAACTTGGGTATCACTACATCATGGCGGCGGTGTCGGCATGGGCTATTCGCAGCACTCAGGTATGGTCATTGTCGCAGACGGTACGGACGCCGCAGCCAAAAGACTGTCACGCGTATTAGTCAATGATTGCGGCTCAGGGGTTATGCGTCATGCCGATGCAGGTTATGAGTTGGCGATTAAAACAGCGAAAGATTATGGTTTAAATCTGCCAATGATCAAATAGTTTGTCCCTTGTCCTTATGAGCGATGAATTACCATAAGGACATTATCGGCGTTTTATCAAGGAGGATAATATGATTGAACAAAATACAGCATCTGATCTGAACGATGAAAATGTAACGACCTCATCGAAAAAACTACTATCAACCCCTATTGCATTAATACAGCTGATCGTATTCAGTGCGATCGGTTTAGTGATGTTTTTTGTGCCATTTACCATTGGCGAGAAAAGCACGATTTTGTTCGATCATGGCGCAACCTATCTGGTCACTCAGCAGCATACTTTGTCCGTGACGCTATTGTTTTTACTCATGCTCTATGGCGTGAGTAAGCCATTTATCGATGGCTCATGGCGTAAAAATATCACCCATATGATTATGACTGCTTTTAAAATCATGGGTCTGATACTAGCAGTGATGTATGTGGCTGACATAGCGCCTGCCTTTATGATGGAAAAGGACATGCTGCCTTTTCTGTTTGAAAAGTTGGCCTTACCAGTTGGTATGATTGTACCGCTTGGGGCACTGATATTGGCCTTCTTGGTTGGTTTTGGCTTACTAGAAATGGTTGGTGTGCTCATGCAGCCAATCATGAAACCTATTTGGAAAACCCCAGGCTCATCAGCGATTGATGCCGTTGCTTCCTTCGTCGGTAGCTACTCTATTGGTTTGCTCATCACCAATCGCGTGTATTTACAAAAGCAATATTCAGCGCGTGAAGCCATTATCATTGCGACTGGGTTTTCGACTGTATCAGCGGCGTTTATGGTTATTGTTGCCAAAACGCTTGGTCTGATGGAATTTTGGAATATGTTCTTTTGGTCTACGCTAGTGATTACCTTTATTGTTACTGCGATTACTGCTCGTATTCCGCCTATTAGTCTCTTTGATGATAGCGTTGAACGTCCCGCTTTAGATCATAAACGTGGTACACGGCTAGCAGCTGCGTTTGACTTGGGATTATCCACTTCACGCCGTGCCACTGACCTCAAACAAATCTTGTGGTCTAACTTTCGTGATGGCCTGACAATGGCAGCCGCTATCGTGCCATCTATCATCGCGGTCGGCTTAACAGGATTGCTATTAGCAAAATATACACCCGTGTTCGATGCCTTGGGCTTACTTCTTTATCCCTTTACATGGCTTGGCGGCTTACCAGAACCGCTCGTCGCCGCCAAAGGAATGTCAGCGGGATTGGCTGAGATGTTCTTGCCAGCATTACTACTAAGTGAGGCAGATATTCTGACACGCTATGTCGCAGGGGTCATCTCCATCAGCAGCGTGCTGTTCTTCTCAGCCATGATTCCGTGTGTGCTTGCGACCGAGATTCCAGTCTCTGTTGGCAAAATGGTCATCATTTGGTTCGAGCGCGTGGTACTTAGTATTTTATTGGCTGCGGCTTTCGGACATCTGGCTATGTACCTCAATTGGATTGGCTAAAAAATTCAAACCCAATAATAAGTATTTCGTTGATTAAAATCCTTTTAACAACTTCATTTTGATAAAGATACGAATCAAAAATAATATAACCCATATAGTCGATTCAATTTAAAAGTAGTACAAGGCAACCGAGTGTAGATGTATATGTGATACTTCAAGCGAGGTTAACGCTGTAATACTTTTGTAGTGGAATGACTATATGACTTACCACACTAGGATGACCCCTATGAACAACATCAAACAACTAACCCTACATCCTCGCCAGCTTAGCTTTAAGATACTACGCGATATCTACGAGCAACCTGTTAGATTGACATTACCTGAGAGCGCTTATGAAGCGATAGATGCCTCGCACGAAGATGTACGAACCATCATTGCACGAGACAAAAGCGCTTATGGCATTAATACAGGTTTTGGCCTGTTAGCAAAAACACGTATCAGTGATGATCAGCTTGAGCTACTTCAGCGTAACCTAATCGTTTCTCACTCCGTGGGTACTGGTGAAGCGTTACCAGACAGCGTGGTACGACTAATTATGGTGATGAAAGTCGCCAGTTTGGCGCAAGGTGTTTCTGGCGTCCGCCGCGAGGTAGTAGATAGTCTACTGGCCTTAATCAACAATCAAATCACACCAAATATCCCCGCCAAAGGCTCAGTTGGTGCATCTGGTGACTTAGCACCGTTGTCACACATGACACTTGCGATGATGGGCGAAGGTCACGTCTATGTCGATGGCAAAAAAGTCCTTGCCGCTGATGCTCTAGCACAGCACGGACTTGAGCCGATTACATTGGCAGCCAAAGAAGGCCTTGCACTCATCAACGGTACACAAGTATCAACAGCACTAGCATTACGTGGTTATTTCTTAGCGCGTGACTTGCTTGAAACCGCAACCATCGTCGGCTCACTGTCGATTGATGCGGCCAAAGGCTCAGATTCACCATTTGATGCTCGTATTCACGAAGTACGCGGTCATCATGGTCAAATTGAAATCGCCAAAGCACACCGTCAATTGATCAAAGGCAGTGCTATCCGCGCCTCGCACGATGGCGAACAAGACGATCGCGTACAAGACCCTTACTGCCTACGCTGTCAGCCGCAGGTCATGGGTGCTTGCCTTGATATCATCAACCAAGCAGGGAAAACCCTACTCATCGAATCAAATGCAGTAACCGACAACCCACTTATCTTTAATAACGAAGATGGTCCGGTCGCCATATCAGGTGGTAACTTCCATGCTGAGCCTGTCGCCTTTGCCGCGGATATTTTAGCATTGGCTATCGCTGAGATTGGCTCGATGTCTGAGCGCCGTGTCGCTTTGCTGATTGATGCGACTTTGTCAGGTGGTCTGCCACCATTCCTAGTTGATAACGCTGGAGTCAACTCAGGCTTTATGATTGCGCATGTGACCGCTGCTGCACTGGCTTCAGAAAACAAATCCATCGCCCATCCAGGCAGCGTCGATAGTATCCCGACTTCTGCCAACCAAGAAGACCACGTATCCATGGCCACCTATTGTGCACGTCGTCTATACGAGATGGCGCACAACACAGCCACTATCATCGGTATTGAGCTGCTCGCCGCTGGTCAAGGCATCGACTTCCATCGCGGACTCGAGACATCAGAGCCGTTGACAGTGGCGCATCAGAAACTACGCGAGCATGTGACGTTTTATGATAAAGATCGTTACCTAGCCCCAGATATCGAGGCAGCCAAGCAGCTAGTACTAGACGGTACACTTGCTCAGCACTGGCAAGAACTACGTCGCGACTGGTACGAGTCTAAGTAACGGTTAATTGCTACAAGGAGAGCAACGATGACAATAGCAACCACACTCATTAGCCATACACCTGCTGATATGACTCAGTGGACAGGCCGTGCTGAGCCGTTTGAGACTGCACGTGCCCGCTATTGGTATCAGCTCGCCCAGCCTTATGAGGCTCAACATATTGGGCTGGTTGGTTTCGCTTGTGACCAAGGGGTTAGACGCAATCAAGGTCGCGTAGGCGCACGAGCCGCACCGCCTTTGATTCGTCGGGCGTTCGCTGCATTGCCAGTCATTGCCGAGTTGCAACAACGCTTTGATGATCAACTACCATCCTTACTAGGTGATGCGGGTGACATTCATTGTCGTGACAACGACGGCTTTGCCGAGAGCACTCTTGAGCAAGCTCAGATCAAATATGCTGATGTAGTCAGCACTATTGTCAAGCAAGGCGGCCTACCCATCGGATTGGGCGGTGGTCATGCCATTGCTTACGGTAGCTTTTTGGGATTGTGGCAAGCGTTGGAAAATACAAATGACACGACTATCAGCACATCCGCAGCACCGACAATCGGAATCATTAATTTTGACGCGCATTTGGATATTCGTCAGTCGGATGTGGCGACCTCTGGAACGCCTTTTCGCCAAATTGCTGAGCATCTTGATGGACACGATCAGCCCTTTCATTATTGCTGTATAGGTGTCAGTCGCTTTTCTAATACTGCCGCGCTCTTTGATCGCGCTGAGCAATTAGGCGTACAGGTCATTAGCGATGAAGACTGTCATTATCAGCCTTGGGACACACTTGCCGAGCAGGTCAAAAGCTTCATAGATCAGGTTGATATTATTTATCTCACCATTGATATGGACTGCCTCCCCTCTAGTGTCGTCCCAGGTGTCAGTGCACCTGCCGCCTTTGGTATTGAGCTGAGTTTTGTTGAGCGTATGGTGAAGCTGATTATGGCATCAGGCAAAGTAAAAATGGCCGATATTGCTGAGATCAACCCGACCTTTGATGTTGATAGTCGCAGCTGCAAAGTGGCGGCTCGACTGCTAGCAACCATAGTAGAACAACACTTACTTGTCACTTAAATCTTACGAACAAAGGTCTTACAAACAAAGGTCACTCGCCTCCCAATTATTAGGAGCATACTATGAATGAATCAGAGAATTTTAATGAGCAGACGCTCGACGAATCTACTATGACATCGTTTGATCAACTCATTATCAATGCCAACATTGCAACGTTTTCAGCGCACTATGGTTTTAATCTTTATGAAAACGAGGATCCTGATAGCGTCCCATACGGTCAGTTAGAGAACGCGGCTATCGGTATTAAAGACGGCAAGATTGCTTGGATTGGGGCACAAGCTCAAATCGCTACTCATCTGCCTCATTATCAAAAGAACCAAATCACAGACGTCGATGGTAAATGGCTGACCCCGGGGCTTATCGACTGTCATACGCACATTGTCTATGGTGGCAACCGCAGCAATGAATTCGAAGCGCGTTTGCAAGGTGCCAGTTATCAAGACATCGCTGCACAAGGTGGCGGTATCGTCGCGACTGTCAGTGCCACCCGCGCCGCCAGTATTGAATCGCTATTTACCCAAAGTGAAAAACGTCTAGTCGCGCTGATGAAAGAAGGCGTCACTAGTATCGAAATCAAGTCCGGTTATGGCTTGGACTTAGACACTGAACGCAAAATGCTCACGGTCGCGCGCCAGCTTGGCGAAAAGTATGATATTCATGTGAGTACCACGTATCTAGCGGCGCACGCCTTACCACCTGAATATAAGTCTCACATGCAAGACCGTGCGGACGACTATATCGAGCAAGTCTGCGAGTGGCTACCGATTCTGCATGCAGAAGGCTTAGTCGATGCGGTCGATGGTTTCTGTGAAAACATTGCGTTTAGTAGCGATCAAATCAGACGCGTTTTTGAGGTTGCACGCTCATTAGAGCTGCCCGTCAAACTGCATTCTGAGCAGCTGTCTGACATCGGCGGTAGCGCTTTAGTTGCCGAATACAAAGGGCTATCTAGCGACCATCTAGAACACTTATCAGAAACTGACATAGCGAAGATGGCTGCTAGTAATACGGTTGCGGTGATATTGCCCGGCGCGTTTTATACGTTACGTGACACCAAGCTGCCACCAATTGAGGCACTGCGTAAGCACCAAGTCCCCATGGCGATTTCAACTGACTGTAACCCTGGTACCTCACCGTTAACGTCGCTGTTATTGACGATGAATATGGGCTGTACGCTGTTTTACCTCACCCCTGAAGAAGTACTGGCAGGATCGACGGTTTATGCGGCGCAGGCTTTGGGGCTACCTAATAAAGGAAAAATCGAAGTTGGCTGTGATGCTGATTTAGCACTATGGGATATCGCCCGCCCTGCTGACTTGGCCTATCAGATGGGGCTGAACCCTATCCAAGGGATTATGATTCAAGGACAATGGCGCGAGACCATATAGTCAATACATTTTTATTTATCTCAATTAAAAAGCCCTAGTCATCCAATGACTGGGGCTTTTTTTGGTAGAGAGGCTGCAAATTTTGTGAAATTGAAGAAAAAAACCTTCATAACCTTACTTTAAATAGGGATTTACTATATCAATATTATTAGTAAGGATTTATAATACCCTTTTTTAAATAGGGTTATTTTTGACTAACTATAGTTCATAAATAAAAATTAACAAACAGTATAGAGAAAGCGATATGCGTACAGATTCATTTCAGCAGATATTGGAAGACTTAAACAGTTCATCAGCAGATGTTGAAGCATCTGCGCTAATCTCTAACGATGGTCTTATGATTGCTTCAGCTCTACCAACCGGCGTGGATGAAGATCGCGTGGGTGCTATGTCAGCAGCATTATTATCATTAGGTGACCGTGCAGGACGCGAGTTGGCACGCGGTAGTATTGATCGCATTATGATTCAAGGCGAGAAAGGCTACGTCATCATGACCTCATCAGGCGATGAAGCCGTACTTACCATCATGGCAAAACCCAACGCCAAGCTTGGCTTGATATTCCTAGATATTAAGCGCGCCTCAGAAGCGTTGGCAAAGCTCATTTGATTGGCGACTGCTTATCGAATTTATTAGCTTTTAATTACTATAAACATAGTCGGTTCAATATAATTTGGATACAAGAAAGCCGAGTGAAAGTACTACAAGTAGTAGGCTAAGCAAGGCTGACACCGTATCCGATTTATAGAGGATTGACGATATAACGATCAATAAAGGAGATGACCATGGGTTCTCCAATCCCTGATGCACACAAACCCGATATGCCTGCTGAGCAAATCACGATGACTTATCATGATGGCACGTCACGGACTGTCTATGATACTGGTATAGAGCGCCCCTACCCAGACGGTAAGCTGATTGTCTCGCGTACCAATCTCGACGGTATCATCACTCACGTCAACGACGCCTTTGTCGAAATCAGTGGCTATCATGTAGATGAATTGATTGGCCAACAGCACTATATTTTGCGGCATCCTGATATGCCAAAAGCCGCCTATAAAGACTTATGGAATACTGCCGAGTCTGGACAAAAATGGCATGGCTATGTCAAAAATTTATGCAAAGATGGCAGTCATTATTGGGTCTATGCCACTGTAGTGCCTAACGTGCGTCGCGGCGAAACCGTCGGCTACACCTCGGTACGACGCAAACCATCACGCAGCAAAATTGAAGCGGCGATGACTCAATATGCCCAAATGAAACAAGATGAGGAAGGCTAAGTCATGACGACACATAATATGTTAATCGCCCCTGATTTTTCGCCTGATCGCTTTGCAGGCTGGCACATGTTCAACACCTTGATTCAAAAACGTGCCAACTTAAACATGCATCTAAATATCCCTGCCTCTCACGCTGAGCAAGAGCAGGTCATTGATGGTGGTGACATTCAAATCATTTATGCCAACCCTTTTGATGCAGCCACTCTCATCCGAGAGCAAGGCTATCGAGCCATTGCGCGACCTATCGGTAAATCTGACGAGATGATCATTGCAGCCGCTGCCAATAGCACTATCAGCCGTTTGGAAGACATTCAAGCAGGGGCTACTGTCGCGATGGCTGACAACCGAGATGTCAAACTGATTGGTTTGCGATTGCTAGAAGCCGTCGATATAGAAGCCTCTGATCTCAACTGGGATGTGACCGAGACCTATCAAGCGGCTGCCCGCAAAGTCATCAAAGGTGAAGCCCAAGTCGCGTTTTTCTTGGCAGAGATATTTCATAGCTTTTCACGCTTGACCAAGACTCAGCTGTCAGTACTTATCGAAAGTGACTTGGCTGATATTAGCCATGTACTCATTGTCAAAGAAGACTTTCCCGATGCGCAAATCTTCCTAGAGGCCATTCTCAATTTGCACAACGATGACGATGGTAAAGAAGCATTAGCTGAACTTGGTATGCCTCAAGGATTTGAGCCGATGAGCGAAGAAGATGCCGAATTTATGATTGATTTAATGCAGACGTTATTGGACTAGTCGCTCAATCATTGTATTGATATGAAGCGCTATTTTGCGAGATGAAGTCATCGCTTGTCGTATGACATCATTATCACTGAAGCAAGCACCGTCGTAATAATAGCGATGACAGGAGGGTATTATTATGTCTGATTCAGACCTGATCAAAGAAAATGAAAGAGTCGCGCATCGAGTATTTCGGTTTTACTCTCGTAAAGTATTTTTGGCACCCAACAACCGTCACTTTCATGAGCTGCGTATCAATGCAGCGTTACTGTTGACGGAGAAAGAGCCGTTACAAGGTGCTGTAGCGGACTTTTTTTATGGGTGCTGGTTTGATATCCCATATGATGTAAACAACCTATTTACTCGTATCAAAGATCGTTTGTATCCTCATGTCCAGCAAGGCTTTCGCGAGTGTATTGATAAAAAAAGATACATCCAGCGCAATAGTATGTTGGCCACTCGTTGGAGTGTGCTGATATCCCCTTCTCTCAATGAGCAAAAGCAACGGCTGCGTATCAGCAGCGACGATGCCCGAGAAATCGCTAAAGACATCACCACTGAGCTGATGCAAGCGCGTGAGGACGAAGACTGGGGTACGATTGAGCAAATCGAAAATGAGTTTTTTGCCCATTGTACTGCGCGCAATGATCGTCTCGCATTTTCGCTGGTATGGTTTCGCTTGGGTAGAAGTGATTGGCAGTTCGATGCACGTTGGGACAACTGCCAACAACATCTCGATCAAACTATAGTCAAATCCATATAAATCCGCTACATCGTCATCCTCGCTAAGCATATTAATGTGTAACTTACGCTCGGTTTGCTTGTATCGAAATTATTTGAACTCTACGATATGAAAGCCTAATTTGTCACCTATTAATCACTTTTATCATAATGGTAGTTACTATGTCCTCTTACTTAAATGCTGATAAAACCTATCTTACCCTGACGCCAGCTGGTATTTTTGAGGCGTTTTCACAGAACGAACCAACTGATGAGCAGTTGGCATTACAGGATTTGCTGTCTTATGATCAGACGTTGCTCGCTGCTGACTGGCTTCAGCGCTATTCTGAACAATGGCTACAGAGCTTTATAGAACAAGGTTGGATTGAAAAGCTGTCGCTACTTTTACCAGCACCTAACTTACCATTGGACCAGTTCTTGCCTTATGTCGTGGCGAGCTTATCTGGTAAACGCCGTGCCGCGATCGGCTCTGATGAAGGATTTTGTTTGGCGCGAGTGGGCTATAGTCAAGAAGAAGCAGATATGCTCAGTGTCGCCGCCGCTGATTTTTCAGGCTTTATGCTTCGCCAAAAGCAACGTGGATGGGCGGTAGAAAGCCAAGCAATCTCGTTTTTTCAGCAGGTCGACCTACTCATTCCTGAGACCAGCTTTGTATTTTTATGGATAGATAATGCAGGCTACGTTCTCATCATCGATGGCGAACCTCTGACCAATAGTCGTGCCTTTGTTGAGCTGGTATGGGCCCTTAAAACGTCTGGATTGAGATTTCTTAATTAAGGAGGTTTCTTAACTGATTTAACTCGCTTAATTCATTCCGTTGCATCGACTGATTTGATGCCTAATCTCAATCTTTTATGCGAGCATAAGCAGTACGTTTAGCTCAAATTAAGCGCACTGCTTATGCTCATACGAAAATGTTCGTACCATTTTTATCTATATCACTCCCTGATATCAGCCAATTCTACGCAGCAATAACAATACTCTCAGAATTAACAATAACTTGTGAGAATTTAGGTCATACTCTCCTCATACTTAAGTATTTTCTTGCCACGACTTAAGTTGCCATAAACCCATAACCATTCAAACATCTACACAGCTTCCAATATTTTCATCATCTTTTCCAACGTTGTACCCTACCGAAATCGGCAACCCCTGCCAAACCTTGCATTCTTGCTTATTTTTTAGGACAGTTTATGACTTCGCTGACCACTGTGCGCGTGCGTTATCAAACAATTGAAATTGGCAACACCGACATTCATATTTGCACACTACGTGACAATCAACAATTTAGTGACCCTGATGACGAAGCGTTAAATTTGGGCATCTGCTCCGCTTCTTGGCCGATGTTTGGGGTGATATGGCCGTCAAGCTTGGTGCTAGCCAATCATATGCTCGATTACGATATTGCAGGCAAACGTATCTTGGAAGTTGGCTGCGGTATGGCGCTCTCTAGTCTATTACTGAATCATAGACATGCGGACATCACAGCGACTGACTACCATCCAACGGTTGAGTATTTCCTTGATAGAAATACCACGCTGAATAATAACAAAGAGATTAATTTTGAGCGTTTAGACTGGGCAGAGGACAATAGTCATCTTGGCAAGTTTGATATGATTATCGGCAGTGACTTGCTCTATGAAGACCAACACATTGATATATTGGCTGAGTTCATTGACCGTCATGCTATGCCGACTTGCGAGGTCATCGTGGTCGATCCTGGTCGCGGTCGAAAAAACAAACTAACCAACAAGATGACTGAGTTTGGCTTTAGTAGTAAGCACGTTAAACCTGAAAATACTACTTATCTAGACTTACCATTTAAAGGGCATATTCTGACGTTTTCGCGAGATAATAGTAGCTAAACAGAGTAAAAGACAACCGTCAATGTAGCTAAGTTAGCACAGTATCCTTCCATTGCTGCCGAGTTGTTTTATATAGCACATGCTCAGCGAGCCGATGATTAGACTCAAGCATAGGGTGAAAAAAATTCTCCTGTGTATTGGTCATACCAAGGCGCTCCATAACCAATTGTGAGCGCTTATTGATAACGGCAGTAAAGGCAACGACTTCATCTAGTCCTAATGTATCAAACGCAAAATTCAATGAAGCTCTTGCCGCCTCAGTCGCATACCCTAATCCCCAATAGTCATTATGTAAGCGCCAAGCAATCTCGACAGCAGGAGAAAACGGCATATCGGCATGCGTATGATTTAACCCAACCATACCGATAAAAGTATCTGTTTCTTTTAGACTGACCGCCCAAAAACCCCACCCATTATCATTAATCAGTGACTGGCATTTTTTGGCGATAGCATTACTCATCGAAGTAGTTAATAACTTAGGAAAGTATTCCATTACTTCAGGGTTAGCATTCATCTCAGCGAATGGCGCAAAGTCGCTCGCTTGCCACTGTCGTAGGTACAGTCGTTCGGTTTCTATCGTATTTATAATTTTATTCTCTCGCATTTCGTTGTTCAAAATGAATACTATTCAAAATAAATTAAATTAATCAGGCTAGCTATCAAGCCAGCCTTGTTGTTTGGCATAGGCTAGCTGCTCAGGCGTATCAATATCGTAGCTAAGTTGGTCATTATCGACCTCACCTATTTGATCAGTAGGCAACCCTCTAATGAGGTGACGAAGCCCTTTATCTCCTATCAATTCTGACTGCCACTGTCTCAGCAGTTTACAGTTAATTGCTAAAGGTAGACCTATAATATCAGATACCTTTTCATCTCGATTTTGATATTTTTCTAAACGTCGCCAACTGTGATAGCGACTGGCCACTACCGTGTGCTTGCCCGCTAGCAAAGCTGTTAGATGTGGCTTATCTAACAATACTTGATCTACTCCCATGATGAGCACTCGATCGATTGAAGTCGATTCAAGAGCAGCAATTGTCTCAATACCCAGACTCAAACTATGCGCCATACCAGTATCAGCTTGTGAGTTCACCACTATCTGAACCGTTGGATGTTGATTTTCCAACTCTGTCATCATACTAGCAATCAAATGCTGATTATCAGGAATGACAATGACAATAACTTGCGGATTGGTAATTATTGCCAGTCGAGTCATATAAGTAATTAACGGCTCGCCATTCTTAACGAGTAGCTGCTTAGGTTGACCGAGACGCTGGCTGAGGCCACTTGCTAAGATAATGACCGCATGGTTTTGGCTCTGCTGTTCAGTACTTTCTGTAAATGCACGCTTACTCATACGCCACTCTGAACAGTATTGGTATTCGTATCACTACTCACCGCTGAGATATTTGAAACATTGTTATGCGAACCACTTACTGGAGCATCTTGATTGTGCATGACCGCATTAATCTGTGCCATGATGCCGAGCGCAAGTGCCTCAGGGCCGTCTCCACCCAGCTTATAACCAATCGGATAATGCAATTTATGAATGCCCGCTTCTAACATAGTAGGATTGCTAATATTTATGCTGATTTCATTAATCAAGCGTTCGGTACGATATCGCGGCCCTAACTGTCCTAAATATCTATAATTGTCTGGATGCTTGAGTAGTATTGCTAGGCGAGCACGATCTTGACTCAAGCTGTGTGACATCAGAGCGACGGCTGCGTTATTACTGAGCTTAAGCAAAGCCTCACTATCATCTAAGGATAGCGACATCACAGCATCCGCTTGAGGAAACCGCATACGCGTCGCATATTGCGCGCGACTATCTATAACTGTTACATGCCAATCTTGTAGTTTAGCCATGGTCACCAGTGGCATCACGTCGTTACCTGCGCCGCAAATCAATAGACGCAATTGTGGTTGCAGGCGTTGCACAAGCCACTCTGTTGTTACCTCGCCGTTTTCCACCGTCACATATTCGGCATTTTTATCAGACAGCTTATATTGTGCTAATTCTTCTACGGTATTGGCAAGTATGCTTGAAAACGCTGTTTTCCCTAGTGCAGAAACACTTCCCAAGCTACGGTATTCATCTAAATTAATACGCATCCCAATCTGCAGATTATCACTGTTTTGCGATATAGAATTTTGATGCTGATAGTCGTTAGCACGAATTAAAGTCGCTACAGTAATCGGCTGCTGAGTACGTCGAACATTACGGATTGTCTCTAGCAATGGCGTTGCTGTCGTTAGTCGCTCAAATAATACATGCACTCGCCCATTACAGCCCAATCCAAAATTTAGCTCATCAAAGTCCGCTTCATCTAAACCGCCATCTAAGCCGCTATTTAAGTCGTTATATAAATCGCTATCCGACCCATCATATATATCAGAGTTAGTTCGCTTCACACCTGCTTGCGCTTGGCCATCGTCAGCATATTTAATGTCATCACCCGTCTGATAAACTTGCACATTGGCACCGTTACGAGTAAGCCAAAAGGCACGTTTGATAATGTGCGGCTCCAAGCAACCGCCACTAATCATCCCAACTGAGCGACCATCCTCACAGATAAGCATCATCGCGCCAGCACGGCGATATGCTGAGCCTTCAGTACGTACGACCGTTGCCAATACAGCATCAATACCTTGTTGCTTAGCTTTGATTGCCAGCTTAAGAATGTCAGCGACCTGATTCATAACGCCTCTTATTTGGTAGTTATTTTCTTGATAATGACGAAATATACAGCTGATTAAGTTATAAAAACCCGCTCATTAAGCGGGTTCCTATCGTACATGTGGCTTAAAAAATTACTCTGGCATCTCGTAAAGCAATTTATCAAGCGTGATCGGAAAATCATAAACACGTACGCCGACGGCATTGTATACAGCGTTAGCAATCGCGGCGGCAGCACCGGCAATAGCCGTCTCACCAATACCTTTGATATGCATCGGGTTGGTATAAGGATCATCCTCTTCAACCAATATCACATCTAGCTGTGGTACGTCGGCATTGACTGGCACATGGTACTCAGCGAGGTCATGGTTACATAGACGACCGTCACGTTTGTCGTGGATGACCTCTTCCATCAACGCTGAACCAATACCGAATACCATGCCGCCATAGCATTGCGAAGTCGCTGTCTTGTGGTTAAGAATACGACCTGCGGCAAATGCGCCTGTCATACGTTTTACTCGGATTTCACCAGTGACTTTATGCACGGCTACTTCAGCGAAGTTTGCACCAAAAGAAGACTGACGATACTTTTTACCATTTTTACCTGGTTTTATCTGTCCTTTAGCACTGACTTTTTGCTCCTCATAGCCTGCGACCACGTCAGCAAGCGCGTATGACTCTATATTCTTAAAATCATATTTCTCTGATCCTGACTGTTCTTCTAATACATTCTCTGAAAATGAGACTCCTGTGGTTTCAGATATTTTATCAATAGTGCTATCAGCAAACGCTTGACCATTCTCTTTGGCTGTCTCTACTGCAGTCAGTTCGTGCTTGCCTACTTGCTTAATTTGACCATTATCTAACTGAATCGTATCAGGATATAGGCCGACTTTTGCTGCTAACATCTCACGCAATTGCTCACAAGCGAGGTAGACACCACTACCTGCACTTGCAGCGCCCCAACTACCACCTGAACCTGATGCAGGCGGCAGGGCACTATCGCCTAACTTCATCTCGATATGGTCAATAGGTAGTCCTAATAAATCTGCAGCTACCTGAGAAAACACTGTATAAGACCCTGTACCGATATCTGTCATATCTGTCTCAATGACTGCTTTGACACCTAGCGCTTTTGACTTATCGACTTGCAGTGTTGCTCGCGCTTCAGAAGACTGTAACTGGTTACCACGTGCGGCTGCAGCCATGCCCGTTCCTATCCACCAGTCGCCTTCTAATTGACTAGCAGGCTTTGCGTTGCGCTGACTCCAACCAAACTGCTCAGCACCTTGCTCCATACAGGCAATCAGCTGGCGCGTCGAAAATGGAATGTCTTTACTAGGGTCTTTTTCGGGTTCATTACGGCGACGCAGCTCTATAGGATCAAGGTTCAATTGCGCAGCCAATTCATCCATTGCACATTCAACGGCAATCATACCGACCGCTTCACCAGGCGCACGCATCGAACCTGATAGCACTTGGTTCATGTCGACCATTTCATAATTTACACGGCGGTTTTTACCACTGTATAGATAGTGCGTAGACAATGCAGTTGGCTCAAAGAACGCCTCATCTGGCAAATTACTAGAAATGGTATCGTGAATTAACGTATCGATAACGCCATTTTTATCGCAGCCAATTGCAATGCGCTGACGAGTATTCGAGCGTCTAACTGTGGCTTCCATCACTTGTGGACGCGTCATGGTAATTAATACTGGACGACCAAGATCTTTTGACGCAATAGCAGCGGCAATAGATTCAGGGGCAATACCGAGCTTGCTACCAAACCCACCACCGACATAATGTGCTATCAGTTGCACTTGATCTTTATTTAAGTCTAGCGCGTCCATGACTTGCTGCTTACAAGACGCCAGCATTTGGTTGGCAGTATAAAGAACAAGCTTGTCGTCTTCCCAATGTGCCAATGTTGCATGTGGCTCCATCGCCGAGCTGTTTTGACTTGGCGTATGATAAAAGCGATCAAGCGTTACCTCAGCATCAGCCAATCCTTGCTCAGGATCGCCTTGGACATAATTTTTGTCAGAGCCTTTTTTCTCATCAACTGCATGGGCGTTAGACAATTCTTTATTGAAATTCAATGCTGCTTGGTCAGTCTCATCTTTATAAGTGACTTTAAGCGCATTTGCTCCTTCTGTTGCTGCCTCAAAGGTTTCAGCGATGACGACCGCAATAGGCTGACCATGATAAAAAATCTCAGTCGCTCCCTGCTTTGGCGCTTTTTTTAATCCACCTTGCTGAGAATTACGCAAGAAGTGCTTAGGATCTGTCACGACCTTGATAATATTAGGAATGCCGTCTAAAGAACTACTATCGATATTCTCGACTTGTCCTTTGGCAATGGTCGCACCGACCAAGACACCGTACGCTTTATTGTCTAAATGGATCTCAGCACTATAAGGCGCTTGACCACTAACTTTCAGCGAGCCGTCAACACGGTTAATTGGCTTACCAACCAGTTTGCTCGCTGTTGTGCTAAACAAAGACTCAACAGGCTCATCCATGGTCATTTTTTTGGTCGGTTCTGACTGAGTGATTGATTCAAATAATGACATGATTATGCTCCCTCGCCCGCTAGTGCGCGCTGAATGACTTGTTTTAGTAGGCGACGCGTCAACGGTATTTTAAAGTCGTTTTGACCATTACCTTTGGCATCATTCAATAACAGATCGGCAGCTTGCGTGATGACATCAGTATTGCCATCGGTATCTGTTAATAGCGCCTCAACTTCTTCATTACGCCATGGCTCAGTACCGATACCACCAAATGCCAATCGTACCGTCTTTAGATTACCGCTAACATCAGCGTCTATTACTGCTGCACAGGATACGAGTGCAAAGGCATAAGAAGCACGATCGCGCACTTTGTCATAAGTATGCATACCTTTGATAGGCGCAGGTAATACAACGTGAGTAATTAACTCACCTGCCTCTAATACATTTTCGATATGCGGCGTATCTTTTGGTAAGCAATAAAAATCTTTTACATTGATAGAACGAGTCGATCCGTCAGCTTTGACTGTCTCGATAGTGGCATCTAGCAAGCGCATTGCTACCGCCATATCAGATGGATGCTGAGCAATACAGGCATCGCTCGTGCCTAGAATAGCCAGCGTACGGTTCTCGCCATTGATAGCTGGACAACCTGTGCCCGGTTCACGCTTGTTGCAGGCGCTGTCTGTCTGATAAAAATAATAACAACGGGTGCGCTGTAAGAAATTACCGCCAGTCGTTGCTTTATTACGCAGCTGGCCAGTCGCTCCTGCCAAAATCGCTCGGGATAATACTGGGTAATTGGCAATAACCTCAGGATGCGCTGCTAAATCACTATTGGTCACAAGCGTACCGATGCGCAAACCTCCATCGGCAGTAGTTTCAACTTGCTCTAATTCTAAACGGGTAATATCGACCAGTTTAATTGGCGTCTCAATCTCCAATTTCATCAAGTCTAATAAGTTGGTACCACCTGCGATAAAAGATGCATCTTTGGTACTGGCAGATATTGCCGCTTGCTCTGGTGCATCAGCACGACTGTATTCAAAGCGTTTCATGGGCGGCCTCCTGTTGTAGCAGTTGCTGTCTTGTTATTCGCTGAGGTCTTACCAAGTTGTGCTTCGCTCGGTGGCGGTGACCAGATACCTGTAACACTTGAGTTTTGCACTGCGTTGTCTGCTGCTTGAATACTAGACTCTAGTACTTGACTATCTGATACCTGACTCTCAAGCACTTGTGAAATGGCTTTGATAATATTTGGATAAGCTGAGCAGCGGCAGATGTTACCGCTCATGCGCTCAGCAATTTCTTGTACAAGGCGGCCATCAGGATTTTTTAAGTCGGTGCTCACATGGCTTGGCCAATTTTGTTTCACTTCTTCTATCAATGCGGTCGCTGAACAAATCTGACCAGGCGTGCAATATCCGCACTGAAAAGCGTCATTGTCTTTAAACGCTTGCTGCAATGCCGACAGTGATTCTGGCATTCCGATACCTTCAATTGTTGTGATGTCATCACCATCATGCATAACGGCGAGCGTCAGACAAGAATTAACCCGTCGTCCATTGATGAGCATTGTACATGCCCCGCATTGACCGTGGTCACAGCCTTTTTTGGGTCCAGTAATTTGTAGGTGCTGACGACAGACGTCGAGCAGTGTCGTACGGGCGTCAAGATTTTCAAGCTGATAATCTTGCTTATTGATTGTTAAGGTCAAAGTAGACATGCTGGCTTCTCGCTGGCAGATGAATATAATGGAATGGTGAAATACGCTTCAAAATAACAACGTTAATAAATTCATTATGACGTATGAAAAAAGTTGTTTTGTTTTTACTTTGTAGGGATTCCAGTGTAGTTTCTAATCTGTGAGAGTATCGAAATGTTAGCGCTGCTAATAGGTGGTATGTGGTTTATCCTCAGTTTTTAACGTTATTTCAAAGGAAATCCCGATAAAAAAAGCCCCATAAACAGTCAGTTTATGAGGCTCTTAAATAGACTATTTACATATAGTATTTAGTAGATATGTCTATCAAAAATGTCATTTGCTTAGATAATAACTGGCTAGGCTTTCGTGATAATCGTTTCTTCATCAAAACGTGATTTTGGCAGCTCAGCGTTAAAGTCATCTTTACTACGGTAACCAAGTGATACGATCGCCACAGCGGTGTAGCCTTTACTACGTAAATCAAACTCTTCATCAAGTGCCTTTAAGTCTGCCCCTTCCATCGGAACTGCATCAATACCTAAGGTTGCCGCTCCTAGTAGTAGAGCGCCCATATTAAGATACAACTGCTCTATCAACCAATGTGGCTCGTCCTTTTGCTCATAACGACGAATGTCTAAAAACATTTTACGCGTCTGATGCATTTGCTCTTTAAATTTTGGCTCTGCAAAACGACCATCTGCATCTTCTTTTTCTAAGATGTCATCCAAAAACTCATCATCAGCATAGACACGGCTACAGAATACAATGACGTGCGAGGCACCTTTTACTTTAGCATCGTTGAACTCGTACATGCCCTCAGTACCTTTCGCGATTCGGGCTTTACCAGCTTCATCATCAGCAATGACAAAATGCCAAGGCTGAATATTGGTACTCGAAGGACTTAAGCGTAAAACATTCTTTAGACTTTGGAAATCTTCTGCTGAGATTTTCTTATTGGTATCAAACTCTTTTGTGCTGTAGCGCCAGTTCATTGCTTCAGTGATATTTTTCATCTGTGACTCCATTATTGATATTAATTTTTATTCTTGCTTAGAATTTTTCTTTTTCAATTATCATTTCAACGAAGCCACTTTAAATAAAAAGCTATTTTATGACCATGCCTGCTTGGTTAAGTATTCGTAGGTTTTGTTATGACTGAGTCAGCGTATTGCAAAAACGCCTACTTTCTTATTAGTAATGGTTACAATTACGCTACCGAATTGGTGACGCCGACTGCGCAGACTACATTGTAATCACTTAGTCATTCTCTTAGTATGAACTGACTTGATATATGGTAACTAGTTATAGTTGTCTGATAACTAGGTATATCTGCTTGATTCCAACTGATATGCCTCTATCTATACATCTCAAATAAAACATACATAATAATACCCGCGAGGAAATATGAGCACATCAGAAAAACCACTCCGAATAGATATCGTGTCAGACGTCGTCTGTCCTTGGTGCGTTATCGGTTATCGCCAATTAGCAGCAGCACTTGAGCAAACCAATACCGCTCACACTATCCACTGGCATCCGTTTGAGCTAAACCCAAATATGCCAAGCGAAGGTCAAAACCTACGTGAGCACATCATCGAGAAGTACGGCTCTACTAAGCAAGAATCAGATGCTAGCCGAGTCAGAATGACTGAAGCTGGACAGGAAGTTGGCTTTGAATTTAATTTCAATGATGACACACGTATGCATAACACATTTAATTTGCATCAGCTGCTACATTTCGCTGATCAGCAAGGCCGCATGCATGAGCTAAAGCAAGCCTTGTTTGCTGCGCATTTCACCAATAACAGAAATATCTCAGATATCAATGTGCTTGCCGATATTGCAGCAGAGACTGGGCTTGATCGTAGTGAGTCATTAGCAGTGTTGGAAGGTCAATTCTTTGCAAAAGAAGTACGAGCAGAAGAGCAGCATTGGCAACAGCAAGGCATCCAAAGTGTACCAGCGATTATCTTTAATGAGCGTCATCTGGTCAGCGGTGCTCAAGGGGTCGAGAACTATATCAGTATCTTAGAGCAATTGGCCAACATGACTGAGTAAACCATACGACGTTATAAAAATGTCATTCTATAAAAGGATACTTTATGTCTTCTGAACGCTTTCCCTCGATTATTGTGTTCGACGTCAATGAAACATTGCTCGATATCGACACGCTAACGCCTTTATTCATGCGCGTCTTTGGTAAGCAAAGAGTGCTGAGAGAATGGTTCGCTCAGCTAGTACTGTACTCGCAAACTATGACGTTGTCCGGCCTCTATACGCCTTTTGGCGAGCTTGGGGTTGGTGCATTGCAAATGGTTGCTAACATCAGACAAGTTACTTTGACAGACGACGATATCAATGAGTTCAAAGAAAGAATGAGTGCCTTGCCTGCTCATCCTGACGCTGCGCCAGCACTGACTCGTTTGCGTGATGCAGGGTTTCGACTGGTCACGCTGACCAATTCAGCAAGCAGTGCGTCTCCAACGCCATTAGAAAAAGCTGGTCTCAGTCAATTCTTTGAGCAGCACTTTAGCATTGAGACTGTTGGCAAGTTCAAGCCAGCACCTGATACTTACCAATTGGTGGCTGATACGCTAGCCGTTGATACGTCAGATTTATGCCTTGTCGCCTGTCATCTCTGGGATACTATAGGCGCACAAGCGGCTGGTTGTCGCGGTGCATTTTTGACCCGTCCCTATAATGCGATGCTGAACGCGCCCAACGTACCAGTTCCAGATTTGACCGCATCAGATTTATCGACACTAGCGGATCAAATCATTAGCAAAAAGAGTGCTTGAGACTTTCAATCATTAAGCTATGTGTGAAAATAATATTAAAAAAGGCTGCTTCAATATCGAAGCAGCCTTTTTATTTTGGATACAGTATTTCTAAGACAATAATGTCGTTCCTACCTTCATTGATTACTCTGAGAAGTGTACAACCGTACGGATGCTTTCGCCTTTGTGCATCAAGTCAAACGCTTCATTGACGTCTTCTATTGGCATCGTATGAGTGATGAAGTCCTGTAAAGGAATCTCGCCTGCTAGATAGCGCTCGACATAACCTGGTAGTTCTGTGCGACCTTTTACACCGCCAAATGCTGAGCCTTTCCAGACTCGACCAGTCACTAACTGGAATGGACGGGTTGAAATTTCTTGTCCAGCGCCAGCGACACCGATGATGACCGACTCGCCCCAACCTTTGTGGCAGCACTCTAGCGCTGAACGCATAACATCGACATTACCGATACATTCGAACGAATAATCCACACCGCCATCGGTCAATTCAACGATCACTTCTTGAATTGGTTTGTCATAATCTTTCGGGTTGATACAGTCAGTTGCACCGAGTTTTTTGGCTAACTCAAACTTGCTTTCATTGATATCAATCGCGATGATACGGCTGGCTTTTGCCATGGCAGCACCAATCACTGCTGACAGTCCGATACCGCCCAGTCCAAAGATAGCCACTGTAGCGCCCTCTTCGACTTTTGCAGTATTCATAACCGCGCCCATGCCTGTAGTCACGCCGCAACCAAGCAAGCAAACTTCTTCCAATGGCGCTTCTTTATTGACTTTCGCCAAAGAAATCTCTGGTAAAACTGTGTATTCAGAGAAAGTTGAGCAACCCATATAATGGTAGATAGGCTCGCCGTCTTTATAAAAACGTGTGGTGCCATCTGGCATCAAGCCTTTGCCTTGAGTCTCGCGTACTGCCGAGCATAGATTGGTTTTGCCTGAGCGGCACATTTTACAAACGCCGCATTCTGCTGTATATAACGGAATGACATGGTCACCGACCTGAACGCTGGTCACGCCTTCACCAACTTGCTCAACGATACCGCCGCCTTCATGGCCCAAAATCGCAGGGAACACGCCTTCTGGGTCTTCACCAGATAAGGTAAAAGCATCTGTGTGACAGACACCACTGGCAACGATTTTTACCAACACTTCACCTTTACGCGGTAGCATGACGTCCACTTCTTCGATAGATAGTGGCTGCTTTGGACCCCACGCGATGGCGGCTTTTGATTTAATAAATTTATCCGACATAAAAATCTCTCTTTTTAATTGATTGTTATTTATGGGTGACGACATAACAGTTTTGTTATAAGTACAAGTAGTTTTGAAAGTTTGCTAGCGCATCTTATGGATTTTAGCAGTCACTATATCCACAGTTAAAACAAATAAAGATAGGCTGAGCTTATCTTGCCTGCCCTCTATAGGCAAGCATCGATGACAGTAAAACACCATCTGTTTACATTGATACTAACCATTATATTTATTTCTGAGCGGATAACAATATGCTATATTTGCAAATATCTTTTACATATTGGTAATAATCATGCGCTGGGAAGGAATTAGTGAGTTTGTCTATGTTGCAGAATTCGAGAGCTTTACGCGTGGTGCAAAAGAGCTGGGTATCTCGACTGCACAAGTCAGCCGCCAGATCAGCGCGTTAGAGAAACGTTTAAACATAAAGCTGCTATATCGAACCACGCGCAAGGTCTCACTGACTGAAGAAGGCCGTGTATTCTATCAGCATTGCCGCAGTGTGCTCGATGGCTTGGATGCCGCTGAGCAAGCCGTAACCAACTTACAATCAAAGCCTCAAGGCAGGATAAAACTAACAGCGCCCGTTACTTATGGTGAGCAGCAGTTATTACCACTCATCAATGATTTTATGATGCAATATCATGATATCGAAGTGACTGCCTTTTTGAGTAATCAGAAAATCGACTTGATTGAAGGGGGTTATGATTTGGCCATTCGTATTGGCAAATTGCATGACTCGACGATGATGGCAAAGAAACTTAGCTTGCGCACTAATTTTGTCTGCGCTGCGCCCTCTTATCTAAAAAAACATGGTATACCGCACCATTTAAGTGATTTAAGTCAACATAACTGCCTACTAGGTACTCGTGACTACTGGCATTTTATAGATACTGCTAAAGCAAAAGAGAATAGCGATACTAATGGTAAGACGGACAACCAACAAGCAAGTGTAGAAAGGAACCTGCGTGTCTCTGGTACAGTGCAATATAACAGCGGCTATAGTCTGGTCGATGCTGCGCTAAAAGGTCTGGGTATCGTACAGCTGCCTGATTACTATGTGCAAAAGTATTTAGCGTCTGGCGAGTTAGTCAGTTTACTTGATGACTATAGAGAGCCCGAAGAAAGCATTTGGGCCATTTATCCACATAACCGTCATTTATCACCAAAAATTAGGCTGCTCGTAGATTATTTGGCAGAACATTTGGTTTAACGTTCTGTTAAGACGTATTGCAATCACAAACCTGATTACGCACAATGAATATTCGATGTTGCTCATTATAGTTAGGACTGACCATACTACAGATAACTTATAGGTATCATTATGATTAAAATCGTCTCTATCGCTGCGCTAGCAGTAGCCGTTTCCTCTTGTGCCAGTATTGATACGCTGCTGGATAAAACCAATAGCACTGGTGCTATGACAGACACCACCACCTCTATCAATGCCGAAAAAGGCTTGGTGACCATGCAAAGTAATCACTCAGTCCAAGATACCGCAGACAAACTGGTCTCAGTAATCGAAAGTAAGGGTATGAAAGTATTTGCGCGAGTCGATCATCAGAAAAATGCACAGAGTGCTGACTTATCATTGAGACCAACGCAAGTCGTTATGTTTGGTGACCCTAAAGCGGGTACGCCATTAATGAACTGTGAGCAAACCGTTGCCATTGATTTGCCGCAGAAAATCTTAATTAGCGAAGATGCCGATAAAAAAGCATGGCTGTCATACAACAACCCTGACTACCTCAAGACACGCCACAATATCAAAGGTTGCGATACCGAGATTGCTAATATCTCAAAAGCACTCAACGCTATCAGTACTGCAGCAATAGCAAAATAATGCACTCGGTATAGTTGAATAAATATATATTCGAGTAAATAAGTGAAATGTGCTACGGAAGTATTACTTATTTACTTAAAAACCCCTCATATCAAGAATGACTAGATTGCTCTATCTGGTCATTCAACTCTACTTTTAATTTCTTTGCGCACTCGATAATTTTTTTTCTATCGGCAGGAATAGCACCTTGCGCAATAGCGATTTCACGCATTTGAACGGTAATATCGTAATGAGGATAGCTAGCATTACGATGAAATAGACGCGCATCCACATCAATAAACGCCGCAAAATCATGCAGCTCTTGCAAGCTATCCGCCAGCATATGACACCACTTATGGCCTTTGAATTTTATCTGCACAAAATCTACATATATCGCCATATAACCACCTATCTACTTATTCATTGATTCGCTTATCTGACTTGTCGTTAGCTCAAAATACTTTAGCAACTTAATAACACTATCATCAAAAACCTTTATAACAATGCGCGCACATCTTTTTTAAGTTGTTTGAGTCGTTCTTGATACTCGCTATGACTGCTATCAAATGTACTCAGTCGTCCGTAGCGTAACTGACGGTAGTTTTGTCTAATTTCAATAAGCTTTGTCTGAATAACGATTGGGTCGCTACTATCTGTTAGCTGACTCGTAGCAGAGTGAGCATTGTTATCTTTACGGCTATCAATAGCCGATGCCAAACGTTCCAACCAAGCTAGCTGCCCTTCATTATCATTGCGAGCTAATAATTTATCATGCTTAGCAACACGTTTTGAGAGCTGAGCAAGAGGTAAGTCTGCTGGGTGCCAACGTTTGCGGCGGCGATACCAAATGACAAATACTAAGATAGCCATAACGGAAACCGCACTGGTGGCTAACCAAATGATTTGCTGCATGATTGAGCTGATATTGAACCATTTGAGTAATGAGTCTGCCTGTTTGTCTTGGTCATAGCCGACTACGTCTTTTTGCCAGTAGTAGCTCGCTTGGTCTGATAGTCGGCGTAGCGTTTGTAGCATTTGATACTGCTGATAGCTGATCTGTGCACTGGCACCATTGCCAAACATGGCTGCCCCTTGCTGCTGGGTCATCGTATTCATGCCTTGCTCTACTCGCTCAGGCGCCACAAAGGCTGTCGGATCCACACGTACCCAGCCTTGGCCCTCAAGCCAAACCTCAGTCCATGCGTGCGCATCCATTTGCCGCACTTCCCATACGTTACCATTGCGACTCGGCTCACCGCCTTGATAGCCGGCTACTACTCGTGCAGGAATGCCAGCGGCGCGTAGCATAAAGGTAAAGCTTGAAGAATAATGCTCACAGAACCCTGCTTTGGTTTCAAATAAAAACTCGTCAATCCGATTGGTATTGAGCCGTGGTGGCGACAATGTATAGCGAAACTCTGTTCGATTAATCCATTGCTCGATAGCCGCTATGTAGCGCACAGGGTCTGAACCTGACTGCTCAAATAACTGCTTAGCAAGCGCGCGTGCTTGTGGATTACCTTCATTAGGCAAGGCAAGGTTCTCACGTCTTGATGCCTCTGTTAGAACCGGATCAATACGCATCTGTGCAAACTGCAACACATCATAGCGAAGTTGCTGCGTAACAGGTTGATCCTTTGATAAGGTAAATTCAGAAGTAGTATTAATATCTGGCTGCTGGGAGAACGGATAATCAAGACCAAATAGCCAGTTTTGCTGAGTGGGTTCTAAGATAACCTTGTAATTGACAGGTGCCGCCCTTGATTCATCAGGTACAGTAGCGAAGGCGTTCTGAATCCATGCAGGTGCTTGCAATCTCGACGACCATTGATTCTTTTGGGAAGCCGGACGCCATGTGACACCATCGAAATCACTAAATACCAAACCGCGCCAATACAGCTGCTGTTGTGGTGGGCGCTCATCAGCAAACTCTACGCGAAAGGCTAGCTCAGTCGACTGCCCTAAATTGGCAAAATCACCAGGAGACATGCTATCAGAGACACCTGTTACGGCCTGCTGACCTGAGAGCTGTACAGACCACAGTGGAGGCAGTCTCGGAAAAAACAAAAATAGCACCACCAATAATGGCAATGCGCCAACACCTAACACGCCCAATGTACGCAAGCGTCCATCACCGTTAGCATTGCTATCATCATTAAGCGCAATAAATGCTAGCAATACAATGACTGCGCCAACGATCACTTCTAAAGTAGTCAGTAAACCTTGGTCCATCAAAAATAATGCTGCAAGCACGAATAATGATAAATTCAATATCACATAGGCATCGCGGCGCTTATATAGCTCCCATAATTTACTAACTAGGCATAGCACCAAAAATGCCACACCCATATCGAGCCCAAATGCCGTATTGTAGGTTAGCCACAGACCTAATAGCCCCAGCAGAAAGCCTAGCATTTGTACACTTTGATAAATACGCTTTAGGTGCGATAGTTTTTTGAATTTAGCTTTGATATAAGGCAGTTGAGCGGCGATACTGATGGTGGCAAATCCTATCAGCCATAATGGTAAATGTGCGGCATGCGGTAACACAACGACGACTTGAGCAATTAATACCCAATAATAAGCTGGCAGTGCAAATAACTTACGATACCATTTAGCGTCATTTTGCTCAGGTTGAAGCGAGACTTTTTGACCTAAAGCCAACTGCTCAAAGCTGGCCGTTTTTGTAGCATTGAGCGCAGAATACTCTGTGGACAGTGTATCAACATGAGCAGAAGATAAGCGTTTAGAATTGGTCATGGTGCTTTCGCAAGCCTTAGCAAGCATGCTTGCGCAAAGGATTCCCCGTTACCCATCTCCGCAGTAGCAGGAGTATCACTAGGTAAACGCATTTGAAACGGCACACCTAGCTGACCCAGCGTCAATGCCCCATAAGCCAATTGTGCAAGTTTTTGCTCGTGATGTGCAGCTGGCATATCTGCATAATCAAGCGTTTGCTCCTGACCGACCGGATCAGCGAAGTGCTTGGTCAGCATACCTTGTCCTCGCGCCACATGCCCCCAAGAGACTCGGGCCAATGACTCACCCTCGATATAGTTGTCTAATCGCTCAAAGTCGTCCTGACCCTGTCTATACTGCCCACCTGTTGGTAAATCTTCTAAGCTTGCGATTGCATATTTTGCTTGCCAGTCAAAAACTTCAGGTTTTGGATATACCCAAGCTGTACGCGCAAAATAGACATAAGACCATGCACGCATGATACCTAAGGGATAAACTGTTTTTATTTTTAACCGTGGCAGTTCATGCTGACCACGAGTATTGGTTTGAATAGGCAGTCGAATGACTTGCTCACCTTGTAATCTCGTGATAAGCACTGAACTTTGCGCGTTTATGCCATTTTTGGTTTTCTTATTGGTTATCTGCTCAAATTCAAATAGCAACTGGCGCCGTGGTTGGCGACTATCACTATCTAACTGCAGCGTAATCCAAACAGGCAAGCCAGCTTCTGTCATAGTGACTTCTAGCAGACGCACTTGCAGACCAGATATATGAGCAAAAGTAACATGAAAACTAATTAGCCAAATACTGACCAGATAAAAGCACAAACCAAGCACCAAATTGTTGCCATAGTTGATACCTGCGATAAAGGTAATTACTAATAATACGGCGAATAGCATCCCTTCACGACTAAAGAAAATATAGACATTGCGCAAATTAAGCGTAGCACTGTCACTCTTAGGTGCGCGCGCGGCAAACCAGCGGCTCAGAGCTAATTTTATTGGTGCGGTTAAGGCCTTTGGTAACAAGCTCATGACTACCCTATTATTACCATCTGATTGACAATGCTGTCGGTATTTATATTTATACCTGACCAACAAGCAAACTCACGAATAGAACGATATAGTTGATTAAGGACAATTCGAATACAAGAAGAACGGGTGAAAATACCGTAAATATTGAACTTAGTGACTTTGATATTTTTTCTAAGTTATATAGCTTTGACTGTGTGTAGAACTATGGTTCACCGATGCAGTTAATCAATGGGGTCAAACAGCATATTAGCTGCTAAGCGACGACTGACACTTCTGCTAGGATGCGTTGGGCGATGGTTTTTGTTGCTTGACCACCAGTCACATGCGCAGGTACGAAACGCTGACCGAGGCGATGATCAGTGACCGCAGCAAACACCGCTTGAATATCTTCAGGGGTCACTTCCATATATCCCGATACATAGGCATGCGCTTGGGCAGCACGCTGTAGCGACAACACGCCGCGAGGCGATAAGCCATGATACTCTTGGCTTGCACGAGTTTTTGCAACCAGTCTTTGCAAATAATCCAGTACTGTATTTGCTACATAAACTTGCCTGACAGCGTACTGAGCCAGTAGTACAGCTTCAGTATCAAGTACCGTATTCAAGTCTTTGAGTAGCTCGCGACGGTCTTTACCTTTTAGCAGCTCACGCTCTGCGGCAGGCGATGGATAACCCAATGATAAACATAACAAGAATCTGTCTAACTGCGACTCTGGGAGCGGATAGACACCTGCTTGTTGCAATGGATTTTGAGTGGCAATGACAAAGAAAGGTTGCGGCAAAGGATAAGTCTGGCCATCTTGCGTGACTTGGCGCTCCTCCATCGCTTCAAGTAACGCACTCTGCGTTTTGGGACTGGAACGGTTTATTTCATCAGCAAGTAATAACTGAGTAAAGATAGGTCCCGGACGAAACTCAAATTGCTGTTTACTTTGGTCGTAGATGCTCATACCTAAAATATCAGCAGGCAACATATCATTGGTAAATTGCACTCGGCTAAAGCTCAAACCTAACAGCTGTGCCAAGCCCTGTGCCAAAGTCGTCTTACCCATACCAGGCAAGTCCTGCAATAACAAATGACCGCCTGCTAGGATACAACTGAGTGCTAGCCTAACTGCTTGCGGCTTGTCCAATACAATCTGATTTAATTGCGCTAACAGCTGTGCAATTTTCTGCTGATTGTGTTGAAAATCAGCCGTACTAGGGATGGACTGGCTAAGCGGATTCGCTGTTCTCTGAGAGATGGATAATGATATATCGTTAGCTGCATGGGTCATAGTAGGTTGTTGGCTCATTTTTTAGGTCATAGCGATGATAAGTCAGTTCACATCATCTGTAACGGTTGGTGCAGCGGCACGGAGCGTAGATAAATAAGCAATGATATCGGCACGCTCTTTCGCATCTGGCATCGGGTCAGACAGCATTTTGGAGTCTGGCATGGCTTTTTGGGCATCTGCAATATATGGATCGAGTGTCTCTGCGTCCCACACCCAACCTGAATCTTCTAGTCCTTTGCTGTAGGTATAATCTTTTAACTCGGCAGCCGGCGCACCATATATATTCATTAACTGCGGGCCCTTTTTATTCAAACCTGCATTACGTTGGTGACATTGACCACAGGCATCTTTATAAATTATCGAGCCGTTGTCTGCATCGCCGTCAGTATATAAGGGTAGAGTCACAGGAGCACGGTGGTCAGGTGGTGTTTTCTCACAAGCTGTGAGCAACAGAACAGCAGCCAAAAGGCTGCTCATTTGATATCTATTGATAAGGGACATTTTTAGCAATCTTTGGTTGAGGAATATCATCGCCATAACATAAACGATATGATGTATTGGCCTTTTAACTCGCTACCTTTATTGTGCTACTAGGCTCTTCTAAATAATACCCTTGCAAATAGCGCGCGCCCACACTCCAAGCGACCGACATCGTTGCTGCATCTTCGATATAAGGCATGAGCACATCAACCTTGATATCATTAGTACGCGCAATAAGAGATTTAACCGTTTCTAGATTTTCTGCTGAACCAATATCTTGGATATAACTGCGCGCCAAGCGTACCATATCAGGCTGGACAAAATTGGCAATTTCAATAGATTTGACAGAAGAGCCAAAATTATTAATACCTAGTTGACAGCTAACATCGCTGAGTGCGGAAAATTGAGATTTCGCGACAGTTAAGTGATCAGAGATATCTATTTCATTGAACTGTAGTGTCAATACACCAGCTGCGCCGCCTACCGCTTTTATCAATTGACTGGCGACAATCGGCAGTTTTTTATCAACCAGTGAAGCATTAGTTAATTGTACTAACAATCTGGCTTCAGGATGAACCTTACGGACGTCATTGATTTTCTTACAGGCATTGATAAGCACCCATCGATCAATCTTTTCTAACAGTTGATGTTTTTTAGCCACCGCCATAAATTGATCAGGGGTTAATACCGTATTGTCAGCATCTGACAGCGGTAACCGTAGATACACTTCAAAAAAGTCGCTACGATCGTTGTTGATGTCGTATATCGGCTGAAATGATAGCTCAAAGCGGTTATTAGTAATGGCATCCACTAATGACTCAGCAAGTGCATGATCATCGCTATTGGCATGTTCGCTTGGGTCATATATACGGTAAGACCCACCACTATTAGAAGTCTCTACCATGATTTGGCTGATAGCATCCATGGCGCGTTCTAATATGATGACAGGCTCTACCGTATTTTTTTCGATTTTGACAATAGCAATGCTAACTGTTGTATTCGTTGTACGTTTATCAACTTCAATAAACATACCCTTTATAGACGAACCGATATGCGCAGCAAGTTCTTCAAGATCATTCGTCGTCTTGTTTTTTACTAATATCGTGAATGCGGTATCGCTGAAACGGCTTACATGCCCATCAGGTACTAGCTCAGTCAACGTGTGGGCAACTTGTTTGACCGTTGCATCTATTCCTTGTAGACCCAAACTACTTCTTATTTTTCCTACATTATCAACCTGCACATATAGCAGGGCTGCGGTTATTAGTCCTTGGGACGCCTGCTGATGTATCGCTATCATCTGATCTTCAAAACCGCGACGATTATCTAGGCCCGTTAAATTATCTTTACGTTCAGCTTCAGCTAAACGCTTAGCAACCTCCGCACTATTATTACTATTCTGCTGAATAATAATCTGAATGACTGGCTCGCCCTCTAACGTGGCTGATGCTAGTTGTAGCTTTGCTTCAAAAGTACTACCATCTGTCCGTACACTTTCAAAATTAAACTCAACGTCTTGGCGACTACCTTTGTCAAACTGACGTAAAAACTGTTTAAACCCTTGAACATTATCTCTACCTGAAATCAGGTCAATAATAGGCACGCCTACCACTTCATTCATCGATTTAAAGCCGAATAGCTGAAGATAGGGCTCATTAGCAAATATATGGATACCCTCGTCTATATAAGCGACCGCGCTCTTAGAGTTCTTAATCAATACATTGGCACGTTGTTCTGCTTCAGAAAGCACTTGGCGTAAAGTTTTTAGCTCACGGCGACTGCGCAAACTACTATGCTGCAGACAAATAGCCATTACCACTGGCATTTCTTGATCCATTTCAAGCGCTTTGACCATCGTGCCACTAATCACAGTCGGTAGCTCATACTCATTGTAGGCAGTCGACGCTATCTCTTCATTCGTTAAACAGATCATTGGGAGATCGATGTTTTGCTCTTGTACGAGGCTCACCACATCTGTAAAGCTCATATTATAAGCTTTGCCAAATACCAGTACATCCCACGGTTGGCGCAGAAGTTTTAATAGCTCTTCTTTATCGTCCAAAAACCCCAAATTCACACTATCATAATAAGGACTCAATAACTGAACAAGACGTTCAGCATAGAGCTGATCGTCATTGATCACCAATAAATTTAAAAGAGATTGAGAGCGCATAAGGAGCCTTTTAGTCGTACGTATTGTTATCTATTATTTTGTTACTTTACATCTTTGTCTAAAACTAACCTAGCACACAAAAGACGCTAGCGTTAATATTCTATAAATCCCATCAGTATAGATTGAGTTTTCACCATGATAATTATCTTATTGTTATAGATATCATAAAAGTCAGAGTAACAATATTTATCATTATAGACAATAATTAGACCAACTGCAGATTAACTTATGCCCTTTGTCGCCTACTATATTACTGGTGACAATCTATATAAATTCTTCGTTATGGCCTGAAACTCCTATCACATCTAAGCATCCCTAAGCGCTATAACTGAGCCACCTCATATTGACTAAACTTATCAGTCATCATCAGCCTGCGTCCTAATCGTAGGGAAGTTTGTTTATTACCAATACGCATGACGACTCTATCATCAACTTGAAAGTACGAAGGTGGTACGATTAGTGTGCCAGTCGTCTGTAGCTGTTCATCTTTACCGAGAATAAATGCTGGTACAAAATGATGACTTCGCGTTTTACTGCCTTCCAAACGTAATCCACATGCCACAATTTTATGCCCGAGTATTTGCCATTCCACTTCTGGATTTTTAGTGTCGACATTGAACCAGCGTACTACCCCTATTGACCAATTAGGTTGTTCTGTACTTTCAGAGCCATAGACTAAAATCAAACTCATGATGTGTAAAGGCTGCGGTGCTGTTAGAGAAACGTCAGAGTCAGTTTGTTCTACGTTAAGCCCTTCTTTATTGAGAATGTTTTTGTTGGCAACATTCTTACTGAGATCAGCAGCTTTTGGCAATAAATGCAGTGTACGATATGCTGAAGAACTGTCATGGTCGTCAAATTTTTCAATATTTATGACATTACTGCGGCCACGCTCGCTGTCAAATGTATCGTATAAAGGCCTATCTTCTTCTCGTAAATGTTTGATAGCGATCAAATTGGCAAAAGTTTTTGAATGACCTACATGGAAGTGTATATCATTAAAATTGGTGATTAACTTTGCCTGCTGCTTGCTAGTATATTTGGTTGGTAAGGTAAGTGGTGGCTGCAAATAGCGGTAGCTGATGGTCATCGAAATAGCATTAAGCAGACTATATTCTACTGTACCACCTTCCTCGATAAAGTCTTTTTTACGTGACTCAAAATACTCAACTATCGGTGTCAGTTCTATAAATAGACAGTCATGACGATCTTCATAGGGGTTGATATGAGAGTTGACTGTTAGATAGCTTGGCGGATTACTACTATGAAGATCAACGAAAACTTTTGTCTCGGTGGCAGGCTCCATTGTCGCGACCATGTGTTTAGCCCAATCAGGCAATAGACGCTGTACGAGTAAGATATTCGGGCGCCTCATAGCACGCAAATTTAACAAGTGATGCAAACACATTTGGCAATATAACTGATGAATACTGTTTGTTTGATTCATGACAGTATGTAGACTTAAATCAATATCAGCCACTTTTCTCTGATGAGCAAGATAATATAACTGATTGACTTTAGACCACAGGTAATTTGAAGGCTTTCGATAGCACAGTGTTTCTTCTGCTAATAGTTTTTGATACCTTAATAGTGATTGATAAATCGCAATAGCAAGCGTGCTATCAGGTTTAGTCTCAGCACCAAAAAAACGCTGCCAACCTTTACCAGAAAATTGGTTTAAGGAGGCTTGTGACAACTGCGTCTCACGACGTATGACTTTGTCATAAACCATAATAATTAAATAATGTAACGATTGCATTTGAGCGATATAAGACATCTGATCCTGACTAAGCGCACCTGTCTCATAGATATAGTGCTGCCTAAAATCTGCAATCAGTCGGTCTGAGGCATCAATGACTGTTGTCATTAATTTGAGACGCTGTTGTTCATCCATATTGGATTCACGTAATACTGTCAGTAGACTTTCTAAATGTTCTGTTTGCTGTTCTTGGGTGAGCGTAGGTAGCGTTGCCAACATTTTTAACAAGTATCGTTCTTGACCATTTACTAAGCGATTAGATAGCGCAGGTAGTGGCTCTGTAGAATCTAAATGCTCTTGAAACATCGATAACGTTATCATCAGTATCTTTACTCTCTATTAGTCACTCTGAGGCAATCAGTAATATGCAGCAGTACAAATACATGTATGGCATAAAAAATGTTTGTGAAGCTCGACTATAGAAAAGTGATGATATCTATTTATTGTGAGCCTAAATCTAGCAGGACGTTCTGACAATACCTACATACTGGCAGAGTCTTGTAACTAGCGTTATATACTTTTTAATTAGCTGGTATATTGACAATCTATATTCTGCTCCAATCATATATCTATTTGTACTTATAAAAAAGTATAAATACTAGATTTTAGTTTTTAAAGGTACTATCCGCATCTTTTTTAAAAGCCGCTCTTTGTTTACTAATTTTTCTAAGCTAATCTAGTGCCCTACATTAGCTACTGCTGTAAATATCAATCGGCACTTTAAAGGGTTTATTCGGTAACTCTCTGACCAACTTAGGGACAAGATAACCTGGCAATGATGCTAACAATGACCAATAAAGCTCAATCGCTGCTTGCTCACTACTATCAAAATGTGCCGCGCCAGCCACTTTGTCCAACACATGTAAATAGTATGGTAGCACGCCACAAGTAAACAAACGCTGACTAAGCTGCACTTGCGCGTCAAGATTATCGTTAATACCTTTTAACAACACGGCTTGGTTCAATAGCGTAATCCCCGCTGCTCTGACACGTTGCAAATACTCAGCGGTTAGTACGTCTATCTCATTGGCATGATTACAATGAATCACCATGACAATATGGCAGCGGCTTCGGGATAGCCTTTCTAACAATACAGCGTCCAAGCGTGCGGGTATCACCAATGGCAAACGCGTATGCAGCCGAATGGTAGTAATCTGCGGAAGAGACTCCAAAGTCTCTAACCATGAAAACAATCGTCTATTAGTCACATTTAGTGGATCACCACCACTCAAAATTACCTCATTGACCTCAGGATTTGCATTAATATAGTTGATGATATTTTCTTTTGCATCAGCAGTCGGCATATTGGCACTATAGTCAAAATGCTGGCGAAAGCAGTAACGGCAGTGAATCGCGCACGCGCCTGTAATCGTTAACAATACTCTTGACTGATATTTATGAAGCAAGCCTTTTACAGGGTTTTGCGTGTTTTCGCTTAGCGGATCTGCTACGTAGCCTGTGACATTGATTTGCTCTTTCTGGTCTGGCAACACTTGTTTAAGCAGTGGATCATTACGGTCGCCAATAGCCATTTTTGCCACAAAGCCACGCGGCACACGCAGTTCAAAATGCTTAGGTACGTAAACTTCTGCACGCATTGTTTCAAGCTGTAGGATACTCAATAGCTCATCGACAGATGTAATAGCTTCCGATAATTGCGTTTGCCAGTTTTTTTGTGTGATTAAATGGTTTATCATGACAGCCTATTACCTGTGCCCAAAATCCGATATTATACGCCCTTAGTGTCTAGCCTATCAAAGTATCCTCGTTAATCCGTAAATACTTGGCATAACAGAAAATTTTGGTACAGTCAGCCCTATGTCTTACTATTATATTTACAACCCCTAGGAGTTTCTTGTGGCAAGTTTTTCTACTAATGAATTTAAAGCTGGTCTAAAAGTGATGCTTGATGGCAACCCTTGTGCCATTCTTGAAAACGAGTTTGTCAAACCTGGTAAAGGTCAAGCCTTTAACCGTGTTAAGTTGCGCAACCTTCGTAGTGGCAAAGTACTGGAACAAACTTTCAAATCAGGTGACAGCCTAGAAGCTGCTGATGTGATGGATACTGAAATGAACTATCTATACAACGATGGCGAGTTTTGGCATTTTATGCATCCTGAGAGTTTTGAGCAGATTCAAGCGGACAAAAACGCAATGAGTGACTCAATCAAGTGGTTAAAAGAAAACAGCAATGCTCTATGTACCATTACGTTATTTAATGGTGCTCCTCTGTCAGTCACGCCGCCTAACTTCGTTGAGTTAGAAATTGTAGAAACAGATCCTGGCGTACGCGGCGATACTTCAGGCGGTGGTGGTAAACCTGCTAAATTGGAGACAGGTGCCGTTGTACGTGTACCATTATTTGTGCAACAAGGTGAAGTGGTACGTGTTGATACGCGTACTGGCGACTACCAAACTCGCGTGAACTAATATCGCTCTAAACATGACTGGTAGTTGATATCTACTGATATCTCTATCATCAATAAAAAAGCTTAACCACCATATAGGCGGTTAAGCTTTTTTTATATTTACCGATCATAGTTATATTAAGATGCTAATCAAAGGCACTGATACTAATATCTAGTAAGTTACTCTTCTTCCAATGATTGCTTTTGTATCAGCCAATACTGTACTAAGGCATTCAACTGCTCTTGCTTAAAAGGTTTGGTGCAGTAGTCCTGCATACCAACTTTCAGATATTTCTCACGCTCGCCGTCCATTGCATTGGCAGTCAGGGCAATAATAGGCGGCAACGCTTGAGGATCATATAATTCATGCAATTTAATAGTTGCCTGTACTCCATCCATAATCGGCATATGATGATCCATCAATATCACATCATAACGGTCCGGGAATAAAGCAAAAGCCTCAATTGCTTGCTGACCATCTGTAACATGAGTCACGGTATGACCGCTGCTGGTTAGGGATTTTTTAGCTATGATTGCATTGACAGCATCATCCTCGACCAACAAGATATGGCCAGACCGCTCATGCGTAGGTTCAATCATGGTCGTATCGTGAGAGTCTTGCCATGTCTCATACTTGTTTTCATCAATAGTAGTCAGCGGTAATAAAACACTAAATGTCGTACCAACCCCTACTTCACTGTTTACGTGAATGTGACCACCCATCAAATCGACTAGGGACTTACAAACAGACAGTCCAAGTCCAGTACCACCGTAAATACGATGAGTAAACTTATTTGCTTGGTCATAAGCGTCAAATATCGCCTCTAACGACTCCTCTTTGATACCAACACCCGTATCTTTTACTTCTATACACAAAGTCATGTTCTGACCAGTTTTATCGCATTCTATTTTGTTTGCTTCTTTTTCTTGACTCGTACTCACGAATTTTTCGTCAGTGTTATTTGGACAGTAGCAATTGTCCATATGTTTGACATCGATACTTACTTGACCACCTTCACGCGTAAACTTGATCGCGTTATTGACCAAGTTTGCGATAATCTGCTTTAGACGTACAGGATCGCCGTTTACATAAGGTGATAGTGTTTCAGTATAATGATAATCTAAGGTTACACCTCTTTGACGTGCCTTTATTGCAAATAAACTGACGACCTCATTGCATAAGCTAGATAAATTCAATGGAATAGAATCAATCGTCATTTTTCCAGACTCAACCTTCGATAAGTCTAAAATACCATTAATAATGACCATTAAATGCTCATTGGAGACTTTAATGTTATCAACATAGTCACGCTGTTCGCTACTGAGTTCGGTATCACCTAACATCTCTACCATACCGATAATACCGTTCATCGGTGTACGAATCTCATGACTCATATTAGCCAAAAAGCTCGATTTCATCTCATTAGCACGCTTAGCATCGCGTTGCTTATCTTGTAATTTCAACGCATCTGCGGCCATCATTGCAAACTGCGCCAATATCTTCTCTTTTTGACTGCTAAAACTTTGATGTGGCTCAGTATCCATAAGACATAAGGTGCCTAGACGATACCTTTTGTTGTCTTCATTTAAGATAATAGGTGCACCAACATAAAATCGTAAATACGGAGCACCTGTGACCATGGGACTTTGGCTAAAACGACTATCCTTAAAGGTGTCTAGTACGATTAATACATCATCAGACAATATTGTATAATTACAAAAAGCCGTGTTACGTGGCCCTTTGCTTACAGCCTCATCTTCACTATCGAATTGACAGGCTGGCTTTAAATATTGGGTTTCCTCATCCATAAAAGTAATGGTGACTACAGGCACATCAAAAAACAGCTTTACGAGTTCAACTAGCCGATCAAATGCAGGCTCCTCATCTTCATTGAGTACCTGATACTTTCTGAGCTTATTGATACGCTCTATTTCATCTACCGCGACAGGGTAGCTCTGCTGAGGTGAGTTAGATATAGACAAGGTAAACTCCGTTAAATAATATCAGACGTATTAGTTACGACTCGTCTGTCTTATTAATAATTGTAATGCTTCACTCACCATAATCATCGCCACCACTGACGTAACGACCACTGCTGAGCCATAACCGCCGCATTGCAAACCGCCTGTCTGACAGCTTTTATCTACAATTGGCGGCTCTGTCGAATAGACACATTTGATACCAAATTTTTCTTTCAAAGCACTGTTAATGCCTTTTTCGTGGCGTAACTTGTTGCGTAGCTTGGCTAGTAGTGGGTCTTGATAACAGTCACGCAAATCACTTACTCTAATCTGACTTGGATCTATCTTACCACCTGCACCGCCCGCACAGACCAACTTTAGTTTATTAAAACGACAGTGTAAAGCGATTGCTAGTTTCGCATTCATATCGTCTACGCAATCTAAAATAACAATCGGTCTACCCTGAGCATTGGCAGATTTGACTGCTTCACGACTTGGTAGGAGTGTGGCGACATTATCTACTGTCAAAAAATCATCGACTAAATTTAACGTTACTGTAGGATTAATCTCTCTAATACGAGTTGCCATTGCTTCAATTTTACTTTGTCCAAACGTGCTGTCCAATGCAGGCAATTGGCGATTGACATTAGACGCAATCAATACATCTAAATCAATCAACGTAATCGTTCCCACTGCTGTCCGAGCCAGTGCCTCGGCTGCCCAAGAGCCAACCCCTCCTACACCAATAATGTAGACATGAGCTGCCGAAAAAGTATCAACCGCAGAGGTACCATATAATGTCCGTGTACCTTGAAAACGACGATCGTACTGCTCATCTTGTTGGCGCGATTCGTCTTGTGCAAGACTGTCTTCGACGGATTTTGGTTGTTCAAGTTGTCGCGTGTTACTCATAACAGATCAAATTCTCTTTTCAAATATTTTGGTTGTCATTTATACGGCTCATACTTTTTAGCTTCTAATTACAACGATGCTTTTCTTATAAATAGCACAGTTACATTGAATAAGCCCAGTCTACTTTCAGAGCATCACAGCTATTTTGCCATAACTGCTTAGCAAGTTTACCATGTGGTATTTCTAATAGCTCACTCAAGCTTGCCAATACCCACGGCAGGTTGGCTGGTATATTTCTATCATATGAATCAGTATCATCCGTTGTCTGACACATAATAGGTGTCATATCTGGACAATCCGTCTCAATGACCAAGCATTCGATGCCATGACTCTCAACTGCTACTTGAATAGCACGGCGCAGTTTTTTAGCATTCGGATTGGTTATCTGACCAGTAACACCAAGCTTAAATCCCAATTTTACAAAAGCCTTTGCCTCTTGTTCACCGCCGCTAAAACTATGAGCAATACCGCCTAATTTGTGCGCATCGTATTTATGCGCTTTTAATATTGCGAGCGCTTCAGCATGTGCCTTACGAATATGCAGCATCACTGGCAGACTATGAGCCACTGCTATATCCAACTGCACCGCAAAGAACCTTTCTTGTTTAGCAAATATATCAGGCTGCTTCATTGCATCGGTAAAGGTATCTAACCCAATCTCACCAATGGCCAATGGACGTTGCTCCATCACTATTTGCTCAAGTTGTATTAGATGATCATCGGTATGCTGCTCAATATAAAATGGGTGTAAGCCAAGTGCGATATGAGCTGTAACATTGCATTTATCTTGGTTGTTTGCTTTCGTCGCAGATGATTGCGACATTTTATTGATGAAGTCTTGAATATCGTACATTCGATCAAAATACTGGTATAAATAACCTACTAGCACTAAGTAACTGATACCTTGACTATAAGCCTGCTCTACCTGCTGTCTTCGGTCAGGATCAAATACTGGAGCATCAAAATGTGTATGCGTATCTATAAGAGGATAGACATTTTTTAAAGCTTCTCTAGCATCTGTTCTCTCAGCCATAGTCGCTGATTTTCTGCCACACATTAATAAACTCCAAAACTGACTTTTCAGAAAATAGAATTGAGTAATAAACACTAAGCAATTTTTACTATACAAGTATTTTTATATAAGAATATTGCTATGGATGCATTATTAATCTTCTATTTTTTAATTACTAGCTTCTATTTACTAGCTGCATTTTCATGAGCAGCATCAATATCATTACCCTTAGATACAGTATCATGGTCATTTACTGTCTTCGTATTGTCCTTTCGACTACTGCGCCTAGGGATGAGTAATAGCGCAATTGCAGTCACACTTAGTACAAGCCATTTTTTTGTATTTTTATCATCTGTCATTTTAGCTTCTGATTTACTGTAGGGGAAAACGTAATACGTAATTCATTATTCTATTAGTAACTAATATACCTAAATATAAAAGCGTCTATGTTTATCTGTGTTATGAATACGCAAGCTAATGTACGATGCAACTACTATCTATCACATCGTACATTAATTTATGTCGGTTGAATCATATTAACCGTTATATAGAGAGCTAATATTTTAACGATTAAGAGGATAGGTCGTGATACCGCTATTAGGACTATCTACTCTCGTAAAACCTTGCGAAGTAGACTTTGGCGCTTGATCACGTTTAGGGATAAGGGGATTGAGTGGCATAAGTTCGTAATCCGCACTGACATTACCATTCCAGCCTTCAGTGCCGCTCAATGGTAATTGCTTAATCGTACCGTTTTTATCAATAACCAACTGCAACACTCGCATTTGATTGAATTTGCGTTCAGTCACACTCGCTACCGCGCCACCATCACGTAAAATAGTCGGCTGTAAAAAGATAATCAAATTGCTCTTTTGGGTGCTGTCGTTGTCAGAACGAAAGAGTCTACCGATAACTGGAACATTGCCCAGTCCAGGAACCTTCTGTTGACGTGTGGTGGTATTGTCACGCATCAGGCCGCCCAAGGCAATTGTCTGCTGATCATCCGCTAGAATGGTTGTGTTGATAAGGCTTTTATTGGTAATTAGCCCACTGGCATTACCCGTGCTACCTGGTACGACTGAAGAGACTTCTTGCGACACCTCTAAACGTACCGTGCCATTGTCACCAATATGAGGAATGACATTCAGATTAATACCAATGTCTTGGCGATCAATTGTCTGAAATGGGTTGTTTGAATTATTGCCACTAGTGGTAAAAGAACCTGTGACAAAAGGCACGTTTTGACCAACCAAGATACTAGCTTTTTCATTATCCAGCGTCAAAATCGATGGCATGGATAGCAAGTTGGCACTGGTAGATGAGTCAAGCGCCTGTAAAATAGCACCATAAAATTCTGTATTGCCCTGACTGTCTTTGCGACTGTCTCCAATTCCTATCAGTGCACCTGCAATAGAGCTGGCTGCAGCGCTAATACCTGCCGTACTTGTCCCTGCTAAAGCGGCAGCTGCAAGCGTCGTTGCGCTGGCTCCCACATTGTTAAAGTTGACCACTCCATAGCCACTATTAGCGTTACCTAGCGCCCATTGAACGCCTAGCTGAGTAGCATCATCGCCTGACACTTCAACAATAGCGGCTTGAATCAATACTTGTGCGCGGCGACTGTCTAATTGGTTGACCGCGTCTTCAATCTCAAACATTAGCTCAGGTGCGGCATTGACGATAACGGCATTTTGAGTTTCATCAGCGATAATACTAAAAGGACGACCGCCTACTCCTGTGCTTGTTCCACTTGTGCTGCTAGTCGACACAGCAGCTGCACTGCTACCTAGGCTATCGCTAGCTGCATTATTAATTGCGGCGCCTGTGCTACTTGCATCATTTAGCGAAGCTGATTCTAATGTCGAGGTCGCGCCAGCACTATTGATAGATTGATTAGCGAGTAAGCCGCGTAACATATCGGCGATATGACCAGCACTAGCGTACTTTAATCGAAAAACACGTAGACCACTTAAACGTCTGGTCGGCGTAGTATCCAATTGATTGACCATTTCTTGGACTTTAGCAATCATTTCAGGACTACCTTTGACTAGCAGTCTATCGCTCGACGTATCAGCAATTACCTTTAACTGATTGTTGCCACCTTGTGCTTGTCCACTACCCGCATTTGAGACTAAGGCGCTAATCAACTCCATCATACGCTCGGCATCGACGTGACGCAGTGGTATCACTTGCAAACTGTCATTTACATTACTGTCTAAATCACGGATAAGGGCTGTCAGTTGGTTAAGGCTGTCTGCTCGATCGGACAACACTAGCGCATTGACACCAGGTACAGCGGCCGCGTGAGCCGACTGCGGCATCAATGGGCGAATAACACCTAATACTTCTGCAGCTTGGGTATTGGTCAAATAAATAACTCGAGTGGCGAGCGACTCACCCACACTATCACCGCGTAAATCAACTGCCACACCAGATTGCTTAGCAATATTATCTGGCACCAGTTTTGTCGTCGTTCCCGATTCAATCGCGGCGATACCATTCACTTGCATCACGCTCAGAAATAGCTGATAGATCTCATCACGGGACAAGGCTTTGTTAGAGATGACTGTGACATTACCATTGATACGTGGATCAAGCACAAAGTTTTGATCTGTGATGGTCGCAACTTCATTGATAAAAGCTTTGATATCAGCGTCTTGTAAATTGACTTTCCAGCTCTCAGCATTGGCAAGACCAAAACTAGCAGCCCATAATGGCACTGCCAGACAAAGTGGACGACACAAGCGCATCAAACGCTGCAGGCTACGGTACAAAGGCGTGGCTGAAAAATTCTGAAAACTTACCATATTGATGATTACCTACAGTGATATTGCTTACTATGTGCTGAGTTTTTAAGGAGCAATTTTGCTAAAAACCTACCTTGCTAGAACTGCTGGCGAATCGTAATAACTTGCTCACCACGTTGAATCTCTATCTGCGCTTCACCTGCTTGCTGTACTTGCTGAAGTACACCAGCATCTTGCGCAGGGTTATTACCTACGCTCTGTCCGTTGACGGTCAGTACCTTATCGCCTGGCTCAAGCCCTAAACGATTACGTAGGCCAGCAGGCATCGCAGCTGTGACTTGATAACTCTCACCTGATGCCATCACCCCCATCCTACTTAGATAACTGGCAGGGTTTTCTTGCAAGGCCGTAACCGCTTCTTCGATAGCCGACTGTGGATTACTTGAAGTGTCTGCGCCAGTTGTCCCCTCTGCCTCAGGAACAGCGCTTTGTACTGGCTGGGGCGCTGTAGGCAACATGCTATTGTTTGGCAAACGCTGATTACTTATTCCGCTTGCTAGCATATCACTTTGGTCTAATGGCATCGCCTCTGGCATTTCAATAACGGTTTCTTTATCGTTAGCATCAGCGATAATGACTGAATTCCAATCAACAGCCACGAGCGTATAATCGCTGTCTTTTAGTCCATCACCGATGCGGTAATTTTTGACTTCACCATTGACATTCAGTAAAGCCGAAGACATGCTCTCAGGTATGGCTAGTAGTACGCCCTTGAGCTCGATGTTGGGAGGTGGTTGCACGGCTGCAGTAATAGGATCGGGATCAGCAAAGATTGCAAACAAGCCACTATAATCATTGGTGGATTTGGCACTATTTTGTAGAGGCGCTAAAGGCAATGTAGGCGCTAAAGGTGCTGCTAGTAATAACCATAAGAGACGGGCGGCTGTCCAACATAGCCAAGCAATGGCTAACAATAATAGCCAACCTGAAAAACGATTGAGAGTATTGATAACAGGTTTTAGGCTTGCGGCGATATTAAACATTTAGTTCGCCCCCAAACCAGTTAGCAATGGCTGGCGCACACTGACAACTGGCGTATCTTGAGGGGCTTGTCCTTTATACTCAGGCATGTTCTCTAGCAAACGCTGCGTCAAACTAACATCGAGCATATTATCGCTATCGAGATACAGATCACCCAAACGCTTATCTTGATTGTTCAATAAATTGATATGGAGCAAATCTCTATTGTTTTTTTGCTCTGTACTAAGCTCAGCTCTTAGAGCAGGCATCGTAATATAAAAAACTTTGCCACCACTAGGATAGCCCACCTCACCACCAACCCAAGTCAATTGTCCATCCGCTGCACTAAATCCGCCAGTGTCTTCAGCAGGCTCACTACTAGATGCGTCACTTTTACCAGACTGACGCGTTAGCGATACATTATTTACCTGAATAGGGGTATTTGGCAGCTGCCAGTTGACCACACTCGCTAGCGTCTCAGGTGCAATTTTCCCACTCATGTTGTCAACTTGCCATGAGCTCAGACCAAGTTCAACTTGTCCATTCAGCCGTGTCTGTGCTGAGTGAATATTGACGTCCGCACCTAGCTTACCTATGAGTAGCTGCCAAGGCTTCCATGACCATTCTGCCATACCTGTAAGCGACGTTGATGACATAGGCAACTGCCAAATAGTAGCACCTTGCCATACATTTCCAGATACATGCTGGACATAAGGCGTATCTGGCGCGTATTTCTCAAGTAACCATGCTGCTGGCATTTGCAACACAGCAAACAGCGCAAACAACACAAACCCCACTAGCCACCAGAGCTTACGGGGACGTTTATGAGAAAACTCAGATACTTGGGCCACAGTCGTACAACTCTTATATAAGACAAAAACGTCATTATCATAACAAACAATGGCATATAGATGACAGAAAAAAAGCCAGTATCTTTTTGCCAAAATACTGGCAGTAAAGATACTGGCTTTTATTTCCTCGAAAGCAGCTCTATTTATCGCTAAATGATTGTAAATAAACCATTATCAATAGCAATTTCAAGCTGGTTCACAGAAAGGCATTTTATAAGAAAACAGCTAATTAAATAGCAAAATCTTCGATATCACGACCTGCTGCTAGCGCTTCAACCAACCAAGTTGGCTTACGACCACGGCCAGTCCAAGTTTCACTATGATCATCAGTATTACGATATTTAATACTGCGTTTTTTCTCTAATTTTTCACCAGCTTTCAGTATCTCTTCGATCGTTGCATTGCTATCTTCTGCAATCTGCTCGAACTGCATATAGGCATCATACAAACGTTGATGTTGTTTTTTGGCGATAAGTTGTTGAGCGTTTTCAGTGATAGCACGTAACTCATCTACGTTCAAATTTTCTAAATCAATTGCGTTATTTTTGCTCATAATAAATCCAACTATAAAATAAGAGTGTGGCCTCTATTGAGGTATTGTTTTTCGTGAAATAATGCAGAGAACAAATCGTTCATTAGTAATTAAATCTATTCATAAAATATAATTAATTCTAAAGAGTATTTAATTTCTAATGGCATCTCGAACAATCCACTATAAATAGAAGATACATAGCAACAGATGCTCATTGTATCCATTTTAAATAAAATTAGTTTTAGATAAATCTAAACACATAAGTCACTATTCTTTATATATTGCTATTATAGCTTCGAAAGTATTTCCTAATAATAGAACAAAATTCTAGTACTTTGACTACTGCTAGAATTTCACAATAATATTTCGACAAAAATCTACTGTTAAAATAATAGAGTCGTAAGTCAGTACACTAGACTCTCAAATACTGCTAATTTTGAGGATAGTTCTGCATTGTCTCAGTAACTTGCTATGTCGTTCCTATAGTGCTTTCTGAAGAAGTTAACCATTTCATATAAAGATCTATTATCCAAATAGCTTTCGATTTATTAATCGGAAACAAATAAAAACTTGGTGGTTATCATCGAAATTTATTTCATTTATAGATAGTCAATATATATTAACTATACGCCATATAAAGTCAGTATAGCAATTTTTAAAACCAAACGTCATTAATCATAATTATTTTTTGGTATAAACGGTCAATATAGAGTATAGAAGGTAGTAAGCATATTAGGTAATGTGAAAAACAATAGAATCAAACCAATACTAAATAAACTTAAGTTTAATTATTTACATATTAAGAGCATATTAAATAAATTAAAAATTCTTTAATAAAAATTTAGTTTAGCTACGTTAAAAAAATCAACTGCATCATATTTTTAGATATGGTCAACCCTCTATAAAAGAGCTATAGCGTTAACCTTGCTTGAAGTATCACAGTTACATCTACACTCAGTTACCTTGTATCTCTTTTAAGTTGAATCAACTACAGCAAGCATTAAAAAAGCCCTGCAGTTGCAGGGCTTTTTTAACATTAAGTCTAAGGTTCAGAGCTAAAGCTTACTAATAAAGGGTTAATAGTCAATTTCTATTCAATTAACTTTACACTTCCTTTCTTATATGATTTAGAACGGAATGTCATCATCTACAGGGCCGTCTGGCATTGCTGTAGGCTTAGATTGTGCAGGTTTCTGTGCTGGTTGATTGAACTGGTTTTGCTGAGCAGGCGCTTGATTGTTAAAACTGTTTTGCCCACCTTGAGCCGATGGTTGATTGTAACCACCTTGATGTGCCATTTGATTATTTGCTTGCTGACCAAAGTTGTTCTGGTTGTTTTGACTACCTTGATTATCGTAGCCGCCACTGTGACCTTGGTTTTGACCGCCGCCAGTTTGACCATCGAGCATCTGCATTTGTTCAGCACGAATCTCAGTAATATAACGGTCTTGACCACTTTGGTCTTGGTATTTACGTGTACGCAAACTACCTTCGATATAGACTTTGCTGCCTTTGCGCAGGTATTGCGCTGCGATTTCACCTAGACGGTTAAAAAGTGCGATACGATGCCACTCTGTCGCTTCTCTTTTTTCGCCGCTTTGCTTGTCTGTCCACTGCTCTGATGTCGCAACCGAGATATTGGTCACGCTACCGCCATTGCTAAATTGGCGTGCCTCAGGATCTGCTCCGAGGTTACCGATGATGATAACTTTATTGACTCCGCGCATAATACCGTCCTTTTACTTATGAATAATTTAATAAACTGTTTTAATCGTTATCTGATAGCGTCAGTTGGCACTATCAATTGTATAATTTTACTTTAACCAATTTTTATCGAAATATCTACAGGCTACCTATGGTGCACGTCAGTCTATGTCGCTTAGATACTCTATCTTGATATACTAGTCGATATTGTAGAGTCCAATAAATAACAGGTAATAGATAAATATGCTGCTATTTTGCCATTTTAAGACGCTGAAGAACACCTTTCACCTTTCACCGTCTACCTTTATCGATATTGCATAGCACCTTACTTATTATCAAGTGATTTAGAAATTTTTAGTTAGCATCGGAAGGCTTACGGTGCATGCTCAACGTCACGCTACCCAGCTCTACGCCAAATTTTTTCATCACTGAGCGATTGAGCATGACATCCTCATTGATAAGATACATCCAATCATCGAACGTCACTTTATAGGTTTTGTCCTCGACAGGTAACTCTAATAGGTAATTCCAGTGTAACGTATTGCCAACCACTTTCCCTGTTGCCTCGCCAATGACATCACCTGCCACACCTTTCCAGCTGCCATCTGTCTGCTCAGTCAGACGCCATATACGCTGCGATTTCGTGCCATCTGCCCACAAGAATTTCTCGTTTAGGACAATGACATCATCTCCCTCATGGGTTGCATCAATATCAACATAAAAGCGCTTTTTGACTTCGCCATTTCGACCTTGGAACATACCCCAACCATCGATTTGACCCGAAAAAAACTCATGCATGTCGAGCGTCGGTGTGGTGTTCTGATACGCCTGAATATTTTGCGTAGCACAACCAGAAGTTAATAGCATGGCTGATAAACCAAGACCTACTGTTAACTTAGCTATTGAGCGATGCACCTTCTTTCTACCTTCGATGACATTACCAGACAACATCTTAAATTTACTCATATTAATTCCTTTTAAATAGAGATAAATAGTTAGTTTCTACTTATTGATACTGATGGTTTATGAAATTGCTGTCTGTGCAATTTTTGCTATTTGGCTTTATCTTCATATACAGCTATTAGTATAAAACTATTATATATCTAGCGGACTTTGCGCCAAACTCGATAGCTGCTGACGTGAATCATCCGTCAACTGTGTCTTATCTAACTTTAAATAGGCGACTTGCTCTTTTGCCATGACGACCAGCTCGTCAACGCCATCTACTGCCAGCATTTGTCGTGACCAGTCTTGGATATTGATATCTTTGGGAATAGTAACCGTTGTGCTCGACAGATAAGGTGGCTGAGAGATGGGAATAATGATAAGCAATGCGGCACCCATAATAATAGCCAGTATGCCCCACGCCAACAAATTAGGCTGGCTTAATAATAGACCACCCATTGCCCCGCCTACAAATGCTCCAAAGAACTGACTAGAAGAGTTAAGCCCCATTGCGGTCGCTTTGTTGGCGACTGGTGCGCGCTTAGATATCCATGAAGGAATCGTCGCCTCAAGCAGGTTAAAGCCCATAAAATAAAGCAGCAAACCCAATATGATACCAACACCGACCTGACTGCCAAGCGCAAGTATTGCTAAAGCGGCGGTCATCAATGCAATCGCACCCAAAAAAACCTGACGCATTTTGCGTTTCTTTTCAGCGATGATAATAAATGGTATCGCGATGGCGAAGCCAATAAACAATAGTGGCAAATACACCATGCCTTGCTGACGTACTGACAAGCCAAGTACGTCACTGAGCTGGTGCGGCAATATCACAAATATCGCCGTCATCGTTAGGTGTAGCGCAAAGATGCCGATATGTAAGCGGTTAAGATCGCCAATCTTAAGGACAGTGGCCAACTGTTGACCGATGGTTTTGTTATCCAGATTATGCTTGAGCACGCGCATAGGCGTCGGTACAACCACCAATAGCAGCATCGCCAATATAGCAAATCCTGATGTTAGCCAAAACAGCCCAGAGATACCGAGCGAGCCGACTAATAATGGACCAAAAGCAAAGGCGAGCATAATAGAGGTCGCAATCGTCAGACCCATCGTGGCCATCGCTTTGGTACGCATTTCCTCACGAGTCACATCAGCCAGTAACGCCATAAGCACAGCGGAGACCGCTCCACTACCCGCCAGCGCTCGACCAATGATCACTTCATAAATATCCGTCGCATTTGCTGCAATCATGCCGCCGACAGCGAATAGTATCAATCCCAGAAAGATAATAGGCTTACGCGGAAACTTATCAGCCGCCAAACTCATCGGTATCTGAAAGATAGCCTGTCCTAAGCCATAAATACCAACGGCCAAACCAATCAAAAACGGCGTCGCGTGTGCATAATTGTCACCGTAGACAGAAAATACCGGCACAATCATAAACAAGCCAATCATACGTAAGGCAAAGATGCCACCGACTCCGAGGATTGCCCGCTTCTCTACGCTATTCATACTTGCCTCACTGGTTGATCATTGCTGGTTGCTCACTGCTATCTTTCATGACTAACACTGTGCCATACCGTGATTTATCACTACTGGTTTATCAAGGCATTGGCCTATAAATCAAGCCCCCTAGTATAAGACATTCGCCGTTTGGTTGCCGAGACTTTTGTCTTACTGGTGCAGTAACGTATGCGCCCTTAACCCAAGCCATTCATATTACGAGATTATTTTGTTACCAACTGCATCAGATGCACAGTCATGCCTTGAATAATGCTGTCACCATGACAATAAAGTAAAACGTTGTCAGCACAATTAATGGCTAACTCAATATATCTACGTAACGACGAACGCTTCTATAAAATGACATTTTGGTCAAAACCATAACAAACGATGCCTGTTACTTAACATTGATTTGATTTAGATTTGCTTAGTCCTATAAGAAATAGTCGTAGGAATGACAAGCAACATAAAGCCAAACAATAATAGAAAATGAATAACTAGGCTGGCTTAACTTTTACCTTATCAATATATGTACCCTTTATAACGACACTGTTCATAATGACTGTTTTGTTTATAACGATATCTTTTATAACAACACTACTTATAACAACACCATAAATTTAGAATTATTCACGTTTTAACCAATCACTTTACTGATCTGTATTTACTTTTTAGCTTGAGATATTTCCCAATCCCCTTTTAGCAAATAGGAAACCTGTAACCGATGGCACATGACCATATCGCAATACGCGGCGCACGTACTCATAATTTAAAAAACATCGATTTAGACATTCCACGAGATAAATTCGTGGTAATCACTGGCCTATCTGGCTCTGGTAAATCTTCATTGGCATTTGACACGCTATATGCCGAAGGGCAACGTCGTTATGTTGAGAGCTTATCGGCCTACGCGCGTCAGTTCCTCTCGCAAATGGAGAAACCTGACGTCGATAGTATCGAGGGTCTGTCCCCTGCGATTGCTATCGAGCAAAAATCAACCAACCATAACCCACGCTCGACCGTCGGTACGATTACCGAGATTTATGACTATCTGCGCCTGCTATATGCACGCATCGGTACGCCATACTGTCCTGAACACGGTGAGCCAATGGTTGCGCAGTCGGTCACTGAGATGGTCGATCAGGTCATGGCATTGCCAGATGACACCAAGATTATGATCTTGGCACCGGTGATTCGTGAGCGTAAAGGTGAGCATACCGTCTTGCTTGAGCAGCTGATTGGGCAAGGTTTTGTCCGTGTGCGCGTCGACGGTGATGTCTATGACACCGATGAGCTACCGACCCTAGATAAAAAGAAAAAACATACCATCGAAGTGGTGGTCGATCGCTTTAAAGTTCGTGATGACTTGGGCAACCGTGTCGCTGAGAGCTTAGAGACGGCGTTACGTCTAGGTCAAGGACTGGTCACGCTACACTTTATGGATGGTAATCCAAAAGAAGGCGGTGACGAAAACCAAGTGATGTCAGCCAAGCATTCATGCCCTGTCTGTGATCGCGCGGTGCCTGAGCTTGAGCCACGTATGTTTAGTTTTAACAATCCATATGGCGCATGCCCAAGCTGTGATGGTCTCGGTAAACGTCAATATTTCGCCGCTGAAAAACTGATTACTCATCATGAGAAGTCACTTAACCAAGGCGCAATCAACGGTTGGGACAAGCGTCATGCGTACTATTTTGGTTTGCTTAGCACGGTCTGTAAGCATTTTAAAATCGATATGGATGCGCCATGGCAGGACCTGTCTAAAGAACAGCAAGACCTTATCATGCACGGCTCTGGTAAAGAAAAGCTGACCTTTAACTTTACCGATGAGCGCGGTCGCAAGACGAATAAGACTGTACCGTTTGAAGGTGTGCTTCCTTACCTAGAGCGTCGTTATGCTAAGACACAAAGTAACCTTGTCCGTGATGAGTTGGCTAAATATCTGGCTGATACCACTTGTAACGTTTGTGATGGTGCACGTCTGAATGAAATCTCACGCAATGTCCGTGTTGATGATCAGACCATTGCAGAAATCGTTAAGCTATCTATCGGTGATGCGGCTGACTATTATAAAACGTTAAAGATTGGCGGTCATAAAGGTGAAGTCGCAGAAAAAATCTTTAAAGAGATTAATGAGCGTCTAAACTTCCTCGTGAGCGTCGGGCTAGATTATTTGACCCTTGCTCGTTCTGCCGAGACGTTATCGGGCGGTGAAGCGCAGCGTATTCGTTTGGCTAGCCAAATCGGTGCTGGTCTGATGGGTGTGATGTATGTACTTGATGAGCCGTCAATCGGTCTGCATCAGCGTGACAATGACCGTTTGCTAAAAACCCTAACGCGCTTGCGTGACTTGGGCAATACAGTACTGGTCGTTGAACATGATGAAGATGCGATTCGCCAAGCAGATCACGTGATTGATATCGGTATCGGTGCAGGCGTACATGGCGGTCACGTGATCGCTCAAGGTACGGTCGATGACATCATGTCAAACAAAGAATCGCTGACTGGGCAATATATGTCTGGTAAGAAAAAAATCGAAATTCCAACTGTCCGTCATAAAGCCAAAACCATCGATGTCGAAGTCAAGGGTAAGGCTAAAGCCAAAAAAGTACCAATGACCATCGAGCTAAAAGGCGCGTCAGGCAACAACCTACACGATGTAGATTTGACCATTCCTGTTGGTATCATGACTTGTGTGACTGGTGTCTCAGGTTCGGGTAAATCAACCTTGATTAATCGTACCCTTATGCCATTGGCAGCGACTCAGTTAAACAATGCCTCAACGCTGATTGCCGATAAATTTGAAAGCATCAGTGGTCTTGAGCATTTGGACAAAATGGTCGATATCGATCAAAGCCCAATCGGTCGTACACCGCGCTCAAACCCAGCAACTTATACGGGCGTGTTTACCCCTGTGCGCGAGATGTTTGCCCAGACCCAAGAAGCGCGTGCTCGTGGTTATAAACCGGGCCGCTTTAGTTTCAACGTAAAAGGCGGACGCTGTGAGATGTGCCAAGGTGATGGTCTCATTAAGGTTGAGATGCATTTCTTACCAGATATGTATGTGCCCTGTGATACCTGTGAAGGCAAGCGCTATAACCGCGAGACACTAGAGATTCACTACAAAGGCAAAACCATCGCTGATGTGCTTGATATGACCGTTGAAGATGCCGTTGAATTCTTCTCAGCGATACCAGCCATCTATCGTCGCCTGCAAGCATTGATGGATGTCGGTCTGAGCTATATTCGCTTGGGTCAGTCTGCGCCAACGCTATCAGGTGGCGAGGCGCAACGTGTCAAACTGGCGCGTGAGCTTGCCAAACGTGATACGGGACAGACGCTTTATATCTTGGATGAGCCAACCACTGGTTTGCATTTCCATGATATCGATAAGCTGCTCAATATCCTGCATGCCCTACGCGATAAAGGTAATACTATCGTGGTCATCGAACATAACTTGGATGTTATCAAAACGGCAGATTGGGTGATTGATCTAGGCCCTGAAGGCGGTAAAGGTGGCGGTATGATCATCGCTGAAGGTACACCTGAGGAAGTGGCTGAAGTCAAAGAATCCTACACGGGTATATTCTTAAAGCCAATGCTTGAGCAAGGTATGAAAGAAGTCAGCTAATACCGTTAAGTCCTGATTGATAAAAGGCCACTCTTTATAGGGTGGCCTTTTTTTTTGCGGCTGGTGTAAGGCAAAGCGCAAACTATAAGCTATGAACGGAAATCGATATGTAAACTAAGACTTAAGTTACTTCACTACGTTACCTTTCTTAATATTTATTAAAAATACTTAAAATTTAAATGTATTAATATTTAACTGGTTAGATATGATGCGTATACGCATACGATATAGAAACAACTGGTTAATAACAATATAACCAACACAAATTGACGTTACCCACTCTTGTACGACCTCTGGAAATTTTAAGGATTCTCTATGAAAAAATTACTATTTATTGTCTTAGCATCTACTGTTGGCGTTAGCGCCTGTGCGTCAGGCGGCACATCAAATGGCGTAAGCGATCGCAACCATCAAAGACCTGCGATGTCAGCGGATATGAAGCAAGCCATGGATGATTGTGCTCAACGAGCTGGCGTAAAAATGACTAAAGAAAGTCGTCCAAGTAAAAGTGATATGAAGAAGCTAGAAGCCTGTATGACTGCAAAAGGGTATAAAAAACCTGAAGGACATGGTCAAGGCCGTCCGCAATAATTAATGATTTTTAGATAATCGTTGATGAAAGGCTACTTTTTAGGGAGTGGCCTTTTTTGTTGGTTAAGGTTTTAAATTTGGTGTTAATATAATCGTTAATTTAAGAACATATGTAAGGTTATCAGCAATGGCAAATGTCGAAAATATTGAGAAGCGAATTTTAAAATTAGTTGATACTGACATTCCTTGTGCTATTGCGCTAACTGGTGAATGGGGTGTTGGCAAGACACATCTATGGGACGAACTTCGTGATAAAAATGAAGAAGTGTTTTCTGGTAAAAAGTATGCCTACGTTTCTTTGTTCGGTTTGGATTCATTAGCAAGCCTAAAATCTGCAATTGCTATAGAAGTTCATAAATCAGTTGGGGTTAACGACAGTATATGGAAAAAAGATATCCTCAAACCTATTAAAAAGTTTCTATCTTCCCTGACAGGTAGCAACATTGGAACTACTTCTGATGTCCGCATAGGACTGAATCTTGGTAATAACCTTATTACGAGTATTGTTTTTTCACATCTCAAAAATACATTAGTTTGCTTAGATGATATAGAAAGGAAGTCAAATGGCTTACCGATGTCTGAAATAATGGGTTTAGTCAATTATCTTAAGAATGAGCGTAAGTGCCAAGTATTGATGATAATGCATGATGAAGAATCAGATGATAAAGATTATTTTGATAAACATAAGGAAAAAGTTTTTGACGATATACTAATATTGAATAATTCATTATCCATTATTAGAAATATTATTGTTAATAATGAACTGCTTCCGACCTATGAAAGTTTCTACAAAACATTAAAAATCAAAAATTTGCGCTTCTATCAGCGTGCTCAAGACATGTTTAAAGCTATAACAGATAATTCAACTAATGAACTATCTGTTACGAGTAAAAAACAAATTTTACAAGCTCTCCTAATCATACTTGCAGCTCATGACATGCCCTCTATATTTGGGGATAATATAGATTTTGATTTCTTTATTGACTCATTTAGCTCAAACAAAGTCAATAATCTTCGCCACTATAGAATTCAAAACGCTTACAAATCAGATAATCAAAAATTAAACGATGCAAAAAAGATTGAAGAGGCTAGGAAATTTGAGATGATGGATGCTCGTATTTCCTCTTTTTATAGGCATTTCGAACTTTCTAACTGGAGCAAAGTCGTTACTGACTTACTTATTGATTTAGATACAGACACATCATTGATCGTAAAGCTAAGCCAATCAGACAAACTCACAGAGGCTCAGCTGAAAAGCGATAGAGAAAAGCAAGAATTAATGACTGAATATCGTAGCCTAAACCCTGAAGAAAACTTCAATGAAAGGCTTTTTGATAATATTAAACATAGGATAGAAAGAGAAGCTTTCCCTAATTTAATCTTCTATTATAATATATTCACAAAAAACAATACTCCTCACTTAGCAAACCAATTTGAAAAATTAGTGAAAGATTATATAGAAGCAAGAGTTGCGAAAGGTCCAGAAGAATGGTTTACAGGAGATTATTATCTTGAAACTCCAGCGCCTCCTGATATTTTTTATAACTTCCTGTTGCAAACTATTACTAATCAGAAAACGACATTGGCTCTAAATGCTGACGTTAGCAATCTTTCTAAAGTCTTTATGCGATTTTGCAAACATGGAAATGACAATAAGGACTTTTTTGAAGCCATACAAAACATTAGTAAAGAAAAATTCGGTTCTATTGTTTGGCAACCGCTTGATGATGGAATAGATAGAATTCGATATATTCAAGAATTGCTAAAACACCCTGCTTTTAAAACCGATATTGCTAAATTTGAAGAAGTTAAGAAATGGACTTTAGAGTTACTCCAAGAGAGAATCGAAGAAAAACCGAATAGCAAAGCAGCTATCGAGCATCTTTTAGAGCTTACGAATAACTTAGAGAATATATAATCGTAACACTGAATAGCTGTCATGAGACGCGATTTAGCCCCAATTGGCTATCTACGAAGACGCCGTAGACTAAATAAACTCCCGCTCAATATTCATCACCCTTGCATCTACCGTACGCTCTAGCTTTTCCTCAATTTGACTACATTGCGACTCAACCTCACGTTTAGACAGTCCAACGATCACAAACGTCCATTCACTGGCGTCATGCCGATCACGCTCACCGCTCTCACATACTGCGACACTTGGCGCATTGCCAAAGCGAGCGTGCAAGCCGCCCATACGGTGGCGTTTTTCTTTTAGCGAGCCACATCCGGGCAATGAAAATGTCAAAATCAAAGTAGCGATATGCATTTTGTGCTCCTTGCGATAGGGGTTTACGCTTTATAATAGTAGCAAATCAGCACTGTGAGTGATGCTATCGTTGATTCAGTTTAAAAGAGATACAAGGTAACCGAATGTAGATGTAACTGTGATACTTCAAACGAGGTTAACGCTATCACTCTTTTATAGAGGATTGACTATATGGTTACCTTGCTATATTCGTATCGCTACCCTATCCACTCCCAGACCCTTTATAATAGTGTATCAATACCAACCAACCTGCGTATTTCACCCATGACCTCTATCAGCTACGTAAAGCAGCAGCGCATTACTCGACTATGCGTGCGCTGTGGATTACTCCTTATGCAGTATGGCGCTGAGTCTGCCGTGGTGGTGGACTTATCCAAACGCTTGGGGCTTGCCTTGGGAATGAATAGCGTCGAATGTTCGCTGAACTTTAACGCCATCACCCTGACGACTATCTGTGACGAGCGCTGTATCACCACTACCAGAGATACGATCAATCAGAGTATCAATGTCAATCTGTTGGTCCAAATCCAGCAAATCGTCAACAAGACCGAAGCCACTGTCGATCACAATGACTTGATTGACCGCACTACCCTTGCTTTTGATGAGTTGGATAAGACCGTATATCCAACGTGGCTAGTAAGTATATTTGTTGGTGCCTCTTGTGCGGCGTTTGCTTATCTGAATGGCGGTAGTTGGTCGATTACGGCGGTGACATTCATCGCGGGTATGGTGGCGATGTTTACTCGTATTTATTTGTCCAAGCACCACTTTAACCCTTTTATCACGGTCATTGTGACTGCTTTTATTGCCTCGCTCATTGGGGCGACGACCTATTATTTTGATATTGGTAACAATGCTGATATCGCCGTTGCCTCCAGCGTTTTACTGCTAGTGCCAAGTTTTCCTTTGATTAACTCTTTCTCAGATATCCTCAAAGGCTATGTCAATATTGGTGTTGGGCGTGCGGTCTTTACCTATATGCTCACCTTATCCGCGTGCGTCGGTATCGTGATGGCATTGGTTTTACTTCGCATACAGCATTGGGGGTTTTAAGATGTGGTTTATTGAAACCGTCATACTGTCTTGTATCATTACCCTTGGCTGGACGCTAATGTTTAGCGTACCCAAACGCTATATCTTGCCTTGTTTACTGATGACTGCATTTGGCTTTGGACTAAAGACAGCACTCGTTTATCAACACATCCATATCGTGGTTGCTAGCTTTTTTGGGGCGATGCTTGCTAGCTTTTTGGGTGTGTATTTTTCTAAGAAATATACCTTACCGCCCAAAGCGCTCATCTCACCTAGCGTCATCTGTATGATGCCCGGTATCGCTGCTTATAAGGCGATGGTCAGTATGGTGCAGATTGGTTATTTCGGCTTTTCGGATGAGTTATTTAGCCAAATGATGGTGTATTTGTTTGAAGCGCTGTTTGTAACCTCAGGATTGGTACTTGGCTTGTCTATTCCAGGGCTGTTATTTTATAGACGTCGACCTATTGTATAAATGGGTTTGAGTGGATTTAAATATCTAAATGCTAGGCTTTTCTTAACCTACCACCGTTTGTAGTCAAGCGATTCAACATACGCTAACCATAAAAAACTTGTAAGATGGATGATAAGACCCATTACAGTAGAGTCGGAAACAGCACCAATAACAACTTAATAAAGAGACCGTATTATGACCAAACATTATGACTATATCGCCATTGGCGGCGGTAGCGGCGGCATCGCGTCACTCAACCGTGCAGCCAGCTATGGCAAAAAATGCGCCATTATCGAAGCCAACCAATTGGGCGGCACTTGTGTGAATTTGGGCTGTGTTCCCAAAAAAGTAATGTGGTATGGCGCGCAAGTGGCTGAAGCCATCCATAAATATGCACCAGACTATGGTTTTGATGTCGATGTTAAAGGTTTTGACTTCCAAAAGCTGGTACAGAGCCGTCAACAATATATTGAAAACATTCACCGCGCTTATGACAATAACTTGGCCAAAAACGGCGTCGAAGTGATCAAAGGTTTTGCTAAATTTGTCGATACCAATACCGTAGAAGTAAATGGCGAGCTGATTACCGCTGATCATATCTTGATTGCCACAGGCGGTCACCCGATTCAGCCAGATATCAAAGGTGCAGAATACGGCATCGATTCTGATGGCTTCTTTGCCTTGAACCATTTGCCAAAACGCGTGGCAATTGTGGGTGCAGGCTATATCGCTGTCGAGATCGCAGGCGTGTTAAACAGTCTGGGTGCCGAAGTGCATTTGTATGTGCGCAAACACTCGCCACTACGTACGTTTGACCATACTATCGTAGAGACTTTGCTGATAGAAATGGAACAAGCTGGCATCACATTACACACCAACACGGTGATCAATGAAGTCAATAAAAATGACGATGACAGCCTTGATTTGACCACCAACGATGGCGGTGAAGACTGTATCGACACTGTCGACTGCTTGATTTGGGCGATTGGTCGTGCGCCATCGACTGATGGTATCAACCTGCAAGTGACAGGGGTTGAGACGACTGAGACTGGTAAAATTAAAGTCGATCAATTCCAAAACACCAATGTCGATGGTATTTATGCGGTTGGCGATATTATCGAGAACAGCGTAGATCTAACGCCCGTAGCGATTGCCGCTGGTCGCCGTTTATCAGAGCGTTTGTTTAATAATAAGCCAAATGAGCATTTGGACTACTCGTTGATACCGACGGTGATTTTTACCCATCCAGCTATCGGTACAATTGGCTTGTCTGAGATCGACGCGGTAGAACGCTATGGCAAAGAAAATATCAAATGTTATACCTCAAGCTTTACCGATATGTATAGCGCGGTCACTCAACATCGCCAAAAATGTACCATGAAGCTGGTATGTTTGGGCGATGACGAAAAAGTCATTGGCCTGCATGGCATTGGTTTTGGCGTCGATGAGATGATTCAAGGCTTTGCCGTTGCGATCAAAATGGGCGCGACTAAGGCTGACTTTGACAATACCGTTGCCATTCATCCAACTGGGTCAGAAGAGTTTGTGACGATGCGTTAAGCTCACTGTTTAATGTTTCTCTTAGTCTTAGCTATTATAAAAAAGGATGCCATTTGAGCGTCCTTTTTTATTGTCAGTCATGACGTAAGCATATAGCTTCGTAGGTCTAAAACTGACTCATTACTTTTATATCGCACTGATGACTACTGTATTTTTCTAATCATTATTTGCATTAAGAAATTTAAAGCAAGGCATACTGACAGCGCAATCCCGATGCTGTTATGATGCGATTAATACTGACCGTTGAGAGATGACTGTGTGGCAGGTGTACTTATTTATATTACCGATTGGGCTTGGGATAATGACCTTGGCAGCGAGCCTATTGTTTTTGTTTGCTTATCTCATGTCGGATGATAATGCCACGCGCTTGCCAGCATTTAACTGGTTCAAGCGTTTAATCATCGTGGCATTTGTGCTGCTAAGTATTGGACTATTTATGACCTTTGGACATTTTTGGGGTTGAGTTAGATAGAATACTTATTAGTGTTTTTTACTAAGCCAATTTGTTTAGCTAACGATTTTTTCGAGTTCTAATAGCTCTAAATCATTACGCTTTGGCTCGCCATTATTGCCATCGTTTGGAAACGGCATTTTATTACCATTGAACTGATAACCGCGGCGCTGATAGTAAGCCAAAAGCTCAGGACGATGACTTAAGATAGACATAGTCAGTCGGCTAGGCTGATTCAGTGACTGTAAGTGGCGATCTGCAAAGGTCTCAGCTGCATGTAGTATTACATTACCAACACCCTTCCCTTGTAGCACAGGATGTACCGCAAACATGCCGATATAGGCTTTTTTATTTGAGTCAGCATCGGTTTTGATATCGACAGCGATACAGCCAAGTATTTCACCCGTTTCTTCTCCATTACGGTCGCCTGTTGTGGTTTTCGGATAGACAAAGTAATAGTGATTAGGGTCGTTGATAACAGCAGCGAGCTCGGCTGATGTAGTCCTGATACCACCGATCAAATCGGCCTCATTGGTCCAACCTGCCGTCTCGCGATAGCAGCAATTCAACAATTGCTCAAGTGCGCCAATATCCTCTAGTGTCGCTTCACGCAAAAATATCGACTCTTTATTAAAGTGGTCTGTTTTTATATTGCTGTTATTTATATTGTTTTCGCTCATATTATAATTTTTCCTTTTTCACTTATATAAAAAAACTGACTTAGATCACTAAGCCAGCTTAAATACTAATACTTATTAGTCTATAGTACTAGCGCGATAATGCATGCGCTTGCTCAATAATATCGAGCCCTGCATTAAGCTGAGCGCGTGTCGGTGCATGACCACGGCGTAATAGCTCGGAGAAGGCAACCAACTCTTTATCACGTCCAAGCGTACTTGCCGCACTAGCTCGTGTGTCTTCGCCGTCATCATCGAAGTAGTATTCGATATAATCATGCGTATCTGGCGTACCGAGTAGGATATTGTGATCTGGTGTCTCGGCATGACCGCTATAGCGTAGGCTCTTGCCATATTGCATGGTCCAAAAGAACGGAATACGCGCCTCTAATGAATCGACACTGTTATCGTTTAGGATTGCAGCTGCCGTGACCATGCCATGCTGCAATGCTACGCGCCAATGCTCAATACGCATGCGACCCATTTGGTTGGTAGCTTTAGCAATATCACCTAGCGCGTAGACGCCATCGCGCAGCTGTAGATGCGCATCGACTTGTACACCATCTGGATCGTTAACTTCGCTCAATATCTCTGTGCGTGGAGACACGCCAGTACCCAGTATCACAATATCAGCATCAATATGATCGCCATTCGCTAGAGTGACACCGCCTACATTTGAGAAAGCCTGATTATTATCTCCATCCTTGTCCACTTGACGGTCAACCTTAGTAATTTCATCGACGGTTGCATCAAACACAAAATTGATGCCCTTCTCTTTATGTAATTTAATTAAGGCATTACTCACCGTTTCAGAGACAATATTGCCCATCACACGGCTACCTTGCCCAATCACTGTAATAGAAGCTGTCGTACCTGCTTGTGCTAATGCCGACGCGGTTTCCATACCGATAAAACCTGTACCGATGATCACCACGCGCTGATCATGACTGGCCGCTTTAATTAATTTGGCATCACTCATGCTACGTAGTGTATATACGCCATCCATCTCAGCACCTTTAATAGGTGGTAAGTTTGGTTTAGCACCAGTGGCGACGACCAAAAAATCTGCAGTTTGTCGCTCTCTGTTGCTATCATTATCCTCTATGACGACGGTCGCTTCATTGGGTAGCACTTCGCTAACCGTTTGGTTGAGGCGTAACTCAATATTATTGTTACTTGCCCAATCAGCACCGCCTAATAGCAGCTTGTCCTCGTCCATCTTGCCTGCCAAAAACGCTTTGGATAATAAAGGTCGGTTGTAAGGAGCTTTATCATCCTTACTAATCAACGTAATCTTGCCGCCATAACCACCCTGACGCAACTGGTCGGCTGTCATAAATCCTGCACCGCCCCCACCAACGATAATAGTATGAGTGTCAGTCAATTTATCACTTTCGACCTGCCCCGTTACCTGAGTTGAGGTATCAATTGTCAGATTATCACCATCATGAGTCAGTTCGTACTGGGTCAAGCCTTTAGTCGCTATCGGCTCTAATAGTGAGCCATCGCGACTATCAAAAGTTGCATGATGCCAAGGACAAACTACCCGATTACCACAGCGTAATCCATCACCCAAATCTGCGCCCGCATGTGGGCACTTACCATCGAATGCGCGGAACTCATCGTCATCGCGAGTGATTAAAATGATACTATCGTCTTCTTGCTTATATGATTTCATGCCACCGCTTGGGATATCCGCTTTGCTGATGGTGACTGTGTTGTTCGTTGCGTCGGTCATAATGCTTCCTTAACAGTTATAATGATGTCTAATGACAGCAGGTTGAAAATGACCGTAACCAACCAGACAAATTCAACTTATCCTATTATTTTTAATATGCTATGCATTGATAGTAGCAAGAGCGCCTCGCACACGATGTTTTTTTGTATGTTTGCTGCGTTGCAAAACGTAATTATGCGACTTTATTTTCCGCACTCCTTTTACTTCTAATCATTATTAATAAACAAAATAAAAGACGACCTTATGACTTCTCAAGACAACCAAAACGAAATCACTACTACTGCTCAAGATAGTTTAGATAGCCAAGCTGCTACTATAAATCCAACAGCTGTTGCTCAAAACGCCAGTGAACAAATAGCTAATCATCAGAACACTAGTGAGCAAATTGATATGGCTCATATGGATATTGCTGCTATTACAGATACTGCAAATTTGCCTCAGCCAAGCTTGCAGCCAATACAGCAAGCGACTTATAAAGCCAATACGACTGATTTTATCGTTAATGAGCTATTGCCATTAGACTTCACTGGTGAAGGTGAGCATTTATGGTTGCATATTGAAAAATCAGGCATGAATACTGCTTATCTGGCAAAACTACTGTCAGAGTGGGCAGACATTCCATTGCGTGATGTTGGCTACTCAGGGCTGAAGGATCGTCATGCGTTGACGACCCAATGGTTCAGTTTGCGTATACCAAAGAAGCAATTACCGCCTACTGAGTTTGCACCAGTGGACATCGGCGAAAATGAGACTGTCACTATCCTTGCGCAGCACTGGCACAATAAAAAGCTCAATCGCGGTACGCACCGTGCCAATCAGTTTGTTATTACTTTACGTGATATCCAGTTTTCGAGCGCTAGTGACGAAAATGGCGAAAATGACGCATCACCCGAGCAACTACTATCTGCAAAAGAGGCCGTCGAGCAGCACCTAACGCGCATTGGCAAAAACGGTGTACCCAATTATTTTGGTCCACAGCGCTTTGGTCGTCAGGGTAATAACGTTAGAGAAGCCTTATCACTGTTTGCTCGTCCGCCGCGAGAGCCTCGCCCGCAACCAAAAAAGAGCAAACGTAAGCGTGCCCCGCGCGAGCAAAATACGATGGAATTGTCTGCTGCACGTAGCTTGATATTTAATGAGATATTGGCAGCGCGAGTGCGTAATGGCAGCTGGAACACTGGCCTAGCAGGTGAAGTGTTTAATTTAGATGGTTCAGGCTCGATATTCACTAGTGAAACACTAGATGATACGTTGCATGCTCGTATTGATAGCGGTGATATTCATCCAACTGCCGTGCTATGGGGTACGGGTAACGATAAAGTCATCGGTAGCGCTGCAGATTTAGAGACCGAGGTAGTACAACATAGCCCTCTACTCATGCAACTGGCAACTGGATTAGAGCAGCGTGATATTAAGGCGCAAAGACGAGCGCTACGCCTACCGCTTGAGGCGTTAAGCTGGGAATGGTCGGACGATCAAACACTGGTGTTAAACTTTACTTTGACGACAGGTAGCTTTGCCACAAGTGTGCTCTCAAGCTTGGTACAGCAATTAGCGTCTTGATTGGATTAAATCGAAGCCACCATTTGACCAATCAATAGAATATCAGCCATACCGATAATACTTACACAGTCTTAGTGGCATGGCTGATCGTTAATAAATTAATGGCTAGCGGCTTTTGTAAAGCGATTGCTTACCGCCTTCTTTGTCGGCCCACATCTCATTTGCACTGACAACTTGATTACGACCACGGTGTTTGGCTTCATATAAGGCCTTATCCGCAGTACTAATCAGACGCTGACAGATATCACTAGGTAGCTTTTGCATTGAGGTAATTTGGCTTTCCGCGCGCTGAGTAGCAATTGGCTTGATAAGAGGTGACGTTCGAGCGACGGTCTTTTGCTGCGTAATCTTTTCATACCCTTGGACAATACAAGTTCGTTCTTCATGAGTTAAGGTATATAGCCCAAAGCTTGCTGTCACATTAAAATCAGCCAAACCTTCAACCTTCATGACATGCTCAGAGATATTCAGTCGTAATTGCTCAGCTATCACCATAGCACTATCATGCTTCGTGTCTGGTAATACAATTAAAAACTCTTCACCGCCGTAGCGACTGATGATTGTCTTATCCGTTAACGACTGCGATAGTGTCTGTGAGATTTCAATTAGAACTTGATCACCTACATCGTGACCATAGTTATCGTTAATCTGTTTGAACCAATCCAAATCTAACAGCATGACGCTTAAATCTTGATATTCTCGCACAGTAGCCAAAGCATACTTCATCTTTTTCAAACCGTAGCGACGATTTTTAAGCTGAGTAAGCTCGTCCTGATTGGCATGTCGTAAGGTTTCTCTCCTACTGTCATCTAATGACACTAACAAAATACGAAACATATAAATGATAAAAATAGCTTTTGGTAGCGACATATAAATATGGGTAGAGCGCCACAAAAGGTTGGAAGATTGACGCAGGTGATTAAGACCCTCCCAGGTCAACGCCTCATTTTTGATGATAGTCATATCACTGTGAGTCATATAACTATGAATATTAGGAGGAAGCGTGGTGGCTGTAAGTTGGCGTAGATTGGGTATCGTAATACCAAAATAAGGAAGCAGCGATACTGCTAAGATCGCAATAATTTGTCCTATAAATGCTCGCCAAACGTAATTCCGGTTAATGAGCATCATTCCTAGCATAGCACCACCTACTAGTGATACACCCGTTACCAAACTACTATGCCCTAGTATGGCGACAATAAAAGTAATATAGACACTATAAATAGTGATGAGTAAAGCTTGCCATATGTGTAGATTGCTACTGACGCTTCTAACTGGCGAAAAACGACTGGACATCCATAGCAAGAAAACACCAACTATAGACACGCTAATCCATACTGGATAGAGCAGGTTGATATCAACGTAAGCGCCATAAGTATCGCGGCGATACCATACAAATAAGCACCATAACCAATGTGAAAAAACCTCCATCAGCATAAATGCTGTTAGTAGAGCTGTCCTATCAGCAGCATCCCACTCAAAAACAGCCTTAGAAAGCTCTCTGTGGCCTAGATAGAACTTATATACAGCCATAATGCACTACCGCAGATAGTCAAATTTATAGAGTTAAAAAATAGCGAGCCGTGAGCCACGATTAAGGTCTATTCAGTGTGGCAATTTATACCTGAATTATCAATCTGTTTTACGCATTTATTTCCCAATAATTTCTCTATGAATGTAATTATGTTTACGTACCTATTTTTGGCCTTATTGATAACGATAAATCAAGCCCTATCGCTATTGGAAACAACCTTATTAGAAGTAACTGTAACAAGGTAAATCTCACTCACTAAGCAAGCGTTGCAAAAGACTCCCAAACCCCTTGCTGATCATCATTTAAAATAGGGACATCGCCCAAACGTCGCCAAGGCATGTTACTACCGTGAAAATCACTACCGATAGATGCCGCAAGACCATGCTCAGCAATGCTACGGTCGACCATTCTGCGGGTACTAATTGGCTCACTAGTGGCTGGTAGTTCACAAGCATCTCCGCCAAGCTGCGCAAACTCTGCAATCAGTTTACGCACGCGTGTCGCTGATAGTTGATATCGCGTGGGATGTGCGAGCACCGCTTTGCCGCCGCAAGCATGAATCAGCTCGATACCATGCTGCATCGTCAACGCCTCGATTGCTACATAGGCAGGCTTATTATCTGCTAGGTACTTATCAAAGGCTTTTTGAACGGTTTTGACTTCACCGCGCTCAAACAATACCTGTCCAATATGGGCGCGCCCGACTGCTTGTGGGTTACCGCCTGCTTTATCGAGCACTGCTTGCCATAGCTCATCATAATTAATATCTAATAATTCACTCAATTTTTCGGCGATACGTTGACCACGAGTGGCTCGACTGTCTTGCAGTTGCTGCAACGTTGCATGCATTTTTTCGCGATCAGTAAAATCCAGTCCAAGTACGTGAATAATTTTATTGGTGGATTTATTCTTTCCGTAACCACCGCTTAATGTATGTTCACAGCTGATTTCAACGCCATTAATAATTTGCATATCGCAGGCACTGGCAGCGACCCTTGCCTCGTCAATCCCTGCTAGCGTGTCATGGTCAGTCAATGCCAATACGTTGATGCCCGCTGAATGAGCACGTTGTATGACCTCGGTCGGTGCATAAGTACCATCTGAACAAGTACTGTGGCAATGTAAGTCGATTTTCATAAGCTGAGCCTTAAAATGTTAAATAAAATAGAAGTAGAATAAAAGCTAGTGAGCAGATAATCATTATTACGATTATGTGCGTTGTAGTTTGTCTTGATGATTCTGTAGATTTAGCAGTTATCGGTGCTGTATTTGTGTTTATATTTGGCCAGTGGCATAGTCATCAGGCGCAATAAGAAAGTATTACTCTGTAGGTCGCGTATATCGCATGATTATCGTGTTGATTGCTTTTTTTTGGTGCGGTAGACGTGTAAACTACCCCATACGTTTTTGTTGGACATACCCTTTGCTATGAAAGCATTATTAGACTTTATTCCCTTAATTGCCTTTTTTATCGCGGCGCGTTATAACGGTATTTTAGCAGCGGCAGGGGCCTTGCTCGTCGCCACTATTATCGTTTACGCCATTCATTTTATTCGTCAAAAAGGTAAGTTTGATAAGCAGCAATGGGTTGTCTTATTATTAACGATTTTATTCTGCGGCGGCACATTACTGCTGCGTGATGATATTTATCTGCGTTGGAAATCGCCCATTATCAATGGTATTTTTGCGTTGACGCTATTCGTCAGTGCCGCTATTAATAAGCCATTGATGCAGCTTGCTATGAAAGAGGTATTTACCCTGACGCTTAGCGGCTGGAAAAAGCTGACCGTTGCTTGGGCGTTGTTTTTTGCCCTAATGGCTGTACTACATTATATCACAGCGTTCACAATGTCAGATGAAGCATGGATCAACTTTAAGACCTATGGTTGGATTCCGATTATGCTGGTGTTTGTCGTGGCTCAGTTTGCTGTACTAAAAAAGCATCTCAACCCTGCGCTGACGGACAAAGCCACTAAATAGTTTCTGTTGCCTTGTCATAGTAGAAATAACAATTTTATTGCTATGATGTTTATACTAAGCTCATATAAGCTCATTATTACTTTTTTATTATTCACTAAGGAAGTCTCATGTCTTTATTTGCCATCATTGGTCATGACGTGGCTAATAGCAGTGCACAACGTCTGATTACTCGTACTGAACATATTGAACGCCTAAAAGTATTGCATCAACAGGGCCATCTTGTTATCGCAGGTCCAACGCCTATCGAGCATGGTAAAAGTGATATGTCAGGTAGCTTAATCATTGCAGATTTTGACTCTATCGAAGCGGCTCAAGCATGGGCAAACGATGAGCCTTATTTACGTGATGGCGTTTATAGTCATGTCGATATCAAACCATTTGTTCAAGCATTGCCAGCGCCAACTGACAGTAATAATCAAGTAGCTGCATCGTGATCCAGAGAGTCTCTTTTTCACCTACCTGTTGCTACAAAAGTGCCCTGATTGGTCTCATGTTAGTGACAGCCGTTTCGGCGCAAGCTGCACCTGCTGCGCCCATAACACCTGCTGTCGATGCACCCGATCCGACAGCAGTGCTGCCGTTGACTGGGTCAGTAGCGGCGCGCGCTTTGCCAACGAAAAACTCAGCGCTAGATATCAATGATACCTTGGCGGCACAGTTGCAACCATCTACTAAAGCATTGTCAGCTGCCAATCAAGAGCTGCTCAGCCGTAATGCACAACTACAGCGTCAAGTGAACGATTTACAGACTCAAGTAAATGTCTTGGTTTACGAAAGTAAAGGACAGTTGTTTCTATACGGTGCGTTTACCGTTTTGATCAGTCTATTAGTCGGTATTTTTGTCTCGTGGTTGGTATTTGTCCGTCGTGAGCGTTGGTAATATATGCTGTGATCGCACTGACTTGCATTACTCTACTTCGCTGCATCTAACCAATGTCGATATCATTGATCCGTCACAATTGATCGTTGAGCTACCGTTACTGAGATTTCTAAGAAGTGCCTCATGTCTACCGCTAATCATCAAAACCCTGAACATTTAAACGTTATCACGCCTGCCAAGATTGACTGGCAAACGGATGATACTGGCAATATGGTGCCAGTATCAGGTGAGTTTGGGGATGTGTACTTTTCTCATGCGGATGGTTTGGCAGAGACACGTCACGTTTTTCTAGAGCACAATCAGTTACCAGAGCGTTTGGCACACCTTGCACCAAAACAATGCTTTACGATTGCTGAGCTAGGCTTTGGAACTGGGCTTAATCTACTAGCAACGTGGCAATTGTGGCGCCAACTGCGTGAAACCAATCCGCAACTAGCAACGGCTCGTCTGCACTTTATTACTACTGAAAAGTTCCCTATACTGCTAGCAGATTTGACCCAGATACTTGCGTTATGGGGTCAGCGCGCGCCTGAGCTAATAGCATTTATTGAGCCACTTTTGGCTGCATATCCGCCCCTGATTTCAGGCTGTCATCGTTTAAGTTTTTCTTATGATAACTTAACTGTCGATATGTGGCTTGGTGATGCAGCAGAAAGTCTAAGCAAACTGGCATTAGACCACTTTAACCAGTATACGCCTTGTATTGATGCTTGGTTTTTAGATGGTTTTGCGCCCTCCTGCAACAGTACGTTGTGGGCTGACAGTATCTTTGCACAAATGCAGCGCCTATCATGCCCTCATACGACTGCCGCTACTTATAGCTGTGCAGGTATCGTCAAGCGTGGGCTACAACAACATGGCTTTCAAATTAAAAAAGTCAGAGGTTTTGGTCGGAAGCGAGAAATGCTAACGGCCATCATGACCAATGTAGAAAATGGTGATACTGATAGTGTTAATGAAGGTCGCGATGCAAAGCAGGAAACGACTTACAGCACATTCGATAATACTGTCGTCATTGGTGCAGGCGTCTCAGGGTTGCTCACAGCTTGGTCGCTTGCCAATCGCGGTATCAACGTCATTTTATTAGATAAATCAGCACCCTTGGCAGGTGCATCAGGCAATCCTAGAGCGTTACTTGCGCCCAAAATGACACCGATTCACCATGTTGACGAGCATCTGCATACCATAGGCTACCTCCATAGCAGCAGGCTATATCGAGACCTTAATCAAACAGCCACACAGCTTAATACAGCACCGGTACTTGAACTGACTGGCGCCCTTGATTTGCTTATAAAAGCCAATATCGGTACAGAACAAATTGCCGACTATCCTGATGAGATGGCAACCACTCTATCGCACGAACAAGCACAGATTACTAGTGGCTTGAAAGAGCAAGACTTAACAGAGAACTTATACTTACCGCAGTCTGGTCTGGTCAATCCACAAGCATTAAAAAACATCATACTGACTCATCCACTCATTCGCTTTCAACAGTTAGAAGTGACTAAAATCAACGAGACTGAGCAGCAAGTTCGTATCGAAGGTATCAATGGAAACCGTAACACTGTCACTATGACTGCTGATAATGTTGTCATTTGCGCGGCTTTTGAAAGTCATCAATTGGATCGGCGTGTTTTTGATTGCCGTAAAATTCGTGGGCAGCTGTCTTGGTTTATCCCCTCGACCGAGCAACTAACAAAGCTACCTAAAATACCGCTTAAATATAGTGGTTACTGTGCGCGGTTCAACGCACAAACTGGAGATGACGAGTTAAATACTGTCGTCGCTGACGAGCCCTATTTATTGCTTGGTGCGAGTTTTATCCGCAATGACACAAGTACTGACATACGTCCTGAAGAGCATCATATTAGCCGAGACAAGCTCATCACTGCTATACCTGAAATGGCATCTATTATTCCGGCAGATACGAGTCTATGGCAAGGGCGTGCAGGTATTCGCACCCAAACGCCTGATTACCACCCTATCGTTGGACAATTGGCAAACAGTCAGCGAATATGGACAATGAGTGCGATGGGCGCAAAGGGTTATGCATTGGCACCTATTTGCGCTGAAGCATTAGCAGATATGATGCTAGGGTCATTTGCACCACTGTCAGAGGCAATGCTCGCACGCCTATCACCCAATCGTACACGTTTACGGACGCCGCTTGTTTAAGAATAAATGGCTCTTGTGTAAATAACAGCAACGATTTCCATAGTTCATACTGTCTTATAATATCTTAATTTGATGTCGACTCTAATAATGAGATATACCCCATGAGCTATTATCAAACCACCCTTACTCTACCCGCCTATGCGCGTGGCATTCATATCATTACTCCGAAGGTTGAAGAAGCTATTTCGCAGCTGTTACCTCACTCTGCCAAGGTAGGGTTGGTCCATCTGTTTTTGCTGCATACTTCAGCCAGTCTTGCGATCAATGAAAATGCTGATCCAGATGTCAGATTAGATACAGAGGATTGGCTTAATAAAATCGCACCAGAAGATCAGCCAGAGTATCGCCATACTTTAGAAGGCTCAGACGACTTGCCCGCGCATCTCAAAAGCATGATGTTTGGGGTAAGCTTGACTATACCGCTTGTCGATGGTCAGTTAGGTCTAGGCATGTGGCAAGGTATTTACTTATGTGAGCATAGAGACCTGCCAGAATATGGCGGACAGCGTAAGCTGGTGATTACGGTAAATACGTAATAATATACTGTCAATAAATAGCAGGTTGACCCTTGCCAATTGCCCCATTTACGTAGAGCGCTATTAACGGATAAAGCTGATTATGAATACTTCTCTCTCAAAAGTACTAAACTTACGAAAATCTAAACTGCTTTATCGTAAGGCTCCTGCTATTTTCTTCAGTCTTTTGCTACTTACTGCTTGTCAAAAAGATCCAGAACCTGAAGCAACTGATACAACTACAGCTGAGACCTCAACGCAAACCACGCCAGTAACGACCAATATCAACGTTGATGCAGCCGAAGGTAGCAACTCAGATGATGCTCAAAATGTAGCGCAGACTGATTCAGAACGTGATATGAGCTTAACAGAGTTAGATAAAGCTCTTGGTGATACTACGTCCACGGCAAATGATAGCGCTGAAAAACCTAACCCAGAACAAGCTATCAAAGGCGCACAAATCACTGATGTCCGTTATAAAAGTGCAGCAGGTGAGAGTTTATCTGTTGTCTTTGAGACCTCAGCAGCTGGTATGCTTAACGCTATCATTACTCTTCCCAATCAACCAAAAATGACCTTAAGTGCACCAGAAGGCCAAGGCAATAATCCTACCTATCAATCAGCTGACGGTAGTATCCAACTCGTCAGTCATGCTGGTGGCGGCACTATCGACCTTATCCGAAACAATAAAGTCACTAGCTTTGATGCCGTCAGTGCTGAAGCAGAAGTCATCACTGAATAAAGTCTGAGGCGGCCTTTGTTTCAATGCCCTATTTAAAATCATAAAAAAGGCGGCAAACGTTATTATCGTTGCCGCTTTTTTCGTTTCTGTGTATTACTATGTACTGAATTGTCTCTACTGAGCTGTCTGACAAGTGATTTTATTCAACCAAATCCAGTCGATTGCCCAAACATACCGACCAACCAGCTTATCACTGTCCACAATCCCCAACCGACAAATACAATGACTAGCAGTCCAAGAAAGTCAGGGATGTGCAGATATAACCAAGCAACGATTGGATTGCGCCAAAAAAACCCAAAGCGGCTTTGCTGTTGCTTGTCTTCTAATGATTGGTGCAAAAACGGCCGATCCATATGCATGGTTTCGGTAATACCATACTCATGATGTAGATGCTCGTGCACGATACCCAGTGTCTTACGGCTAGGACGAATAAAAATATCTAATAGCGTACCAATCCCAGGTACGATACCAACGACCATATCAATAAGTGCCAATCTAACCGCTGGCGTCATTTTATGAGCGGGCACACCTAACTGACGTCCTAATATAAATGCATAACTGGTCAATGCCAATCCTGCCAAGTCTCCTGCTAGTGGAATGGTCGAAAGCGCCGCATCCGCACCCATTCCTTGCTTGGTAAAAGGCACTCGTACTAGTGAATCCATGGTATTGGCAAACTTCGCCAACTTACGCTCAGTTGCGATAACTTGTTCGCGCGTCAGACAATGCTCCGCAAGTTTAGCTTGATATTCTACGACTGACGCATTCGTATCAGACGGTTTCTTTGATTTGAACCTCGGCAATTTATCGAACTTATCCATTTAGCGTCGTCCATATGCAAGTAACTGCGATGAGCGCAAAGACATAGCGCCCTACCCAGATATTGGCCAAGAACGCCTGAAAGCAAGCCAAAGGATTGCGGCTGGCACAAGCGCTGTTTTGTTTGGCAAACATCATCGCAACAAGCGCCAATCCAAATACCGGGGTTACGCCTAATGTGGTCGGGGCAAAGTAATGCCACATAACTACGCCCATCATTAGCAAAAATAGCATCTGTAATATTGAGATGATAATCACATCATAACGACCGAATAGTATCGCCGTTGATTTCACGCCAATCTTTAAATCATCTTCACGGTCAGCCATGGCGTACTGGGTATCATAGGCCACTGTCCAGCACATATAAGCTAAGAATAGCAGCCAACACCAAATATCAGGAGCGCCCTGCACCGCCACATAAGACATCGGTATCGCCCACCCAAAAGCAGCTGCTAAAAATACTTGCGGCAGGTGGGTATAGCGTTTCATAAATGGATAAATAAACGCCAATACCACGGCACCAAGCGACCAATAGAACACAGCTATGGGCAGGAAAAATAGCAGACTGGCACTTAACAGCACCAGTACTAAAAATGCAGTGACAGCTTCTTTGCTAGATAGACGTCCATCTGCTAATGGGCGACCTTTAGTTCGAGTCACATGACCATCTACTTTACGATCCGCAAAGTCATTAATCGCACAACCAGCCGCTCGCATAAATATTGCACCAAGGGCAAATATCGCGAACACCTTGATACTTGGTAACGCTGCCGTTATTCCTTGCTGCTGCGCTTGACCCATTGCAGCGAATAGTACGCCCCATAATGTTGGCCATAAGAGCAGCTCAATGCCGACTGGCTTATCAAAACGGGTTAGCTGGATGTAGGCTTGTAGCTTGTCTTTAAATGTCATGGCTTTTTATTATCATTGTTTGAATAATTTTTATGCGCGCTTATCTATTTCGCTCAGAACCACTAAATTAATTTTTGAAGGGGCTAGTTACTGAGTTTTAATAGACTAATTACTAAGTTTAATGGTCTGGCTACTGAATTTGTTGCCATAATTTATTCGCTTCGATCAGTGATAGCTCAGGATACTGCTTGCGTAATGCTTTTAACGCTGTGACTTTGTCTTTTTTTGCTGCTTGTTGACGTAAAAATACCAGCTGCTCTTGTGGATTGCTCAGCTCTTTTAACCGTGCCTCAAGCCGAAGAATGCGAGTACGCAGCATGATATTAATCAACAATAGAATTGCACCCATAACCCAAATGATTAACGCTGACATTCCTTGCTCCTAAATCCATTAATTCTGCACATATAAGCTGATTAATCGCGTACATTTATACTCGTACATTCATTATCGCAAACAGCAGCTGTCAGACAAAATACCCATCAAAGCGTACGGCTTCATTATGCCAGCTTTCACTAGCTGGCTCATCGGCAAGCAGCGGTGCAAACTGTGGACGCTTTACGACCACGCGACCTTGGCTTTGGCTATTTTGTTTGACAACGGCCTGCGCCCTACTTAGCAGTTGTCGCTCTTCATCTGAAGTTGGTGGACGAGCCAATTGATGCAATGCTTGCATATGCTTACCGACTTTTGCCCCTTTACCTGTCTTGCTATCTTGATAGCTATCCTCTGGAAACATCGGATCCAAATAGACGACATCGATTGCCGTAGCATCGTCTATTGCGGTGCCTGCTTCTAAATTCGCAAAATAACTGAGCGCATCAGTATTGATAATCTGTAGACGGCTCATGAGCTTTTGCCAATTGAGTAGCGCACTCATACGCTGCTCCTCTGCAAGTAACAGCAATGCCATCAACGGCTGCTGCTCAAGCATAGTGACTTGGGCACCAGTACTGGCCAATATTAAACTATCATGCCCAAAGCCAGCAGTTGCATCAATAACATGACTATCTGATGTAATTTTGGCCGCTTGTAATAGCAGCTCAGACTTACGGCCGGCACTCACTACACGGCGCTGCAACTTGTCCCACTCAGGTGCCACACTAAGCCCATCACTTAGCCATGATAGCTTATCTTTATCATCTAATAATAAAATAGGCTGAGTAGATGCTTGGCTCAATTGCTGACGGCGCTTTTGAGTTAATTTCTCTGTAGCGACCTCTATATCTAAGATAATTGGTAATGTATGCTCAGCTATCAATGACTGTAGGCTCTCAATCTGTGCTTGCTGGCTGTCATTGACGTAGAATAACTGACAATGTACAACAGCACCTGTCTCGTCATACGTTTGGGGCACATCGGTCATAACCATCATCCTATTTGCTGCTTATTTTCACTATAAATTACTGGCGTGTTAAATCATAACGCAAATCTAGCCAGCCATTTGATAACCAAAGCCCCAAGCGGCGACCAGCACGATAACACCTGTAATGATGCGCAACCAAGCAAAAATAGTAAAGTCGCGGCGACTTACCCATGCCACAAGTAAACGGATACAAAGTAGCGCCACTACAAATGATACGATGGTTCCGATACCTAGCACCAGCCAGTCTTCACTGCTCGTCAGTACGTCACCATGTTTGATCAAATCTAATAATGCCGCGCCTACAATGACAGGAATACCCAAAAAGAAAGAAAACTCAGCAGAAGCCTTACGTGAGACACCTAACCACAGCGCACCAATAATAGTGGCACCTGAGCGTGATGTCCCTGGTATTAGAGCTAAACATTGAAACAGACCAATCATCAATGCAGTTTTTATGCTGACATCTTCCGCTTCTTCTGCAATGACCGTTTTAGGACGCTTTTCCACGTAAAATATCAGCAGACCGCCGATGATGAGCATAATGGCAACGACGATAGGATTGAACAGATAAGCTTTGATTTCATCAGCAAAGGTAAAACCAACAATCATCACAGGGATGGTAGAGACAATCAGACTCAGTCCAAGCTGTCTAGGATTGGTCATACCCTCTGCTTTGCCAGTCAGCAAACCCATCAACGCTTGCCACAATCGACCCCAATAGTCATAAATCACTGCCAAAATAGCGCCAAGCTGTACAACCACAACAAATAAATCAACTTTTTCTTTAGTCCAGAAACCCATCACATCTGCTGATAAGATCAAATATCCCGTACTAGAGATGGGTAAAAATTCAGTGATACCTTCAACGATACCCATGATGACAGCTTGAACGAATAAAACTATATCCACAGTGACTTTCCTAGAAACAGACTGGCCTAAAAAACTGGCCTAAAAACAGACCGATTGGCTGTCCTATATTAACGTTGATTTTATATTGGTATGCGCTTGCTAAACACTAAAAAGCTGGCTGCAAAAAACATATTTATAAAGCTATGCTTTACCTTGCTCTTTAAGTGTTTTCCAAGCTTGGTTGCGTAGATATTTTGGCAATGCCTGCGATGCTTCCGTACCACCATCGTTTGCAAACTGAACAATACCAAGCTGCCCAATGACAGCAGCATCTGGCCAAACATCTTCATGGCAGTCTTGCTGATCATGTCGTGCCAACAGCGTTGCGCCATTACCCGCAATAGGCAGGTTGAGCTCTGTTTGGCTATCATAATCTAATAGCTGCTCTGTACTATCAGTACCATCAGCCAATACTGGCTGCATAATGCTATGACCTAATTTGTCATCAGTTACCAACTCATACTGCCCAAAGTAGACTTGCTGCATACGAGCATCAAGGGCGCTGTATAGATGTGTCAGCCCATACTTCTGATACGCGCATTGTGCGATTGCTTGCAGGCTTGAGACGCCAACACAAGGCAAATCATGCGCTACAGACAGAGCCTGTACCACTGCCGTATTGATGCGGATACCACTAAACGCACCCGGCCCGCGATTGAATATCAAAGCCTGTATATCAGCAAGACGTAACTGCGCCTCGGATAATGCAGCATCAATCATGGGTAAAATCTGCTGAGTCTGCTGACGCTTTCCTGTTTCGGTATGGCTCGATAGTACCTGTCCGCTCGAATCTAAAATCGCGATCGAACACTGGTCGAACACGGTATCCATTGCTAAAAACATCACAACCTCGGCTTTTACTTTTGGCGTTCTAAATTGATTTGTCAGATTTTACTAATTTTTCATCACGATCTATCGTTCATGCACTATAAGAATACTGACAGAATGGAGCAGCGCCTATCATAGCATTTAGGGTACACGAATTTTATTAATTTCTATATTTTTCACACTTTATCCATCAGTGTTTATCTACAACTGATGACGATAAAAAGCCCCAAAGCTTCATTGGCTTCGGGGCTTTGATCAAACTTCTTAAAAATAACTAATCGTTATCTAAAAGCGGGTTTTGAACTTCTTTGGTGCTTGGTTTTGCATTTCTTGCATTTGCTTTTGCATCTCTTCGGTGCTCGGCATGTTATTTGGATCCAGTCCCATCTGCTTGGCCATTTGTTCTGGATTCACGTCTTTAGCGCCACCTTGCTGATCGCCACCGCCAAACAATGGACCGCCGCCGCCAGCACTACCGCCACCCATGAGCCCTTGCATAGACTTCATCATTTTACTGATGCCTTCAGGCTTTGAGATCATTTTCATCATTTTTGCCATTTGCTTGTGCTGCTTGAGCAAACGGTTAACGTCTTGAATCTCACGTCCTGAACCTGCAGCGATACGGCGCTTACGACTTGGGTTAATCTTGTCAGGATTTTTACGCTCAAATGGTGTCATTGAATTGATCAACGCTTCCATTTCGCGTACTTTTTCTTCTGGTTTAGCATCTTCGACGGCTTTTTGCATGTCTGAGCCGCCCATACCAGGCATCTTATCCAAGAAACCTGCCATACCGCCCATACTCTTCATCTGCTGGAACTGAGTCAATAGATCCTCAAGGTCGAAGTCACCGCCCTTTTGCATCTTTTTCGCCATTTTTTCGGCTTTATCACGGTCAATCTTTTGCTCAACTTCTTCGACCAGACTCAGTACGTCACCCATACCAAGGATACGCTGCGCAATACGTTCAGGGTGGAATAGCTCTAGCTCGTCTAGTTTTTCACCGCGGCCCAAGAACTTAATTGGCTTACCAGTAATAGCACGTACAGAAAGCGCCGCACCGCCGCGAGCATCACCGTCAGTTTTGGTTAAGATAACACCTGTCAATGGCAACGCATCATTAAAGGCTTTTGCGGTATTGGCCGCATCTTGACCCGTCATGGCATCGACGACGAATAGCGTCTCAGATGGATTAACTGCTGCAGTTAGCGCCTTAATCTCATCCATCATGGTATCGTCGATATGTAGACGACCAGCGGTATCAATGATCAGGATATCTTGATATTGGATTTTGGCTTCTTCAATCGCACGCTTTGCGATATCAATTGGATTCTCATCTATGCTTGATTTCACAAACTTAGCATTCACCTGACCGGCTACTTGCTCAAGCTGTTTGATAGCCGCTGGACGATAAACGTCAGCAGAGACTAGCATGACTTTTTTCTTTTGGCGCTCTTGTAGATATTTGGCCAACTTACCAGCTGTAGTCGTTTTACCCGCACCTTGCAAACCTGCTAGCAAATAGACAACAGGCGGTTTACCTGTCATCTCTAACTGCTGATTTGCACTGCCCATCATTTCGGTCAGCTCGTCGTGTACGATTTTGACAAAAGCTTGACCTGGCGCCAACTCTTTTAGCACCTCAGCACCAAGCGCTTGTTCTTTTACGCGTTTTACAAAATCACGAGTGACAGGTAGTGCTACATCGGCTTCTAACAACGCCATACGCACTTCACGTAATGTGTCTTTGATATTGTCTTCGGTCAACTGTCCGGTACCGACGATGTTACGTAGACTCGACGACAGGCGTTCTGTTAAGGTATCAAACATAAATAACTCTCAATTAAAATGGTTTTCAATTAAATAATACGCAATTAAAATAACTCTAAATCAAACCATTAAAATGGTTCGTAAATAATATTAGGATACGCTATAAGATATTAGGATATTGCATGACAAGGGACATGATAAAAGAATTATATTATCAATACTATAGCATTAACATGGCTCAAAACTTATAGTCGTTTCGCAAAAGACACAGCGCTTATAATTGTAGTTAACTTTTTATAGATAACATACTTTATGTTTTGCGCTATGCAGCACTGCCGATCATTTATAAGTTATAAGCAAGATGGTGCTCAATTGGCACCCATTTTATGATAAATTGGACGATTATTCTAATCATTCTGATAATACCACTTTAGCGACACATTGAGCGGCAGTTTATGCTCAGTATAAGATGAGGCTTTTTATCTGTGCACTTTGCATTCTTACTTGCTAGCATGGCTTATATCTTAGTCAGCATCCATATTGGTTGGGCGCTGGTTCAGGACAAACCTATCCACAAAAGCCTCAGTTTGGGCTTGTTGCTCATCGGTATGGCTGCACATGCGGTACTGCTATATCCATACGTTGTGACGCTGTATGGTTTAAATTTCAACTTGTTCAATATAATCAGTCTGACCAGTTTATTTTTCTTATTCTTTTATCTGTTGTTCTGTTTATATCGCCCTATTCTTAGCCTTGGTATTTTGGCTGCGCCTACTGCACTAATAGGTATGACCGTCGGCTATGTTGGCCGCGCACCCTATCAACCGCTTACTGACGTCAGTGTCGGTCTTGAAACTCATATCCTATTATCATTAGCGGCCTATTGTGTGCTGTTGATGGCAGCAGTACAAGCGCTATTTCTACGTCTACAAATACGTGAGCTCAAGCATCATACCATTCATCGATTTTGGGTCAATAAGCTACCCTCCCTGCAAAGTATGGAGAGTTTATTATTCGATATGCTCTTGGTTGGCTTTGTATTGCTCAGTATCGCACTGGGAATTGGGTTTATCTATGTGCAAGACTTAATGGCGCAACATATCGTGCATAAGACTGTTTTTAGTCTGCTGTCATGGTTATTATTTGGTGTGCTACTATTCGGTAACTGGCGTGCAGGCTGGCGAGGCAAACGTGCGGCCAACATCACTATTTATGCCTTTATCCTATTAGCGATTGGCTTTGTTGGTAGCAAGTTCGTCTTAGAAATGCTCCTATAAAATATCACATCATAAAAAGGCGGTCAGCAACAATAGTTACTGACCGCCTTTTTTATATTTTTAGCCGACTCACTACTCATTTTTCTTAGTTAAATACCACTGTCTTATTACCCGCCACAATCACACGGTTTTGCACATGCCAGTTTACAGCACGTGCTAATACGTTGCGTTCGATATCACGGCCGATAGCACGCAATTCTGTCACCCCTTGGCGATGCGTCACACGGTGTACATCTTGCTCGATGATAGGCCCTTGATCAAGCTCAGCTGTGACATAATGCGCAGTTGCGCCGATAAGCTTAACGCCTTTGTCATAAGCTTGACGATAAGGATCTGCGCCCACAAACGCAGGCAAGAATGAATGATGGATATTGATAATCTGCATCGGCCAACGTTTGACAAAATCTGATGACAATATCTGCATATAGCGCGCCAATACTAGTAAGTCGTTACCTGCCATTAACTTATGAATCTGCTCTTCTGCCTCTGCCTTATTGTCTTTGGTCACTGGCACATGATGAAAGGTAATGCCAAAATTTTGTACTGCTTGCTTTAAATCAGGATGGTTGCTGACCACGCAAGTAATCTCGCAATCGAGCAGTCCACGCTGATGTCGCCATAATAAATCTAACAACGCATGATCAAACTTAGATACCAAAATACCGACTTTGGTCTTCGTTGCATTATTATGTAGACGCCAATCCATATCGTGACGCTTAGCAACCGTATGCGCAAAGCTGGCTTCAAAATTCTCGATAATATCGCTCAAACCTGCCAAAGCAAACTCTAAACGCATAAAATATTGCCCGCCTTCATGCGCCGTTGAATACTGATCGAGCGTAATAATATTAGCGCCATAACGATGAATAAATTCAGAGACTGCTTGTACGATACCAGCCTGATCTTTGCATTTGATGAGCAGCGTGGCTGTATCGATAGCGCTAGGTGTCTGTTTGCTCTGAGAAGCTATGGTCGATATTGAAACCGTTTTAGTGTTGTCTGACATAATTCGCCCAATATAAAAAATGATGACTTATCGCTGAAAAACTGCTGACAGCGTAGTAAACCGGTTATTTTAATCTTTTTTGCAATACTTTGCTGAGCGAGTTGGTTGTTTTTGGTTATTTAAGGTGATTTGGTTTTTTGAAAGGACAAACTAAAAACCCCTGACACGTGGTCAGGGGTTTTTATTCTATAAATAAGAAAGATTGATTAGAAAATTTGGACCGTAGTTGTTTTTGAGGTTGGTGCTGGGGTTGCGACAGACAACTTAATACTGTCACCAGTAGCACATCCAGCCGTTGATACCGTATAACGTACTTCTCCACTACCATCAAAGTAATTCTGATTAGCAGCACTATCTACTCTGCTGAGGTTAACAAGGTTTGGTACTGTAATATTACCACTAGCAATCTCAGGCTCACAAGTAGCACCGTTATCAGTATTATCTTTAACTGTCAGACTCAAAGCCGTTCCGGATGGCATAGAAACAGTTCTCACGCTATTGCCATACATCTCGAAAGAGACAAACCCAGACACCTGACTATAATTATAGAAAGTTGGTGTATCGTTCGCGAAACCCATAATGACTTGCTTGCGTAGTACTGTCGGCAATAAATTATCACATTGGGTAGCATCAGTACCATTGTCTACTATTAAGTTCGGTAAATTAGGTTGTGACAACGTCGCTGCTGCACAAGTCGCTTGGTCACCACCTTCCTGTTCACCTCTTTTATAGACAAACTCACCTGGCGTATACTTCAAATCCTCATTATCGTCGCGGAAAAAATTACCAATATTATCTAATAGTTCGTCAATACCAACAGTATAGACGTTATCACCATTTAAGTCTGAATATGCTTTGTCGCCCTCTACATAAGCAATGACACTAACACGACCATTGGCAGGTCTAGGGTTTTGCGATGTGAAAGTTACTGAGCAATTACCGCTAACTGTGGCACAATTTGGCGTTACAGTCCCGCCTTCTGCTACAAAACTTACTACAGTGCCATCAGGAACGAAGTTACCTTGACGGTCAGTCAAATAAGCCGATATATTTGTAGAGTCAATAGCATTATCAACCAAAACATTTTTGCCTATTGCTAATGTCACGCCATTCTGTGTAGGGCGGCCTGTTGCAACAGATATATTCTTCGCCAAGGCAAAAGTATCAGCATTTGATTTCAAAGAAGCCTTAATTTCCACAGGGCCTGGAATATTTCCAGGATATAGATTTACTGTGACTTTCCCTAAAGAATCACTTTTTAGAGTTTTCGAGGCTCGATTGCCTTGCGAGACGAAATTAAAGTCACTTGGTGATTTAATTAAATCCAGAGTAACTTCTTGGTTCGCTGCAGGCACACCATTAGCATAAATAGTAAAATCTATCTGGCTAGATGAAGATGATCCGCTATTTTTTGCACCCAATACAACAGAGTTAGTCGTTGTATAGACAATAGAACTCGCTTCGATGGCTTTAATATTTACATCAATACTTTGTGAAGAAGATGTGTCGTTTGCCGTGACTGCAGTAATGGTTTGGGTACCTTCGCACAAATTACCATTACTATCAATAGCGCTATAAGTTGAGCTCACATTGCCTTGATTTGAAGAGCTGATGCTAGCGTTCTCAAATGAACCACAAGTAGATGATAAATTAACAGTCACGTCATTCTGAAATTGATCAGTTACTGTGTCTTTGGTTTGCAGGGTAACGATTGTAGATCCACCAGACTCTAAAGTGTCTTCACCCGTCGAAAAATTCACCAGCGTAATATCAACCGCTTGCAATGAGTAGTTATAACTAGCAGTGGTTGCACTCACATCGTCATATGTTGCTGTCGCAGATAAGCTATAACTACCAGTATCAGTAGAAGATAATGGTACGACAGACGTTGTTGCTACGCCGTCAGCATTAGTCAATACTGCTCCATTGGATGTGCCAAACTGTACACCATCGCCGCTAAATGTCACTAAAGCACCACTTACCCCATTACCCTCAGAGTCAGTAACAACTACTCTAGCCGTAACACCTGACATAGAAATTACTCTAGTCAGATTAGCATTTGCGTCTAATAGAGATACCGTACTAACATTTAAAACGTCTCCAATATCACCACTACCTACACCTCCATCATCAGTACCTATCGTAACACCCAAATCAGGCGCTGGCGCAATCGTATCAGTGCCATCACCGCCGCCACAACCCACTAAGGCCAACGATAATGTGAGCGCTGTTAACTGAAATAGCTTGGAAGTAGGCAATGATGTATATGACATGTTTTGACTCCGCATGAGCAGTAATTTATCTGAGCAAATAAGCAAAAAATCATTACCCAGAATCAGAAGATATTGGTAATGATACATAGATTTACAGTAATACTGATGTATTAATAGATTGTATTAAATATATAACAGCAACTTTACTGACTTTTGTTATAACTTACAACTAAAAATTAATCTTTACTATTAAACAATCAACAACATAGAGCGCTCATTTCAGGGTATAATAGCCCTCCTTTAATTCGACAGTTATTGTAAAAATATTTGAGTATTCATCTGTTTTATGGTATAAATGTCGGCTTTAAAATTTTCTGAATTGGTCAGCCTGTTATTTGCCTTTAGATAGCAGCAAAACCAGCTCAACCTTCATATAGTTTTGTTTGGTGCAAAGCTGCCGCTTGCTGTGTCCATGCCGCAAAAACGTGCAACTTGCCCAGACTGGTATGAGAAAAACTCATACCTCATAGATTAGGAGTTCGCCATGTCTCGAGTTTGCCAAGTGACTGGAAAGCGCCCTATGGTGGGTAATAATGTTTCGCATGCAAACAACAAAACCCGTCGTCGCTTTCTACCAAACCTTCACAACCATCGTTTTTGGGTAGAGTCTGAAAACCGCTTTGTACGTCTACGTGTGTCTACCAAAGGTATGCGCATCATTGACAAACTTGGTATCGATAAAGTGTTAGCGGATCTACGCGCACAAGGTCAAAAAGTTTAAGTTAAAAATAGCAGCTGAGTGATGACTCTCATCATTTAGGCTGCTGTTTTGCTACATTAATTGTGGCAACTTACTCTTTGAGACACGTACCTATCGTTTGAAGACCCCTCATTTACAGGAAAGCTATCATGAGAGATAAAATTAAATTAGTATCAACAGCTGGTACTGGGTATTACTACACCACTACTAAAAACAAGCGCACTATGCCTGGCAAAATGGAAATCAAAAAGTTTGATCCAAAAGTACGCCAGCATGTGATCTTTAAAGAAGCTAAAATCAAGTAACTACCACCATTTGTAGAAGGCATTTTTATAAATACTTTCTATAAAGGAGTTATTTGAACAAGAAAAGGGTTTATCAATTGATAAACCCTTTTTTATGGCTGTAGTTTCATGTTGCTAAGCTATATCTTCAGTTATTCGCCTTAACTAGTGCTCAAAAATAACCAAAGCTTAGCTGTAGTGTGTTGGTTCTTTATCATATACATGCGCATGCCATTTACTCATCTGCTTTTGCATAATGACCTGAATCGCAGCATGAATCATGTGTTGACCAATGGCTTGAGTGTCACTACCAAGTAGCTCTTTTAGCTTGTCTGAAAAATCAATAGTCATCAGCGGCGCTTCATCTTGTTCAGCATCACGCAACAACAATCTACCATCATCTGCTTCCACCAACTCTAACGTGGTTTCTTTGGCAAATCCTGCAAATTGATCGCTACTCTCGTTATCTACTTCTATATCATTATCGATATCGTATGGCATTAATGTGTTCCTTATTATCCCGTTTAGTACTGGTAGAGAAACTAGTCATTGCAAAGCAGTCATTTCTTAAAAATAAACTCATTCGGCAAATCTATCGTCTTACAGTAACGCGGGTAAATCTGTCTTACTCATACAATGGACGCTTTAACATTGAAATTCAAGGGCTGTCACATAAGTCTTCGCTATAAAAGCAAACTTGAATGCCATGTCATTTGTATATATTAGTGCCAATAACGTAACTTTCCTAATGTAAATAAGAAGGCCACAAACATTCCAAGGTAATAAACCAGCTTTAGCTCAAGGCTAGGATCACGATACTTAAATGGCAGTGCAACGGTGGCCGTCGCAGTAGGCAATATCAGCAGCATAAGCAGCCAATTTTCAATGACATTTAGCCAACCTTGTAAATCGGTTCCGTGACGTAGTGACGCCAACCCCATTAATAAACAAGCGATAATTAAGCTGGTAAATAAGCCATTTGGTAAGTCTTTAGGATAGATAATTTTAGCAATACTGGCTGGTACGATTCTCATATAAAATTCCAGTCATGCTTGTAGGACATGGCTTAATGATTAAAAATATAAAATATTACGACACTATATAGGCGCGAATAAGCAATATAGGTGCGAGTAAACGATACAGGCGCGAAAAAGCATTCTATTTACAGCAATATAACTTAACTATAAGTACCCATCAGCCATAGCATCGATACACAAGAGGTCAAATAGCCCAAACTAATGGCATTCCAAGTTTCAATATGCAGGCCTTTGACTTTATTGAGTATGCGAGAGCCTACCCAAAAAAACAGCGGAATGCCTAGCATAAATGCAGGTACAATGACTGCAGCGTGACGCAGCACTGTTTCGACGTCATCACCTACCATCAGGCGAAAACCATAACCTGCCAAACTAAGTACAAGTGCAAACATCGCTAAGCCAATGGTAATACCTTTCGGTACCAAACTGCGCTGCGGTGTTTCACTTGCAAGTGATTGCTTAGCCTGCTGATTCAACGTCTCATGAGAACTTGCTTGCACAGAAGGTTCTTTTGAACTGCTAGAATTATTTGTGTCCATATTTCACCTTTACGTGACTGACCGTTATATAAAGTTGGTTCAATTTAAAAGAGATACAAGGCAACTGAGTGCAGATGTATACGTGATACTTCAGGCGCGGTTAACGCTGTAGCTCTTTTATAGAGGATTAACTATATAGTCATAAGTTATACAGCACATTCTAATATTATTATGGCATGGCTAATAGCGTTTATTAACCATACAACACTCGCTAGCTGTTGTTGGCTAATAGCAACTCTGCGCGCATCTCATCAATAGCGGCTTTATAGTCTTCTTGATTAAAAATCGCAGAACCCGCAACAAACATATCAGCGCCCGCTTCAGCAATCGCACGTATATTACTGGCTTTGATACCGCCATCAACTTCCAATCGAATATCTCGACCACTAGTAATAATACGCTGACGTACCTGACGGACTTTGTCTAACGTACTATCGATAAACGACTGTCCGCCGTAGCCTGGGTTTACACTCATTAATAAAATCTGATCTACTTTATCCATGACATAATCAAGATAATGTAATGGTGTCGCTGGATTCAATACCAAGCCACACTCTGCACCACCATCTTTGATAAGTTGAAGCGAGCGATCGATATGAGCGCTGGCTTCAGGATGGAAGGTAATGATACTAGCACCCGCTTCCAAGAACTGCTCAATCATACTATCGACAGGTGAAACCATCAGATGTACATCAATTGGCGCTTCAACACCATAGTCACGCAATGCCTTACAAATCATGCTACCAAACGTCAAATTGGGTACGTAATGGTTATCCATTACATCAAAATGAATCACATCGGCACCCGACTCTAGTACCTTCTCCACTTCTTCGCCCAACCGCGCGAAATCAGCTGAGAGTATCGATGGTGCAATAAGATAAGGTTTAGCAGGACTGTTCATAATTGAGCTACCTAATTCATGTTTATATAAGATATTGATAAATTAAAAAGAAAATTCCAAGCGGCTCATATATGCTGCAAGCCTGTTATACACTGATGTTAAATACTTAATGGTTTAGCGCTGCTTATATTGGGTTTTGCAATAAGCACGGCCAACTTCGAAAGAGCGCTTTGCCTCATGTTTGGTGGCGCGATTGCTTACTCTCTGACGCCATAAGCGAAAAGATGACGGCTTTAACTCTTGGCGCATGAGTTTGATAACTCCAGTCTCATCGAGACCGTAGCTATGCTCTATGGCACCAAATGGTGTTCTATCTTCCCACGCCATCTCTATCACACGAGATATTTGCACATCATCAAGTACTCTATCGCCAGCATCGTTGATGGTTTTTGCAATCAACTCGTCTGACTTAACTTGAGACACTTCATCATTATAATCAATGTTACGTTGTTTGTTTTGTAGAGCAGCATCCATATCAGCTTGCATAGTCGCTTTTGTAGAGCTCGTATCTGCTGACTTATTCTTTGGATTAGAAGCGGTCAAATCTTGATAACTTGCCATAAAAATCACCTGTTGAGCATGAATGGAATATCGAAAAATGTATCACGGTCATCTGCAGGACATCTTAGCTCATTTGAGCCATATGCCAATGATGTTCGATATGATCATTAATTACCGTTTGGATAAAATAATAGCTGTGGTCATGCCCCGCTTGATAGCGTAATGTTAAGGGCTGTTTGGCTTTTGCACAAGCGTCTTGTAGTTTAGAGGTCTGTAGCTGACCTTCTGCTAAGAAGTTATCAGCTGCACCTTGATCAACCAAAATGCTCGAATACTGCTGGCCAACCTTTTCAATCATTTGTGAGGCATCGGCTTGCGCCCATAGAGACTTATCATCACCGAAATACTCTGTGTAGGCAGCTTGCCCCCATGCAGACTCACTTGCCGCACATACTGGCGATAAAGCCGATACGCTGACAAACTTACTTGGGAACTTGAACCCTAGCAATAACGCGCCATGACCACCCATTGAGTGTCCTGTGACACCGATGCTGTGAATAGGGAACTCTGAACGCAATAGGTCATATAGCTCATCGACGATGTAGCTTTGCATGTTGAAGTTGTCTGACCACGGCGCTTGGGTCGCGTCAACATAATAGCTTGCACCTTGACCGACAAAATAGCGATCGTCATTTGGTACATCGCTGTCTTCACTACTTCTAGGCGAAGTATCAGGTGCGATAAGTATCATACCAAGCTCGCTACATTTTTGCTGAAAATGCGCCTTATGGGTGACATTATCAGCATTACACGTCAAACCTGATAGGTACAATATCGCAGGACAACGTCGTCCAGCCAAGGCTTCATCAGGTAGATAAATACTAAACGTCATAGAGGTTTTGGTAGATGTCGACTCGTGACTATAATAATGCTGCTCACCATTAAAACAGCGATTCACGCTTTTTTGAGTAAGCTGTTTATTGGTAGATAAACTATGACTATAGGAATTTTGCATGAGTGATATCCTTTTATTCAAAATAGAACCAATGACGATATTTTTTAATAAATGCTAAATCATATTTTGTATTTATTCAGTGGCTATCTCTACTTCGTCTACCGACAGATTAGTAGCGCTGTCAGGTAAAATATTAACCGTTGTAGAAGCTGCATTATTTGTAATACTAGCAACTGATGGGCGCGCCTTATCAAACAATACTTGCTCAAACGCAGGCAATGCCGTCTCCATTAAGCTACCAATGACCATTTGCGGCTCTGATGGCTCAAAGCCCATTGCGCTCTCACGCTCATTGACCCGTATACTGGCATCCTTAAAAGCCGACTCAAAACTGGTATTCCCTCGTAGGCTTTCAGCAAAAAACGCTTGGCCAAAATAGGTCATCTCAGCTGTGTTGGTGCAGCCAAACGATGCTTTGTCAGCAGCTGATGCAGTAATCACTACCGTGGTTGGCGATGCCAATTCGTCAATAAACGAACCTGAGTAGCAGGCAGACACCACGATCACACGCCAGCGGATACCAGATGCGTCTAGCGCCTCACGCAACCAGGTGGCATCTAAATTATCCATCGCAAGCGGCGGATTTGCCAACTGGACGATATCCTGATTACCATGTGAAGACAACGTCAGGAACAACACATCTTCATCAGCATTCATCTGCTGACCGATTTTCTTTAGGCCGCGCAAAATGCTGGTCTTAGTAGCGATTGGTTCATCTAGCCAGCTATAAGTGTTATTAATCAGCGATAGTGAATGCCCGCTAGTACCGAAGCGTACATCAAACAACTCGCGCACTTTATTAATCTCAGAGCGAAAGACGTTTTGATCAGAAAACCCTGCAACTCCCATAAAGTACCAGTCAGTTTTGCCATCGATACTCGGGTCTATACTATCCAATGCTTGCTGTAATAGGCGTGGCTGCTGATATAGTGCCGCCTCTTCTAATACAGGCTCTACGGGTATTTGCTTAAAGATTGGCTGATCAGCGACATTACGCTGCCAGATGGTCAGCAACGCCACCGCGCCAATCAATACAATGATTCGCTCCCACCATGGTATACGCAGACGGCGGGAGAAAATCCACAATAAAGCTAGCGTTTGCCATAAGAACAATACTAAAAACAATACTGGTAAGAACGAATAACTCCAATTTGGCAACCAACCATAGCTACCAAAAAACTGCACCAAGCTCTGCAATAGGGCTGATAATGTATCAGCAACCAACCATAATACTACTGGTACAAATACCAATGCTTGATTGCTCGCTCGCCGAGCCAAAATAATACCACCAAGCAAAATAATCATCGGCCAGATCAAATAACTGACCAATCCTTGCTCATTAAATATGCTGCCACTTTCAGCAGCTAACCATGAAAATAAGACATTACTACCAAGCGCCAATAGTGCAAATACGGCAAACTGTACAAAAGTAGGTTTAACCCAAGAAAAAGCCCGTGTTGAGCCCACTAGCATCCACAAGGTTGCAATAATATTGGCAGCGAAATTGAGCGAAAAACGCTGAAGCGAGACGGTTTTTAACGACGTAAGTGACAAAGACTTAGACCTCTAGCCAGTCGAGAAAAATAAAATGACTCAATGATAATTATCTTAATGTAACAGCCGCGCGGTGCAATCAGTTGACGATTTTTTGTACAGCATGCAGACATCGATTTATATTGAATTCACGATGGAGTGATTATAGAAGATGACTAGCACTGCCTAATATTTTAGCTCGCTAATCTATCGCGATTGTAACGGATTGTCGGTTAAGAGGATAAGGCTGATTTGTAAAATTCACTCAAATTCGGCCAAAAATTCAAATAAAAAAGGAGGCCTCTTATATAAAGCCTCCTTTTTTTACTCATTACTAAACATTATCTCATCAATAGCTCATTGACGCGTTTTAGGTAAGCGGCTGGATCGTCTAGCTGACCACCATCTGCCAATAACGCTTGATCAAAAATGACTTGCGCCAGATCATCGAATTGCTCACTGCTCTCAAGCTTCTTAATGAGTGGATGATCAGGATTTACTTCTAGCGTTGGCTTACTTGCTGGTACGTCCTGACCCATTTGTTGTAGCATCTGAATCATTTGTGGTGATAACTCACCTTCACCTACAACCAAACAAGCTGGACTATCGACTAAACGAGTAGACACTTTGACGTCTTTAGCACGCTCGCCCAACGCAGCTTTTAGTTTATCAACTACTGGCTTTAGCGTTTCTTGTGCTTTCTCTGCTTCCGCTTTTTCTGCTTCATCTTGCAAGTCGCCTAAATCTACGGCGCCTTTGGCGATGTTTTGCAGCGGTGTCTCATCGAATGAGGTCAAGAAGTTCATTGCCCATTCATCAACACGGCTAGTCATCAAGATAACTTCGATGCCTTTTTTCTTAAATAACTCAAGTTGCGGGCTGTTTTTCGCAGCGGCTAGGTTATCAGCGGTGAGGTAGTAGATGGCTTTTTGGCCATCTTTCATACGACCTTTATAATCTTCGAAGCTTGTTACCAGACCGTCTTGGGTGCTAGTTGCATAACGTAATAGCTTAGCAATACGTTCTTGATTGCCTGCGTCTTCGCCTAGACCTTCTTTGATGACATCACCAAACTCTGCATAGAATTGGGCAAATTTCTCTTGCTTGTCACTGTCTTCGCTATTCGCAAGGCTTGCGAGTAAGGTCAAAATACGGCGAGCGTTACCATCACGAATAGATTTTACATCACGTGACTCTTGTAGTAGCTCACGGCTCACGTTCAATGGTAAGTCTGCTGAATCGATCACACCTTTCACAAAACGCAAATACATCGGTAGCAATTGCTCAGCTTCGTCCATGATAAAGACGCGCTTTACATAAAGCTTTAGACCATGCTGCTGCTCACGAGTGTATAGATCAACTGGCGCTTTTTTAGGAATATATAGTAGCTGTGTATACTGTACGCGACCCTCTACACGGTTATGCGTCCAAGTAAGCGGCGCATCCATGTCATAAGAGATATTCTTATAAAAATCGACATACTCATCGTCTTCAATTTCAGAGCTTGAGCGCGTCCATAGTGCACTGGCTTTGTTGATTGTTTCCCACTCATCAGTGAGTACCATCTGGCCACCAGCAGGCGTGTCGTCGTTCTCGTCTTCTTTTACATCTTCTTGCCAGATCTCTTTACGCATCTGAATCGGCAAACTGATATGGTCAGAGTATTTATTAACCAAGCGCTTGATTTTGCTACGATCCAAGTAGTTATCTTCGCCTTCGCTATATTCTTCTTTTAGATGCAAAGTAATCGCCGTACCGCGCGTGTCTTTGGTAATAGGTTCAACAGTAAAGCTACCGGTACCATCTGATACCCAGCACACGCCTTTATCCGCAGGCTCGCCCGCTTTACGTGATTCAACACTGATGGTATCAGCCACAATAAAACCTGAGTAAAAACCAACACCGAACTGACCAATCAATTGACCGTCTTGTTTCTGTGATTCAGACAGTTTGTCTAAAAACGCCTTGGTGCCTGATTTAGCAATCGTACCTAAGTTTTCGATTGCATCGGCTTCGTTCATACCAATACCATTGTCGGTAAAGGTAATAGTTTTGGCTGCTTCATCGACGGCGATGCGGATTTTTAATTCGCCATCATCTTCATAAAGGCTATCATCATTTGTGCCTTCAAAGCGCAACTTATCACAAGCATCTGACGCATTAGATACCAACTCGCGGACAAAAATATCAGCGTTAGAATATAGTGAATGCGTTACCAAATGCAGTAACTGCGCCACTTCCGCTTCAAACGTATGTTTTTTTAATTCTGGATTCAGACCTTCAGCTTGAGTTGCTTCACTCATAAAAACTCCTTTAAATTCTATGAAAGACCTATTATCAGATAACGATACACTCACTAAAGCCGCTCTCATAATGTTAGAGAACTTGCCGTATGTAATACCGTTAAACTGTCTATACTAATAGGGGCATTGAGAAAAAATTCAAGCTCAAAATCTTTATTCCATAAAAAACACCGCGCTGGTTTATCAAGGCGGTGTTCTGGTATCAGTTATTTACTTACTCGGTTATTTACTTGCTTCGTCATTTAATTGCTCAGTTGTTTTCTGATATAACAATCAACGCGCAAACAACAGCAACTATTCTGAATATGCTTCTATCAATATATCCCAGAGAGTCGTCAGCTTTTTTGAAAATTGAGTATGGGTTTTCATAGTAACCTCTATGTCGATTAACATCGGCTTGTTAGTAATATTATCTTTTTAGTAATATTGTCTTGTTAGCTACTATTAAAACCATTTCTCTATTATTTGTATAATTAATTGATTACAACGTATTATTTTATTTTACAAAACTATAAGCTGACTGACTCTTAGCCTTTTAACGTGGCATCGGACGAATAGTAAGGATTTGCTCACTACGACCAAAAGGCCCATGTACATCGTGCAGTACCGCACTGGTCAATCCGATACCATCATCGCCATATTGTTGTACAGCCTCGATACCGAGCCAACGACCTTCTGGCGAGCGATGCATATGGATTTGCAAATCAGTATTGGGAAACATCCATTCTAACTTAGATAAACCAAGACCCAATCTTGGTACAACACCATTGGCAGTATCGACCATACCTAATAGATGCACCAAGTCATCAGTCGGCTCGCCTTCTACCATGTCTAGATCATTGGTAATCCATACCATACCGTGACCAGATCGACGGTCTTCTGTCGCTACTAGACGTACGCTTTCGATAAAGCCGCCCGGCCAGCCTTTCATGCCTTCCCAAACTGGCAACTCTTCAGGTTTGTATTCTGCTGGTTGATCTTCAAGTCCAGCAATCTCACTGGTATCTTGAGTAATCAGTCGCCATGCTCTTGCAATGATAGCATCGCGGCCACGGCTACTCATGACCGCTTCGACCAGCTCAATAGTCTTGCCCGGTCGGATACAGCGCGTAGTAATAGTAAAATCGTCAAGCGGTATTAACCCCAAGATATCGAGGCTCATACGTGCGATACGGGTATTAGGTTGTGGCGCAAAGCTATTAATCTCGGCTGTTAATAGGCCTGTTGCTGGTGCCATGTGCTGCTCATGCTCATTCCAAGCACCTTGAGCATGCTTGGTTGGCTGATAATGCGCCACACTAACACCGTCTTCTTGTAGTTCTCGTTTGATAAATTTGTAATAAGCAGTCATAGCTATCCTATATTTGGCACTTTCATCTGTATTTTTTATTTAGGCTTGTACTTTCTATTTATGGATAAGCTCTTGTTTTCTTAGCGTGAGAATACGGCGAGCTTTTTGTAAGAAAAATAGTAAACAGATCATGACTACTGCGAGCATCGCATAGAAAAAGCTTTTTTCTGCCATAAACTTCATGATATTCATAAACAATACAAAAACTACTGCTGCCATCACTATCATATTGAGCTTTAGTTGCTTGTTGACTTCAGCGAGCGTGGCCTCTGCCAATACAAATCTGGCTTTTGGTTCTTTCATGCGACCTTATCCATATCAATGATGGTTCATACAAATATAAATACAAACACGAATATTAGTTACTTACCAACCTGAGTAACAGGTATCCGCAATGCTTTCGGCAGACTAAACGTCACATTTTCTTCAATACCAGATAGTTCACTAGGTAGATCGCCACCCCAGTCTTGCAGCTGTTGCAATACTTCTTGGATCAACACTTCGGGCGCGGATGCACCAGCGGTCACGCCTATACTCTGCACACCATCTAACCAACCCTTGTCCATCTCACTGGCATTATCGATTAAATACGCTCGGCAATTCATACGCTCAGCCAGCTCACGCAAGCGATTAGAGTTTGATGAGTTTGGTGAACCGACTACCAAAACCACTTCACAGCGACTGGCCAAATCTTTTACCGCATCTTGGCGGTTTTGAGTAGCATAGCAAATGTCGTCTTTGCGAGGGCCTTGGATACTAGGAAATTTTTCACGCAGCGCATCGATGACGCGCGCAGTATCATCCATCGACAAAGTTGTCTGAGTCACAAATGCCAAGCGTTCGGCGTCTTGTACAGTTAATGCAGCCACATCACCTTCATCTTCGACCAAATGAATCTGTCCACCATGGCGACGATTAAAGCGTCCCATAGTGCCTTCGACTTCCGGATGTCCTGCATGTCCTATTAACACTGCATCCATTCCATCTTGCGCAAATTTTGCCACTTCGATATGTACTTTAGTCACTAACGGACATGTTGCATCAAACACTGTCAAATCTCGGCGCTCAGCCTCATCTTCAACCGCTTTGGAGACCCCATGAGCAGAGAAAATAACGATGGAGCCGTCTGGCACTTCGTGAAGCTCTTCAACGAATACCGCACCACGATTGGCCAAGTCTGACACCACAAACTTATTATGCACAACTTCATGACGGACATAAATGGGCGGCTCAAAACGCGTCAATGCTTCATTAACAATCGCAATTGCACGGTCCACACCAGCACAAAATCCACGGGGATTGGCAAGATAAATTTGCATAAAAAGGCCTATCATTGGATAATTTATAGTTAAAACGTATTTTTGAATTTTTTATTCAAAAGTTGGGGCGAAATCAATGCTCTACTTTAGCATAATTTGCTTTTATCGCTCTCTAAAATAGCTGTCTACTCATAGCAATATTTTGTAGGCAAACCTCAGCATACTTACGACATATTGCAAAACCAGCTTTAACTTGTATAAAAGCAGTTTATAATAATGCATCTATTATAATTTCTATCGCCATACATGATGGCGTTTGTTATTTTTTCCAGTCTTTGTTTTTGACTGAGGCACTGCTTAACTTTTTATCAACACGCATTTATTACGATAAATTTTACGAGTTACCAAGACACCTTCTATTAGGATAAATTGTATGACAGGTTCATTATTCATTGTTACTGCCGCTTCAGGTACTGGCAAGACCTCACTGGTCAAGCAGTTGCTTGCGACCACCAACGACTTGACTGTCAGCGTCTCACATACGACTCGCGCACCACGCCCGGGCGAGATTGATGGTCAGCACTATCATTTCACAGATACCGATAGTTTTACCAATGGTATCAATGCAGGTCTATTTCTAGAGCATGCTGAAGTATTTGGTAACTATTATGGCACATCAGAAGAAAGTGTACGTACCCAGCTAGCGGCGGGTATTGACGTTATTTTGGAGATTGACTGGCAAGGCGCAACGCAAATTAGAAATATCTTTCCCGATGCCATTATGGTTTTTATTCTACCACCTAGCATTGCGACATTACGTCAACGTCTCTCAACCCGCGCGCAGGATTCTGTAGAAGTTATAGAGCGCCGTCTAGCTGGCGCGGTCACCGAAATGGCACAATATGTGAATGCTGACTATGTAGTGATCAATGATAATTTTGATGTAGCCTTAGCTGAGCTAAAAGCCATTATCGTGGCCGACAGGCAGACACTTAGTCGTCAGCAGCAGCGCTATCATCGCACGATTAGCAACTTGCTAAACACTCAAGTAGAAGAGTAAACTACGCACAAGTCGCTAATCTCGTAAGTAGCTATAAAAAGCAACTACGCGACTTGGCAAAAAATGCTATAATATTTAGCTATCCCCCTTTATATTTTTGATATTATTTTTATTGAGTGGCGGGCAAGGTCCGTTACTAATAAAAACAACCGAGGTAGCTATTTATGGCACGAGTGACGATTGAAGATTGTTTGGATAATGTTGATAATCGCTTTGAGCTAATTTTGGTCGCAAGCAAACGCGCCCGTCAATTGGCCAAAGGTATTGCCGAGCCGTTGGTTGACGTTGATAACGACAAGCCTACAGTATTGGCATTACGTGAAATTGCCGCTGGCAAAATCACACGCGACATTCTAAATCAGCCAGAGCATAATTTTGCTACTAGCTCATTAGATTTAGCATTGTCAGGCGACCACAGCTTCTAATAGGCTGTTTTGATAAGATGTATTTTATAGAGCCAATCGTGTTTTTATAAAATAAATACACATCTTGATCAACTATAGAGACCACAGCATAGGCTGTGGTTTTTTGGTTGTAATAATAATGTATTGGCTATTTTGGTTACCATTTATCCCCAAAATAGACCACTGAGTGAAATTTTTTCATCGCCCACACGCTTATCAGTTGACATTGAAAGCGATTTGCGATTAATTAGAGAATGGCGTACTCATCCTTAAGTTTTGTATGGTAGGTCATTATTTAGCCTCCATTTGCTTCGGTAAGTGGCCCAACAAGTAGGTCATGGAAAATAGGATCATCATTTTATGAGTCAAACCCTACCCAAACTCAGTCATCACCTCGTCGATGATGCTCAATATAATTTACTACGTTCGGTAGGTTATCTCACTGCTGCTGAGCGCCGTGATATTGTTGATGCTTGTGAGTTCGGAGATATTGCGCACATTAAAGACAAACGCAAATCAGGGGAACCTTATATCACGCATCCAATCGCTGTCGCTGAGATACTAGCGGGCTTTCGCTTAGATCGAGATACCATCATTGCAGCAATCCTGCATGATACGGTCGAAGACACCGAGGTCAGTGATGAGCAAATCAAGCAGCGTTATGGTGAAATTGTATCAAGACTGGTCGATGGTGTGACCAAGCTAAAGTCATCTTCACATAACAAGCAGCAAAATAAAGCGGCCACCTTTCATAAAATTCTAACCGCTACCCTCGCTGACCCGCGTGTACTCATTATCAAGCTTGCTGACCGTCTACATAATATGTCTACGCTTGACGCGGTACGCCCTGAAAAACAGCGTACTACAGCTCAAGAAACCTTGGATTTTTATGTGCCATTTGCCCGATTAATGGGTCTGAATGATATTGCTGACTATATCGAAGTATTGTGTTATCGCAATTTAGACTCTGATATGTACAATAAGCTGTCTGATAAACTGCTACAGCATGGGCTTGGACGAAACTTTCAAAGAGAGTCCATTCATCGTTATTTGAGTATCGTACTAAATAACTTGGATCTCAATGGTCTGGTCAAAGTCTTAGACAATCGCGTGGTCATATATCGTCAGTTTTTCCGCAATCGCGGTGAGATTAATGCGCTACTGCGTCACTATGCATTTGAGATCGTCCTCGACAATATCGAAGCATGCGACAAACTGGCCTATTACTTAATCAAAAAATATCAGATTGATGATACCCATATTGCGGATAATATTCGTCGTCCGCTACCAGGCGGTAACCAGTCCCTCACCCTCATCTATGAGCGTGACAATGATGTGGTAAAAGTCACTATATTGACCAAGCAAATGCAGAGCGCTGCAAGACTTGGTGTCATCGGGGCAGAGCACGCGTCTGATGTTAGTCAGTCGGTTATCCAAGCATCATTACGCAACATGAAAGATTTGGTTGATGAAGACAATCTGAATGAAAACAGTCCTGATTTTTCAGCAGCAGTCTCTACCATCAATGAGCTGATGGATTATCTGCACTCTAGTAAGATCATTTGCTACAGTCCTCAAGGGCGTGCTTACGAGCTTCCGCAAGGTGCAACCGCGCTAGATTTTGCCTACGCAGTCGGGCCTATGATTGGTAACGTTGCCGTTGGTGCAAATATAGATGGTAAAGCTGCAAAGCTCGGCACCGTAGTAAAAAACGGACAGTCCGTTGAGATAGAAGTGAATAGCCACTCAGAACCAAAAGCTGAGTGGTTAGGGTTTGTAGTGACTAACAAAGCCCGTGAAGAGATTTTACGTTGGTTCAAAGATTTGTCTGTCGCTGACAAACAACACCATGGCAGACAAGCATTAGATCGTGCACTCCGAACGCATCAGAAAAGTTTTGATGACTTAACAGACGCTGATTGGAAAGACCTGACTGAATGGCGCGGTCTGACAGAAAAAGATGCGTTATTTGAACAAATAAGCTCAGGTACGCTACTTCCTCAGCTAGTAGTGACACGTTTGTTTAGCGACGAGCTAAGCGACCTACAGGCAAAAGTACATAGCGATGACATGACTCAACCGCAACAGCTGATTGCAAATGCTGCTGGCGTCGAGCTTGATTTTGCCAATTGTTGTCATCCAATATATGGCGACCCTATCGTAGGGCATTTATCGCGTCATGGTTTGGTCGTTCATCGTCATAAATGCTTCTCACTGGATGATATCCGTAAGGACAATCCTTATCAGGTCATCCAATTACGTTGGCGCAATGACAATGCAGTCAAACAAGGCGACATCGGCGAGCATGACTTAAAAAACAGTGGCAAGATTCGTTTTCCTGCTTATTTAAAGCTCTCTATTGCGCTTAGTGACGAGCAAATCAGTGAAGTTATCTATCACTTACGCCAGCTCAACATGGGTGTGGAAACCGTTGATGTTCGCAATACTGACACAATCATTCATATCGTGGTACGTAGTCGCAACCACTTAGCACAGGGTATCCGTGAACTACGCTCGCTGCTAGGTTTCCCTAACATTATACGGTTATATCAATTATAATAAGCACATTTGCATCACTGCTATAGTCGTGATGCAAATAGCTAAAATAGAACTGCTATTCTAGTAGCAATGAATCACTCACATAAAATATAAAAGGGACACCCCATGACTCGTCAAACCATCCAAACTGATAAAGCACCTGCAGCGGTCGGCACTTATTCACAAGCTGTAAAAGTCGGCAATACTGTCTATATCTCAGGTCAGCTTGGTTTCGATCCTGACACGATGGAGCTAAGAGAAGGTTTTAAAGCACAGGCTGAGCAAGTATTTGAAAACATCAAAGCTATCTGTGAAGCCGCTGGTGGTAGTCTAAATGACGTAGTCAAATTCAATGTATCTTTGACTGACTTGAGTGATTTTGCTGTCTTGAACGAAGTGTTTGTCGCCAATCTAAGCGAGCCATATCCTGCCCGTGCTGCCGTCCAAGTAGCTGCTCTACCTAAAGGTGGTGTGGTAGAAATTGAGTCTATTCTTTATATCGAATAAGACAATATTGAATGCTTAGTATTAAGTGCTAATTTTAGCAACAGCCTATAAGTCATATCACCATAAGCTTAGCATCATGCTAAGCTTATTGGTCTCCATTCTATTATTCTGATCTCATATTCACCTAATAAGACTGCGAAGCCGTTTATGTTGGTACAAGTTGCTCTGCCCATTCCCCTTTATCGGGTGTTTGACTATAGCCTACCAGCTGATATGCTTGCTTTGCCAAACAGTGCGATACCGCAAATCGGCAGCCGTGTTGAGGTTTCGTTTGGTCGTCAGACTCTGATTGGTATTGTAATTGCTCATATTTCACAAGACGATAGCAGCGTACCTGTTAATAAAATTAAACCCATTAATAAATGTCTAGATGCTGAGCCTATTTTGGACTCGGACATGCTCAAGCTTGCCTATTGGTTAGCCCGCTATTACCACTATCCGCTTGGCGACGTGTTAGCAGTTATCCTGCCAAGCCTTGTCCGTCAAGGCAAACCATTAGACTTGCTGATTACCCATTGGCGCATTTTACCTCATATTACTGATGATGATTTTCGAGCCAATGCCAAGAAACAAAAGCAGCAGTTCGATATGCTAAAGCTACATGGTCAGCATGGCGCAAGTGAAGATGTATTGCTACTAGAAGGTATGCAACGAGCCTTTTTAAAGACGCTAGAAGATAAAGGGTTAGTCGAGCGCTATATTCAGCCAAAACAAGCACCTACTCCAGTCAAACTGGCAAAAATGCCACTTGATCTAAATGATGAGCAGAAACTTGCTGTCGACGCTATCATTGCTGCACACGAATCCGATACTTATACTGGTTTTTTGCTCAACGGTATTACTGGTAGTGGTAAAACCGAAGTCTATCTGCAAGCGATGCAAGCTGTACTAGAGGCTGGTAAACAGGTTCTTATTTTGGTACCAGAGATTGGCCTCACACCGCAAACGCGGGCAAGATTTGCCAGTCGGTTTGCCGCCCATATTGTGCTATTACACTCTGGTATGACCAACACTCATCGCTTGCAAGGTTGGCAAGACTGCCGCACGGGGCATGCACAAATTGTGATTGGTACACGTTCGGCTGTGCTATACCCCTTTGCAGACTTAGGCTTGATTGTCGTTGATGAGGCGCATGATGGCTCGTACAAGCAACAAGACACGTTACGTTATCATGCCGCTGATGTCGCTCTCTATCGAGGTTTGCAATACAAAATCCCAGTGATACTTGGTACTGCCACACCTTCTCTTGAGCATTTAAAACTGGTCGATGATGGCAAACTATCAGAATACCAATTGCTTACTCGTCCGGGTAATGCCAAACCTGCAACCATGCAGCTGATCGATGCTCGCTTGCAAAGTACTCATCAACAAGCACAAGATGACGGTGCGCGCTATGATACAGGTCTGACGGATGCCATGATCGGGGCGATACGGCAAACGCTAGAAGCCGGTGATCAGGTATTAATATTTTTGAATCGTCGGGGCTATGCGCCTGTTCTATTGTGCGAGGCTTGTGGCTGGCAAGCTGATTGTCCGCGCTGTGACGCGCACCTGACCGTTCACTATAATAGCCAATCCCAGCGAAACAGTTATTCAAGCAACTCTTACTTAAAATGCCATCATTGCGATTGGCAAGCCTATATCCCTACCGTATGCCCTGATTGTGGTAGTCAAAACCTAGATGCAAAAGGTATGGGAACGACAAGGCTTAGCGAAAATCTACATGCAATTTTTTCCAACCCCCAAACCAGCAAAGAGCTCTATCCAATTATTCAAATAGACCGTGATACCACAAGACGCAAAGACAGCTGGGAAAATATTTACGAGCAAATCAATAAAGGCAACCCAGCCATATTGGTCGGTACACAGATGGTTGCCAAAGGTCATCACTTCCCCAACGTTACGCTAGTTTGCTTACCCAATGCTGATCGCGGATTTCTATCAGCAGACTTTCGCTCACCAGAGCATACTGCACAGCTTATGATTCAGGTGGCTGGCCGTGCTGGTCGAGGTGACAAAGCTGGCCGCGTATTGATTCAAACGTTGCAACCTGATAACGAGTTACTATTAAAACTGGTCAAAGACGGCTACTTGTCATTTGCACGCGAGCTACTGCAAGAACGTCAAATGATGGGCTTACCTCCTCATCGACATGCTGCATTGATACGCTGCGAAGGCAAAACATTGGCAGCTACTACTCAAGCACTCAAGGATGCTATTGCGCATTTGCCGAATGCTCATAACCTCGCTGTTCTCGGTCCTATTGATGCGCCCATGAGTAAAAAGAACAGCCGCTACCATGCACAGCTTTTGCTACTGGCTAAAGACCGTCGTCAATTGCACCATGTGTTGGGACAGTGGTGGCAGCCAGTGCTCGCCCTACCAAGCGCTAAATATCTTAAGCTTACTTTGGACATTGATCCTGTCGGTTGGTAGTTCTCACGCAGCTCTCAACAAATGGGTGCATATCTTTCTACTCATCTCCTCATCATGTTTACTTCGTCGTTACAGCTTCTCATGCTTGGCTATGTTAAATTTATAACTATCAAATGGTATGCGGCAAAGGCTCTACGCCTACTCTACCCACAGCAATCATCACTTATTAGTAAACGTCACTTATCAGTAAGCATCATCTATCGAACGCAACTATCAGCGAATCTGAGTATTATTATGAATCCAAATAATCCAAACTCTGACGAGCACCATCATAGCCAACAGCATGATAATACGAATGTGCCTAAGTACGTTCGCGAAGATGAAGAAAATAACTACACTCAAGAAAACCAAGGCCATCACGATCATGATAAGCATCTAGAACAAACAACCACAGCACGAGATACCAAAGGCTATCAGCGTACGTTGTTGTTCAGCTTTATTATCATTACTGGTTATATGTTTATCGAAGCCATTGGTGGCTGGCTTACCGGTAGTTTAGCCTTGTTATCTGATGCAGGGCATATGCTAAGCGATGCGATAGCGCTCGGTGCCACTTTGGTCGCATTTAAAATTGGCGAAAAAGCAGCTACCCATCAGAAAACTTTCGGCTACAAGCGCTTTGAGATATTAGTTGCCACGGTAAATGGCGCGACACTTGTCATAATTGCTTTGATGATTTTTTATGAAGCGATTAAACGCTTTAACTCACCACCAGAAATTGCGACCCAAGGCATGCTTATCGTGGCGACTATCGGTATGCTGATCAATATTCTGGTCGCTTGGCTAATGCACCGAGGTAGTCAAGGTGGCGAATCACACAGCCATAATCATGGTACGGATGATGCCAAGGTCGCAGAGCAGAAACCGAATAATGCAGAAACCGTCAACCTTAATATGCAAAGCGCCTATTTGCACGTACTGAGTGACTTATTAGGGTCAGTAGCTGCGATTATCGCTGCATTACTTATGATGGGTTTTGGTTGGGTATGGGCAGACGCAGTGGCATCAGTAATCGTTGCCGTGCTTATTTTAATCAGTGGCTACCGCGTCGTACGTGATTCTGTGCATATATTGATGGAAGGAACGCCTGCCAATATATCGCTAGTCGATGTAGAGCAAAAATTACTCGAAGACGCTCAAGTACAAAAAGTACATGACCTACATGTTTGGAGTATTACTAGCGGTCTCAATGCACTCTCTTGTCACGTGGTGGTCGATGGTGAGATGAGTATCCATGAGTCAAATATTCTGATTGCCAGTCTCGAGCAAAGACTGCTAGAGCTTGGTATTCACCATGCTACTATTCAGGTCGAAAGCTCGTCTCATCCGCAGAATATCTCACATAGCGATGCATTGGTCTGTGATATTTCGGGACAGCTACCTGATGGTGATAGTCATATTGGTCATAACCATTGACGATACATTTTCAGCTCAATGATTGAATAAAGAGGTCAGCAAGTCGAATTATAACTTAGCAAATACAAGTGTAGGCATTTGATACTGGCTCATACTAAAGGTTACGTGGAATTAGAACTAGAATTTTGGCCAAATCAATACAGTCGTGATTTGCGACAAACTTTTGCTTTATTCCATTCAAAAAACTTAAGTCCAAATCGGCTTATGTGGTTATAATAACTATTATAAAGTTTTGTTTAGCACCCCAGTTAATTTTTATAATCATACTTTTTGGTATTTTCACTCTATCTATTGATGATACAACACTATGTCTAGACGCTCAGCACCCTTTGTCGCCCCAGACTATATCGATGATCCTGCATCAAAAGATGGCAAAAAACACGCCAAAGTTTTGTTATCAACGCTGCAAGAAGACATTGCAAACTTTCGTAATGAACAGTTTCCACCTGATATTTTGCGTCAAATTCGCGATATGCCTATCTACGAGGGCAACTTAGCCGAAGTCCAAACCTATCAACAACGTTGGCAAAATCTGCTTGAGCGTGCAAAGGATTTTTATCCAGCGGCCAACATGCCACCTGACTATCTACCGCTCCCTGCCAGCCTTGAGATACCACAATTTATTTATCACGTTCAGCGTCTACATTTGACTAAGACACGTGCTAAAGAATCCAAAAGCTTTGGGTCAGTAGGTGCTCTGACCGATAAATGTGGTCAATATACGGATGATGAAATCGAGCGCATGACAGCGGTGCTAGATAACGACGAGGAAGCGCGACTGGTAGCGCACCGTGAATTTATCGATCTGCGTGCTTATGTTTTTTGTCGCGATAGTAAGGGCGAGATGCTAGAGCCTGAGCGAGTACGCTTTTATCGTACCGGTCTTATTGTACATGCTCTGCCTGACTTTAAGATTGTTGATAGTCGCCAGACACCGCGTAAACGCCGCAACGATGCTTATAATAATCCGCTTGCAGACAATGGTGTGTGGAAAATTTATCGCAAAAAATAATAGATACTAGCGCGATATCGTTTTAGCCATACTGATTTTAGTCACGTCCATTTTATATTTTGTATTTTATTCAAATTTTTAAGGAGCCCAGATGTTTGCTGCCGCCGCCGGCTCACCAAATCTCATGTTGCAAGCCACTATATTTTTGGGAGCAGCATTGCTCTTTGTCCCTCTCGGTAAACGCTTTGGTATTGCAACGGTTTTAGGCTACCTCATCACTGGACTTATATTAGGCCCAAGTGGCTTGGATGTGGCAGGCGACGCTGAAAGTCTATTGCACTTTTCAGAGTTTGGCGTGGTAATGCTGCTGTTTATTATCGGGCTTGAGCTCCAGCCTTCGCGGCTCTGGGCATTGCGCCGCTCTATATTTGTATTGGGCGGTTTGCAGGTCGGTTTAACTGGTACGCTACTGATGTGGCTCCTACATCAGTTTTTCTCCTTACAACTAGATACTGCCTTTATAGTTGGTTTTGGTTTAGCGCTATCCTCTACCGCATTTGTACTACAGATACTGACTGAAAAACAGCAGCTTTCGAGCACGCATGGTCGAGAAGCCTTCACTATCTTACTATTCCAAGATATTGCGGTCATTCCATTGTTGGCAATCATTCCGTTTTTATCAGGGGTACGTGAGCAAAGCTACGACTTGATTTATTTTGGTAAAGTATTTGCTGTCTTTGCCGGTCTGATTTTCGCCAGCCGTTACGTGGTTCGACCCTTCTTTAAATTTGTGGCTTCCAGTGGTGCGTCAGAACTACTGACAGCGGTCGCGCTATTTATCGTGATGGGCGTATCTATCTTGATGAGTCAAATCGGTCTATCAATGGCATTAGGTGCATTTTTGACAGGTGTGTTGCTCGCTGATTCTGAGTATCGTCACGAACTAGAAGCCAGTATCGAACCTTTTAAAGGGTTGCTATTAGGTCTATTCTTTATGTCGGTCGGTATGCTTACCGACGTCAAACTCATTTTGGCAGAGCCCATCTTTATTATTGGCTGTGCGCTCGCATTGATGTTCATCAAGTTTGCAGTGATTGCAGGTATTGCAAAAGTATCGGGCAATCGCTGGCCGACCAGTATCCGATTGGGCGTGACCCTAGCTCAAGGTGGTGAGTTTGCCTTTGTCCTATTCAGCGTCGCTACTGCTCAAAACGTCTTACGTCCTGAGCTTGCCAATACTCTTAACCTAGTCGTTACTATCTCGATGGCACTGACGCCTCTGGCATTCTTGTTGTTAGAAAAAGTGGGTGAACCATTATTTGCTAAGAGTAAACCGAGTCGCGAATACGATACTATTCCTGATCATGAGCATCAGGTCATTATTGCAGGCTTTGGCCGCGTCGGTCAGATTATTGGTCGTGTACTGCGCATGCATAATATCGAATTTACCGCCATCGAACGCTCTGCAAACCGAGTAGATTTTGTAAGAAAGTTCGGTAACCAAGTATATTATGGCGACCCAAAGAACCCTGAGATTTTACGAGCGGCAGGCATTCAAAAAGCGCGAGTGTTTATTCTCGCTATCGATGACTTAGAACGCTCTATCACTACCGCTCAGTATCTTCGTAAAAATTATCCTGAACTAATTGTATTGGCAAGAGCACGCGATCGTCAGCACTATTATCGCTTGCGTGAGGTTGGCGTGCGGCACATTTGGCGTGAGACTTATTTATCGTCTTTGGACATGTCACGCGAATCATTACAATTATTAGGTATTTCTCCAGAAAAAGCGCGAGAAACAGTAAAAACATTCCGTGACTATGATGATGATTTAATAGAACGCCAACAAGCTATCTACGATGATGAAGCTAGCATGATTGAGTCCGCACAATCAGCAATGGCTGAGCTTGAAAGCTTGTTTGATGAAGATATTGGTAAAGCACGAAAAATGGATTTAACCGATTTTTATGAGGCGTTAAAGAGCCAAGCAACACCAGTTGAGGAAAAAGATGATACTGCAACGGACTCTAAGCATTAGCTCTCAGTACTAGCAACATCTACAAGCACTCGTGAAATACAGCCCCTAATCAGCTATGCAGTTTTTAGGGGCTTGTTTTTTATTCAGTGAGCTGGTGCAATCCCAGTTATCACTGTCTGGTATATGATAAAAGACCAGCGTCTGCTCGTTTAAGTAGCGTATTGGAAACGTCACGTTCTGAATCGTTGCCACTACCGCACAGTCGGTTTCTGTTACGCCAGCGGCCTGACTATTGACATGCATGCGTAGTTGCTGCTGCTCAGTACTCAGGGGCAAATTTACTGGGCACTGCCCTGTCTGTTGATAAATCAACGCCACTCGATTTTGGGCATTCTTTGCAATATCATAAGCATCAAACAATACTTCGTTTGCTTTTGGCTTGGCAATAATCGGTAAGAACTGCACCTTAATCACTAATAGCGAAAACGCAAAAAAACCAAACCCTAATGCCAGTCCGAATAAGCTAACGCCACCTTCTCTCTGCAGATGTGCCTTCTGTGCTGACTCATCTCGCGGATGATCATTTATCGCATCAGCGATCTCACGCCTTGCCATTCGGTAGTAATACGCATCCGTCCAACGTGCCACCATAAACGACCAAAACAGCCAAATAACAGCAGCAATAGCAATACGTGTTGCCATCTGATAAGCATCTGGTACATAGGACATCGCTATAAATTCAAAAGCGACTAGCACCAGCGCGACATTAAGCTGGATAAAAGACCACCCTGCGACACTATAGACAATCGCATCCATATAGCGCTTGCGATATAGCAGCCAAGGAAAAGTGATAAAAAACGCAGCCCAATGCCATTTTGGCGACAGATAACCTTGCTGATCAAACTGCTCAAAGCGTTTGAGATAATAACGCTGGGTACGATTACCGATGAACCACTTGTCTAACTGCTTACGTTTAGCAGGTGTTAACGACTCTTGATAAAATGGTGGCGGTGAATCTGTCTCGATAAATAACATGGCAACACGCTCTACTTACTGACTCTTAGGAAAAGCATTTAAAAGATACCATTATATGATAACGCTAAAACACGTGTGTAACATAGAGAAACCACAGCACTGACCAGCAAATACGCGAAAATAGGATTGTCCGTTCACAGTTGTATGGATTTAACTTATAATAAGCAAACATCACCCACCTAATTAAGCCTTACGAATCCTATGAGTCAACATTCTGATATCAATGACAACGTCAATAGTACCGATACTACTGATGAGCAAACCCTTAATAGCACAAGCGAGCCTATCGATATCGATAACAGCACTAGCCAAGAGATAGAGCCAACCTCTGACAAGCATATACGCATCGTCAATACGTTTATGAAGCGCCGTACGCACATGAACAAAAACGCTGAGCTTGCACTAACTGCTCCAGAATTTTCTGAGTATTTAGTCAATAACAGTTTTGGTGATGGCGATCTTACCGGTATTGACAACCTACGTACGTTATTCGCTGATAGCCCTAATGGTGCAGATGCACCGCTTACGGTAGAGATTGGTTTTGGCTTGGGTGATTCGTTTATTGAGATGGCAGCCGCTGACCCTACCCGTAATTTTGTCGGTGTAGAAGTGCATGAGCCTGGTATTGGTAAATGTGCGTATATGGCTGGCACCCAAGATTTGAGCAACGTAAAAATCATTAACGGTGATGCCATTCAATTGCTTAAGCAACTACCAGAAAACCATATCGACCGTATTCAGCTATACTTCCCTGACCCATGGCAAAAGAAGCGTCACTATAAGCGTCGTTTTGTCAGTCCTGAACGTATGACCATCGTCACGCGCAGCTTAAAACAAGGCGGCTGGTTCCATACAGCAACTGACTGGGAGCACTATGCATTTTGGATGGTTGAAGTATTGGATGGTTTCGCTGGATTGACCAACAAAGCAGGTACAGGTAATTTCACTGAGCGTCCTGACTTTCGTCCAATGACTAAGTTTGAACGTCGTGGCCTCGACCGTGGCCATGGTGTGTGGGATTTGATCTATATCAAAGACTGATTAATACAGTTTTACTTTTAAGTGTTTTGACAAAGCGGCTATCTGATGTAGCCGCTTTTTTTTGGCCTTCTATAGGCTGTAGAAAATATCTCTAAAAATACTAGACATCCTATGCATAACTATGTCTACTGACATCTTAGATGTATATCTTGAGTCATGCTCCTGACTTTTAATGCCTATAGTATGATTATGCATAAAAAAAGATAAATTTATAATTTGTGAAACATAGCGCTCATAGCATTGTTTGTAGACAAAACTGCCTCTCTAAAGTGATTAGAAAAGAAATATAGAATCCATTCCTAATACTAATAATCTACGTAAACTTATGTATTATAAGGCTTTACAGAGTTCTCCCCATAAGCTGTGGATAACCCTGTGCATAAGTCACTACTTGACAACTTTATAGCTAAGCAACTTAAAGGATAAGGTAAAATCGTTCATTTTTTGTACAATTTATAAAACCTTTAAAATCAGTTACTTACATTAAATTTATACACATAAAAAATTATTTTAAATAATTTCTAAAATAATTTAATTATTCATAATGTTTCACAATTAGCGAAAATAAGCCTTTTATTTGTTGTGGACAACTCCTAAATCTATTGACAAGCATAGTCGTTATCAGGTTCAAAAAGACAGCGACCTATCGCATCTTTTCTATAGATTTTCAGTGTCATACCATACGACAGATAGTGTCGTCTAGCATCCCTCAATGCTCATTATAGTGCCTTGCTTTTGTTATAATTACCTTATCAAATCAACAGCGTCAAGAAGTTGATTCAAGTAATCAGCACGCCAAGGCTGACTTAAAAACAACGATAACGGCAGTGTGTTACGGACTTATTTTTACTTCTCTCGCTATTTAATTTTACTGTATAGTAGAACTATACCTTCGATACTACTACCTATACCAGTCACGTGACAACCTATTTTTCGATAAAACAGCCAAACAATCATTACCGACTTCATAACAGTTAGTATGCGTTTGCCAAAGGTTTTAACCGTACCAATATTTTATTTATAGCATCAACTTAACTACCGAAAACAAGGAATCCAATATGGACGACAATAAAGCCAAAGCCCTCAAAGCGGCATTAGGTCAAATCGAAAAGCAATTTGGTAAAAACACCATCATGCATCTAGGCGATGACTCGGCCATTATGGATGTCGATGTGGTCTCTACAGGCTCTCTAGGGTTAGACATTGCGCTTGGCATTGGTGGTCTACCAAAAGGCCGTATCGTTGAGATTTATGGCCCAGAAAGCTCAGGTAAGACGACGATGACCCTGCAAGCTATTGCAGAATGTCAAAAGCAAGGTGGTACTTGTGCCTTTATCGATGCTGAGCATGCGCTTGACCCTGTTTATGCACGCAAGCTTGGGGTAAACACTGATGACTTATTGCTCTCGCAGCCTGACAATGGCGAGCAAGCACTTGAAATTACCGATATGTTGGTACGCTCAGGCGCAATCGACATGATCGTGATTGACTCAGTAGCTGCCTTGACACCACGTGCCGAAATTGAAGGCGAAATGGGTGACTCGCACATGGGTCTGCAAGCGCGCCTGATGAGCCAAGCCCTACGTAAAATCACTGGTAACGCCAAACGCTCTAACTGTATGGTGGTGTTTATTAACCAGATTCGTATGAAAATTGGTGTTATGTTCGGTAGCCCTGAGACTACGACTGGTGGTAACGCGCTGAAATTCTACGCCTCTGTACGTATGGATATTCGCCGTATTGGCGCTGTCAAAAACGGTGATGAAATCATCGGTAACCAGACCCGTGTCAAAGTTATCAAAAACAAAATGGCACCACCTTTCCGCCAAGCTGAATTCGAAATTACTTATGGTGAAGGTACTAACCACTTAGCTGAAGTCATCGATTTGGGCGTGGAGATTGGCGCCGTTGGCAAAGCAGGCTCTTGGTACAGCTATGGCGACGAAAAAATCGGTCAAGGTAAAGCCAACTCTGTGCTTTTCTTAAAAGAGAACCCTGTCATTGCTCAAGAAATCGAAGACAAAATTCGTGACGAAAAGCTTGGTACAAAGAAAAATAGTAAAGCCGATGAAACTGAAGAAGCAGAACAGGCTTCTGAACCTGTACAATAATGGTTTAACGATTAACCGTTGTCAGTAACTATGATTCATTATGAAAATTAAAACCTTAGCTGAAATCCTAGCTGAGTCGGGCGCCGACTCAGCTAGTTCTGTTGATAATAAACCAAAAAAATCGTCCAAGAACTCTCATACGAAAGAGCCTAAAAAACGAGAGAAATCCAGTAAACGGACTACCCGTTCAAATAAAGATGATTCAGTCACGAATGACGCTACTATTGATACAGCGTTTTTCGAAGGCTCTTCTCCTAAATCAAAAAAGAACTCTAAATCTAAAAAACGTAAAAAGCGTTTTCATCCAGCGGCTAATTTTATCGCTGAGCCTAGTGACACCCCTACATATCAACCACCTGAAGCGCAAACCATCAAAGAGATGCTGGCAGAAGTCAAACTCGACATTCAGAATGACGAAATTAGTGATGGTTTGACAACTGGTACTAGTGATAGCACTGAGCCGCTATCCAAAAACTCAGAAAATGAAGCTGAGCTTTTTGCTATCAATGATAGTGAAACAGACAGCCAAAACGATAACATACCAGCCGCGCTCAAAGCCTACTTACGAACCCCTGAACAAAAACAAGCAGAAATCGATGCGATCAAAGCTGAAAGTCGATTGCGTTGGCTCGCATTTTATTATTTATCACGCCGTGAATACGGTAAGGCTGAGCTAAAGCAAAAGCTGATCGACAAAGAACAAGACCCAGAAAAAATTGACGCACTACTTGATGAGTTTGAAGAAAAAGGTTATCAAAGTGATTACCGCACTACCCTAATGCTGATACGTGAGAACATTCGTAAAGGCCGCGGACGTGGTCGGATCAAACAAGAATTCTATCGTAAGAAGATTGCTATGCCAGGTAACATCGATGAGCTAATCGATATGGCAAATATTGAGTCTGATGAATTTAGTGAGTTTGTAGATGATGATGCAGACAACCTAGTCGATGGTGTAGATTGGCTAAAACTAGCGGTGATAGCTCGTACCAAAAAATACGGTAATGAGATACCAGTTGAGCAAAAAGAAAAAGCTAAGCAGCTACGATTTTTGCAGTATAGAGGGTTTAATACCGATATCTGCTTTGCCGCACTTAACCATACTACAGAGTCGCTAGACGAAAGATTTTAAGGGCTTACTATCGCTATCACTGTTCCTGCCAAACGGTATTTATCGACAGTCATACTCTTGTGATAGACATAAAAAAGAGCACGTTATATGACGTGCCCTTTAATTAATACTGCCAGTCATTCTAATCTGTATAACTTTAAAGTATTTGATTAGAAATTTTCAAACTCAAAGCTGTCAAACTACTTGAACAAACTACTTAAAATTACCAAGACGGCTAGATAGCTGGCTAATGATTTGATCTATCTCTTCATTGGCCTCAGACTCATTATCCAGATTGCCATTAGGCGTTAGCTGATTCATTACCTCAGGCAACAGCTCAGCGAGTCCCTGTCTTACCTCAGTTTCATTAGCACCAGTATGAGCGGCTACTTGCTGAATTTCGTTTTCATCAAACAAACGATTAATTTCGTTTGGATCTAAATTATCATTTGCTTCGTTATTACTCATCCAAGAGCGTGCTTGACCTTCATAGCCCATACCAGTGATTTTCGACAATGCACCGCTCAAACCACCATTACGTTTGATCCAGCTAAGTACCATAGGCATCAATGCTGCAACGAGCATACCTTTACCACCGAACCCACTATTAGTACGCTGACCACCTAATACACTACCTAAAATATCACCGAGTCCACCAGCACCTGAACTCATACCACCGCGCTGACTACCGCCCGTGAGACCACCAATGATGTCATCTAAGCCAAAACCATTATCTGCTTGACGGCTATTTTGTTGAGGGCTATAACCACCTGCCTGACTGCCACCGCCCAGTACACTACCTAAAATATCACCTAGTCCCCCAGTCTGCCGTGTTTCAGTACGTTGGTTAACTGGATTGCGCTGAGCGTCGTCTGGATTCATTGCACTACGTGCCACTTGGCTCACTAAATTCCCTAATAAGCTCATTATCTATTCCTCTTTTTATCGTATTGTTTAGTACAAAAATACTGCTAAAATTTATGAAACCTCATATCTGCCTATATGTTCTTTAATAACGGGACAGCAGAATTACGAGTTTTATTTTCTATTTTTAATATAACAGATTTTAATATAACAAACCTCTTTGTCCTTTGAGATAGCTATTTTGTTATGACGTGTAGAGATTTTTCATCGTAAAAGGAGAAGTCTAAGACCAGTAGATAACCAGTTATTTAGCATTACCCTTACTGGTATTGGCTAAAATATTTAACTGTCGCCATTGCTCGTGATTTACTTGGTCGCGAAATATAGTAGTCGAAAACGTTTTTTGATAAGGCTCAACGATATTGAACTCGATACTCATCACCCACTGGTAGCGATTAATATCGACTAACTCTGCTTGCCATAACTCATCGCCGCGTCCCGTTCGTATCAGTAATTGCCATTCTTTATCGACACGCTGACTGAGCGATGGCTGACTAATATGTAATAGGATTGGTCTCGATATAATCAGATAACTTGCGACCGCTGCCGAGACTATGAAGATCAGTAGATACTGCCACAAAGCCAAAGATGCAAACCATGCCAATATCATCATAACGCCAGTCAAGCTTACATATAGCAGCGCGCGTAAATAACTGGCAGGTTTGATAGCTGTATCGATACGTAGCGAGGTTACTAGCGTCATATAAGCGTACCATGGGAAACGTTAGATATTGTACTGACCCACTCCTTAAGACCTAAACCAAGTCTTTGGTATGACGCCATGTTTTTATCTTATTGACCAACGCCCAGATATCATCCTCTTCTGGACGATTTTGATTGGTAAAGTAATCAAGCAAGTCTGGGTCTTCATGAGTCAGCATTTCTGCAAAGGTTGCTTGTTCAGTAGCATCTGCTGTCAGATACAGCTCCTTGACGTAAGGATCAATATAAAAATCCAATTCTTTTAATCCGCGGCGAGCTTGATAAATGATACGGCGCTGTTCATTGGTTGGTTCTGGCTGAGTGGTACTAGTCATAAATTTACTCTTATTAAATTGGATAGTCTTGTGGGTTTAGATAGTTTAGAAAAAAATATCAGGCATAGCGTATAGAATATTTATAGTCTTGAAATCTCACTATGCATTCGGACATGTAGAATGAGTTTAACAACGATATGCTGACAGTTGACTCCATAAGGCCACTGCTTGCTGCATCATCGCTACATTATGTGTACGAATGATACTTGCGCCTTGTTGTACGGCTAACAGTCCAGCTGCCGTTCCTGCCGAATCACGCTCTACCGCTTGCGTCATACTTACGGACTGCACCCCACTTTTGGTCAATACTTCTGCCAAGAAACGCTTGCGAGAAATGCCAAACATCATTGGCAGTCCTAATGTCTGCAAGCTACTCAGCTGGCTTAATAACTCGCAATGATGCTCATAGTTCTTAGCAAAACCAAAGCCTGGGTCGATAATGATATTGCTTTGTTTGACGCCGATGCTCACTACTTCGTTAATACGGTCAATCAGCTCTGTACGCACTTCATCGATCACATCGTCATACTGTGCCAGATTATTCATTGTCGTTGGCTCACCGCGCATATGCATTAGCATAACAGGTATATCAAGCTTAGCCGCTAGCTCTGCCGCACCAGTACGTTTCAGTGCTCGTACATCGTTCCAAATGTCAGCACCTTCATCAAAAGCTGCCTGCATGACTTCAGGGCTGCTAGTATCAATCGATAACCAAATAGCATCACCACAATACTTACGAATGGCTCGAACCACCGGCACAACTCGTTGTATCTCGTCTTTAGTCGCTACAGTTTGCGCATTTGGACGAGTAGATTCACCACCGATATCAATAATAGTAGCGCCTTCATTTATCAACTGCTGACAATGAGCGACAGCTTTATCTACTGCGTTAAACTGTCCACCGTCTGAAAATGAATCTGGCGTTACGTTCAAGATACCCATGATATGCGGCTGCGACAAATCTAAGGTTTTATCACGGCTAGACACTTGATAGTTGGGTAAAGGTTGGAATAATGACATGAATAATCCATCGCAAATAAAATTTATAATGCAGCTTTAATTATTATTATCTATGCTTATGATACCAGTAAATCTTATAGGGTTCTAAACCCTTCATAAAATGATGACAATAAAAAAAGCCCTCTATCATAAAGGGCTTTTTATAAGACATGAATACGCTAGCACTTACATCGCTGGTAATGGTGGCGGTGTAGCACCCGTTGTTTTGACATCGTTTTTCGACAAGTTTACTTCGTTATGCTGATAAACTCTTGGTGGACGTGGTTCTTCACCTGCTAGAATATCTTGCAGTTGGTCACGATCAATAGTTTCCCAGTTCATAAGCGCATCAACCATCGCATGCATTTTGTCTTGGTTGGCTTCAATCAATTCACGAGCGATATCGTACTGCTCTTCTAGCATACGACGCACTTCTTCATCGACCTTCTGCTGCGTAGCTTCAGAGATAGTACGACCACCACCGCCGAAATATCCTTGCGAGTTGTCGTCATCTTCGTACACCATGATACCAAGTGCATCAGACATACCGTACTTCGTGACCATTGCACGTGCCATTTTAGTAGCGCGTTCAAAGTCGTTCGAAGCGCCTGTCGACATTTGATTGATAAACACTTCTTCAGCAATACGACCACCGAACAAAATAGCAATGTCGCTCAGCATTTTCGACTTATACATACTGGTTTGATCATGCTCAGGCAACTGCCAAGTAACACCAAGGGCAAAGCCACGCGGCATAATGGTAACCTTATGCACCGGATCTGTACCTGGCAATAGCTCAGCTACTAACGCATGACCCGCTTCATGATACGCAGTTGCACGGCGCTCTTCTTCGCGTATAACCATGGATTTGCGTTCAGGACCCATATATAGCTTGTCTTTTGCATCTTCAAAGTCATTCATATCGACGCTAGTCTTATTGCGACGCGCGGCAAACAATGCAGCTTCGTTTACAAGGTTTGCAAGCTGTGCACCACTAAATCCAGGCGTACCACGAGCAAGAGAACTGGCATCTACACTGATTGTATTCGGCAGTTTCTTCAAATGAACTTTTAGGATTTGTTCACGGCCTTTGATATCCGGCAAGCCTACTTGTACCTGACGGTCAAAACGACCTGGACGCAGTAATGCTTTATCAAGCACGTCAGCACGGTTAGTTGCGGCAATAACAATAACGCCTTCATTACCTTCAAAACCATCCATCTCAACCAATAACTGGTTCAATGTCTGCTCGCGCTCATCATTACCGCCGCCCATACCGGAACCACGATGACGACCGACTGCATCAATCTCATCAATAAAGATAATACAAGGAGCGCTTTTTTTCGCCTGTTCGAACATATCACGGACACGAGATGCACCAACACCAACGAACATCTCAACAAAATCAGAACCTGAAATTGAGAAGAACGGTACTTTAGCTTCACCAGCAATAGCTCTTGCTAGCAAAGTTTTACCTGTACCTGGAGGACCTACCATCAAGATACCACGAGGAATCGTTGCACCCAGTTTGGTAAATTTGTCTGGATCACGTAAGAACTCAACCACTTCAACAACTTCTTCTTTGGCTTCTTCACAACCGGCCACATCTTCGAAGTTAACGTTGATTTGATCTTCTGTCAGCATTTTCGCTTTTGATTTACCAAAGCTCATTGGGCCGCCGCCTTTACCGCCAGCGCCGCCCTGCATATTACGCATAAAGAATAAGAACAGACCAATAATCAATAGAATTGGGAAGCTGGCTATCAGTAGTTGCATCAATACGCTTTGGCGCTTTGGTGCAGTCCCTTGAACTTCGACTTGGTTCTCACGTAGCATTGGCATGAGCTGGTCATCTGACACAGCTGGTCTAATGGTCTCAAAAGATGAGCCATTTTTCTTTTCGCCGGTGATCTGTTCGCCGTCGATCTCGACACTGGCTACTTGGTTTTCTGACACTGCGGTCACAAACTCAGAGTAGTTAAGGTTATCCGGCTCAGAAGATTGATCAAAGCCGCTAAACACCAGCACCAAAACGCCGATTACCACCAGCCACAATAAGGTATTTTTTACCATGTCGCTCACTAGTTATTCCCATCCCTTACTTATTGGTGTGTTTATTAAACACGTGACGTCTATAAACGTATTGCTCATTTTTAACGAATATCCCGATAATAAAAAGCTGCTAAATTAAACTTATATGATTTATAGATAGCATAAAAATTGTTTTTATAAATAATCAGTATGAGATAAACATAGATATACGATCATTGAGCTTGTAAAACGCTTATTATCAGACGACTTTGCCTAAAACGTATGCTAAAAACAAAGGTAATATACCATGATATGTGGTGCTAACCCGCATAATTCAAGCAGGTTTCACGATTATTCCTTTAACAATTGACGCAGCTTTTATATCGCGATAATAACACTTTATGGTGGTTTACCCTCTCGCTTACAAGAGCAGCAACCTATTGATGTTAAAACTATTTAATCGCTATCCAAAACATCTCTTTTGAGCGTGGTCGTGACGCACCTGGCTTTATACTACGAATCTTACTAAAATCCTGCTGCATCTGCTTGCGTAATTCTTGTGTACCCTCGCCTTGAAACACTTTCATAATAAGTGCGCCACCTTCTGGTAAGGTTGCAAGCGCGAAGTCTACTGCCAACTCACATAAGTACATCATACGTGGCTGATCGATAGCACTGTTCCCAGCCGTATTGGGTGCCATGTCAGACAATACGACATCGACTTGTCTATCACCCACTTCTGCCATAATGGCGTCAAACACTTCAGCTTCACGAAAATCACCTTGAATGAAAGTCACATCCGGCAAGGTATCCATCGCCAAAATATCAGAGGCAATCAAGATACCATCGTCACCTACCAATCGACCAGCGACTTGTGACCAGCTACCAGGCGCACTGCCCAAATCCACAACCGTCATGCCTTTTTTGATCAGGTTGGTTTTTTCATTAATCTCTAATAATTTATAAGCGGCACGGGCACGGTAGCCATCTTTTTGAGCTTTTTGTACATAATGATCATCAATATGCTCTTTCATCCAAGCACTGCTGCTCTTTGATAGTTTTTTGTTTTCGATACGCGTGGCCAAAATACCTGCTCCTATTGCTTTACTAAATCTAGCTGCTTTAATTGCTCTATCACTTACAAACTGATATTAATCCGTTGCAGATTATTCTAAATACAGTGTTAATCAGATTTCTTATTCATGGTTAGTTGCAAACTGACCAAATTCTATTGGTTAAATAACTGTTTTATAAGGCAGTAGCGTTTATAATGTACCAAACATTCAGTTTAACATTTTCGTCACGTAAAATCGTGCAAAATCCTGCTGATCTCATGCAAGATGGTCACAGATTATCTATAATGATCAATAACTGTTTTTAACAGTACCATTTTTATTTTTACCAACACTTAGGAATTCTATGCAACTCGATAACGCTACCATCAAACGTCTAAAAGGCATCGGTCACGAGCTAAAGCCTATCGTTATGATCGGCAACAAGGGTATTACCCCAACCATCACTGAAGAAATCGATCGCGCGCTAACAGATCATGAGCTTATCAAAGTAAAATTGCCTGCTGGCACGAAAGAAGAGCGTGACATCGTTGGCGCTGAACTTGCTAAAGCGGCTAATGCATCTTTGGTTCATTCTATTGGTCGTATGGCATTGTTACTACGTAAAAACCCAAATGCCAACCCAAAACTGTCTAACCTAGCACGTCACGCGCAGTAATATGTCATGACCGACTGGCATTAAGTGACTGGGTTTTATGTTCACTTATATCATAGCCAAACGATAACGAAATACAAAGGCCGCGACGCTTCTTGCTCGCGGCTTTTATGTTTTCCGATAGTCTCGGTTATACTTATCATATAGTATTAGTGTCCTTTAGTATTAGTGTCCTTAATCAGTATGATTTCTCTTGTCACTATCACCTCTTTATTATTATCGTCGAGATGTACTCATAATGAACCAATCTTTTAACCTCTCTATAGCCACAGAGACGATAGCGAAAGACGCTCAGCAATTAGGCGTGTCTATAGAAGCGCTTGAGAATATCTCTATCGAAGTAAGTGCAGAGATCATCCAGCAACCAGCTTTGCAACTAGTGCTGACCTATCAAGTGACTCTGCCTAGTCAAATTCTAGCCAATCAACTCCATTGGTCAACATGGCAACAAACTCAAGTAAATTTCACTGATTACCTATGGGAAGAAACCTGCCTTGAATGTTTTATTGCTGGCAGTGATATTGATGGCTGTAAACTTGATAACGAAGATATCGCGGCATCTGACCAGACAGAACCGCACAAGATACCACTTCAGCAAGCAACTGCTTATATAGAGATTAATACGAGTCCTGATGGTCGTTACGCTGTTTATCAGTTTGAGGGCTATCGTAATCCTTCGATACTACCGCCAATACCGTTATATGAGACCGATGGAACCACACGCGCATCTATTAATTGGCATAACTGTAAAGAGCTAGCAGATACATCAGGGGAGAACCCGTTATCTAGCACTCCAATGGTAGTGCAGACACCTGCTCATTATGAGCGTAGCTTTAGCCTACCTATAACTCAATTAGAGAATCAACAATACGTTATTGCAAACATGATGATCGAACAAATACATCCTTGTGTCATCTTATGGTTTGGCGAGACTGACTTATATTTTGCCTCGGGTCATGCCTCCCCGCCTGACTTTCACAATCGCGACTATTGGCCAAATTTTGGGCTTTGATTTGGTTATATGAGCTGTACTCACTTAAACATCCCAGTTTAAAACACAAAAAAAACCCAGTAATGTCATAAAGAGCATTACTGAGTTTGGAGAAAACTTTAGTCTTATTTAACTGATGTCTATTTGTCAGCCATCGCAAGGTAGATACCACGATCTGATGCATCGTCAACATACTGCGAATCACGCCATGTCGTATAGCTGTAATTACCGCTATATGGGCTGATGCTGTTTTGACGGAAATCAGATACCCAATCATTGCCATCAAAAATCTGGATATGACCATGTGGACGGCTTGACGTGCGGTTATAGACAACGACATCACCAACTTGTGGTGCCATGTCGTTACTAATCTTGGTAAAGCCAGCTTGGGCTAGCGTGCCACGAGAGGCGTACTGATAGGCTGAAGGATTCGGCGTAAATTCGTAACCTGCTGACTGTAATGCTTTACGCACATAACGAGCACAGTAGCCAGAGCTTCTAGATAATGCAACGCGAGAGGCATTTGCTGCTGCAATAGCAGGAGCAGAATTGCGGTCAGGTACGCGGCTTGCTTGCTGCTGACGCTGCTCGTAAGACAAACGACTGGTCAGTGAAGCGAGCTGATATTCTTTTTGCTTAGCATGAGCGCTTAGGTTGTCAATTGCTTGACTGATCTCATCGTTGCTATATACATGTGCACCACTGTTAGTGCTATAGATGTTGCGACTAGAACCATAGTTCGCAGAAGTAGAAATATTTGTGATGGTATGACTCAAGGTATTATTTGGTTGAAAGGTTGTTTCGGCAGCACCACTCGTCTGTGCGATACCCATTCCCAATACTGACAAAATTAATAAAGCTTGTTTCATAAATTTACTACCTATTGTTAATACAAGTCTGCTCGTCATCCGTAACGAAGCATCAATTAATTTAGAGGATATAATCATCAAATAGACGTGATAAAATCCCTATTACAACGGTTCATTCTTTTCAAATAGCGACTAGTGCCAGTAGTACCTCCCACCTAGTCAACTATCTTATAAGCCATCTGCTATATATTGCTTTTAGCATGTCTGTTATGAGTATCGAGTTTGTCACCTATTAGATGAGTACTTACGATGTCAAAAAAACAACCTAATCGGCTTGCCCAGCTTATAGATCATCAAGCATTTGCTGGTAGCGCGCTACCTCAAACCCTTGCTAACAACATGCGACTATATATAGAAGCAACCAACGAGATAAAAGAGCTATTGGTAGACTGTCTACCTGAAGAAATACTCAATACCTGTTGGGTTGTAGGCTTATCACCTGAGCAGTTGATATTAAGTGTTAGCTCAATGACAGCAGCAAATCATATTCGCTATTTACATAGCTCGTATTTGCAAATACTAACAGAGCAGTCAATTACATTTAAACAACTCAAGCAAATTCGCGTCGTTGTGGCTAAAAGCTCTTCCGATAATTATTCATCTAAACAATCATCAGCATCATCACTGCACTTGCCAAATTCTCGTAAAGCCAATGAAAATCAGGCGCTTAGCCAGAACACAAAACGGACTATATCACAGGCCGCAGAGCATGTCACCACTGATGAAAATCTCAAAAAAGCCCTTTTGCGTTTGATTAATCATTAAAAATACCGACCTTTAAATGTAAAGTTATGTAAATAAGAGCAGGTGTTAGCATTGATAAAGATGGATTTTTGTAATGTATCAGGTAAAAAAAATCCTTCATTAGTTACATCCAGATTATGGATATAGCTAACGAAGGACTTAAAAACCATCTACAGCTTTTGTATTATGTGCCTTAACGGAAAATTCATATATTTATATAAACTATATATTCAAAATAAAGCATATTATATAAATGTAATTATGAGCCGCCTATGTAATATTGCGTAAATGTTTCGATACTTCCTGTATATTCCTGTATTTATCCTTCAATAACCAAATCACTAAGTGGCAAATACTCGATAGGACAGGTTACATTGTCATCAAAAGTTACAATTTCAAAGTTATCTTCGTCAGACAGTATTTCACGTACCAATAAATTATTTAGAGCATGACCAGACTTATAGGCATTAAAACGACCTAAAATTGGGTAGCCAATCAGATGCAAATCTCCCAAAGCATCTAAAATTTTATGACGGACAAACTCATCGTTAAAACGTAAGCCTTCGGCATTAAGTATGTTGACATCATCGATAACGATGGCGTTTTCCATACTGCCGCCAAGTGCTAAGTTGTTTTGACGTAGTGCTTCTATATCACGTAAAAATCCAAAAGTACGCGCAGTGCTTAATTGTTCGATAAAGTTCTGTGTAGAGAACTTCAACTGTGCATGCTGAAAGTTCTTATCAAATGCAGGATGATCAAAATCAATTTCAAAATTTAATTCATACCCTTCATAAGGACGTAGCTCTGCCCATTTATCTTCTAGTTTTACTCGTACTGGACGTATAATTTTAATAAATTTCTTGGCCGCTTCTTGCTCACAAAATCCTGCATCAAGTAAGAGCGCAACAAAAGGCGCAGCACTACCATCCATAATTGGTATCTCTGAAGCAGAGACACGAACTAACAGATTGTCTACTCCTAGACCAGCGATGGCACTAAGCAAATGCTCAACCGTGCCCACTCGCGTACCGCCAAATACTAAGTTCGATGACATCATCGTATCTTGTACTAAAAACGCACTCGCTGGGATTGGTTGACTACCTTCTATATCAGAGCGCTCGAAAACAATACCAGTGTCAATCGGCTGTGGATGAAACTCCAAGTCAACAGGCTGACCACTATGTAGACCAGTACCCGTAACGGCTATTGCTGTTTTTATGGTTCTTTGGTTCATGGTTGTCTTCTCACATATTTTGTTACAATTGACATAGTGTACCATTACCGACCCCTTATTCGCTATATATAAAAAGCGCTAATTTTCTTATCTCCTTGATTGATAACACTTATCGTCAACTTCCTATTGCTGATTTTTACTTCTTATGCCCTATTCAATGCTATAAAATAACAAGATCAATATAAGTTTAGACAGTCATATACATATAGATTACATAGAAAACTGTCATGGTTTTTCTTATAAAAATCGGTTCACCTTTCTTTAAACACAAAAAAGCCAACGTTAAAACGCTGGCTTTTTCTTATTCACAGTAAATTAGAAGTACTATTTATTCTGTTGACGTTTTAAATAGTCTTGAATACTGTTTGTTTTAGTCTTAGGCTGCTCTTGAGGTGCATTTGCACTAGGACGTGCAACGCTATCTTGATGCTGCTGAGCTTGTAACTGCTTCTGACTGTTTAAAGCGCTTGTATGCACGTTAGGATCAACAGGTTGCGTGCTATTGACAGAAGGTACTGGCTGCTCTACTACTTCTGGCTCTTGACCTGCGTTTTCATCTAACGTTAAGCCAGTTGCGATGACAGTTACATGTAAATCGTCACCCATTTTTTCATCAATCACAGAACCGTAGAAAATATGAGCGTCGTCAATATCAGTAATTTCTTCAACTATTGCACTGATTTTGCTCATCTCATCTAGTGACAATGACTCTGAAGAAATAACGTTAACCAGTAGACCTTTTGCATTTTCTAAACGCAAATCATCGAGTAGTGGTGATCTGATGGCTTTTTCAGTCGCTTGACGTGCACGATCATCACCGCTGGCACGACCAATACCCATCATCGCATGACCTTTCGCAGTCATCGCCGTACGGATATCGTTAAAGTCAATGTTGATCATACCTTCGCTAGCGATGGTCTCGGCAATACCTTGAACGGCATGCAGCAATACATCATCCGCTTTTTTGAAAGCATCTTGCATAGAGATGTTGCCGTATACACTCATCAACTTATCATTTGGAATCGTGATAATTGAGTCAACAAAGTTAGTCAGCTGCTCAATACCTGCTTTAGCAGCTTTGATACGCTTACCACCTTCGAATTTGAATGGCGTGGTCACAACCGCAACTGTTAGCACTTCCATTTCTTTCGCAATACGAGCAACAACTGGCGCTGCGCCTGTACCAGTACCGCCGCCCATACCAGCAGTGATAAATACCATATCTGAGTGCTCAAGCAATGCGCGAATCGCTTCTTCTTCGCTCTCTGCTGCTTCACGACCCACTTCTGGATTTGCGCCTGCCCCTAGACCACGGTTCGTTTTTGCACCCAGTTGCAATTTATGCGGTGCAGTAAGACGATCTAGCGCTTGTTTATCTGTATTGGCACAAACGAACGTTACACCTCTGATGCCTTGCTGTACCATATGTTCAACTGCATTACCGCCGCCGCCACCAACACCGAATACAGTGAAGCTTGCTTGGCCATTGTTTTGAAGCTGATTATCATCTGGCATGGTGTATTTTGACATAAAAAAGATTCTCCAGTTGCAGATAGCGTGTAAGTCGATACATAGTAACGCACTCATGTGGCGCGCTATCGACATACTATATATAAATGTATTTAAATAAAACAGGGTATGGCTAAAATCGATCAGTATAGACAATAATATGTCATTATTACTTAATACTTTATTTTTAAAACGAATTTATTCGCAATGTTACTTTATTTTTTGCTTAATCAACTTAGAGGTATTCCATAATGTATAGATGCTCTAGATACGATATTAAACAGGTTTATAGTATTTTCTTTAAAACATTTGCAAACCGTTGACCCGCGCTCCGAAACACGCCTGATACGCGATTGTTTTGAATCGCTTCAGGTTCGCTTTTCTCGCTACGGCGGAATTGCTCACTCTGACTATATAACAATGTGCCAAAAGCCGTCTGATAAGCACGATCGTTCACTTGGCTATTTAGTAGCTTAAATGACTCGTCATTATCAAAATGATTATAAGCACTGATAGCAGGATGGGTGTTTGTTAGTACGACAGGCATTTTTAGTAGCTTTTTGGCAAAGGGTATCATACCTTTAATCGTACTACCGCCGCCAGTCAACACAATCCCTTTATCGATATAGCCTATCAAACCCGCTTCGTGTAATTGACGCGCTACTTCAGTAAATATCTGAACGTAACGAGCCTCAATAATACGTGCCAAGTTATAGATACCAATATTGATTTCGTCACCCGAGCCTTGAGGTTTAAACAAAAAGAAGGCGCTAGGATCGACACTATTAACATCAGCTGTACCATGAGACTTCTTCAGCTTTTCAGCTTCAATCATGGAAATACCAAAATCAGCTGAAATATCCATTGTCACTTCATGACTGCCCGTTGCTATACAATGTGTAAAAATCAGCTTATTCTCTTTATACACACAAATGCTGGTCGTACTAGCACCGATATCGACCAAGCAAACGCCTTGCTGGCGCTCCTCAGTCATCAAACTATACTCAGCACTGGTCACTGCATCGAAAACAATATGATCAATACCGACGTCACAACTTTGTAATAGCTTTTGGATATTCTGACGGCTGGCAACAGGCATCATCATCATGTGGTACATCACAGTGATATTGTGTGCCATCATCTCAATGACATCATCCACCATAAAATCTTGCTCATCGACATAGATACCTTGCTGACAGCAATGCATCAAGTAATAGTCAGATGATAAATCACGCGATTTTGCATTGGCCAATGCTTGTACCATGTCTTTCGCACGTACCACTTCATCTTCTACTTTGACTTCTCCAGCACTGTTTTTGCTAGATAGTTCAGGAGTCGCAAGCGTTAACCAGACACTATGCACACGGCAGTTAGCGGTGTCTTCTGCTTCTTGAATGGCTTGCTTAATAGCACCTTGCAGACGTTCACGATGCTTTATTTGACCTTGATAAAAATCGCTGTTTTTAACTTGTCCTACGCCCAAAATACGAATGTCTTTTGCAGAGACAACATTGCCTATGACGACATATACTGCCGTGGCACTTAGATGGACAACAACCAGATTTTCATTATTTTTCATGGTACCAGACAAATTATCGCTAAATAGAAGAGCAAGTGATGCTCTTCTATTAAATCATTAAAAAAAGCGTTACTAATACGCTATGATGTTGTACATATTTTCTTCAAACTAAATAAACCATATTAGCTCACATCGATTATTCATAGATGTAGTACTTACTTAGGCTATTCTGCTTCAGCACTCTGTGTCACGTTCCAAGCAATGGTAAAGCCATTTTTATATCGTAAATCTACAGACTGCATGTCATCTCGACGCGTACTTAACTGATTGCCGAGCAGTTGGCTTAAATTCAGTAGTTTTTGCGCCGTATTTTCATTGTCTACAATCACACGTAACCCATTGTCAAAGCGGATTAACCAAGTCATTCTCGGTGACAGAATGATATCTTCGACCTGCATACCTAGCGGTGCATACCAATCATTAACTTGCTGCATTTGTTGCATGATAACTGGCGCTTGAGACATTTCACCCTGTAAGGTGGCAAAACGTTCTTGTGTTAAATCTCTACTATCAGCAGGAACAAACACAGCGCCTTTTGCATCGACCAAACGTTCCGTGCCAAAATTAGCAACTGCTTGTTTGGGTAATGCGTTGACGACGATGCCACGTTGCCAATCACGAGAGATACTCACTTGGTCTACCCAAGCTAAACCCATCGTAATGTCTCGCAATGCTTGCAAATCAGAAGTAAAGAAGCTACTTACTTGTTGTTGTTCCATCACGTCTTGCAATGAGCCATACTGAGCAGCAGACAAACCTTGATTACTGACATAAATATTCGCGGGCGGTGCATCACGTAACGCTTTGCCGCCCATCATTAATATTAGCACTAGCAAACCTAAGACCAGTACCATAAATAGATACTTTACCATTGCCGGTATTTGGATCTTAGATTTTGGGCGACCGGCTTTATCACTCATCAAGTCAGTTACCTCGTTGACAGTTTGAGCCATAACGACCTTTGTCCCTATATTTGCATAAAACTGATCATGCTATTTATTGATATAAATCTGCGTATTTTTGGCAGAAGCTTATTAAGTCGATATGTTATCAAATTTTATTAAAAACATAGCTTATATACAGCGATTACGTTGATTTAAACGTAACATTTTTCTTAAATTATGAATAAGTTATCAGTTGTATTCACAAAACAACATAAATATCACCGAAATAGACTTATTCTTACAATATTAACGTATTTTATGGTTAAACAATAGCCAAACACCAACTAGCAGCAGCGAATTTACACAAGTTTACACGAAGCTGTGGTATAGCAGCTCTAGTGACACAAAGAGTCGTCACTATCTGCTCAGTTTAGTTGATTTGACAGTTACAGCGTTTGTGCCAAAATATGCCAGCATAGCGCGTCAAAATCTAGTCCGCGAGCTTTGGCCGCCATTGGAACCAAACTGTGACTGGTCATACCTGGTACAGTATTAATTTCAAGCAACCAAAAATTGCCTGCTTCGTCTTGCATAGCGTCAATACGCCCCCAGCCTTTTGCATCTACTGCACGAAATGCTGCAAGGCTTAAATCTTGCAGGTGCTTTTCATCAGCCGTGCTCAATCCACAAGGAATGTAGTAACTGGTATCGTTACGATTATACTTGGCTTCAAAATCATAGAAGTTAGTAATGTCGGCAGGCTCAAGACGAATAACTGGATAGGCTTCATCATCGATAATCACAATCGTAAATTCACGACCTGTAATCCAGCGCTCAGCCATCACCGCATCACCACATTCCACTGCAGTTGCATAAGCAGCAGGCAATTCATCAAGATGATTGACCTTGGTCATGCCAATGCTTGAACCTTCATGAACTGGCTTAATGATAAGTGGCAAACCCAGCATGTTAACCACTTGCTGCCAGTCAGTATCAGCCGTCAATAACGAAAATGGTGCAGTTGAAAGGCCGCAACCTTGCCACAATTGCTTGGTACGTACTTTGTCCATACCTAGTGCAGAAGCTAGAATCCCTGAACCAGTTTGCGGTATATCAAACCACTGTAATACGCCTTGCAGCAAACCATCTTCACCGCCACGACCATGCAACACATTAAACACGCGGTCATATTTGCGTAGTTCAGTGATGTCTTGGTGCTTTGGATCAAAATGAGTGGCATCAACGCCTTGGTTTTGAAGCGCTTGCAATACTGCCGCACCACTGTCCAAAGACACGCTGCGCTCATTGCTACTGCCACCATAAATAACGGCTACTTTGCCAAACTGACTGGCGTCTTTTGTATGAGTCGTCGTGTCTAAAGATGTATCGTTGATAGCTGCATTTTGAGTGCTATTATTGTCTTTATTATCAGTTGTCATGAGGATCGTCCCTAAATTTTAGCTTACTTAATATAAAGGTTATTGGCAGCCAAATCGATAGCAATTTGCCCAACATTACCAGCACCTTGGGTAATCAGCATGTCGTTGGCTTTTAGCAAACGCTGCATAACAGGGGCTAGATTGTCTTTATCAATAATAGTCGGTTCAACTTCACCGCGCAAACGGATACTGCGCGCTAATGACTTGGTATCAGCGCCCGTAATCGGACTCTCCCCTGCTGAATAAACATCTAATAATAATAGCTCATCAACGCTCGATAGCACTTCTACAAAATCGTCATAGCAATCACGGGTACGGCTATAACGATGCGGCTGAAATAGCATCACTAAACGACGATCAGGGAAGCTTTGGCGAGCAGCTTTGATGGTCGCATCGACTTCTTTTGGGTGATGACCATAATCATCAATCAATAAGACATTGCCATCATCGATATCGACAGAGGCATGCTGTTCAAAACGACGGCCCACGCCTTCAAATTTTTGCAAGGCACGCTCAATCGCTGCATCATCGACGCCTTCATCGGTTGCCATCGTGATGGCAGCAAGCGCGTTATAAACGTTATGTGTACCAGGAATATTTAACGTTAGGCGTAATGGCTCACGGTCACGGCGCAGTACGGTAAAATGAGTTTTAGTTCCTTCCGTTACCAAGTCTACAGCTTGTACGTCATTGAACGGCTCAAGACCAAAGGTCAATACTGGACGACCGATATCATCAATCATTGCATATAGCTCAGGATCGTCACCGCAGACCACTGCCAAACCGTAGAACGGCATGTTTTGTAGAAACTGGATATAGGCGGCTTTTAATTTATCAAAGCTGTTTTCGTAGGTTTCCATATGGTCTTGGTCGATGTTGGTCACAATCGCGGCCATCGGATGCAATGACAAGAACGATGCATCAGACTCATCAGCCTCTGCTACCAAGAAACGGCTGCTACCTAATGCCGCATTTTTGCCTGACGCATTTAACTTACCGCCGATGACATAGGTAGGATCTAGCTGTCCTTCTGCCATCATTGTGGTTAGCAAACTGGTCGTTGTCGTTTTACCATGCGCGCCAGCAACTGCGATACCATGACGATAGCGCATTAATTCACCAAGCATATCGGCGCGGCGTACCACTGGCAGACGAGCTTCAAGTGCTGCTTTTACCTCAGGATTGCTACGATCAATCGCTGATGAGACAACGATAACATCGGCATTGGCAATGTTTTTAGAGTCATGGCCAATCGATATCTCGATGCCAATCTGCTGTAAACGCTTAGTCACCAAGCTTTCTGCGATATCAGAACCACTGACCTGATAGCCTTGATTGTTCATCACCTCAGCGATACCGCACATGCCTGAGCCACCAATACCGATGAAATGCAAATGCTGAATGCGGCGCATTTCTGGTATTTCAATCAAACGCTTAGGTAGAGCTTTCGCAGAGGTAGGCATAAGGATCTCTCTTTATTAAAGGTCAATAAAACTTAGTAAATTCAAATAAGGGGTATAGATGACAGACTATAGCGCTTGCCAAATGATGTCAGCAACTTGCTTACTCGCACTACGGTTGGCCAATGCATGGCCTTTTTTAGCCATTGCCAAGCACTTCTCTCGATTGAGTGCGCCAAGCTCGTCACTTAGACTCTTGGCAGTTAGCTCTGGCTGCGGCAATAGAATTGCAGCATCATGTGAGGTCAGCGTGCGCGCATTGGCCGTCTGATGATCATCCACTGCATGCGGTAGTGGTACAAAAATAGCGGGGATGCCAACGTTTTGAATCTCGGTCACGGTCAACGCACCTGCGCGGCAAACGATGATATCTGCCCAGTTATAAGCTGCAGCCATGTCATTGATAAAGGGCTGTACAGTAAACTGATGGTTGTTTAATTCTTGTTCGCTATAAGCCGCTTGCGTGGCTGCTTCATTGTTGCGTCCGCACTGGTGTAGGACTTCAAATGGCTGATCTAGTAATGCTAATGCTTTTGGTACTGTATCATTTAATACCTGAGCACCAAGTGAACCGCCGACTACCAACAGCTTAAGTGGTGAACTGTCATTTACATCGTAGCGTACCGTTGGCTCTGCGACACCAGTAATGGCGTTACGCACAGGATTGCCCACTGTCTCAAGCTTGGCATCTTGCTGACTATTAGCAAAGGTATTCTCAAACGCTTGTAACGTTTTGGTCGACAGTTTAGATAAGTAGCGGTTACTCATGCCAGCAATAGCATTCTGCTCATGGATGATCAATGGCGTATTAGTCATACGCGCAGCGATACCGCCAGGTGCAGTGACATAACCACCGAACCCAACGACCACATCAATCTGATTACTACGTATCACTTTTACGGCAGCCATCGTCGCGGATAGCAGAGTCATTGGTAGCTTCAATAATCGACCAACGCCTTTGCCACGAAGCCCTTGCATATTAATAGCATGAAAAGGATAACCTGTCGGCTCAACCAAACCGTTTTCCATACCGTTTGGCGTTCCCAACCAATGAATCACCGCACCGCGCTGGGTCAACTCGTCGCTCACTGCAAGCGCTGGAAAAACATGCCCGCCCGTACCAGCTGCCATCATCAATATATGCGGTGTTTTCATGAACGCCTGCCTATCTTTACTTTATTTATATGAAGGGTTTATCTCACTGCTGCAGTGGCAATTATGAAAAACAATGACCTAGCCAAAGCCCGCATAGTATAGAGGAAATCATTGTCTTATATACAGTACTTTATGCAGCAAAAATAACAAAAATCCAAGCCATGATCGGTCATAGCTTGGCGTCGTGTAATACTAATAAACAGTAAGAAAAATCAATGACTAACAATACCTCAAAATATGGGTTTTACGTAGTCAAAATACTCCTGAACTCAAAACGTTCCTGTACATAGCTAAAGCTACGCAGTAAATTTATTCTCAATTGCCATAATAAAGTCGGTCGCGATATCTGTACCGCATTGATCATCAATCTCACGTACGCATGTTGGGCTAGTAACGTTAATCTCAGTGATATGTCCACCGATCAAGTCTAGACCAACGAACATTAGGCCTTTTTCTTTGACAATTGGCGCCACAACTTCTGCTACTTGGCGTTCGATATCAGTCAATGGCATAGCAACACCACTACCACCAGCTGCTAGATTACCACGGGTCTCGCCTTTGGTTGGAATACGAGCCAAACTATAATCTACCACGACTCCATCGACGATCAATACGCGCTTATCGCCTTCTTTAATCTCTGGCAAATAACGCTGCGCCATGATGGGCAAAGTCTCAAGCTCAGTCAGTATTTCTAACGTCACTCCGATGTTTGGACTATCAGCAGTCAAACGGAAGATGCCAGTGCCGCCCATACCATCTAGTGGCTTGACGATGACGTCCTGTTGTTCAGCGATGAACTTACGAATGTGTGCTTGTTTGCTGGTCACAATCGTTGGGCTCATATAATCGCTAAACCACGTCGCAAATAGCTTCTCATTACAGTCGCGAATCGCTTGTGGATCATTGACCACGAGCACGCCTGCTGCTTTGGCATGGTCAAGCATATAAGTGGCATAAATAAAGCGCATATCAAACGGTGGATCTTTGCGCATCAAAATCACGTCATAGTCGCCGACTGGCCCTGTGCTTTTATTACCCAATGTATAGAAATCTGCAGGATCACGCTTTACTGTCAGTGGCTGCGTATCAACCATCAACTGACCACGGTCCAACCACAAATCATGGATCTGACAATAACCGAGCTGATGGCCACGGTCTTGAGCGGCCCACATCATAGCGAGACTGGTGTCTTTTTTATAATTGACCCGCTCGATAGGATCCATAATAACGAGTATTTTTAGCGACTTTTCTTGTTTTTGTTGGCTCATGATAAGACTCACTTACGTTATATTGTTGATATGAAAAAAAATTATTAAGGCGTGTCCTCATTTTAAAAATGGTGATAAAAATGAGATAAGTCGAAGTCAAACAAGGAAAATAGCGCAGATAATATCGAGATATTAGTCAGCTATTTGACGCCATTTGGCAAGATTTAGCCATTTTTAACCCATTTAAATAACTATCGATTGAATTGAGGACACGCCCTAAACAACATCAGTGCCCAACTATACGCCGTACTGCTCACGGTAGTGTTGCATTTTGGCTAACTGGGTCGCGTCTTTATGCTGGCCGTTTTGTGCACCATGGTCATCGGCCAAATAACTGATTAAATCATCAATATCGACCAATGCACGTACGGGCACTTCTAGCGTCGCGGCAAGCTCTTGGATAGCAGAATGCTCAGCTTGACCTTTTTCTTTACGATCAAGTGCGACGAGAATACCAGCAACGCTTGCGCCTGCTTGCTCTAAAATCTCGACCACTTCGCGCATGGCTGTACCCGCTGTGATGACGTCGTCAAGCACCCAAACGGCCTTGCCAGTTACGTCAGCACCGACCAAATTTCCGCCTTCACCATGAGTTTTGGCTTCTTTACGATTATACCCCCACTTAGCATTAATGCCATGATGTAGCCATAACGCTTGCGCCGTCGCTGCGACAAAAGGAATACCTTTATAAGCCGCACCAAAGATGACCAGCTCTTGCTCATTATCGCCGTTATTTGCCGTACTCATTTGTTCAGCCAAGGCATCTGCGTAACCACGTGCTAGTAACGACAACATCTCACCAGTCGCAAGCAAGCCTGCATTAAAAAAGTATGGACTGATACGACCAGACTTTAGGACAAACTCACCAAACTTTAGCACTTGGTTGTCTAGAGCCAGCTGAATAAATTGATGAGATGAAAACGTAGGGTCTTGAGGGCGTGTTACATGAGACATTATGACATTCCTATCAGCAAAAAGAGGGGGCAAAAAATTTGCATTATTGTACGCATTATTGATCAGCTTGACCAACCATTGATCTCATAATCCTGCATATTGGCATAGCGAGTCAGCAAACCACTACGCGACGAGATATTAAAATAGCTCTGTCCATCTGCTCGGACTTGTATCTCCCAACCCAAATGATAAGCGGCAACAATAATATGGCCAGCAAACAGTCGAATCTGACGATATGCGTGACGCTGTGACGGCTCACAAACGATCTGACTGAGCAAATAGCTACGCACATGCTGGCAGATTTCTGCGGCGCTATAACTATGATTGATACTCTTACGGGTACTACATTGCTTTAGCGCATGGACAGCCACGCTACATGCCATAATATCCGTGGCCAAACTACCCTCGCCTGTTTCAAACTGCTGCGGCTGTAGTATCACTTGCCAATCGTCAGCATACAGACTATTGAGTAGCTCATCAGGATTATAACGTTTGGTCAATGCGCGCATAGATAATGCAGAATTTTGAGCCCTGCTGTCATTATTTGAGTCATTATCTGAATCGTTGTTTGACTCAACTCCTGTAGCGCTATCGGTAGGCAAGAACCCATAACGGTTCAGTTTTGGATAAGCCCGAATCGCCTGTTGAATATCCGACATATCTAACAATGTTATATCCGATAATGTCGATATTAGTGGCTGCTCACTGTGATTCTGATAAAAGCTATCCGGCAATTCAATAAGCTGTGCCGCATTCAGAAATGATAAATGCTCAGCCAATGCCTCTGAAGCAATCAGCGACCATTTCGATAAGCTACCTGCATTGGGCTGATAGAACCGAGTCGAGTTACCGTAGAGCCTACGCAGTTGACCATTTAGGCGACGAGCAGGCTCAGGTATATCACTCAATGGTCTGGCAGGGTCAAGAGGAGATTGTTTGGGATCAAAATTAGGATGTACGATCGCAGGTTGCTGTGAATCAGCTAATATAGACGATTGCTCAACCTTTTTTTGGACATGACCTTCTGCCAGCTGCCCGCCCTCTGTTGCCAGATGAGCATGAGACAAACGGTCATCAGAAGTAGAAGGCTGGGACATGAAATCTCCATAGATTAGAAAACAAATAAGAACGATTACACCAAGGGCTATCTTACTCTTTAGCGCTTAACTCTAAAGGCTTACTCTTGATGATTTAAAATATCTCGGTAACCTGTCTGCCAGTCAGCATAATCAAGCCAAGCTAACGGAATGTTGCTGTGCAAGCGTTTTCCTGTCACTGAGGTTTTTGTATTATCAATAGTAGGAGGTGTCTCACCAACCTGCTCACTAAGCCAAACCCCTAGCTCAAACGTAGTAACAGGTCGATAGTCCGTCGCTAGATAGACAGACTTTGGTGCTTTTATCGTCAAAACTTTGGCGATGATATTGACCAAGTCGCGATCCATAATACGGTTGCTCCAATGCTCCGCTGGCACTGGATCTTTATTTGGCTCACGAGCCTTGCGTAGTCGCATTAAGCGCTCGCGCCCATAGATACCACTAGGGCGAATAATAATAGCTTTATCACCAAAACCCTGTTGCAGCGATTGCTCTGCTTGCAATATGACCTTTGACGCGGCGCGTGCAGGTGTGACAGGTGAAGTATGCTCATCAATCCACTCACCATTGTCCTGACCATAGACACCAGTAGAAGAAATGAATACCACACGCTCAAGTTTGGTAAGCTGTGAAGCAAGCGTTGCTAAATGCTGACTAATCGCTAGATAACTGTTGTGATAACCGCTGGTCGAATACTCGTCAGGGGTGACGATAATTGCAATATGAGTAAACGCTTGCAGTTGCTCAGTCGTTAGCGTCAACGCATCAGCCTGCAAAAAATCTGCACTATCTATCAAATCATAATGGTGGCGCTCACTACGAGCCAGCCCAGTCACACAATAGCCATCTTGGGCAAGTTTATTGGTCACTGGTAGGCCGATATCACCTTGTCCGATAATTAATAAATTTCGCGTACTCATAAAGCATGTTTTCCTTTATACAACTTCATTTATACAACCATGACAGCGCTTAAAAGCCATTTTGTTTAAATCATTGCCTAAATCAACGGCAAACTCAGTGTCTAAACCAATATCTAAATCAGTGACTAAAAGTATCGTCTGTACGATAGCTGTATATCATCCTTGGCATCGATACGTTCTTGCCATTCGTAATTGGCATTGATACGTAGTGCTTGTTTTTTATCAATGTCGTATTGCAGCCCTAAGCTTGAGATTGGTTGCCAATAATGACCACGGACGTTGGTTTCATCGCTGTTGCCATGATACCAATATGGCACTTGCAATTCAGCTTGCGCGCGTAACTGATTGTTAATCTGATAACGGCAGCCTGCATTGATACCTGCGCCTAGACGAAAGCCTTTGTTGATACCGCGTCCTACTTGCCCTGTACCTGCCAAAAACGTATAGCACAGTTGCGGCGGCATCTCACCAGTACCTGCAACTGGTGTACCAAATGCCCATGACCAACCTTTCTCGTAACCCACGCTACCGACCAAATGATCCGTACCTGCCTCTTGCGATCCATCGTTTACTCGCGTCGCCTCGATACTGGCACCCCAAGTATTGCCTTTTTTGGCAGCATTGACAGGGTTAAAAGAACGGCCACGAATCAAAGTGATATTTTGCAAGACCACACTGTCTGGCTGTTTGGGCTTACTGTCATCTGTTTCATACAGTCGTAATGTCGCAGCCAGCCCTTCTAAATTAAAAAACTGTGGATACCCTGAGGCGTGGTCAAGCGTATCATGAAACCCCGCTCGAAACCCAATATCCATATAGTCATCGTCGCCACGCTGCCCTATACCTATCGTGCCCAACTTTAGCGGATGCCTGTCTATCGGATTATTATCCGATACGTCGATTTGACGCTTGAGTAGTGTTTGCCCATCATCTGACATGCTCGATACAGGGTTAAGCTGCGCAGACTTGATCTCATTCACGGTTTGTTTGGCACTATTATGATAGCCCAACTGCGCGCGCTGTTGTTTTTTCTCATTGAGCTGATTTTGACGTAAGGTATTATCAGCAGGTGTATAAGTGGAACTTGCCAGCAACTGCTCATCATTTAATAGTTGAATCACATCAGAAGGCACGACTGCGTAAGATAATTGGCTCAGTAGGTTTTGCTGCGGATGGACCACATCAATAAGACGTAGAATCTCAGAAGCACAATTGTCCGTGGTAAAGTAATACGGCATCTTTAATTCTTTGGTTTCCCAAACGTGGCGCATAATCTGCTGAACTTCCGCTGGCCTCAGACTCAACTGATATGTCCACGTATCACGTTCATCATCTTGCAGGTATTTCGCTAGCATCTCTGGATAAGGATCAATTTCGATAGCGCTGTTGTAACTACCAATCATTGACTTAGTAGCATAGATCGGGAAACTGTCGTTTGGATCACCGTCTACCGTATAATTCAGCGCATAAGCCTTATCGATTTTATTTGGATTGGCGATGCTCGCTTTTGAGTCAATGCGTAACAGCGTATGAGCAAACGCAGAGAGCGGATTGTCCAAGTACTCCTGCGCAAACATAATAGATAGCTGCTCAGGCGCTAATGTCGACATCCATTGATCCAATTCTGGACAGTCAGCAGATAGACTTGCAGCATCGATCGCTAGCACCTCTGCTAGCCATGCCACTCGCGCTGGAAAACGGCACAAGACAGAATTATTATTGGTATCAGTTTTTGCTTGATTGCGATCAGTTGCTGATGATGACACCAAATCTTGTGCAAGTGCCGCGAGCATCGCGTCCAACTCTGCCCCTGAATCCCGTTGACCATTTTTACTTAAAAAAAAGCTCGGGTCGTCAACCAAACTCTCGGTTTTCTTTTTACCCAATACACTGTTTTTATCATCGTAAAAATACAACAAGCGTCGCCATGTTGTATGCTGTGCCAACTTGTCTGCTTTTACTTGTTGACGCCATGTCGATAGCAGTTGGTCTGTCGCTAAACTTGGTTCAGATAAAGTACTATTTTTAATATTAGGTTCAGCACTATTAATATTATCCGACTCAGCTAATACATCCGAATTAGAATAAGTAGGTGCTGTGCTAGTAGGTGATGTGCTAGATACGTCAGGTGACAATGCATCTGATTCAAGGACGGACAGCGGCGTTGGTAAAAATGCCTGTGTTTGAGCCGAGAGTAGCAACCCTGCTATAGCCAATGGTAGACGTGCTCGCAGGCCAATGGTCATTAGCGTACAATCGATAGGTATGGACGTCAGTTTTATAGACATGAGGTAAAATCTCGCACGTTATTATTCATACGCTATCAGCGTTATTAAAGTTGCTGGGTCAAAAAATTAAACACATCGCCCACTATCGTTTAGCTACTTAGATAGATTGTCTATCACACCATTATCAATACTAGTATAAAAAGAGAGCATTATGTCTGCATCATTGCCAAACTCATCATCTACGTCGCCAATGACTATCAAAGATGGTCTACTATCAGCAGCTACTTGGCTGGCCTCACCCAATTACAATGTAAGGCCAAAAGGTTTAAGTATTAACGCTATTGTCGTACACAATATCAGCCTACCACCGAATGAATTTGGTGCCTGCGACACTAATGGCACACATTATGTAAAAGCATTATTTACCAATCAATTAGACTGGGATGACCATCCTTACTTTCAAACGATTAAAGGTGCAGAAGTGTCAGCGCATTTGTTTATCGAACGTGATGGCGCTATCACTCAGTTTGTCAATTTCAATGAACGGGCGTGGCATGCTGGGCGATCTAGCTACTTGGGTCGACCTGAATGTAATGATTATAGCATTGGCATCGAGCTTGAAGGGTCGGATTTTGTGTCCTTCACCTATGCTCAATATGAGAAGCTAGCCGAAGTAATTGCCGCCATCTATAAGGCTTATCCCAAAACACGTCGCCACTTGACAGGCCATAGCGATATCGCGCCTGGGCGTAAGACTGACCCTGGTGAGTATTTTGAATGGGCAAGGTTGCGACAGTTAGTTGCTAAGGCAGCGAAAAACGATACACCCTCGCATAAGTGATTTCCACACTCAATCCATTTATCTCAATGGTGAAAGTGATATAATTCGTCAGTTTTTCATCCATATCACATCAGCACATAACTCAATATACAACTTAGCAAGATAGGTTCTCATGGCAAAAAGTCGGTTATTTCGTTCAACCATGGTGGTCAGCAGTATGACCATGTTATCGCGTATTTTAGGTTTGGTACGTGATGTTGTATTGCTAGGGGTTTTTGGTGCAGGTGGTTTGATGGATGCCTTTTTGGTCGCCTTCAAAATCCCAAACTTCTTACGACGATTGTTTGCAGAAGGTGCGTTTAGCCAAGCTTTCGTGCCGGTACTGTCTGAATACAAAGAAAAGTACAGCTTACAACAAGTGCAGATTTTGGTCAGTCGTACCTCGGGTGCATTATTGCTAGTATTATCGATGCTGACAGTGATGGTTATCTTAATCGCACCTTGGGTGGTGACGTTGTTTGCCCCTGGGTTTGCCGATCAACCTGATAAGTTTGCCATTACCGCTGAGTTACTGCGTCTTACCTTTCCGTATTTGCTATTCATCTCTATGACAGCGTTTGCCAGTGGCATTTTGCAAAGCTACGGTCGTTTTGCAGCACCCGCTTTTGCACCAGTGTTATTGAACCTATGTATGATTGGTGGCGCACTTATTTTTGCGCCGATGTTTGATACGCCTATTATGGCACTCGGCTATGCCGTTGCTATCGCAGGTTTGCTACAGTTTTTGATTCAACTACCGCAGCTCTGGCAACAAAAGCTGCTTGTCGCACCAAAGATTGATTTTCAGCACGAAGGTGTTCGTCGAATTTTAAAATTGATGCTACCTGCTATCTTTGGTGTCTCTGTCACTCAGATAAATTTACTACTGAATACTATCTTTGCCTCATTAATGATTGGCGGTTCAGTCTCTTGGCTCTATGCAGCTGAACGTATGAGCGAGCTACCATTGGGTCTGATTGGTGTGGCAATTGGTACCGTCATATTACCAAGCCTATCAAAAAGTGAAGCTCAAAAAGACGACGTCAGTTTCAAAAAAACCATCGACTGGGCAGCACGTCTTATTATCTTAGTCGGTGTGCCTGCTTCGGCTGCCCTATTTGTACTGGCAGATGTATTAATGCAAGCACTATTTTTACGTGGTGAGTTTACCTTACGTGATGCTCAGATGAGCTCACTTGCCTTACGTAGTATGGCAGGTGGTATCTTAGGATTTATGCTTATTAAGATCTTTGCTCCTGCATTCTTTGCGCGTCAAGATACCAGAACCCCTGTCAAAATCGGCATCATCTCTGTCATCGCTAATATGATTTTTAGTGTTATTTTTATCGGGATATTTTACTTCTTAGAGATACCGCTACATGGTGGTCTGGCATTGGCTACGACTGGCGCGGCTTTTGTAAACGCAGGCTTGCTATATTACTTTCTACACAAGCGTGATATTTTCCGTTTTGGTCCGCATTGGAAAAAGCTGTTTACACAATTTGCTATCTCGACTGGCTCTATGATTGGCGTGCTGTATTTTATGCTCCCTTACTTCCCTACCGATGAGGCTCAGTGGCAGCGTATCGTCGCGCTGATTATTATGTGTGCCGTCGGAGCGCTAGTTTACGGTGTGGTATTGCTAGCAACTGGGTTCCGTCCTCGTCAGCTAAAGCACGGCTAGGATAAAGCATAAGCAAACGTATGGCAGGCTTACGAAACCAAAACAAGCCTGTTATGAGAAATGACAATGCTCGCTGCTAATAATTGTCATAATAGATCACTAATGAATAAATGACATTTGAGGTTTAATATGACAACGAAACAGCCAATCTTCCAGCGCTTACCAATTTTGCTAGCAACTGGTGTACTAAGCACTGGATTACTTATTAGCGGCTGTAGCAATAATGAGTCGGCTGAAACTGCTACCGATAATGAGGATGTAGCAGCGACCGTTGATACCTCAGAAGACGTCACATTAGACAATGATACGACTGACCAAGCAGAGATTGCTGAAAGTGGTAGCGAAACAGGCGAAATTACAGATGGCCCTGAAGATAAGACAGCGATTGATAGTGACAATATTAATCCAGTTACTGATGCGGCCAAACAAAAAAGCCTAGTGACCAATCCGACTCAAGCCGGTACTCCAGAGGATACTGTCAAGCAAGCCTTAAACAGCTTATATTACGGTGACGTGAAGGATGCGGCGTCATATTACCAAGTTGATATGGCAAACTTTGAAGAAGAGCTTGCCAATACCCAGTCTGCGTTTCAGCAAACGGTGGATGGCGTTACGATTACTGATACCAAATATAATGATGACAAAACTCGTGCCACCATCACTGGCGAGCTGATGCTAAATGGACAGAGCGAACCTGCACCACTGACCTACCAGCTACAGAAGATAGAAGGTCAATGGAAGATTTTGGGTTAGAGCATCTTAAGTTAAATTGTTTCAGACGCTTTATCTGAGATATCGTCTGATGTGACTGCTTTGCCAAGCATCACAACATCAGCGATAAACCCTTCCATATCGCAAACTTCTGGCATATAGCCCCATTGTTCAAAGCCAAGCTTACGAAATAATCCTAAGCTTGGATGGTTATGAGCAAAGACAAGGGCGATAATATTTCGAATACCTAGGCTTGGTGCTTGCGTCAACATCCAACGGGTCAGCAAACTGCCTAACCCTTTGCCTTGATAATCTTGATTTAGATAAATGCTAATCTCGGTACTGATATGATAGGCAGTACGTGCGTACAAATCACTAAAGCTGCCCCATGCGACTATCGGTGCCTTTGTTTGATCTATATTATTTGATGGTAATGCCTTGACCACATATATCGGTCTGGTTGCACTATCCAAATGCTCTTCAAACCAAGCGGCACGCTCTTCTAGCGTAACCAATGCAAGATTGGCTGTTGCTTGTTTGCCCGGTATGCTTTGATTATAAATGGCTAAGACTTCTGCTAAATCTTCTTTATTTGCACGCTGCACAACGAACTGATCGGTGAGCTGATATGTCGATAGTTCGGTTGGTATAGTATTTAAGGCAGCAGCAGACATAAGATCTCCATCGTTGTCGAGATTGTTGTTAGGTTTGGTATTAGCATCATTGGCAATAAAGAATAGCCACCCTATGCGCCATACTTGCATTACACGTAGACTATAGGATGTTAGTGTGGCTATTTTACTTTATAATGGCTGGTTTTAGACACATCAATTTTAAGCATAGATGTGTTTTTTCGTTTTTTATTTGGTCTCATCATAGCTGAAAACTTATGAAAACCTATTTTCTTGAGCAACTGATTTCGTCGCCACACACTTCATCTACGGACACTGTCCCAGTAGAGTTGGCATTTTGCGTGCTCACTATCGGCAATTTCGACGGTGTGCATCTTGGTCACCAAGCCATGCTAGCCCAAGTTCGTGAAATTGCGCATACCCAAGATTTGGGTGCAGCGGTCATGATATTTGAGCCGCAGCCACGTGAGTTTTTTGCACCTGCCAAAGCGCCTGCACGTTTGACCAATCTGGCAGAGAAGCAAGCTCTGCTAGCAGAATATGGCGTTGAGACATTGATCGTAGCAGGTTTTGATACAGAGTTTCGCTCGCTATCAGCACAAGCATTTGCCGATATATTAGCCAAGCGTTTGAACGTCAAAGCATTGGTGCTAGGTGATGACTTCCGCTTCGGCCATGACCGTACTGGCGACAGTCAGTTTTTGCGTGGTTATGGCTTGGATGTGACCAACCTGCATACGGTCACTGATAATAGTACTGATAGCGACAGTGTTGATACGACCGATAACGACGCTGCCCGTATCAGCTCTACTCGTGTTCGTGACTTACTATTGGCAGGTGATCTTCAAGCAGCCAACAGGTTACTTGGTCGTGACTATGCAATTACAGGAGTGGTTGTGCGCGGCGATCAGATAGGTCGAACAATAGACTTCCCTACCGCAAATATCGATTTACAACGTATAAAGCCTGCCCTGCATGGTATTTTTGCAGTCGACGTGGTGAGCTTAGATGAAAATGGTAATGTGATCGCTAATGGCTTGACTACGCTTGCCACCGATAGTCATACAGGTGTTGCCGGTTTGCGTCCGCATAGTTTGTTCGGCACGGCTAATATTGGCAAAAGACCTTCTGTTGATAAAGGTGATGACTGGCGACTAGAAGTCCACTTTCCGCAGTTACAAGCTGATTTATACGGACTGAACTTACACGTACGTTTCCTACACTTTTTGCATGGTGAGCGTCGCTATGATGGAATAGAAGCATTAAAAGCAGGTATTCATCAAGACGTCGCAGATCTACTTGAGTGGCGCGACAAGCAAATTTAAAGTTTAGTGTTAGTCCAGACATAAAAAAACCCTGCGATATTAAGACTATCGCAGGGTTTTTTATAATATCGTTATAAACTTCTATGCGTCAGGATGTAAACGAACATTTAGCTCATCAATGGTTTCTACCCATGCTGCATCTTTTTGCCACTCTTCCTGCAGGAACATACGCTGATTATCCGTCCAAATGCTAGCCTCTGTCAGTTTTTCTTCGCTAGCCAATTGGTTTGCTGCAATAAAATTATCAATTGCTTCATCAGAGCTGTCCAGACCTAACTGAGCAAATAACTCATTCATACTATATTCTGGTTCACCCAACATAAATTTCTCCTTAAATGGTACGAATAGGATCGTACTTATTGTTTAATGTGCTTATTATTCAAATTGACATATTCATTGTAGCAAGCTTTATTTTAATAGCTGTTAATCAACGTTTATCTAACGTTATCAATTGTATTAACGGTAAATTGCTCTTATCAGTTTAAAATATTGATTAAGTTGATTTCATCTGCCTATTTCTTATAGACATAAAAAAGCCCTCACATTTAAGAGGGCTTTTTTGTACTACTTATCTTTACTACTTAAATCATAGCTTACTGGATAGCAGCTTAGATTTACGGTAGTAAATGTGCTACTGCATCACGCTCTTCGCTAAGCTCTTGCTCAGTGGCAGCCATTTTCTCTTTAGAGAAATCTGATGATACGTCAACGCCGTCTACGATAGACCAGTCGCCGTTAGTGCATGTGCATGGGAATGAGTAGATCAAACCTTCAGCAATACCGTATTCGCCGTTTGAGTAAACGCCCATAGATACCCAATCGTTTTCATCAGTACCTAGCGCCCACGTACGCATGTGTGCGATAGCAGCGTTGGCAGCAGAAGCCGCAGATGATGCACCGCGAGCTTTAATAATCGCAGCACCGCGCTGTTGTACTTCTGGGATATAAGTCGCTTCGTACCATTCACGATCAACTAAATCTAGCGCAGGCTTGCCGTTTACCGTACAAGCGGTTAGATCTGGATACTGAGTTGACGAATGGTTGCCCCAGATGATCATTTTCTTCACGTCATTTACAGTGCTGTCAGTCTTGCCAGCCAACTGTGCCATAGCACGGTTGTGGTCTAGACGAGTCATTGCAGTGAAGTTGCGTGGATCAAGATCTGGTGCATTGCGCTGAGCGATAAGTGCGTTGGTGTTGGCAGGGTTACCGACTACCAATACTTTTACATCACGACTAGCGACTTCGTTCAATGCTTTACCTTGTGCTGAGAAAATCGCAGCGTTGGCTTCTAGCAAATCTTTACGCTCCATACCTGGGCCACGAGGACGTGCACCAACCAGTAAAGCATAATCGATATCTTTGAATGCGACATTAGCATCGTCAGTTTGGACGATACCAGCCAACAATGGGAATGCACAGTCTTCTAGTTCCATGACCACACCCTTTAGGGCGTCAAGAGCTGGCGTAATTTCAAGTAATTGCAAAATAACTGGCTGATCTTTACCTAGCATCTCGCCAGATGCAATACGAAATAGCATCGCGTAGCTGATATTACCAGCGGCACCAGTGACGGCAACACGTAAAGGCTGTTTCATTGACATTGAATACTCCCTAATTAATTATTAGATAATTCTAATGAACGATTATCATTTTAGATATCGACTTGTTTGCCGCATAGCAGCATGTATAAACCGAGAGCTAGTGTAGCACTTCATCGCAGTGACCGTCTAGATACAGTCATAGACCCGTCAGGGATTATATTGTTACATTTTATACGAGAGGAGTTATATAGAGGCTAAGCGCTTACGGATAAAGCGCTAGAGGGCTTTAGCACATGATAACTAAAGCACATTTTCACTATGCTATACGTAGATATAATGGTCAAAATAGGCAATTTGCACCATTAAATTCGGCTAAGTGAAATGGAAAACGGTATCAAAAAATAGGTTTAAGCAGATAACTAGGTAAAGGTTATCGTCCACCTGAAATGATAAATTTACTGCCACAGCTGTCTACAACGTCATGACAAGTGCCAAAGTCACTACCTTCATAACATACGTGTATATCAGTGAGTATCGATTGGCGACGGCTGCCTTCTTGACAGATAAGATCCACACTATTTGAAGACATACCACTATTGAGGCGGGTCATTTGACTGATAAATCGTGATTTGGAAACGGTATAACTATTACCAGTATTTAGCTCATTCGGTAATTTTAATCCACCTGCATAGTTAGTAATCTGGCGGAAGTAACTGCTGGCGCTAAGCGGACTACAAGCCCCGTAACGTTGCCACGTTTGGCTACGTACCGTTGTGTCAGGCATGATTCGGTTAACGACTTTTAGTTGTAGCGGGGTAAGACGTGGCTCACTACCGCGACCGCAGCGCTCACCATATCCCATATCCAGACCAGATACGGTCAATGAATACCCTTCTAAACACTGACGCATACGTGCCCGCGTTGGCTGCATATTACATAATGCTGGGGTCATCTCAATCATCAATACGCGCTGACCAGTCTTAACCGTGTTAGCCGCCTGTGCTGGTAGCAGTACAATACCTTGTATAAGCAGTAAAGCGCCAAAGCTCATCGTTGCTTTGATACTACCTACGCTATGTTTGCTATCCAACCCTGCACACAATTGCACCATAGAGTTAGCGACCTTATTGCTGAGGTTAGTATCTGTCTTTGTATTTGCCTTCGATAAAAAGCATATCCGATTAGATAACGAATATTTGGTCTTTGGCGACGTAGACAGACTAAAATATTTTTTGATCATAGGACTGAGGGCAGTTAGTTAGCAATGATAAGACATAGGCTATAACTTAAATCATTAGACGCGATACATAAAACACGCATTGACCTAAGAACAAGACTGAAAAATAGGGTTTCCCATTAAGGCAATGGTAACAAAACGTTTTTTTTAATCTATAGCAAAAACGTAAACGTTGACGACATCGTCAGGAAGATCGATAAATGTTGATAAAGCACTGAAGGATGACGGCTGTGAAATTTACCTTAGCCAAATGAATGCTACTTTGGCAAATCAGAGTTGATCAATTGACAATTAGCAAAGCAAATCAGCAGATAAAAATAAACCACTAACAATAAATCATTAGTGGTTTATCAAATACAAGTTCAGTGATTAAAATCCAGCTGGCACCGTACCCATACGCTGAGTAATCGGCTGACCACGACCCAACAGACTGCTATAAATAGTGGCGTTTTCCATTACGTGTTTGACATAGTTACGTGTCTCAGGAAATGCAATCGACTCTACATATTGATCTGCGGCGAGCGAACCATAAACTGGCTGCCAGCGTTTGGCATTGTTAGGACCAGCGTTATAGCCTGCAGTTGCCAATACTGGCTGATAATTGAGTTTACCCAAGATATCACCCATATACCACGTACCATAGCGGATATTAGTATCACCACTGTTGGCACGGCTTGCACTATACGTCTCACCTAGGTTACGAGCAATATACTTCGCGGTATCAGGCATGACCTGCATCAGTCCACTCGCGCCTACGTTTGAGCGCGCAGAAGATACAAAACGGCTTTCTTGACGCATGATACCGTACGCCCACGCTGGATCAATACCCGCTGACTCACTATAACGTACGACTGCGCTTTGATGCGGCATCGGATGCGAAAGTGCTAAGCTATCCACTCTATCAGTATTATCAACGGCATAAATCGCTCGATCGAGCCAGCCCATATCATAGGCTTGACGAGCAGCGGCAATAATCAAATTGTCATCACGATTGTCACGAGCTTGCTTCACTGCCCAGTTCCACTCGCGGTTGGCATAAGCACGACTAGCCTCAGAGTTATATAACGCAAACGCACGAGCAAAGTTAGCATCTTGCATGACGCGCGCGCGGTCAGCGGTACTGACATTCGGCAAGTTACTACCGCCTAGGCGGCTAGCATCAAAACGCTGCCCTATTTTATCTTTTGCCATCAAACCATAGTAGTCATTACTCTTTGATAAGTTTTGATACATTTTTTTGGACGTATTACGCTTACTACTATCGCTTGACTGCTCGTACGCACGAGCCAGCCAATACTGCCATTGGGCTTCTTTTTGGGTTTCGCCATCCATTTTTGAGATGGCTTCTACCACATCATCCCAACGACTGAAGCGAATCGCTGCCATAGCGTAATCTTCAGCTTCTTCAAAATTAAAGTCATTGTCCAAACTGTTGCGGAACCAATCCACTGCTTCAGCGTTAAAACCATCATCAGTGTTGTGATTCATACGCTGCACGCCAAGCGTACGATAAGCATAGCGTCGGGTTTCGTCATTCAACAATTTGACCGCGCGCTGATTGTCTTGTCTGATATCAAAGTCTAACTGTAGCGCCGCCTCACGATAAGACTTGTCAGCCATACGGCCGATTGCGTACATATATAGGTATTGATTGGTTTGGCTTGCAGGCTCACGACCAAAACGGCTAAAGAAAGAAGACGGGTTTAGCTGAATTTCACTGAGCGCAGAATAAGCAATTGGCGTACCAAGGCGTGAGGACAACGCCATAATATCGCCGGTCTTGCCTTTACGTAGCATACGCTTGAGACGAGCCGCACGATCTTGATTACTAATCAACGCGTTGTTGTTCATCTCCATCGCTAGCTGATCACACAATGCTGGTTGCTTTTTGGTGGTTAGCCACACATCAGATTTGGCTGCCATAGCACGCATAGTATCACCGCCATTATTAAACCCAAGCGCAACGGCACAGCGCTCACTGGCATCCGCATTGGTAATCAAATTGGCTACCTGTCTAACCGAGGCATAATCATTCGATCCTGCTTTGGTCTCCGCAAAATCAGCCACCAATTTCTCAGCCATAACCGTATCTGGATACTGACGCACAAACTGCGAGACAGCTGCTGAACTCTGTGAATTGAGGTCTAGATTCATGCGCCAATAAGTCGGATACATCGCAAACAACCCGCCGCTCATGACTTGCTCATAGTTATAGAGCGCACTTACATCACCGCGATCGGCGGCGATAGCGGCTGCCATAAATGAGTCGATACTGCTGTCTTGCTGATAATCTTGTTGATAGTTACTTTCTTGTTGGTAGCTTTCCTCATCGCCCCACGTCAACTCGGCACAAGCGACCTGTGACACGCCAAGTGCACTGACCGCTGTTGCCACGCTCAACGCGCTCAGCCGTAGCGTACCTACTGTGATTCGCTTTGACGCGTGTTTTTGACTGATAGACTCTTCATCCTTGATGCTATGCGCAACACGCAACTTTGTCATACTGACTCTCTTTATGATATCTCTACAAATATGTGAATAACGGTTCGCTAAGTACCGCCAAGGGTATAGCAATCATCATACTATACTCATTGTGCTTTCAACTATCTCCTTTACCTTTTGTTAATAAATAGGACAGCACGGTGTAACATAGAAGTGATAGCGAGCCGCAGTTTTTATGAATAGTAATATGAACGACAGTAAATAATTGATACTGCTATGAATTATTTATCGTATTGATACCTCATCGCCTGTGCTAATTTTTCACATTGGCACAGGGTTGTGATAAAATACGCCACCTGTTAATCGGCTACTTCGCTATATTTTTGGTCAATCATGGACTTATCCTTATGAGTGTTACTGTATTCAATCCCCGCATCGATGACGATGCTGTTGCTGAGACGACTGTCACCGCACGTGCTGTCACTGCACTCAAAGAAGCAAGTTCAGCCCAAGCACCCGTCGAAAAAGCAGCGACAAAAAAGGTCTTTGTCACCACCCAAGGCTGTCAGATGAATGTCTATGACTCTGGCAAAATGCTAGACGTGTTAGGCGACTCACATGGTATGGAAGTGACTCATGATATCGATGAGGCCGATGTACTACTGATGAACACTTGCTCTATCCGAGAAAAAGCGCAAGAAAAAGTCTTTTCAGAATTGGGCCGCTGGCGCAAACTAAAAGAAAAACGCCCTGACCTCGTCATTGGCGTCGGTGGTTGTGTGGCCTCACAAGAAGGCGATAACATTCAAAAACGCGCGCCTTATGTCGATATGGTATTTGGCCCACAAACCTTGCATCGCCTGCCAGAGCTATACGATCAATCAAACGAACAGCGTGAAATCGCACCTAAGAATCGTATCGGCACAATTGACGTGTCATTCCCTAGCATTGAGAAGTTTGACTTTTTGCCTGAGCCAAGAGTAGAAGGCTATAAAGCCTTTGTCTCTATCATGGAAGGCTGCTCAAAATATTGCTCATTCTGCGTGGTACCTTATACCCGCGGCGAAGAGTTATCCCGTCCACTTGATGACGTATTGGCAGAGATTGACAGCCTTGCCGCTCAAGGTATCCGTGAAATCAACCTGTTGGGTCAAAACGTCAACGGCTATCGTGGCGAAAAAGACGATGGCAGCATTTGCCGTTTCGCTGAGCTATTGCATTATGTCTCGCATGTCGACGGTGTCGAGCGTATTCGCTATACGACCAGCCATCCGCTAGAGTTCACTGATGACATCATTGATGCCTATGCACAATTGCCAGAGCTGGTTTCACACTTACATTTACCGGTTCAGAGTGGCTCAAACGCTATCTTGGCAGCGATGAAGCGCAACCATACGATTGATGTTTATATCAATCAGATTAATAAGCTAAAGGCCATTCGTCCAGATATTCACTTGTCGAGTGACTTTATCATTGGCTTCCCAGGTGAGACCGATCAAGACTTCCAAGATACCTTAAACTTGGCGAAAGAGTTGAACTTCGATCACTCTTATAGCTTTATCTATTCTAAGCGACCAGGTACGCCAGCCGCTGAGTTGCCAGATGATGTAAGCTTCACCACCAAGAAAGCTCGCTTGGCTGAATTCCAGAAAGTCATCATTGACTCAACGCTTGCCAAAACTCATGAAATGGTCGGCACCACTACTCGCGTCTTGGTTGAACAAGTCGCCAACCGTCATCCTGATTGCTTAATCGGTACGGCAGATAATACTCGTACCGTTATGTTCCCTCATGATGTTGAGAAAATGGATGAGCTGTTGGGTAAACTTGTGAGCGTACGTATTACTGATTTCGTCAGTCCGCACATGGTGAAAGGTGAGCTAATCGAAGTATTGGCCTAGTGGTTAAGGTAACAATGGTTAAATTATAAGTTTGAGTAAGAATAAAAAAGCCGTTCACTATAATAGCGAACGGCTTTTTTTGTTGTTTAAATTTAAGATTAAGATGAATGATTGCTACTCCGATAGCCAATCTGTCTTCCGTAACTGCTGCTTGGTCTCGCGGCGACGTTTTTTTCGGACGATGTCGATATCTTCTTTCTCATGAATACCACCTTTTCTTAACAGTGGATCCAGAGCCAAATAATTACGTGGTTTGACAGTACCTAGCGAGTGTTGCACGCCTGTCTCAGCTTTCTGTTCTAACTGTCGTTCAATCTGTTTGGCCTTTTTTAACGTTTGTTTTAAGCTCATGTTGTTACCTGTTCTTTGATTTTCCTGAGATGCCAATGCCGAAAATCACCTTAGCGAGGAAAACGAGCGCAAATTGTACATCCAGTACATTAAGCAAGTTTGACAACGCTAAGAGGATTTGCAGGCTTGGTATTAGCCTTTAATACACATAACTTGCTTCAGCGTATGCACCACCTCAACCAAGTCAGCTTGATTGGCCATCACTTCATCAATGTCTTTATACGCTCCGGGTATTTCATCGATGACGCCTTTATCTTTGCGACATTCGACGCCATCCGTCTGCGCTTTTAGCTCGTCGATGGTGAACGCTCGCATGGCTTTACCACGGCTCATCTGTCGCCCTGCGCCATGTGAACATGAGCAAAACGATTCCGCCTCGCCCAGACCACGTACGATAAAAGACTTTGCGCCCATAGAGCCTGGAATAATACCAAGCTCACCTTCATAAGCACTGATCGCGCCTTTACGCGTCACATAGACTTGCTCACCGAAATGCACCTCTTCATTGACATAATTATGATGACAATTGATGGCTTCTTTGGTCAGCTGAAACCGTGGCAACCCCGCTTGTGGCGACTGCAATGACTTAATGACGAGACGCATCATCTCACGGCGGTTCTCTAACGCGTAGTCCTGCGCCCAACCCACTGCTTCGACATAATCGGCAAAGCTATCAGACCCTTCGGCAAAGTAAGACAAATCTCGATCTGGCACATGGCCAAAGCGCGATTGACGTTCTTTTTTGGCAAGGTTGATGAAATAACGACCGATACAGTTACCAATACCGCGACTGCCAGAATGCAGCATTACCCAGACATCATTGTTTTCATCCAAGCACAGCTCAATAAAGTGATTACCACCGCCCAATGTACCCAACTGCTTTGCCCAAGTACGCTCAAAACCTTTGAGCATTTTAAGCAAACCCGGGTGTTTATCAGTAATCGGTTTCAGGCGTTTTCCTAGTGGATCAAGCGTTGAGTTCTTGGCTTGGATTTGCTTATGCATATTGAAGCCGACTGGCACTTGTTGTTCAACGATCGATCGTAACGACCGTAAGCTATCAGGCAGATCACTTGCCGTCAGGGACAAACGTACTGCGTTCATACCACAGCCAATGTCTACCCCAACTGCGGCAGGAATGATGGCGGACTTGGTCGGAATCACGCTGCCGACTGTTGCGCCTTTGCCAACGTGCACATCGGGCATCACTGCAATGTGTGAATGCACAAACTCTAGCTGGGCTAAATTGCGTAACTGCTGCATCGCACCTTGCTCAATATCCGAGGTATAAATTTTGACTGGTACGCCATGTTTACTATTTTCATTTAATACTAATTGAATGCTCATAATTTGTTATTTCCATTTTGTTATCTTTATAACCATACATTTTTATAATTACCATTTTTTATAATTTTTAGACATTACTTATCCGTCTCAATTAAACGAAACGTTTAATAAGAAATAAAATTAATAAATTATAAAATTTAGGCAATAAAAGACCGTATTCTTATTAATTAAAAAAATCAATAAAAATTCATAGTTAATTTATTATGGACATTTTAAAGAAATATAATATAGATCAGAACCGTCGGCCACAGCGTAAATATTATACGCATAGAAAAGCTTTAGCTAAATCATAGCCTGAGTCGCTTTATTAGCAATAACGGTAAAGAAAAATGTTAGGCAAACAGATAACAGCAGGCGCAATATAGCTTAGCACGATCGCAGAGCAAATTTGGCACAGTAGACTTAGAAAAGAGATAGCGCAAGTAGATACAGAAGGCTATTCGTTGATATCGATAGATGGGATATCACTCAATAGCTTATATAAAAATTTAGCCAAACCTTTTCGAAGGTGTCATTGCTGTCATGTGGTTTACACATTCAATCTTTAAAAACGTCTTGGTAGTTATATAGGACACGATGATTCCTCCATAGGTTGTGGCTAATGTCAGGACGACAATAGCAGGTTAATTGAAACGATTTATCGCTTATGAAACATAAGCGATATAAATCAATGAGCCAATAATAACGATTTAAAAATTAAAGTCAATAATTAATTTGGCTTGTATAGAAAATAATTTAATAAACGTGTGTTTAATTAATCACTTTAATTTGAAATATTATCGGTATTTTTTAAGCTATAAAACTATTTAACACTTCAGCCAATAAAGCAGCAGCGATAATTATAAATATTACCCCACATCCACGATTGAGCCAAGCTAAGCGATTACCCACATCGAGCCAGCTTGCTAGCTTCTTGCCACCTAGCGTATATACGATTTGCCAAATCGTTTCGCTCAAAAACAAGCCGATGGTCAATAGGACATATTGTGGCCATAGTGGCGCACTAAAATTGATAAATTTAGGGAAAAAGGCCGCAAAGAACAAGATAGCTTTTGGATTAGATAATGACACCCAAACACCAGTACGAAACAAGGTCATGTTGCTCGGCGCTATTTTAGTAGCAGCACTAGAGAGCGAACGCGGCTGTGGTGTAGGCAATCCATCAGTGGCAGCATAGTCTGCTGCTACCTCGGCACTCAACTCTTTAGCATCACTCATCAAGCTACCGTCACCAGCATCGCGCCAAGAGCTGATACCCAAATAGATTAAATATACCGCACCCACAGCCTTGATAATGGTCAGTAGCCACGGTGACTGGCGACTAATTACGTCCAAGCCAAGCAGTGTCGATAGCAGTAATGCAAACAAACCAAGGCTCAGACCTGCCAGCGTCCATAAGGTTCGTTTGACGCCATAGTTCATGCCATACTGAAATGCCAGCAGCATATTAGGACCAGGAGTCGCTGAGATAAAAAACGTACTTGCGAAAAACACTGCAAACAGATGCCAAGACATCAACCCACCCCTACTTTGTCATGTGTAAATGGTTCTAATACGAACGGCTATACGACTTAAATATGCGACTAAAAAATAAACACCGCCATTCAGACGGTGTCACTTATACCTATATGTCAAAAAAGTCTCGCAAAAATTCTTAAAGGAACGACACGCATTCTTCTGAATAATTATGACTGCATGGACGGCTGAGTCGTACAGCTATCTAACAATTTCTTTAAAAACGCATCGCAGCGTTCAATTTCGCTAAGCTCCACATACTCATCCGCTTTGTGCGCCTGCTCAATACTACCAGGGCCACAGATAATCGTTGGGATACCTGCATTGGTAAACTGACCGCCTTCAGTCGCGTAAGCCACTTTATGACGCTCATCATCTCCTGTCAGCGCAGCGATCAATGATTGCAACTCAGCACTATCGTCATCTGTCATTGCTGGGACGCTTTCTTCTTGCATCAGCTCAATACCAGTCTCTGGCGCGCGTGCTTGCATTTGGGCATTTAGCTCAGCGACTTTTGCCTGAATGGGCGCTAGTATATCGTCTTGTGTCATGTGCGGCAGGTTACGATAGTCAAAGGTGAACTCGCACAGATTGGGCACGATATTAGTCGCTGTACCACCATGTATGGTACCTACTGACAATGTTGAATAAGGCACTGTAAATAACGCATCGTTATCATCACGAGCGCTCAGCTCTTCAGCAAGCGTATCTACATAGCCAACCAATCTGCTCGCGTAGCTAATAGCATTGACACCTTGTGCAATCAATGACGAATGCGCCGACTTGCCATGTACACGGCAACGATAAACTGCGATGCCTTTATGTGCAACTACCATAGCCATGTTAGTGGGCTCACCAACGATACAATAATCAGGCGTGATACCGCGTGCTTTTAGGTCTGCCAAAATCAATGGCGCACCCAAACAACCAACCTCTTCATCGAACGACAATGCCAAATGCAACGGACGACGTAGCTGACCGCTATTCGATAACTGCACGGCTTGCGGCAATAACGTGAGCGCACAAGCGATAAAGCCCTTCATGTCACATGCACCGCGACCATATAGCTTATCACCACGTATCGTCGCGGTAAATGGCTCTGAAGACCACGCTTGTCCATCGACTGGCACAACGTCAGTATGACCTGATAAGACCAGACCGTTATTGATAATATCAGCGTTTTCACCAGCTGGTACAGTCACAAACAAGTTAGCTTTGGTTTTAGCTTCATTAAAGGTCAAATCTACCGTCAAACCCATCTGCTCACAGTATGACTTTACATCGTTAATCAAGGCCAAATTAGAGTGACGACTGACCGTATCAAAGGCGATGAGACGTGTTAGCCAATCGAGGCTCTGAGTAGGGTGCTCGACACTTTTCATCTGAACATCGCTGCTACTATCAACGTTATCGCTATTACTGACATTGTCGCTATTACTACTGTTATTTTGGATCATAAAATATCCTTACTACAATTTTCAGAACTATGATGTGTCAGAGCTGCCTTACGATGGATTGTTATGATTCATCACATCAACCACTGGCGGCATTGGTTTTGGTAGCTTACCTTCTGCCTGTAGCTCTTTAGTTGTTTTGGCATCGATAGACAAACCTGCGATGAGCGCGATACCTTTGACAGCCTTACGCTTACGTGTGGCAAAGCTTACTGGTACCATACGAGCAAATTCATAGATATAAAGATAAGACTCTTCGCCACCTTCAAAATCTTCATCATCTTCGAGACGAATTGCGCCAATCTTAGCCAAATCAGATAGCATCTCGTTTTCTTCACTGGTCAAACCACAATCAGTAATACCAAAACCGGTCATAAAACCGTTTGCCCACTGTTTCAAAGCCATCACGCGCTCGTATAAATCATGTTCATCATCCGGGATGAGCGGCATGTACGCGTAGGCATCATCTTTGTCTTTTAGCTGAAACACGATGTCTTCCGCTTCTTCTGTCAGCAAGGTCAATGCAGGCTCCGGTAATGGAGCAAAGCTAAGCTCCTCAAACACCTTAGCCCAAGTTGCTTCGTCCGGCGCATTACAAGCCGTCATAAGCCCTGTCATCATGCCATGCACTTCGCTGATAGACACGTCAGTCCAATCATCAAACGCAGTCAGCCAAGTATTCCAGCCAGAGATATTATCATTCATAATAGATGTCCTAGTAATTGATTACTGCTCATAAAATAAAAATAGTCGCGATAAAATGTCATGAACAAATCATCGAAAAATAAAAGTGAAAAGACAAAGCCTGATGCTTGTAATTACTTTGTTGATATAGATATTATGCGGTCACCTATGGCATTATTAAATGCAGCGAACAAAATTCATTCACGCTTACTTGTTAAGGATAAAAACTGACTATGTATGATCAACTTAGAATATTAGAAAAAATGGTACTCGACATCAAAAAACAGTATCAGCTTGTCAGTGCTGAACTTAGCAGCTTAAAACAACACCCTGTTACTGATTCAAAAGAATTTGCCGCACTAAAAACCAAATTAGATAACAGTCATAACGAACGTGACGGTGCCAAAAAACAATTGAACGATCTCGACAAGCGCTATCAGAGTCTTGCAGAAGCGCACCATATGATCGGTGAAGAACAAGACAAACTGCAAAAACAGATCAGCCAATTACAACAACAAAACAGCGAGCTGCAACAACACAATAATGAGCTAAAGCAGCAGTATAGCGATATCAAACAACAAAACAGTGAACTACAAAAGAAGAACCAATTGGCAGCCGAGCGTACGCAAGTCGTATTACAACGCCTAACTCGTATCGATCAAGCAGAAGGCTAACGCATTCTTGTAGCAGATAGCAAAGACGTACTGTTTATTCAACTGCCAAATGCTATTTGTAAAATCTGATATCACTCATTTCACTGACCAGACATTGTAGGATTTATCATGACCGATGACCAAAGCAAATCGATAGAAAAACAACCAAAAAATACTCAAGCGCCAAGTGCACCAGTAACAAGTGCGCCAGCGCAAAAAACAGCACCAGCAGCATCAAATATATCAAGCGCCATGGCACAATCTAATACCAAAACACCTAAAGCGCCAGAACCACAAATCAAGAAAGTCGATATTGCGATTGCTGGGGTTACTTATCCAATCTTTTGTCCAGTACATGAGCAAGAAGAGCTACTGTCAGCGGTTTCGTATATCAACAACTATGCGCTCGATCTAAAAAGAGATGCGCCAAGCCTTAGCCAAGAAAGCATACTGGTACTGTGCTGCTTAAACTTGTATGAAAAAATCCATGCCAATCAAAGAAGTGATGAAGATCGCTTGCAGAAAGACAAACAGTCCGAGGCATTGCTCAATAAAATCATGAAAGATGCTCATTCTATTCTGTAGATGCATCGTACTGTATTAAACACATAAGCGCCTAGCCAATAAAGTTAGGCGCTTTTTTTGGTCAATTATTTGTCTAGTTATGCATAAGGCGTGTAGGTCTTGCCTGCATGAAAGTCTGCCTGATGTTCATAATTGCAAAAGAATAACTCTTGGTTCGCTTCAACATTGCCATCGGTAGCTGTACTTGGTTTGGTTTCAAGTACACCGCGATATTCAGCCAAGCTGTTGCCACAGAAATTACACTGACGCGGAGTGGTCACATCCCCTTCTTTTGGCATCATGCTTTTAGGTGCACGCGGGTACATAAACTTATAAAAAGCCCACATTGAAGCCCAAATAATAAGGATGACGATAATAACAGCAAACACGGCAGTGCTCCTTCGATGACGGGTAAACGTGAGAAATAATGAAATCTACTAAATAAAATTATTTAACAAGTCTTGATAGCATAAATTTTACCGTCAATAATAGCGATAATACAATGCTTTTACCGTTTAATTGCTGATTGCACTAATTGACTGGTTATATCCACTAGATAAACCTACCAACAAATCCGTCAATTGTATAACAAAAAAACCTGGCCACGATAAGCCAGGTTTTTTATCAAAAGTAACCGTCAATTTAAAACAACAATCAGGTTAAAGTAACTATCAGGTTTTAGCAGGGTTACAGCTGTAGCTCACTGATATCAGCTACCGTCAAGAACAAGGCACGAACTTGCTTTAGCAATGCCAAGCGATTGTTTTTAAGCGCAGCATCTTCACTGTTGACCATTACTTGATCAAAGAACTGGGTCAACGGCTCATCTAAGCTAGCCAGCGTTTGCAATACTTGCGTATAGTCTGCTTGCTCAAGCAATGGTTGTACCACTGTCTGTGCTTGCTTCACATTTGCATATAAGTTTTGCTCAGCAGATTCAGACAATAGCGCTTCATCGACTGTATCAGCCACACTTACTTCTGACTTGGCCAATATATTAGCAACGCGTTTGTTTGAATCAGCCAACATCGACGCTTGTGACAGCTCGCTAAATGCTTGAACTGCACGGATACGCTGATCAAAATCAAGCGGCATATGCGGGTTAATCGCTTGCACTGCTTGAATCGTATCGACGCTAACGCCCTGTTCTGTATACATCGCACGATAGCGCGAGTTTAGGAATGCCATGACTTGGGTAAAAGTATCACCCATTTTGGCAATCTTACTTCCTTCAGCATCGCTATAGCCTTTAATCGCTTGCTCAACGAGCGCAACTAGATTAATCGGCAACTGCTTTTCGATCAAAATACGCAAGATACCAATAGCAGAACGACGTAAACTAAACGGATCCTTTGAACCCGTCGGTGCTTGATCAATCGCAAAAATACCAACGAGCGTATCTAAACGATCAGCCAATGCTAAGCAGATGCCAATCGGTGTCTGTGGTAATACATCACCGCTAAACTTGGGCAGGTACTGCTCTTCTAAACTGGCAGCGACCGCTTCTGGCTCATCATTCAAACGTGCATAATAAGTACCTGCGATACCTTGTAATTCAGGATATTCGCCGACGAGCGAGCTGGCCAAATCTGCTTTAGACAAAATACCCGCACGTACGGTTTCATCGACATTGATATCGTGGCCTTGCTGCTGCATCAACGTGGCGATAAACGCAGCAAGCTTAGCAATACGCTCAGACTTCTCCCAAATCGTACCCAACTTATCTTGGAATACGCGATTTTTTAGGCTTTCTGTGAGCGCAAACAACGGCTGCTTTTGATCTTGCAAGAAGAAAAACTCTGCATCAGCCAAACGTGGACGCACAACTTTTTCATTACCTTCGATAATCTGGTTAGGATCTTTTGATTCAATATTGGTAATAAAGATAAAGTAAGGCTGTAATTTGCCAGTTTTATCGGTTAAGCAGAAATATTTTTGATCCGCTTGCATGGTCGAGATAAGTGCCTCTTGCGGTACTTGTAAAAAGCGCGCTTCAAAGCTTGCTCGTAGCGCAATCGGGAAATCAACCAATGCGGTGACTTCGTCCAACAAATCCTGCGGTACGATGGCATCGGAATTAACCTCATCCGCTAAAGCTTTTACTTGGTTTTTGATCAGCATTTGACGCTTATCAAAATCTGCTACTACTTTCAGACCGTCTAGCAATTGCTCGTAATCATTGGCATGAGCAATGTTATGGTAGTCAGGGCTGTGGAAGCGATGACCACGCGTTTGCGTACCAGTCTGATGACCTTGGATAGTGGCATCGATGACAGTATCATCCTGCATTAATACTGCCCACTGTACTGGACGCACAAACTCGTTGCGGCTAGCACCTGAGCGCATACGCTTAGCAATCGGCAGATTATCTAGCGCGGTTTGAAAAATTGCAGGCAGTAACTCAGTGGTCGCTTGACCACGGATAGTCTGCTCAAAACCGACATAGTCACCTTTGTCGGTATTAATCGTCGTAAGCTCGCTGGCTTCAATACCCAAGCCTTTGGCAAAGCCCATGGCCGCACGTGTTGGGTTACCCTCTGCATCGAACGCCGCTTTAATCGCTGGTCCGCGTTTTTGCTCAGTACGATCAGGCTGCTTATCGCTAATACCTTGAATCTGAATGGCCAAACGGCGCGGAGCAGCAAAGGCTTTGATACTATCAAAGGTGATATCTGCTGCCGTCAATTGCTCAGTGACACTGGCTTGTAGCGCATCACGTAATGGTTTTAGGCTCTTTGGAGGTAGCTCTTCACACCCCAGTTCAAATAGAATAGTACTCATGGGATGCTCCTATTTATCGTTAGTAGATTGGTTCGTGTCAGTAGTTTCTTTTGCTGAGTTGTCTGCTGCTAAGCTGTCTGCTGCCACGTCTTCTTTTGGTAAATACTTATCGAGTGCGGCTTGGCGATGCTCTTCATCAGCCAACGGAAAGCCCAATTTGGCACGAGCTTCGACATAACCAAAAGCAACCTTACGAGCAAGCGTACGCACACGTAGGATAAAACGCTGACGCTCAGTCACTGAAATAGCGCCGCGTGCATCAAGTAAGTTAAACGCATGAGATGCTTTTAGTACCATCTCATAAGCTGGTAGTGGCAATCCTGCATCGACCAATTTGTCGGCTTGTTGCTCATAAAAGTCAAACATCTCACCCATCATTGGCACATCAGCGTGCTCAAAGTTGTAGGTAGACTGCTCGACTTCGTTTTGATGAAAGACATCGCCATACGTAACACGGCCAAACTCACCGTCTGCCCAGACCAAATCATAAACGCTATCGACGCCCTGTACGTACATGGCCAATCGCTCAAGCCCGTAAGTGATTTCGCCAGTGACTGGGAAACATTCAATACCGCCAACTTGTTGGAAATAGGTGAACTGCGTGACTTCCATACCGTTTAACCAGATCTCCCAACCAAGTCCCCACGCACCAAGCGTTGGCGACTCCCAGTTGTCTTCTACAAAGCGCACATCATGCACCAATGGATCAATACCAATGGCTCGTAGTGAGTCCAGATACAGCTCTTGGATATTAGGTGGATTTGGCTTTAGCACGACTTGGAACTGATAATAATGCTGCAGGCGGTTCGGGTTATCACCATAGCGCCCGTCAGTAGGACGACGTGATGGCTGTACATACGCCGCATTCCAGCGCTCAGGACCTAACGAGCGCAAAAACGTCGCGGTATGAAAAGTACCTGCACCGACTTCCATGTCGTAGGGCTGCAATACAACGCAGCCTTTATCGGCCCAATAATTTTGCAAAGTTAAGATTAAATCTTGAAAAGTCATCGGTTGAGAGTCTTTATCTTGTGTCATCGGGGTTATCGCTTGGGATGTCATAGTTTCGGTTTTCATAGTAAAGCCACTGTGAAATGAGTATTATTAAATAAATCTCTGATAGCGCTCGCGCGACCTATTCGGCAACGACTCTATCTGCCTGCTCACCTTACTAAAAATTGACTATTTTATCCATATTTACATCAACTAAATTTGCATAGTGGGCACAAAACCTCAGTTGTATAGCGTATTTTTAGGCAAATCATCATGGAAGTCGCACTAATACAATAAATAAAAAAATACCCAAATGCGCTAGCATTCGGGCAGGAGGAAAATTGTATCTTGGGCATCCTGATTAATCAGGCTTTTTATTTTTTGGAGGTCTACTGTTTTTAGCAACTACGTCTAACTTAAACTTGACTCTTTAACTGGTTCAAAAAACCTAATTCTAAAAAAGCTAATTTTGAAAAAAATTATCAGGCTCCTATTATTGATAAGACTGACTATTAGCTTTTGGCATGATTATCCATAGGATGATATAAATCAAAATGCCTGGTACTGCTGCGCTTAACGATGAGATAATGACAAATAATACTCTCACCCATGTTGGCGACCAACCAGCATATTCTGCAATGCCACCCATCACACCTGCTATCATGCGATTGTTTGGTGAGCGATGTAATTTTGCTAACTTAGCCAAATCAAATACCTCTCTATTTTCTATTCTTGTTTATTTTTTATTCTATTTTTCTGATTGTCTTACGTATTTAGCTAAAACATTATCTTGCTTTGCTAACTTACGAATCAGTATATCAATAATTCAGGATTTATCTGTTGAAGGTATAGCAGTACTTTGTGAGTTTATGCTACTCAAGCTTACCCTAATCTGTCATAGCACCATGCAAGCCCCTGATTTTAAATAGTTATTTCAAAATGTTTCAAAACGATCTTTGTTGCTACAACCTTGCAATCTCGCTTCACGTATCTTGTTATTTTTAATTTAATCAAAGAGATAAGCTAGCTTTATAACGCTAAAATCGAATGAAAATTTTGATAGTCCGGATAACTTTTTAGCTAACCAACTTTGCTCAGTTAAAAAATCCTCAATTAAAAAACGTGCGATTCCGTGTACGTGCGATATACCCTATTTTTACAATAACCCACCTGCAAATCATCCAAAAGCTTTATACCATGCTGATAAGCAACTCATATTTCAGATATTCTATGATGAAAGCTAGGACAGTGCTCAACTATTAGATAAGAATACCTTTATGAAAAATAGTAGAAGTAAAGAACGTGGTTGGTATTACGATTCTTAATAGATTTCTGATTTGGATCTTGATAGATGTCTAGTTTGGATTATCTAACTTAGACAGCATTGACCGTATTTTTTGGAATAGAGATAGAACACTAAGATTAGAATAAAAAATAATAAGGATAACTATGTACGACACTGGATTGATGATTGGACATTTCGAGCCGCTGCATTTAGGGCAGATGCGCAGCATATTGGATGCAGCAGGACAAGCCAAGACCTTGCATATCGTCATTATGGCGCATCCATCGCCGCATCCTGATTTTACCATTACCCTACAAGACAAAGCGCGTTGGCTACAGATGGCCTGTGCCGACTTGCCATTTATTCATATTCATACTACTCATGAGATAGAGCTACCGCTGCACGAACATCTGTATAGCGCCAGTAATGATGCCAGTATCGATGTCGCTGCTAGCAATGCCAAATTGCAACGTTTGATGGACGCCTTATCACTATCAACAGAGACTGTATTGTTTATGGCGGAAAACCATCCGCTCACTCGCAATGACATACAAGAGCAGCTGCTTTTGCCAGTCGTTACTACGCCGCTACAGCCGGAATTTGACTCTTATGCGATTGCGCGTGATCCCGTTGCCCATTGGTCAGCACTTCATCCGCAAGCCCGCGCCGACTATACCAAGACTGTCGCTATCGTCGGCGGTGAAAGCTCAGGTAAAACAACGCTAGTCCATAAGCTTGCCAATTATTATGGTGCCAGCTTTGCCCTAGAAATGGGGCGTCTGTATGTTGGTACAGATTTGGGTGGTAGCGAGGTTGGATTACAGTACAGTGATTATGGCCCTATTTGTCTCGACCATGCTGAGGCAATCCGAGAAGCTAAAGCCAATGCAACGGCCCCTATCACCATCGTTGATACTGACTTTGTCACTACGCAAGCATTTTGTGAAGAGTATGAGGGTCGAACACATCCCTTTGTGGCTGCTTGTATCGATGAATTTCGTTTAGACCACACCATTATGTTAGATAACAATACGCCATGGGTTGATGATGGTATGCGATCTTTGGGTACGCCTGAAGCGCGTGGACGCTTTGAGCAGCGTTTGATAGATATTTTTGCGCGTCACGATATTGCACCGCATATGATTGATCAGCCTGACTATGATGCTCGCTATCAGCAAGCACTACTATTGATTAATCAATATATCTATGGCAAAAAATCATAAACTGTACTGAGCATATTTATAATAATTTATTCACTAGCATATGTTATTCAACTAGCACACGTTATTCAACTAGCACATGGTAGTTAGCACTATATTGATATCAGTATTTACTTGAGGGGAAAAGCGATGCGTATTCAGCTATTGGACAACATCACCGGAAAATGGGCGATGCAATGGATTATCATTTGGTTTATTTGCGGTGTTATTGCTTTGTCCGCAGGTTTTTGGCTCACGACAGACCATACCACGCTTGATTGGTTTTATTTAGCGGTCTCGTTCATTGGTTTGGTTTGCGTGGTCTCGCTATCATTCCGCAAAAACGTCATGGGCAATGGCTTTGGTATGGGGGCAACGGCTGGCGAAGTCATTGTGCAGGCAACGTCTGGCGCAGTTGGTTTGATGCTTGCTCCACTATTTAACTTTTTTACCCATGTTTACGGTATCTTTTATTGGTCGAAGCACACCGATCCTGATGGCGACATGATACCTAAATCAGCAAGTAAAGCTGTTTGGTTGATTACCGCTGCCTTCATCATCGTTGGACTTGCACTGTTCCCTACGGTAAATGACTTATTAGCGAGCTACGGCTATGCGGTCGTACAGGATGATAGTAGTCTGTTTTTGGGATTTATCTCTTTCTTTTGGATTAATGTGATTGCCTTTGTGCTTTCTATTACCGCTCAGGCAGCTATGATTCTGCGTTATTCATTTAACTGGTGGTTGTGGATTATCGTCAACTTCGTCTGGCTCATTGTGAATCTGATGTCTGGTAACTATATCTTTGCTATTCAGACTATGGTGTATCAAGTAAACGCCTTTATCGGCCTGTATGAATGGCATCGCAGCGAGCAGGGATAATGCGTCTCTTATAGAAAAACCCCCTGGGAGTTTGAATAAACCCTTGCTGATATAGTATCAATAGTACGAGTGAACTTGACTGTGCCGTCTATCAGATAACATGGTAGACAGGCGCAATTAGTGCTACAACTGATGTTAACAATCGTTCTTATACTGAGATCAGTAGCGAGTCCATTAGCTAGTATGAGTTACTTATCTTATTTACTAACAGGGAGGTTAGTATGTCTCGTCAACCAAAAATGTCCAAACGTACGCTAGAGCAATGGCTTAGTGAGTATTCTGTCAGTCATCAAAACTTGGTCAATAAAAAAATCCATTGGCTATGTGTGCCGACAATCTTTGTCAGTCTGTTAGGTATGGGCATGTCACTATCTGTGTGGTTTACCTTGGTACTAAGCGCATTGGTATTATTGTTTTATGTACGCCTGTCTACGCCACTGTTTTTAGCGATGGGTATGTTTATTCTTATCTGTCTATCAGTGATGGCAGCGATGCCATGGGGTTTTAGAGCATGGGCAGCGGTATTTGTCGTTGCATGGATTGGACAATTCATCGGTCATAAAATCGAAGGCAAAAAACCTTCTTTCTTTAAAGATTTACAGTTTTTGTTAATCGGTCCAGCATGGGTGGCTAATAGTTTGATGCAGCGTAAATAGTCGTTGGACTCTGTAAGAATGGATCTTAGCTGTAAGCTATTTGATAAAATCTACAATCTTGACCCTCAACACTAGAATATTACCAATAAAAAAACGCCACCTAGCAATTACTGAGTGGCGCTTTTTGTTTTACGTAAGCTTTTGGGACTATTAAGATTTTGAGACTATTAAAATTTTAGGGTTATATAAAATAGACTACCCTATCTTACGCACCAAAAACTTTCATACGCTCTTCGACTGGCTTAAATGCTTTTTCGCCCGCTGGCTGCTCAATCGTTCCAAATACCAATTGTGCATTTAGTGTCCAGTCTTTGTCGATATCCCAAGCATTAGCTACTTTTTGATCGATTACTGGATTGTAGTGCTGTAAGTTTGCGCCAACATCGATACTGGCTAGTGCCGTCCAGATAACATACTGATGCATGGCGCTGGTTTGACTTGCCCAGATTGGGAAGTTGTCAGCATATAGTGGTGCGGCTTCTTGCATACCTCTAACGACTGCTTGATCTTCAAAAAACAATACAGTACCAGCACCATTACGGAAACCATTGACACGCTCTTTGGTCGATTTGAACTTCTCTTCATCACCAACGATTTCACGTAACGTATCTTCGGTCATGTCCCACAATTTACGATGGTCATCGCCGAACAATACAACGATACGTGTCGATTGCGAGTTAAACGACGATGGCGTGTGCAAAATAGCATGTTCAACTATTTTTACGATTTCGTCGTTAGCTACTGGCAGTTGGTTGCTTAGCGCATAGATAGAACGACGTTTCTCTGCTAGCTGCTGTAGTGTTGTTAAATCTGACATAGTGTTTCTCCATGTTGTTAGTAAAATAATTGTTAATAAAAATAATTTTTAATATGAGTGATTGTTGGTATGAACACTCTAATTGATGAAGTGCTTTGCTCTTGACTACATAAATAGTGGTACTTCCATCACTAGTACACGGCTAGCTACTGTTGCGTCCATCGTAAAGCTCTGAATATCCCAAATGCAAAAGCCGTCACGAGTAGACAGGATTTGGCCATTTATTACGACTTCACCGCTGATGACAAATACGTAGACACCGTTGTTAGAATCATTTAACTGATAAGTTTGCGATATACCTTCGTCAAAACTACCCATGCTAAACCAAGCATCTTGATGAATCCAAACCCCTGCATCATCGGCATTAGGTGATAGCACTTGGCTAAACTCGTTAGGTCGCATGATGTCGCCCATATGCACTTGCTGATAACGCGGTGCGACATCCATTTTGTTTGGTATCACCCAAATCTGCAAAAACCTCACAGCCTCTGCATCGTCACCGTTCATTTCACTATGGGTAATGCCTGTACCCGCTGACATCACTTGAATTTCACCAGTTTCTATGACGCCCTCGTTGCCGATACTATCGCCGTGAGCGAGCTTGCCGGATAGAGGAATACTGATAATCTCCATGTTACGGTGCGAGTGATTGCCAAACCCTTGACCGCCAATGACAAAGTCATCATTAATAACGCGTAAGGCACCAAACCCCACACGCTCAGGATTATGATAATTGGCAAAGCTAAAGGTATGTCTGCTTTTAAGCCAGCCATGATTGGCATCGCCACGTGAGTCTGCTGCATGATAGATTGTTTTCATAATTCGTCCTTAGCTATCAACAGATTAATCCTCTATATACTTATTATCGATTAATCTATTTAAACAATGGGCTTATTATAATTATTAATTCTACATAGATAAACAACACTAAATGCAATTAACTATTCTGTTTTTTAGAACAATTAGAGCAGTTCTAATGTACTACAGATTTTTTACATATATTAGCACAGCTAACTTTATATAAATTACTTTAAGTTATGCTTATATAAAAAACTGTCTGCTGTTGAAATTTTCTGTGAAAATGTTCATGACGCTCTTTATTTGAAACTACCCCTTTATGATTGTTCTTCGTAAGCGTATAAGAGGTAACTCAGCTATTGATTGTTTATCGCTTATTGTCTATTGAGTAAGCACCCGCACCATGAGCAAAAATCATCAAAAACCCACCTGCGATCGAAATATTTTTCATAAATGAGATCATCTGTGACTCATCAACCCAGAACTGATGAAAAAGAATAGCTGACACGATGCTAAACCCAGTAAACAAGAAAGCGATTGGGCGAGCTTTATAACCTAGCAAGATAGCGATACCACCTAGTACCTCAAACGCGATTACCAATGGTAATAACATACCAGGCACACCTACTGACTCCATATAGCCTTGAGTAGTCGCATAATCTGTGATTTTACCAATGCCTGCAAAGATGAAAATGATTGACAATAATAGACGACCGAGCGGTGCGCTAAATTGCTGTAACTTGTCCATAATAATGCTCCAAAAGTGTGTTTAATCATGTCTCTAAGTAGAGAATAGCGCGATTATAGGCGTTGACTAGCATGGGACAAACAGCAATAATCACAAATATAAGTTCTTGGTGTAAGAACAATCATGAGGCATCGATAATGGGTCAATTAGAAGACATGGCGATGTTTGTACGCATTGTTGAGGCAGGTAGTATTACCAAAGCTGCTGAGCAGTTAAATATTGCAAAATCAGCCGTCAGTCGCCGACTTAAAGAGTTGGAAGAGCGTTTAGGCAGTCAATTAATCAGCCGTACTACCCGCCAATCTAAATTGACGCAAGCTGGTGAGCAATATTATCAGCAAGTGAACAATATCTTGCGTGCAGTTGACGCTATCAATGAGCATACTACTGACGCTCCTATGCGTATTGAAGGTACGCTAAAAATGACAGCGCCGTTGTCCTTTGGACTCATGCATTTGAACGATGTGATTGATAAATACGCCAATAAACATCCCAATCTGAGATTCGATCTGGATTTTTCTGACCGACGTATCGATTTGATTGAAGAAGGCTATGAGTTGGCCATTCGAATCGGCGAGCTACAAGATTCTAGCTATCAAGCGAAAAAGTTGGCATTGATTCGTTGTGTGATTTGCGCCAGTCCCGATTATTTGGCAAGAATGGGCATGCCTGAGACGCTAGACGATTTAGACAACCATGCGCTTTTGCAATACAGTCTCGGTCAAACCAATAGTATAAACTTGGTGGATACTGAAGGCAGAAGTCATCATCGTATGATAGATGCCAAAATCAAAGCCACCAATGGTGAGTTCTTAGTAGATTTGGCAGTCAAAGGTCATGGCATTACCTTTGTGCCAACCTTTATAGCTTATAAACAACTGGCACTTGGCGAGCTTGTACCTGTCTTCCAACACTATCAATTGCCAACCCTAACCGCTTATGCTGTTTATCCAAAAAATCGTTTTTTGTCGCAGCGTTGTCGTTACTTGATTGATTTTATTGCCGAGCAATTCGGTGACAATCCGTACTGGGATCAATATTAGTCAACACTCTTATTATCCCTAACGATATCAATTGCTATTGATTTTGGGTCGCCGTCCCCTCTTTAACCCGACTAATCGTCAGCCCCGTAAATCCAAATAGCAGTGTCAGCAGTAACGACAAATAACAGAAGAACGCATAAGGCAGATAATCTAATACTGGCACCCCTAGCGCCTGACTGATAAACACCCCGCACACACTCCAAGGCACCAATGGATTAATCACCGTTCCTGCATCCTCAATCGTCCGAGACAAATTCTTAGGATGTAAGTGTAAGCGCTCAAACGTTGACCGAAACGCCGTACCAGACAATAGAATACTCAAATACTGCTCACCGATCAGCACGTTAATGCTTAGTGCCGACATCGCTGCCGCAAATATCGCTCGCCCTGAAGTCGTCAATGTGTCTTTAATACCAGATAGTAGTGCTGGCAGAATCCCTAATGCCGTTAATAGACCACCTAAGCTTAATGCCAGTATCACAATCGCCTGAGTAAAGAACATACTCTGTACACCGCCACGCGACAGCATACCACCTACTTCCCCTAGCTCTAATGACTCAGCAGGAGCATAGCCTGCAAACAAGTAACCACCTAATTGACCAAAGCTTGGTGAGCTATGTACATAAGTAATAATAAGTGCCGCGGCAATCGTACAGATAATCGTATAAATCGCATTGACCCGAAACAGCGCTAACCCTACCAATATCACAAATGGCAGTACCGAATATCCATGTACCAGACCACTGTCTATCAGCTGACCTTGCAATATAGTCACTTGACTCAGATCAGCACTGGTCGTTTGTCCTGAGAACATCCAAAACAATATCACCGTCAATATCCATGCAGGGACTGTCGTATACATCATATTACGAATGTGCTCAAACAGATCAATACCCACGACGGATGACGCAATCGTACAAGTATCAGACAATGGTGACATCTTATCACCAAAGAATGCCCCTGATACCACTGCCCCAGCCGCTATCGCCACATTGGCATCAAACGCATTACTCATGCCAATAAAGGCTACGCCCAAAGTCGCTGCAGTCGTCAAACTACTACCCAGTGCAATACCGATAATAGAGGTTAAGATAAAGGCAGAAATATAATAGTATTCAGGTGAGATCAGCTGAAAGCCTACATACATGAGCGTAGGTATAGCACCTGACATCATCAGAGCCGCAACCATCAGACCAATAAAGAAGAACAGGTAGATAGCACCGATACCACGCATAACACCTGAGGCCATTTGTGCTTGCATGTCATCAAAGCTGAGTCCTTTGTACATACCAATAGCCAGTAGTACACAGATGGCCAATATAAGAGACAAGTGCGGTACCCAGCCAAAGCCGATCATGGTGATGCCCATGATACCGATAACGATGGCGGATATGATAAAGGCGAGCTTGGCACTGATTAATGTGAGGGGTTTTGGTGGCATTGGATGCCCTTATGTTGCTATAGGTTTAATTTGCTCAAATATTTAAGTTATGCGTCAATTCTTCAGTATTTATTATGGCTAGACTCTGTCTTGCTTATAGTTAGCTTTAGTTTTTGCTATTAGCTGACTTAGGACAGATTTTACACATAAAAAAAAGCCTCACTGTGAAGTGAGGCTTTTTGCGCTTTTTCAAGCCATATTTGGAGCGGGAAAAGAGATTCGAACTCTCGACCCCAACCTTGGCAAGGTTATGCTCTACCACTGAGCTATTCCCGCTTAGTATCAATCCGTAGCGTTGTTAACAACTACTCCGTCTCGATAGGCTGGCTATTTTAGCAAATATTCTGTGGGTGTCAACACCTTTTTTAGAATTTATTTCTAATATTTTTAGCTAAATGCCCTTTTTATCGGATAAATCAACATAAGCAATTGATTTAAAAACAGGAATTAATTTTGATAATATAAAAAATATTTCACATTAATTATAGAACCTTAAGTCTGGGCTTTACTTCCTTTAGCTTTATAACGGTCATAAGACAATCGATAAAGTAAAAACTCACTATTTGCACTCTAATAAAAAGATATCGCACTTACAATCATACGCTTTATTGTTACTTTTCCTATCTTGGTTTTAGGTGGTTAACATTATTATACTTATGTCTAATGGCAGTTAAGGTAAACTTTTACTGTTTAAGCGGATGAATAAGCACTACTAAAAGATCAATAAACACGGCTCCCACATCTGCTGCACTATTTTTTAACTTGTTTGACTTTACGTTTTTCCATCTTATAGAGAGGATATTTTATGAAGAAGTTATTAACCACGACAGTGATGGCCGCTTCATTGTCAGCACTGACCTTAACTGGTTGTACCAGCACTACCAATTCTGGCGCAGTTGGTGTTGATCGTCAGCAGTTGCTATTAGTGTCTAGTGAGCAAGTATTGGCGCTATCTGCTCAAAGCTATGCCAAAACAATACAAGACGCAAAATCAAAAGGTGTGCTAGATACCAATACTGCTCAGCTAAACCGCTTAAAAAATATTGCCAACCGTCTAGTCGGTCAAGTTGGTGTCTACCGCGCAGATGCAGCCAAATGGCAATGGGAAGTACACACCATCAAGTCTAACGATCTAAATGCATTTGTGGTGCCGGGTGGTAAGATTATGTTTTATTCAGGCATCATCGATCGTCTGAACCTCACTGATGATGAGATTGCTGCCATCATGGGTCATGAAATATCTCATGCACTACGTGAGCATTCACGCGAGCGTCTGTCACGCGAGTATGCGACTCAAACTGGTATCGGTCTGGCTGCCAGTATATTTGGCTTATCACAAGGACAGGCTGAGCTAGCTGGTACTGCTGGTAATTTAGGCTTGAGCCTACCCCACAGTCGCACTCAAGAAAGCGAAGCCGATCAGATCGGTCTCGAGCTGATGGCACGCGCAGGTTATAACCCTCAGGCGGCTGTTACCCTGTGGCAAAAAATGCAAAAAGCAAGCCAAGGTGAGCCACCACAATTCCTCAGCACTCACCCAACGAGCAGCAGCCGTATCGCAGAGTTACAGTCATTGATGCCAAAAGTTACGCCTCTATATCAACAGTCGCGCCGCTAATAAGTAGCTAATTAACTACCTTTACGCTTTAGCAGCGCGTGTTTAGATATCATAGAAGCAAAGTACAGCCAAAGCGTTGTGCTTTGCTTTTTTAGTTATAGCCAGACATTGCAGGTTTTATAATTGACAAGCATTGCAGTTGATAAGCACTGTAGTTGATAAGCACTGTAATCGGCAGGGTTTGCAATTGTTCGATTTGGCAATCGCACGCTATCCCGCTTATAGTGTCTGTTATAATGCCGATAAATATTATTTGAAGATTGCCCAATCAAATTGCGCAAAATACATTGAAGGATTGTTATGAGTACCACACCTACTGCCGACGCACTTCATGCCGAATTACAAGCGCTTGCGCCGCAGCACATCGAACTGCTCAATGAGTCGATGTCGCATGCCGGTTACTTTGAAGGTAAAGAAAGCCACTTTAAACTCACTATCGTTAGCGATGCATTTGAAGGTAAACGACTGGTCGGGCGTCATCAGCTTATATACGGCTTAGTCACGCCTTTACTCACCTCGCAAGGCGGCCAAGTACATGCCCTCGCTATCCATGCCTATACTCCGACAGAATGGCAAGGTCAAAGCCCTGCGAGTCCATTATGTGCTGGTCAAAACAAATAGCCGATTATGTTTGAATCGCAACTACATATTTTAAATTAGCCTATATACTGCAGTTTTAGAGGGAGCAATATTCAATGAAACATCTACATATGCTGATGGCAGCGCTGACTGTTGTGCTATTTTTATATCAAAGCTACTTAGTACTCAGCGCAGACCGCCGCGCACCACGAGCAGTCAAAATAGCCACGCATATTATCTATGCCCTGCTTATCCTGTCAGGTGCAATGATGCTAATGCAACTGATGGGTGTCAACGCTCCTGTCCAGTGGGTGTTTGCCAAAATCATTTTACTTATCGCGGCTATTAGCTCAAGCATTAAAGCATTTAAGGTTGATGCGACACCTGTACAAAGAAAAACAGGTATTCTTATCGCTGCCGTTGCCTATATCGGGATCGTAATACTTGCCTTTGCCAAACCAGCAAACTTATTTTAATAAGCGATTTTCTGTTTTAATAAGCAACCGTTTTAGAAAGCTGTCGATATTTTGATGACATGATGCGAAAATTTTTCATCATCGATGGATTTTCAATATCTTAATTGCGCTATTTTTGCTATCTTAAATAGATATAAATACAATCACTTAGCCACTGGAGCCATTATGAAAACGTTTACGACAGCGACACTACTAGCTGGCATTTTTGCGCTCTCAGGCTGTGCCTCTACTGGTAACATCACCCCGCAATATGTACCGCCAAGTACTTATCAAAATTATAATTGCCAAGCACTTGGCCAAGAGTACACTCGCGTCAACCGCTATGTCGAAGCGGCTCGCAATGAGCAATCTACCCTATCGGCATCAGGCGTCGGTGTTGGTGTCTCTGCCGGACGCTGGGGTATCTCGCCGAATATCAGCTTTGGTCTAGGCAAAAGTAACAATACCAAAGCACGTGATGCGAAATTATCGCGTCTCTATGGTGAGCGTGATGCAATTGTCCAGTCGGCGCGCATTCAGCGTTGTAGCTTTGCCAATGGCATTAAGATTTATGGTGAGTAAGTTTAAGCAAATGCAAAGCTATCTAAATGATTAAGATAGTGCCTGACACCGTAAAATAGTACATGACACAGCAAAAAAGCCAATATGCAGATCGCGTATTGGCTTTTTTATAATAGCTACGGTTTTTTATAAGAAAATATAAGTATTTGGATAAATAGCTTGGAGAAGAAGTAATCTAGTCTGACTAATACTACGACTGTAAGCTTTGCACCCATTGGATGATTTGATGACTTGGTAATGCGCCCGACTGTCGAGCGACTTCCTTACCATTTCTAAAAGCAACCATCGTTGGCAAGCTGCGAATATTATAAGGCGCGGCTGCCTGCTCGTATTTATCCGTTTGTACCTTAGCAAAGACTACTTGCGGTAATTGACTAGCAGCGCTCTTAAATTCTGGCGCCATCATGATGCAAGGCTGACACCAGCTCGCCCAAAAATCCACGATAGTTAGCACATCGTTCTTTTGGATGACCTTATTGGCTGTTTGCGCATTTAGCTCATGCGGACTGGCAGTCAATAATGGCTGGCCACATTTACCGCATTTTGGCGCAGCGCTTAATCGTGCAGCAGGCACACGGTTGGTTGCTTGGCAATGTGGGCATACTAGATGAAAACTTTGCTCACTCATTCTTTAATTCCTATTTTAATTATTTTATTGTCTTAAATACTGTTCATGAACGCTCTTATCTAAAGGCTATTTACGTTGCTTGCTGTAGTTATAGCTGTAGTCGTCGTTGCGTTGATTACATGAATAATTTTAGCATAGTTAATTGGGCTTATCCTTTATGCGATTTGCTGTGCCACACCGCTATACACATAGCTCATTGGTCGTGGACCGGGCAAATACGCTTCGCTCAACTCATCAATAGCAAACCCACCTTCTCTAATAAGCGCCGGAATATCGCGATCTAAATGACACCCACCTGCTATAGGTTTCCAAAAAGGTGTCAATCGATGCTGCCAACGCTCAACTGAAGAATCTGGCGCTACGCCATGCTCACAAAATAATAAGCGTCCGTTAGGTTTTAACACTCGCGCCATTTCTTGAAGCGCCGCTATTGGATCATCAATGCTACACAAGGTAAAAGTCATCACAATCGTATCAAATTGATCCGTATCGGCATGGATACCTTGTACATCGACGGCTATCACTTCAACCGGAATGCCAATGCCAGCTGCACGCTCACGAGCCAGCGACTGCATTTGAGCCGCTGGATCCACACCGATAATAGAAGAGACGTTGTCAGGATCATAAAACTGTAAATTCAGACCGCTACCAATGCCAATCTCCAACACGTTACCAAGCGCTTGCGGAACAATTTTGGAACGTGCTTTCATCACATTACCTGTACTACAGGCAATATCTATCATCTTTGGCAACACATAGCGCTCGTAAGGGTTCATTGCTTTCTCCAGTTATTGCCGACTTAGTGCTTGAGTTGGTCATACATAACATCTAAAAACAGACAGTCTACAGGTTAGCATTCTTATAGATATCAATCATACGATACTTACGTAGAGCTGCATCGGGTAATGATTTTCATCTATTAAACTGTTTAACTTATCCACCAAGGACATTGATCGGTACTTTTAGATAGCGCGTACCATTGTCTTCTGGCTCGGGGAAATGTCCGGCATCGATATTGATTTGTACAGCAGGAATGATAAGACGAGGCATATCTAAAGTCGCATCACGGCGCTCACGCATCTGCACAAACTCCGCTTCGTTTATACTGTCTTTGACATGGATATTTTCTAGTTTTTGCGCGGCTACCGTCGTCGTTGGGCAATGCTGACGACCTTTGCTCGGATAATCATGACACAGATACATGACGGTATCTTCAGGAAGTGCTAGCAGCTTCTGAATAGATTGATAAAGCGTTTTGGCATCGCCGCCAGGGAAATCACAGCGGGCTGTACCGACATCAGGCGCAAACAACGTATCCCCAACGAATACCACTGTTTTCTCATTATCAGCGGCTAGATAGGCCATATCGGCACGCGTATGACCGGGTACATACATCGCAGTGATAGTAATATTGCCAAGCTCTAAGGTCTCGCCTTCGTCTGTCAAGATATCAAACTGGCTGGCATCAGTACGGAAACTGGTGTCAAAGTTAAAAATTTGCTTAAAGATTTTTTGTACTTCGGTGATATGCTGACCGATGACTAACTGTCCGCCAAGGCTTTCTTTTACATGGATGGCGGCAGATAAATGATCTGCATGCGCATGGGTCTCGATAATATACTTAAGCGTCCAATCTTGCTCACGTACAAACTCAATCACTTCATCGACACTGCTAGTATTGGTTCGGCCTGATTTAGCATCGAAGTTCAATACAGGATCGACAATGGCGCATAATTTTTGCTCAGTATCAGCAAGTACGTGGGTATAGGTTTCTGTATCGCTATCTAAAAAAGAATGAACTTGCATGGCGGCCTCTTTGATTATTTATACATAAGTTATTTATACATATATTGATCATAGGGATTTTTATCTTTAATTAACCCTTAAATATGATATTCAGTCGTATATAATGCGTTCCTACGACTTATCTGATGCCACCAATATAACAACCACCATACAATTTATCAATTTATATAATGTAATTAATGATAACTTGCTATGTAGCGTGATATCATTGATAATCAACTATATATTGTTCAAAACATCATGACATTTGTTACCATCTAATGTAAGGAATTTGTTCTGACTACTTCTATTTCAGCCGAAGGTACACCTACTCGCAGTCCCACTGACGATGGGTCATCTGATACTGCAGATTTAGTACCTGCCGATCTTGCCAAGCAAATGCAGCAAGCATCGCTACAAGCCAGCCAACTACTAAAGTCGCTATCGCACCCTGATCGCCTCCTTCTTCTCTGTCAATTGACCCAAGGTGAATATTGCGTCGGTGAGCTGGAGGATTTGGTCGGGGTTGGACAGCCGAGCTTATCGCAGCAATTGGGTATATTGCGTAAAGACGAGCTGGTCGCCACACGCCGCGAAGGTAAGCAAATTTACTATAGTATCGCAAGCGAGGATGCGCTAGCTGTACTCGATTTGCTGTATCAACGTTTTTGTGCCAAAGCAGAATAACGCTGCCCTCGCCTAATTATTTGTACTATCTACTGTGGTGATTGATATGTCCTCTATCGTCGCTCATCTGATTCCAGCTTGGCTGCGTCAATACCAGCTCTCAGCATTGCCGACTGATCTCGTCGCAGGCATAGTGGTGGGTGTGTTGGTCATACCGCAGAGCCTAGGTTACGCAGTGCTTGCAGGACTGCCGCCTGTTTATGGCCTATATGCAGCGATCGTACCTGTCCTCGTTTATGCTTGGCTCGGCTCTAGCAACGTGCAAGCCGTAGGACCTGTTGCCATTACCGCTATCATGACAGCCAGTGGCTTACTGCCTTATGCCGAGCAAGGCACTGAACAGTATGCACTGATGGCCAGCCTATTGGCACTGATGGTAGGTGCACTGCTGTGGATTGCAGGACGGTTAAAACTTGGCTGGATCATGCAGTTTATCAGTCGCGGTGTGTCTGCAGGGTTTGTAAGCGGTGCAGCGGTCCTTATATTTGTCAGTCAGCTCAAATATCTGACCGACATTCCGGTCACTGGCAATAGTTTGATTGGGTATCTATCTACCATGCAACGCTATGCCAGCCAGCTGCATCCATTGACCTTAGCTATCGGTATTACCGCATTTGCGCTATTGGTTGCCAATCGCTATGCAAGTGAGTGGATATGGCAGACGTGGCTATCATCGTCGTATGCCAAATGGGCAGAGCGCTTATTTCCGCTTATTCTACTTGGCATTGCTATCGTACTTAGTATGGCACTGCATTGGAGCACGCATGGTGTCGCGACCATCGGTCGTATTCCACAAGGTCTGCCGAGCTTTACGTTACCGCATATCTCTGACTTACAAGAAGCGCTGAAGCTATTGCCAACCGCAGGATTAATGGCACTGATCATATTTGTGTCGAGCAGTTCAGTTGCCAGCACCTATGCTCGTTTGCGCGGTGAGAGCTTTGATGCCAATCGTGAACTGACTGGACTGGGTCTGGCCAACCTGTCTGGTGGACTGTTCCAAAGTTTTGCAGTTGCAGGAGGCTTTTCGCGTACGGCTATCAATGCCGACTCAGGCGCGAAGACACCACTTGCCAGTCTCGTCACCGTACTGGTAATGATTGCCGCACTAATAGCCTTTAGCAATGCGCTAGCCCCACTGCCCTATGCGCTACTGGGCGCAACTATCATGGCCTCTATCATTGGCCTGATAGATATTGCGACCTTAAAATCCGCATGGCAGCGCGATCGCTTAGATGGTGCTAGCTTTTTGGCTGCGTTCGTCGGTGTTCTGATATTTGGTCTAAACACGGGACTTGTCATTGGTCTCATGGTGTCATTCGCCAGTCTCATCTGGCAGTCGAGTAAGCCACATGTCGCCATTGTTGGTCAGCTGGGCGGTACAGGACATTTTCGTAATATCAATCGCCATGACGTCGTAACTTTTAACAATTTATTGATGTTGCGTATCGATGAGAGTTTGTTCTTTGGTAATAGTGAATCTGTACATCGACGCATCCTCAATGCCATGCAGCAATATCCCGCTGCCAATGAAATTATATTGATTATGGCCGCCGTCAATCACATAGATCTGACCGCCCAAGAAATGCTTAGTACTTTAAATAAAGAGCTTGCGCTGCAAAACAAGCGCTTACACTTTAGCTTTATCAAAGGTCCTGTGATGGACATCATCGGTCACACCCCATTGATTAGCGAGCTATCAGGGCAAGTCTATCTGAGTACCTTAGATGCTGTCGATGCGTTAAAGTAATCTATATTTTGTTCATAACAAAGTCGCTGCTACATTAGTTTCACTCAATCTCAATTACTATTGTCGCTTACAACACAATATCGCTACGATAGCGCCTGTGTTATGCTAGACGCACTAAATAGGGAATCAATTAACCTAGAAATCGGCCTAAAAAATGCTGATTTATAGTCTTTTGATATTCTTAGCCAACCCTCAATAATAAATATACTTTAACAAATATAACTGAACCTATTTTATGACCGATGATTTAACGATTTATAAGCAAATATACCCAAGCCAATGCGTTAAGATTGCTGAGCTTGGTTATCGCTCAGTGCTTAATATTCGCCCAGATGCCGAGATTGAAACACAGCCTAATAGCTGCGATTTGGCAACGGCTACCGAACAGGCAAACCTAGCGTATCAGCATCTACCGTTTGATGATGAGCGTCTAAGTATGCTGACGGTCGAGCAGTTTGCCGATTTCTATCACTCAATGCCCAAGCCTATATTAATGTTTTGCGGTACTGGGGCACGCGCCAAGCTACTGTACCAAAGCGCATTGATGCAAGGTCTGTTATAACAACCGTCGCTCGAACCAACACGTTTTATAAACCCAACAACACCAATAAAAAAAAGGAGCTCTTATGAGCCATGAAGTTAGCTTTACCGGACAAATCACGCCTGACCAAGTGCCTATGATTGCCGAAAATGGTTTCAAGACCATTATTAATAATCGTCCTGATGGTGAAGAGCCAAATCAGCCAACCAGTGCCGAAATCGAAGCAGCAGCCAAAGAAGCTGGTCTTGCTTATAAAGAGATTTCTTTTGCAGGTAATGAGCTGAATCAAACTCACGTTGAAACGTTTGCAGATTTCTTTAATCAAGCTGAGCAGCCAATGCTGATTTTTTGCCGCACAGGTAACCGCTCAAACGGTATCTATGAAGCCGCTAAGCAAATGGACTTACTAGACGACTAAAGCAGTACAAACTGATTAAACAACTAAAGTATTTAGCCCACAGAATCTTGTGGGCTTTTTACTGCGCTTATCATTATGCTCAAAGTTGCATTAACTACAAACAGCCCGCTCACTACCTAGTCACTGCCTAATCATTTCCCGATAGCTTCCAACAACCTTGACCAACCTCGATAGTCACGACAAGTGGGTTACTAAGCGAGCGTAATACCGCTATTATCATTTGATATGCATGAGCTAGCAGTGGTTGAGACACCTCAATAGCTAGACGATTAAATACCAAAACACATGGAATGTGAGCAGCTGTATGGTGACAAGGTTGCCCCGCTGCTATTTACTTTCAAAACGCCATCTTGATATGGCATTTTAGTTTTACAAGGAATGTTTGATGAATAATACCGCGCTAGCATTACTGCCACTAGCCCTTGCCTACATTATGTTCACTCTAGGAGCAGGGCTAAAACTGAGTGATTTTAAGGTCATTGCCAAATATCCAAAAGCGTTCTTTGTTGGCTTAATCAATCAAGTTGTGTTGGTACCGTTGGTTGCGCTCGCAGTCGTGTTAGTAACGGCTCCGCCACCAGCGATCGCTTTTGGGATTATGCTGATTAGTTTTTGTCCCGGCGGCGTCACTAGCAACATGCTGACCTACTATGCCAAAGGAAATGTCGCGCTCTCTATCGCGTTGACCGGTGTAGTCAGCATACTATCGGTCATTACATTGCCTATCTTAATCACGTTGGCTTTTGATCATTTCATGAAAGATCAGGCGAACTCTATTAGCGCGATAAAGATTGGCCTAGTCATGTTCTTATTGACCACATTGCCAGTGTCTCTTGGTATGCTTGCTCGCCACAAATTTACGGACTTTATGGTACGTCGCAGCAGTCTGCTTAACGGCTTGGCTAGCGTGTTTTTTGTACTAATTGTCTTTGCTGCTATTGCCTCTAACTGGCAACTACTACAAACACAATTCACTCAAATTGGTTTAGAGCTGATCTTTATCATTGCTATTTTATTCGCTATTAGCATCTCGATCTCTAGAGTCCTAAAGCTCAGCTGGTATGATACCAAAACCATCTCGATAGAAACCAGTATCCAAAATAGCACGACGGCTATTACCTTAGCCCCCATCATCATGGGTGTGAGCACACTGCCAGTTATAGCACTGCCTGCTGCTTTGTACGGTGTGCTGATGTATGTCGTTGCGCTGCCCGTTATTTTCCTAATCAAAAACAAGAACTGATTGTAGTAAGTACGAGAAATAAAAAGCGCCCTTCTAAATAATTGCCCGTCTAAATAAGCGCCCTTCCAAACATTGGAGGGGCGCTTTTTTTGGAATAGGATCTAAATGATAGAAATATAGCTCGGTTTATAGACTGGTCAATACTCAATATTGAGTACATAATAAAATGCTACTGTTATCGCTTAATAGGACTCTATGATGGAAAAACCGTTATTAATTATTGGTAATAAAAACTACTCATCTTGGTCGCTACGAGCATGGCTGTTGCTCAAAGCATTCAATGTTGATTTTGATGAGCAGCTTGTTGAGTTGTTTCATCCATCAGCACTTCCAACGCTCGAATCACATTCGCCAACAGGTAAAGTACCTATTTTAGTCTATGGCGAAAAAGATAATAAAATAACCGTTTGGGACACCTTAGCTATTGCTATGCATGTCAATGAGTACTTTACGGATATTGATATTTGGACAGGTGTTGATAAATCTAACGCTGAAAAAAGAAATAGTAATCAAAGTAGAATAAATAGCGCCTACTGCCAAAGCATCGTGGCTGAGATGCATTCGGGATTGACAGGTATTCGTAACGAGATGCCGATGAATATACGAGCAACGGCTAAGATACAACCAAGTAATGCTTGTTTGGCTGATATTGCTCGTATCGAAGACATTTTTGCCGATTGTTTAAAAACTCGCTCAGCAGACAGTTTCTTATTCGGAGATTTCACAGCAGCTGATGTGTTTTTTGCTCCAGTGGTGCTGCGATTACAGACTTATGCTGATGCATCTGATATTACTTTGCAGCCACTTACCAAGCAGTATTGCCAAACTATGTTAAATCATCCACACATACAGGCATGGCAACAATCAGCACTGATAGAAACTCGTATTATTGAAGAAGATGAAGCAGGCGAGATAATGTCGATAGTTGGCGTATTGGCGAATAACCATTCATTTTAGGCATAAATAATATCTTGCATAAAAAAACCACTTCAACTCAGTTAAAGTGGTTTTTTTCTTTCATAACAAATAAATCCTACGAGTACTACTGTTTTTGGTCTAACGCCTCTTTTACCGCTTTTTTACCCCATGCGCTCAGATCGAGATCCAGTTTTTCATACTCTTGCGCATCAAATAACGGCTCTTTAATCCCTGATTTTAACTGACTTGCAAAGTCGTCAAGTAGACGCTTAGCTCGCGGAAACAACATTATCAAGGCCAATAAGTTTGCTAGCGCTAGCACGCCCATCAACGGATCAGCGAAGAAGAACACTGCGGTTGCTGCAGGAGCCACTGCGCCCAAGAATAATACCGCAATCACCACAATTCGCAAAATCAGAGTCGCCATTTTAATATTCTTTTTGACCAAGAAATTAATGGCATTTTCACCCATATAATAGTTATACATGATAGAGCTTAGGGCAAATAGCAATATCGATATGGTGAGAATATACTGTGCCCAATCCCCAAGCTGGGTCGTGAGCGCTTGCTGTGCCAGTACAATACCATCGACTTCAGCACCTGGTTGATATACGCCGCTCAGTAAAATCATAAATGCGGTGGCACTACATACGATTATCGTATCAATAAACACAGACAGTGATTGCGAGATACCCTGACTAACAGGATGAGTGGCGTAAGCGGTGGCGGCAATATTAGGCGCAGAACCTAGACCTGCTTCATTAGAGAATAAACCACGCTTCATACCTTGCTCAATCGCCACACCAATACCACCGCCCACGACAGACTCAATGCCAAAAGCATTTTTGACAATCATTACCATCAGTGCAGGCAGTTCTGTAAAGTTAAACGCAATAATAATAAGTGCCATACTGATATAGATTAATGCCATAACAGGAATGACAACGTCGGCTACTTTTGCAATGCGCTGAATACCGCCAAAGACAATAAATCCACCTGCAATCACCAGAACCAGACCCGTTATCCAGCGGTCAATCCCAAAACTTTCAAGTGCTGAGCCTGCTACCGTGTTGCCTTGGAACGCCACAAACCCTATAGAAAAAGACAGTAGTAGCGAGATCGCATAGATGACAGCGAGCCAGCGATAGTCTTTACCTAGCCCATGTAAGATATAGGTCGCAGGGCCACCGCGAAAGTTACCATCATTGTCTCTACGCTTATAAAGCTGGGCTAAGCTACACTCGACAATACTGGTCATCATGCCAATTAAAGCCACAACCCACATCCAGAATACCGCTCCCGGTCCTCCTAAAGAGATGGCAACCGCAACGCCAGCAATGTTACCGCCGCCTACACGTCCACCGATAGAAACGAGCAACGCCTGACGGGCAGAAATCCCGTCGTCTCCTACTTCATCCGTTTTGAACACACGGAACATACGTTTAAAATATCTAAACTGAGCGAACCTACCTACGATGGTAAATAATAGACCAAAGATAATTAGCATAGGCACGAGTGCCCAGCCCCACGTTAGATCCCCAATTAGGGCGAAAAAAGCTTCAATGTATTCCATGCCTACTTTCCTTATAGTTCATGACGCTATGTTAGGTTTTATTGCATACATTATTGCATCAACAACACGAGTTTGTAATGCAAATGTCGAATTTGTAACGTAAATACTGATATTTTCTGAGTGAAATCGGGTTATTGGCTCATACAAATGACCACTTTCTAAATATTAGGACTTCCTCTATATAAAAGTATTTATGCAATAGCACAAAAAAACCACCTCAACCGAGGTGGCCTTTTATACTGAAACTAAACTGAACAGCTTACTGCATGACCAAGTATTCAAACGCTGACAGTGCCGCTTTACTACCTTCGCCCATCGCAATGTTAATCTGCTTAAATGGCACGGTGGTTACATCACCACAAGCAAAGATACCTTTACGATCTGTACGGCAGCGCTCATCGATTTCGATCTCACCAAAGCGGTTTAGATCAACGAAGCCTTTGATGAATCCAGTGTTTGGTACTAAACCAATCTGTACAAACACCCCTGATAAATCGCGCTCATGAGTCTCACCTGTGCTGCGATCTTGGTAGACGATAGACGATACTTTGCCATCAGTCGCTTTGATCTCTTGTGTCGCTGCACCGGTAATGAACTCGATGTTAGTTTTCTCTTTGGCTTTATTAATCAGTACTTGGTCAGCTTTCAACTCATCAGCGAACTCGAGTACAGTAACGTGATTAACGATACCTGCCAAATCTAGTGCTGCTTCAACGCCTGAGTTACCGCCGCCGATTACTGAGATATCTTTACCCTTGAAGAATGGGCCATCACAATGCGCACAGAAAGCCACACCTTTGCCGATATTCTCTTCTTCGCCCGGTACACCAAGCTTTCTCCACTGAGCACCTGTCGCTAAGATAATACTACGAGTATTAAATGTCTCACCAGTGTTTAGGTGAATACTGTAGTTCTCTTCTTCAGTCTCGCCAATTTCTTTAACGCTCACATGCTCTTTTAATGTGATGTTGTATTCAGCCAAGTGCTTAACAAAGTTAGTAGATAAATCTGTACCATTGGTTAGCGGCACTGAAATCAAGTTTTCAATGTCTTGCGTGTCTTTTACCTGTCCACCGATACGATCAGCAACCATTGTAACTTTTAAGCCTTTACGCGCTGTATAAATAGCAGCAGCCACACCTGCAGGGCCAGCACCGATGATAGTAACGTCTTGCTGCTCTAATTGCTCAGCATCGTCTTCTACTTCTGACAATAAGTCAGGGAACTGCTCTTGCAGTTTTCCGATCAATTTAGCAGTGTCGATTAGGCCGTTAGCAAATGGCTTACCGTTTAAAAATACAGCTGGTACACCTTGGATTTTGTTCGCTTCTACTTGCTCTTGGAACAATGCACCGTCGATCATCTCATTGCTGATGCCATCATTTAATAGCGCGAACTGGTTCAATGCTTGAACAACTTCTGGGCAGCTATGGCATGACAATGACACGTAGGTCTGGAACTGTAATGGCTTATTAAAGCGCTTAACTAACTTTTGGATGCCTTCATCCAACTTTAGCGTATGACCACCCGCTTGCAGAATGGCCAAAATCAATGACGTAAACTCATGACCACCTGGGATACCGCTGAATACGATACCAGTGTCGTTTGATTCGCCATCAATGTGACTGACTACTTTGAAACTAATCGCACTAGGCAAACTATCGTCAGTTGCTTCTGCATCGAAGTTGATTTTGTCTGTTGTTCCAGCAATCTTGGTCAAAAAATCTACCAATTCTGCACGTTTTACATGCGTACCATTACCTAGTACAAAGGTAATTGGACGTGTCATGTTTTCGCTATAGCTCTTAACGGCATCTAATAAATTCTGATCTATCATGTTTGTTCCTCATTATGACTGAATATGTAACGGCAGCTGTCATGCTACGCGTCTAAATACGAAATAGTTGGTGTTAATAATTTTGTATAAAAGGTTATATGTAGTGGGCTCTTGCCCTTTGATGTGTCTATTATCAAGCGTTTAGCGAGTTTCGGCAAGCTGAGAAACTCAAACTTTATGTTTTATAAAACCAATCGTTTATTGTTTTAAATAATTAAATACAAATACACAAACAAATGATAGTGATGGTACATGGTCTATTTTTTCGCTACAATCGAATGGTATTGATAGCAATATGCATTATCAATATCGTGAAGTAACTATCTTTATTACCATTAAACTTTCACCCCTTCCAAAAAAAGTCTCACCATCATAAGCGTCTTAACCATAACGTGCTTACGCTTATTCTAAGCCTGCACTAAATAACAAGGATGACAACATGACAATGACAGACACATGGCAAGATCACAGTGATATTATCGATGAGCTTAAGCAAAAGGACACGCATTTTGCGAGTATCTTTGACGAGCATACGACTCTAGATAGGCAAATTAATAAGCTTGAAAACGATGTGGTCAAGCATGCCAGTCGCGACGAAGAAATCGAACAAATGAAACGACGAAAGCTACAGCTTAAAGACGAGATTTATAAAACCATTGATAAAAATAAGGCACAGTCTCGCGCTTAATATTGCGTCTATACTTAGAGATATGCTAAAAAAATAATTCTAACAATACCTATGTTTAAGACGTAAAAAGACCCCATCAACTTATGTTAATGGGGTCTTTATTTGTAGCACTGCCTTAAATCAGATGTTTAAGATACGGCGCTACTTTTATCTAAGTATGAAATGTCTACTTAGATTTTACCAACTAGGTCAAGACTTGGCTTCAATGTGTCGCCGCCTTGTTCCCAAGCTGCTGGGCAAACTTCGCCGTCGTTTTCACGAACATACTGTGCTGCTTTTACTTTACGTAGCATATCTTTCGCGCTACGGCCGATACCGCCAGCATGTATTTCAGCGACTTGGATCAAGCCATCAGGATCTACTAAGAATGTACCGCGCTCAGCCAAACCTGCTTCTTCAATCATGACGTTGAAGCCACGGGTGATTTTACCAGTAGGATCGCCGATCATTGGGTATTGTACTTTACCGATAGCTTCTGAAGAATCATGCCATGCTTTGTGCGTGAAATGCGTGTCAGTAGATACTGAGTACACTTCAACACCAAGGCCTTTTAGCTCGTCATAATGAGCGGCCATGTCTTCTAGCTCAGTTGGGCAAACAAACGTGAAATCAGCTGGGTAAAATAGGAAAATTGCCCAGTTGCCTTTTACGTCTTCTGAAGTGATGGTTTTGAACTCACCGTTTACGTATGCATCTGCTGAAAATTCTGGGATTTCTTGATTGATGATAGACGCCATGGTTGGCTCCTCTATAGTTAAGTAAATTGGAAATTATTTATATGGTTTTTTCAATTAGCCCTCTAGCTCTCTGGGCTACTTGACAAACTATACGCGAATTCTATGGTTAATCCAGTTAAAAGTTTTTAATGTGATGTTTTGTTTTATTAAACTTGTTAAACTATTATCTCTACATTTTATCATTGGTGCTTAATTGGTAATTTGCTACCTTATAAAGGTTGACCAAACATAATAAATTGCATTAAAAACCCATTAAAAGAGAGGTTTTATGATTACTTTACGACAACTTGAGTTTGCCCTAGCCGTCGCCAAACATCGTCATTTTAAACGTGCTGCTGAGGATTGCAATATCTCGCAGTCTGCACTGAGTTTGGGTATCGCAGAATTAGAAAAACAGCTAGATACTCAGATTTTTGAGCGTAATAATAAGCAGGTATTGATTACCCCTATCGGTCAAGACATCCTAACGCGTGCGCAGCGAGTGTTTTCTGAGGTGAGTGATTTGACCACGCGTGCTCATAGCCATCAGACGCCGCTTGCCTATCCTATGACTGTCGGTATCATTCCGACGATTGCACCTTATTTGCTGCCAAAAGTACTGCCTGCGCTGCGTGCTCAATATCCAGAGTTCCGTATGACCATCGTCGAACAACAGACAGAGCGGTTGCTTGAGCAAGTACGCTATGGTCATATCGATACGGCTATCATTGCGTTGCCGTATGCGGTAGATGGGCTGCATAGTTTTGAGTTTTGGAGTGAAGACTTCTTTGCCGTGTTCCCAAAAGACGACATGCATGCCAAGCTTGATACCATCAATGCTGATGAACTAGCAACTGCCAACCTGATGTTACTTGGTGAAGGCCATTGCCTAACTGACCAGACTCTGTCTGTCTGTCATTTCGACCGCGCACAAATGAAATCAAGCTTCTCAGATGCCAGTTTAAATACTTTGATTCAAATGGCGCTTGCCAATATGGGCACAACGCTCGTGCCTGAAATGGCGCTCGATCAGCTACACCTGCAAAACCAAAATGCCGTCGCCATACCATTGGCTGAAGATGGGCCGCATCGCCATATTGCCTTTGTCACCCGTCTAAACTATGCGCGTGTCGATGATGTTAGCTTGCTAGGTGATGTATTTAACAAAGCATTTAAAGACGCAGTAGCTAACAAAGAATAACCAAACCATTTTTACCACGGTCATAGTGAAAAACGACATATGAAAACTGTCTCAAATAAGCATGATGTGCTTGGCAAGTACTTTGCACAGCACTTGTCAGCTATGACCAGCGATATCTCGCCAAAGCAAATAGATAGGCTTTGGCAAGATATCGTGACGCGCTATGGCGAACCACAACGTGCTTATCATACACTCAATCACATTGAGCAGTTATTAGTTCAGTTTGAGAATATTGAGCAGGTTCTGTCTGAGCCGCATATCATTGCATTGGCACTGTACTATCATGATGTGATATATGACCCAACACGCTCCGATAACGAGTTAAAAAGTGCAGATTTTGCGACAGATGCCTTGAGCTCATATCTCAGTCCAGAGCAATGCCAACAGATTCACGCTCTCATTATGATGACGGCTAATCATCAGATAGATACGTTGGTAGACAGTGACAAATATAATGATGCTGCGTATCTGTTAGATATGGATTTGAGTATTTTGGGTGCGCCTTGGCCTACCTACAGGCAGTATGCAAAGGCGATACGTCAAGAATATGCACACGTCGCCGATGACAGCTACCGTGATGGGCGCACTGCAGTGTTACAAGGATTACTAGCACATCCCAAACTCTATCTGACTGACCATTATTATAATCAGTTAGAGACGCAAGCTCGAGATAATATCAAGTACGAGCTTGCTTCGCTCGCAGCTTTATAAATAGCTCACTACCCTGCCGTGCTGGATGTGAATTATAGCTGGGCTGCATAATATCGATATCAAAATGACTTTGAAAACGTTGTTTGTACTCTTCCTTGCTGCCGCCGAATGGTGGCTCTTCCCGTCCAAAATCCGTGTCAAACAACAACCCAACCAACTTACCTTGTGGCTTTAACAGCTTTGCCATCTGCTGCACGTATTCATCACGGCGTGATGGATTAATCGCACAAAAAAACGTCTGCTCAAGTATCCAATCAAATTGATATTGCTCAGCTAACAAACTAAAAAAGTCCGCACAGATCAGGTGCTCAGAAGGAAAATTAGGATAGCGCTCTGCAAACGTCTCAATCGGTGCAGGGGCAAAGTCAACCAACGTGACATTGGTAAAACCTTGCTCATATAGATAGCCCACTTCATAAGCATTACCCGCACCTGGCACTAGTATCGCCTGATCTTTTGCGCTCTCAGGTAACTGGTCGATATAAGCTTTGAGCGGCGGCGATACCTGCCCCATATCCCAACCGATGCTGTTCTTTTCATAACGCTGCTGCCAAAAATCCGCTTGGTTGACGTTTTCCATATGACATCCCTGTATATAAACCTGCTGATTAAACGAAACAATTTGTACCGTTATTCCTTATCATATCAGGCTTATGTAGACGTGTCCTTATTTTAAAGGCGTATCCCTATTTTAAAAAATGATGATAAAAATAGGACTTAATGCTCTGCATAATGAATGTTACACAGATGATATCGAGATATTTATTAGGGCTATTTAGATAGTTAAATGATAGGTTTAGTCCAGCTGTCCTGTCTTGCCCGCTAGGATGTTATGCCATTGCTGGTAATCTGGCATCGCTGTGGCAACGGTTTGCCAAAACGCACGGCTATGGTTGGCATGATGCAAGTGGCACAGCTCATGAACGATTACGTATTCGGTGCATTCGATAGGATAGGCAGGAAGATAAACCGATAGCCAAATTCGCTTTGCGCGCGTGTTGCAGCTGCCCCAGCGCGTGTGCATTTTTTTTAACCGTATCTCATTGGCATAAGCGCCAACGATTGGCTGCCACTTTTCAAATAGTGCAGGTGTGACTTCGGAGAGTTGTTGCCGATAATAGGTAATTTTTTGATCGGGGCTTAGCGTAAATGACTGCTCTGCACCCCATAATAAAACTGAGTTATTAGCAGTTAAAAAGTCTGATGACGTATTGTGTCTACGTCTATATTGTTCTAATACCTGCGGGTGATTTTCAATAGCCCAAGGCACCCGCTTAGCCACAGCATGCAATATTTGTGATGCGCTGACATGCATCGGTGCAGAGACCATCAACGTATAAGGCTTTAAGCGAAAATTGATATTTTTAACACGCTTTTTACTGATATGTAGCTCGATGCCTGCTTGTGCAAGCTGCTGTCTGACAGTGTCTAAATTGGTGTCTAAGCTAATGCTCTATCTCCTTGGCTGACTATTACTACCGTTCTAGTAATAGTTGTTATTAATCGCCATACCTGTTCATCTGCCGTTCTTATTGAACGTCATGTATTATAGTGCTTGCAAATGGTTGTCAAACGACATCATATGCAGTTGACTGTCTTTTATAATCCGCTCATGAAGTTCAATGTCGCCTACGTCTAACTTTACTTCTGGTAAAGTATTTACTCTTAGCGCTGTTAACTGACCTTGACCATCACTGACAATAAATCCTGTCGGCTCGGTATGTTTATCAATTTTACTCATTGAAGCACTAGAATTAGCTAACACCGAAGCCCCTGCACAATCTGGCAGGCTTATATCATCAATTAGCTCTCGGGTATGTAAATCATAAATTGCCGCACAGCCGCCAATTGGCGTGGTCACACACAGTAGGTTACGCTCACTATCTACCGCCACGCTAGCGATATATTGGTGAAAGCGTTGCCATTGATTATTTGGCATAGTGAGTGGTGTAAAGCTGGCATCACCACGTTTATGAGTCAGCACTAACGGTACATTGATATGTTTTTCACCTTGGAACTGAATACCGATCATCACTGTGCCGTCATTGTGCATGGCTAAGTGGCGCACACTCATCTGATTATGCTCTGGAGTCACTTGCTCAAGCAATGTGCCATCATGACGATTCAGATAAACCAGTGATGGTCGCATGGTATCTAGATTGAGCTCTTCGCGTGAAGCCTGCTCGGTTTTGATACCACCATTTGCAATGACGAGCGTTTCGCTATCAGGATGCATAATCAGCTCATGCGGCCCGATACCATATGAATCAAACTCTGCTACTTTTTCATAAGCGTCATTGGCATCATAGATACCAATTTTACCTGCCAAACTCACTGTGTCGTTCTCAGTTACATAGAGCAAGCTGCCATCTAAACTGTAGCAAGCATGACCATAAAAGTGACGGTCTACATCAGCTGTAATTGCATGTTGTACTTGCCCATTCGAAGTATTAAGCACCCAGAATCTTTCGCTTGGACGACGACCCATGACGACGACATCACGTCTTTGATCAACAGTGCTATGCTGAGTTTGAGCTTCATATATATTGACAGGCAGAGGCTGAACAACGATGTCGTGGACACGCTCAGGCATAGTCGTCTGCCAAACGATTTGTCTGTCAGCATCAATACCTACCACGCCAAAGTCGTGCTCACTCTGGCCTGATGTAGCATGATCTTTTGGTAGTGATGCAACGCCACTGACCCAGCTGACTGGGCGCGCCAGCATCGTTGTCGTATGCATGACAGCAAAGTCAAGCGTGTTACTTTTATCATCACCTACAGCATGATAAGTCTGCTTCCATGTTGCCGCTGCTTGCTCACAAGCATAACGTAAGCGTGAAAGCTTCGGCGTTGAATCAGGTGCCGCTCGTAATACCTGCAACTGCGTACGAATACCATCTACATAATCTTGTAGACTGGCATCTGGATGCTGCTGCTTACGATAACGATGGTGAATACCGACTAGCGCCGCCGTACCCACTGCTGTCAGCACTGAAGTCGTCAAAAGCTCATGAGCTGACGAAGTTCTCCCAGACCGATTAGACCTGTTCATCTGGTCATGAGTCTGGACTGCTGACACTGCTGTACCCGCTTCGATAGTAGACATTGTCTAATCGCCATCAGTGCTGTTAAAGCCCACACGGATACCAAGTGCTGGGATTAACTGGCGCTTAATCAGACGAGTGACATCAGTCAGATGATCGTATAACGCTTGTTGATCATCCTTATTAGCCTCCGATAAATCTTCTGGCATTTGTGCTAATAATGCGGTTGTATCAGCTAATGCGGTCGATAAATTATCCGAAACTTTGTTTTCATCATTGCTGCCAAGAATAGCCGTCAGTACTGGGTCAGTCATGGCTTTGTTGATAGTATCTAACTTAGCATTGATAATAGCGCGGCTCTGACCAGCAGTAGCAGCAGGCAGATGACCTTTTGCTTTACCTGTCAGACCGAGCGGCTGATCAATGGCATTAGACTTCATAGTCTCAATCAATGACAGTAGAGAGTTAATCCACTGATTTAGGCCTCTATCGCTCTCTGCTGTTTTGTCTATTGCCAATAAATCAGTCGCGTTTTGCTGCCAGTTTTTCTCGATGTCTTTTAGACGCGTGCTCAACGCACTACTGGCGCTAATCACATAAGCACACTGACCAGCGTCTAGACTATCATTAGCAAACAAAGCTTCTTCTAATCCTGGTACACCTTGTACGATAGCGCTCTCGCCAGCAAGTTGCTCTGGCGTTAGTTTTGGATTGGCAGCGATTAAGTCAGCCACGCCACTGTGTACGAGTCCGCGCTCGTCAGGATAGTAGTTGATGTATAGATTGCTCATGCTAGCAGTCGCAGGACCGAAGTTGACCATCTCAGCACTTGACCATGCTTGTGCCAACACTAGCCACTGCGCACGTAATGCTTGTAGCTCATCGCCACTTACTGGAGCTTGGGTACAATGCTTCTGCGCCAATTCGTTCAACAGATCGCTTTGCTTTGCTGCATCAGCATACGCAGGAATCACGATATCGTCTGCCACATGCGTCAAATACGTTTTTGCAGTCTCAGGGCTGATATCTACTGCAACGATTTGCTCAGTACTTTCTTTGCTATTTTCTACTGAGCTGTCAGTAGCTGTACTGTCTTGCACAACTTTTTGGCTGTCTACATCTGCAGTTTTGTTGTCATCGGCAGGTTTGACACAACTGATCAGCAGTCCAGCACTCAATGCAGATAGCGCCATTGCCAAAGCGTGGTTTATTTTCATAGGTTTCTCGGTAATGTTATAGGTAGTAATTTATAGCGTTTTTATACTGATTTTATAATAGCGACTTTATTACAGCGACTTTAGGAACGCATTAAGCTCTGCGCGACCTTGCTTGTCTAACTTCAATACTTGTTGCTTTTGCTTTTCGGCTTCTCCGCCATGCCACAAAACAGCTTCCATCAACGTACGGGCACGGCCATCATGCAAAAACGTTGCTTGAGGATCAACTGTCTGCGCAAGCCCTACACCCCAAAGTGCTGGCGTACGCCATTCATAAGAGTTGGCTAAAAATTCAACTTGGGCACTTTTCGGTGGTAGCTTATCGGCAATCGTACGATCAGCGAGATCATCGCCCATATCGTGCAACAGCAAATCTGTGTAAGGATAAATCACTTGTCCATGCTGCTCAAGATGATCATCGTCGGTTTTTGGCAACTGATATCTTGGCGTATGACAGCTTTGACAACCCATGTCATAAAAACGCTTTTTGCCAGCCAGCACAAGCTTATCATCTGCATTACGGCGATGCGGCACTGCTAAATTGCGAGTATAAAACTCTACAAATTTCGCGACCTCATCGTTTACTTCCACAGGTGACTTACCATTGCCCTGCTCATCAGCACCTGTCGCTGCATTTAGGCAAGCGGTCTGCGTTGGCATACAGGATTCGTTAGGACGGATGTTCGACGTCAGACCCATGTCTTCGTTAAAGGCACTTTGGTTCTGAGTAATAAGTTTGGTTTGACCCGCTTTCCACCCAAATCGTCCAAGCGCACGCTTGCCCGTTTGTGGATCCATGACCCAATTAAACTTACCACTGATATCGCTATCATTACTGTCGCTGGCTTGTTTTTTAATGTCATCGTCAGGTATTTGCTCTAGCAGCCCAAGCCCAATCATCGGTAGCGCCACACGCGGTGATACCATCATGTCATCGTCAAAAGCACCGTAACCAGGTTTGGTCAAATTAAACGTTGGTGCACGCAGCGTCTCGACATATCCGTCAGCAAAGGTAACTGGTTTATCTGTCCACTGCACCGCAATTCTCGCTTCAGCAGGCACGCCCTGAATACCGCGATCTTGTAGCTGGCCACCATACATAGGATGAGCCACCTTTTCAATCAGCGAATCCTGTAGCTGCTGGCGCTGCTCATCGGTCGTCGCTGGCATAGACAGACGAATTAACAAACTATCAGCATCGTCATCGGCAGTCATCGGCGCATGACCGCGCCCATCTTTGACATGACACGACTGGCAAGCGGCCACATTAAATAATGCACCCAGCCCATCACGACTATCAGTACTAGCAGGTGCAACGACCCACGGCTGCTTAAAGAACGCGTTACCAATAAAGAACGACCCTTTTCGAGAAGCTGCTAGATTCGATGAAGGCTTTGAGTAGCTTTCAGCACTGCTAATGCTAATACCAGAGTCACCGCCCTGCTTGATCTCTTGAGGGTCAAAGCTTACCAGTTGCTGCATCGGCACGCCTGCCAGTGCTTCTATATTTTTGACATGTTCGGACGACAGCGCTTGGCTTTTTTCACTGCTGCTTTCATTACTTGAGGCCTGCTCTGAAGTATTATCAGAAACATGGTCAGAAGTGTCGTCAGAAACGCTTTCAGATGGTTGACACGCACTGATGGCCATAGCACTGGCGATAATTAGCGCAAGCTTAGAAGGTATATGTCGTAGGATTTGAGTAGCAAGAGGAGAATCAGAGGGGTTAACATAATTGGCGTTCATAGAAATTCAGTGCCTTAGCGCTAGAGTAGAACCATTAAAATTTTGTCATACCATTTCATTATATGTCGTCACAATCATTGCTTATCGACATATAATGAAATGGTACACCGGCCAACTGGCTTATTTAATGCTCGTAAAAATGCGTTGCCAACGGTGGCTGACAACGCACGTATTATATCTAATCTAAGTATCTAATAAACAGCGGTTACTGACCTATAACGACTAATAAAACGTCGCAAAGCCAATGAAAGGCTTTTAAATAAGTGCCGCTAGCTTATAGATAAGGACCGCTAGCCTAAATTTTTTCTTAAAACTGTGACCCTGCATCTGCGTCTAGATTATCGATACCAACGGCTTTTGCAGCGTTTTCGATACTGGCCGTCAGCTCTTGTAAGCTAGTGATACCCGCTTCAACCCATCCACGACGGACGTTTTGTTCTTCAGCAGAGATGCCTTCTTGGCTGGCTTGACCGACAGTTGCAATCATCTGGTCAATCTTGATGCCGTCTTTTTCGCCTTTTTCAACGATAACGTTAAACGCGCCTTCTACTTTGTTGAACTCAGCAGCCAATTTATCAGCAGCTTCTGTGTGGCCGTTATCCGTTAGATAATCTTTGATACCGTAGCCGCCCACTGTCTTACCAGCGACTGTTGTATAGCTACCATTAAAGACGTTTTGGATACCGCGCGCATTATTGGCATAGCTTAAATGGGTCAAATCACTAAAGCATTCGTGCTCATCTTCGGTAGAGCCAGTAACAAAAGCGACCTGCATACGCTCAGAAGCAAGCTCACCTAGTGCTAGGCTGCCCATTTGATACATAATTTGGCGCAGACCATTGTCATATTTGCGCGCTATCAAATCACTACGCAAGGTATTTTCAGTATCAGGCTGCCACTGGGCTTCCATCGCGGTCAAATCATCAACCAATAGTTGAGTTGCAGCAGTTAAGAATTCACCACGGCGCTCACAGATACCGGCATCTTCATTGACGGTCTCACCACTAGTACACTGTCCGGCTTCAGTCACATAATCAGTGACTGGACGATTACCTGCGCCTTCTTTTACGCCATTGTTATCCTGACCCCACAGCATAAATTCAATCGCATGATAGCCAGTCGTTACGTTGGCTTCACTACCACCGATTTCATTCATTTCTGCGAGTAGCTCAGGCGTAATCGTACTGGTATCTTGCTTGATACTACCAACAGTAATGCTGTCGCTATTGATGATGTTTTCTTGGCTGTTATATTCGCCTTCGTAGTCATCACCAACATAATCAATCAGTGCTTCATCAAGTGGCCAAGCATTGATCTGCCCTTCCCAGCTATCGATACTGTTGATAGCACGTTTGTCATTGGCAGTCACAAAGCCTTCATCAAAACGGAAAATCTCAGTTTGTGAATACGGTTGACGTGCTGCTTTATAGGCAGCCTTTGCAGCATCAAGGTTTTCTTGTGTTGGGGTGGCCACGTATGTTTCTACCGCAGTTTGTAGCGCTTTAGCCGTATCTAACGAATCTTTATAAGCGGCGTGTGCCATATTTGCATAACTGATAATCAATCTATCAATATGTGCTTTTTCGGCAGCAGTCATCTCTGTATTATCAGCCGTCTCTGCGTTTGCTACTTCTGTTTGCGTTTCTGTCGCAGCATTGGTGTCTTCATCGGCTTGCTTTGTACAGCCTGACACCATTAACAATCCTGCAAGTGCAACAGCTAAAGTAGTTGGTAAAAGCTTACGGCTCTTTACTGTGGTAATCGTCATACATATCCTCAAGAAATATAGCAAAAAATTCGTTTTGGTTAAGTAGCCTCAATTATTTTGATAAACAAGCCATGTTACAGCAGGCTATCTTAGCCATGCACATTGACTCTCAGTGCGCACGATAAGACGTTTAATATTGCATTGATAGCAAACACTGACAAATTATAGTGTTATTGATAATCATTATCAATATTTAATTTAATATTAACTATATCTATCAATCATCACTATTTTATTCAAACTGAAAACACAAAAAAAGAGCCAGCATATTGCTGACTCTTTTTGAAATATATGTGCTCAAATATCTAGCACATACTCAATAGCTACATATAACTATTGATTAGTTTACGCTCTGTGGTGCGTTAACTGTTAATTCAACACGGCGGTTTTGACCACGACCATATTCGGTGTTGTTGTCTGCGATTGGACGTGACTCGCCGTAAGCAACAACATTTACACGGTTTGAAGCAACACCGCGAGCTGTTAAATAATTAGCAACTGAGTAAGCACGATCACGTGACAGACCCATGTTATAAGATGCTGAACCTTTGCTATCAGTGTGGCCAGCGATAGTAATTGTGTTTTGGTTGTACTGATTCATCGTTGAAGCAAGCTTATCAAGCGTTGGCTTGAATGATGAGCTAAGGGTTGCATCGTCAAATGAGAACGTGATGCTACCTGGCATAACCAAATCGATGTTACCAGTAGTTGGGTTTTGCTCGACAGTTACGCCTGTGCCAGCCATTTGCTGCTCAAGCTGACGAGCTTGACGCTCCATGTAGTAACCAACGCCTGCACCTAGTGCTGCGCCGATAGCCGCATCACGACCAGTTTTGTCGCCGCCTGTTGCTTTTGAGATAGTTGCACCACCTGCTGCACCAACTAAACCACCTAGAGCAGCTTTATTTAAACGCTGTTGTCCAGTGTTTGGATCTGTTGTACAACCGCTAAGTGCCAGACCTGATGCTACTGCTGCAATCATTAAAGTATTACGCATAATATTTCCTCTTAAGTTTAAAAAATCGTGCTTTTTATAAAGATTGTCCATTAATCTTTTTTAAGTACTTATCTACATTCCCCATTATTATGGCAACTACAACCTATCTCTGTGTAATATTTTGTCATACCTATGTATGAGAAGTGCAGGTTATATTTCAATGATTTTATAGGTCAAATCTTCGCGCCTTGCTACCACTAGTCACGTTTACAACCGTACACTACAACATGTTTCTGCTAAAATTATATCGCTGAATTTATCCGCTTTAAATAGTCATGATTTAAAGCTTTACGTTCATAATATTCCTGACTTGACTAGGACAGATTCAGCGACATACGGCTAATTATTAATCAGATAGACTGAAAAGGATTGAGCATGCGATTGACATCTACCATTCGAAAAATGCATAAACGTTCGCCTAAACTGGGCAAAGCTGTGTCGCTTGCAACAGCCACTGGTGTCATCGCCGCCAATAGCTTCGGTGGTAGTATTCCTTTATGGCTAATGGGTGTTGGCAAGGTCATTACTGGTGCCTCTATTGCAGACAAAGCCGTCATAAAAATTGCTACTCACTGGATCAGTAGCAACAGTGCCTTGATCGATAACATGTTGCCTCGCAAAGATTGGCGTATCAACCTACCGGACGATATTCATACTAATGGTAAATACCTACTGGTGAGCAACCACCAATCATGGGTCGATACCAGCATCGTGCAGTATATTGGCGAAAAACGCTTGCCACTCACGCGATTTTTTACTAAGTTTGAGCTAATCTACATCCCTATCGTTGGTCAAGCTTTTTACTTTTTAGACTTTCCAATGATGCGCCGACACTCAAAAGAAGCCATCGCCAAAAACCCTGCACTAAAAGGCAAAGACATCGAAGAAGCCAAACGTGCCTGCGCCCTATTAAAAGACAAACCGTTTACCTTATTAAATTATTTGGAAGGTACTCGTTTTACCAAAGCCAAACAAGCGCAGCAAAAATCGCCCTATACGCACTTATTAAAACCTCGTGCAGGCGGATTATCATTGGCTATCAGCGCACTAGGTGAAGATATCGATGGCATACTAGACATGACAATCGTATACCCTGATGGTGTGCCAAGCTACGGGGATCTTTGGAAAGGCAATATTAAACGTTTGGGCGTTGACTTGCGCTACATCGATATACCAGATGCGTTGTTCGAAAGTATCAAGCAAGGTGGCTACGAAAATGACGAGGATGCAAAAGCTCAAATGTTCGACTGGGTTGAACAGGTGTGGCGTCAAAAAGATGAACGAATTAGCACTATGTTGGCAGATTTTGAAACCAATCCCAAAACGCAAGATGCCTAATAAGGATACTCAGCAATATTAAACTGGCTGACTGTTAAATTTTATAAAATACCAAGCACAGTCTATGCAAGCGTACTAAGTAGTAAATATCGATAACGAGATAAAAAGTTATTGAGGAACAAAGTTACGGGTACGAGTGTCACAATAGTCATATCTTACTTGTGATGTTTACTGTTAAAACAGCCATGCATCATAAGTAAATTTTAATCAAAGATGGGTTGTTTTTTAGCCTTATTCATTGATAATGTGACTAATCATGAACTCATAGATTTTCGATGTCTACTTTAATAGTAAATGGTAGTAAATATCGATTTCTGACCCATTCTTTGTGCCATTTATTACTTATAAGGTATGACTGTGCCCACCTCTACTACTAGCTCGCCGTTAGCTACCGAATCTGTTTTGAGTCAGCCTCCTTATCCAATAAGTGATGAGCCACCAAAACCTAACCATCCAAAGCCGAGTCGCTTTAAGCTCACTTACGATATCATCATGATTATTGCCATCAGTATTGATCTGCTATTGATCAGTATCGACGCTATTTTGATGAGCAATTTTAGTAGTAATGCTGCAGAATGGCTAACCATCAGTGAAGCGCTCAATTGGTATCAGAGCACTCTACATGATCCTCTACGCACTGCTGGAGGGTTTTTTACTATCTTTTTGGTCGTTGAGTTGCTATTGCGCTGGGCGATTGCCATCAAACAAAAAGTCTATTATCGCTGGTTCTTTTTCCCATTCGTTCATTGGTACGAAGTATTAGGCTGTTTTCCGCAGCTACGTGCTTTGCGACTGCTGCGAGCGGTCGTTATCGGACGACGTCTATATCAGCTTGGTTATCAAGTACTGCCGCAGTCGTGGATCAACCGAATCAAGTTCTATATTGATCTACTGTTAGAAGAGCTCTCCGATCGCGTTATTTTGACAGCGATACAGAACTTTCGACAAGAGCTAACCAGTTCAGACACGCATAAATCATTCATTGAGTCGACGATTGCAAAAAATCGAAATGAGATTGAAGCGGCTGTATTGTCCATGCTGCGTACAGAGCTTGCACCGAAACTGCAGGAACTAACCGCCTCATCAGGTGGTGGCAGTATATTGGCGAGCGAAATGGGTAATGCTATTGAAGAAGGATTGGCCAACACACCTGAATTGCGCCGCTATCTACGCATGATACCTATCGCGGGCAGCCTGATTGAATCACAGCTGCATCACGTCGGGCACAATATCGGTGAGAATGTCGTAAATGCATTAAACAAGCGACTTTTAGACCCTAAGCGCTTGGATATATTAATGATGGAAATTGCTAGCGGTATTGCGCAAATAGATACCAATAATACAGCGCTAGATACCTTAATTTCTAGTATCATTGATGACAGTTTGACTGCGTTTGAAGCGCAAGTAAAAGTGCAGCAATGGAAGCACCAAGATATGCTAAATCTATAGTTTAGCTGTCTAATAGCATGATGTAATAAGAGACATAATACCGTGACAGAATTATTTTTAAGGGTTTGTATATGACAGTTTCAGCTAACGATAACCAGACTGCACCAGCGCTAGCTTTCTACGGCAAGATGCTGACGTTTTCACGCGTACAGTTTAGTACAAGCGATCTAGCAGCTATAGAAGCTCAGCTAACTGAAACGCTCAGTAATAAATCGAGCAATATCCCTATCCTTATTGATAGTGACGTTGAGCAGGATTTGTCAGCACTAGTAGAGCTGTTATGGGCATGGGGATTGCAGCCTATTGGCGTGGTGACAGGTATGCTTGATGCGCAAGCACGTGAGCAGCGCTTAGCGATATTTCCAGCAGATGGTAAGCGTATTGAGCGTATATTACCAAGTAAAAAAGCCCCCATCCCTACCCAACCATCACCAGAAAACGATAACGCCGAAGCAGTTAATGCTCATAGCGTCGATGATACTTCTACCACGAGCGAACCTGCTACTGAAACCACACTATCTAATATGCCCACCGAGACATTGGTAAGTACTCAGCATATTACTAGCTTAATCTATGATCAAATGCTGCGTTCAGGACAAAGCCTCAATCACGTTGGTGGCGACTTAATTTTGACCAGTAGTATCAATAGCGGGGCTGAAGCGATTACTGATAATAGCTTACATGTATATGGCCGTGCACAAGGGCGTTTGGTGGCAGGCGCAACAGGGGATAAAGATGCCCGTATATTCTGCCAAGTTTTTAATCCGTCATTGGTGTCAGTAGCAGGAACCTATTGCTTACGAGACAACTTACCTGAGCATGTCATCGACAAGTCAGTGCAAGTAAAATTTGTAGAAGGCGAAGGCCTAGTATTTACCGTGATGGATGAAGCTTAAGACGCTATTAAAAATAATACACCGTGAAGTGACTTTATAGAAAACTAAGGTAGTTAAGCTGCTCTATTCGACAAGCCAAAAAACATAGTTATAACCCTACTAATACCACGCAGAGAGGCTAATTGAGCGATACATAGGTTGTTTTTCTGCTTTAGTATCGAGCTGCTATAAATTTTTGTTTATTTATGCTAGGCTAGCTTCGAAGATAGTGTATATATGTTAGGTGAATAACATGTAATTTTGCTATTTATATAAAAGATATCCCATTGATTCATAGGAGTGTGCCATTGTGGCGAAGATAGTTGTAATCACTTCAGGTAAAGGCGGTGTGGGTAAAACCACGACAAGTGCTTCTTTTGCCGCTGGTTTGGCGTTACGTGGCTATAAAACGGTTGTTATCGACTTTGATGTAGGTCTACGTAATCTAGACTTAATCATGGGTTGCGAAAACAGAATTGTTTATGACTTCGTTGATGTTATCACTGGAAACGCGCGCTTGTCGCAAGCACTTGTCAAAGACAAACAGCTTGAAAACCTGTATATCCTGCCAGCCAGTCAGACGCGCGATAAAGACGCACTGACAGATGAAGGGGTATCAGAGGTAATGGCTGAACTCTCAAAGCAGTTTGACTATATCATTTGTGACTCACCTGCTGGTATCGAGCGCGGTGCACAGCTAGCGATGTATCATGCGGATGAAGCTATTATTGTCACTAACCCTGAGATCTCTTCAGTGCGTGACTCAGATAGAATCATCGGTATTCTACAAAGTCAGACGAAAAAAGTAGAAGAGAACCAAGGGACTGTTCGCGAGCATTTGATTATCACTCGTTATAATCCTGAACGTGCGGCTGCCAATGAGATGATGGATATCGATACTATCTCAAATGATATTCTAAAAGTTCCACTACTTGGGGTTGTTCCTGAGAGCCATTCAGTGCTTGAAGCGTCCAACCATGGCGAACCAGTTATTCATTATACCGACTCTGTTGCTGGTCAATGTTATGAAGACATTGTCGCCCGTTTCTTGGGTGAAGAGCGTCCACTACGTCACATTGACGTGAAGAAAAAGAGTCTATTACAGCGCTGGTTTGGGGGATAATGATGACTAAGAAAAAAGGATTTTGGAGTAGCCTATTTGGTACTGACGACAACAGTAACGCAGGTAGCGCAAATTTAGCAACTGAGCGTTTAAAAGTTATCGTTGCTAGCGAAAACAGATTGAACAATCGCTTAACGGTTGATCGTATCGAGAAAATGAAACGTGAAATCTTAGAAGTCGTGAACAAATACGTTAACGGTGTGCAGATTGATGATGTCAATATCAACCATCGTTCTGAAGACAGCTTAGATGTGTTAGAGATGAATATCAATTTACCTGAGCATAAGAAATAGCATTCTAACAGTACGTATTTTTACAACGAATAAAAAAAGCCCCAAGTTTGATACTTGGGGCTTTTTAATGTTTATCGATTATAGATTATTTCATACGGGCAATAAGATTGTCTTTTTTGACAAACTGATGATATAACGCGGCTGCTATATGCAAGACCGTAAAACCAATAATCATCGGCCAGATAATCTCAGTATGCAAGTTATTGTAAAAACGAGCCAAGCTTCTATCTGGAGTCACGAATACAGGGATCTGAAAGATACCGAAAATATCAACCGGTCGACCGCCATATACTGCCATCAATAAGCCAACCAGTGGCATAGCAATCAGTATGGCATAGAGAGCAAAATGTGACAGCTGTGATACGAGCGTTTGCCATTTTGGCATGGCTAGCGGTGGTGGCGCCTTGGTAAAAATGCGGTTGATAACTCGGGCAATCATCCAAAATAACAGGCTCACGCCGAACGCTTTATGATATCCAATAAACAGATTGCTATCTAAATTCTCATATAGCAGTATCATTATCCATGTGGCTAACAGTAAGGCTGCACTAATCCAATGAAAAATACGGCTACTAACCGACCACTTTGATACATTCGAGTTGGCATTATTCATGAGTGACTCTACTACCTTTATCAGGAATTATCTCTAATCAGTTTTATAAGCCAGCTAATGCTCTTCAAGAGATGAAGTCATTAACATTACTGGCTTACTATTTATAGAATGGAGAATACCTTAAATACAGGTGAGAATCTAGCCATCTAAATCAATCAGGTGATAGGCAATTTTATCCAAATCTGGCACTAAGTAGATTTCGTCATCAATCATTACTGTTTGATATAGGTAGGATGAGACATCATTTTTATCGAAATACTCTTCCCAATCTCCGCCATTGGTAGTACTAAACTGTTCAGGTGTCTCTACATCTTTCACTTCAGAAATTCGTGCTTGCAGCTGACGCAAGTCACCTGCCGTTTGTAAGGCAAAACGGTTATCAGTCGTATTACCTTCCAAAACAATCATTTTGTCTGGAGCTTGATCTTGCAGTAGTAAATTAAATACAGCCAAATCTTGTTGTTGCCAGTCGTATCTAGAAACCTGCTGCTGGGACTCATCCACACTCAAAATTAGGCTACTTGGAATAATCCAGTCCGGCTGGTTAAATGCTGGAACAATAGTGACGTCAAGCATACCGTTGTTGGTAGTCAACAGACTCACAGCCTCAAACGAATGTTTCAAAATTTGTGTCATACGTCACTCGCAATAAGTTAATGTGAACGGCTAGCTGCCCTTTCACCAATGTAATCGGTTAGTTTTTTTGCCAAATCGGTAGGGCTACCAACAAAATCACAATACCCTGAGTCAATGATAGCCTGAGGCTGACTTGGACATGCACTCAAGTTCGGATCTTGTGCCCATAATTGACTGTTATTGTCTTGGATTAGGTCCAAGTATTGAGAACCATCATTACCCATACCTGAAAATATAATATTAATAAGCTCGCTACCATGAACATCGCTGGTATTTTTGAGCAGCTGCCCAATTGCAGGCTTATATTCACCATGCCAATCTTGATCCAATAGTATCACGCGACCTGTTGAATCGCAGACAACCTGCTTATCAATAGGAACTATCAGACACTCTCCTGCACGTAGCCGCTGTGAAGAAGCGATAATCTTACAGCGCCAGTCATTATGACGGTTAAGTATGCGGGGCAACGTACCAATCATAGACTGATTGAAATGATGCGCCAATAAAATACAAATTGGCAGTGTGGCTGGCACATTATCTAAGAATTCTTTAACCGCACTAGGGCCACCCATAGAAGCACCCAAAAATACGACATAATGCCAGTCAGTGTCAGCACTTTTGTAAGCTGGAGCATCTACCAGTGTTGGCAAGTCAAGCAGTTGAGCAAATTTACGCTTTAACTTACGTTGCCACTTTGCATATTCTTGGGATTCATTTAGATACGGTGCTTGACTGAAGCCCACCAGTACTGCTGCTGGTTTGGATGCCACCGTCGCTATTGCCACACTATCATCATAGTCACTGTCTATCAGCCAAATATCGATAGCTGAATTAGAAAGCTCACCTGTTTCCTGCCACTGTGCTCGTGACACACAGCCGACCAGCATAAAGCCGAACCCACGTACCGTATCTGAAAAAGCCATGCGCTGGCGATGGTCTTCTGCCACCACCATCACTTTAATATCGTTTCTATTTTTTTTTCGCAGCGCTAAAACACGTGCATTATCCTTCATTAGTCAGGCTGACCCCTTCACCTAGTAATTTTTGCATTTTATCAAGCAGCTCTTTTTCTTGGAATGGTTTACCCATATAGTCATTCACACCAATCTCTAAGGCACGCTCACGATGCTTTTCGCCAGTACGTGACGTTATCATAATAATCGGAATTTGCTTTAGACGACTATTATGTCGGACTTGAGTGGCGACCTCGAATCCGTCCATACGAGGCATTTCGATATCAAGCAATATCATGTCTGGTGTCATATCTTGCAATATTTCAATTGCGTCAATACCATCTTTAGCGACTGCCACATTGAACCCTTGGCGCTCTAAGAAACGTGAGGTTACTTTACGCACTGTCACTGAGTCATCGACGACTAAAATGGTAGATTTAGACTCTATACGTCCTCTTTTAGCATCAGCAGCTTTCGTAATATTCTTGACCAATTGCGCATTACGCATCAGAGCGATCAGATCTAAGATGAGCATGACCGAGCCATCACCCATGATAGTAGCAGCTGAAACTCCTGGAATATTTGATAATTGTTGGCCTAAAGGTTTGACAACAACTTCTATGCGCGAACCTGCAATCTGATCCACTTGCAAAGCAATATTCTGTCCAGTACGGTTTTTAATAATGATAAGCGGTAAGCTAGTATTGGTATTTACGACCAACTCATTCAACTTATTGCCTGATAAAATTTCATTTAGATAACGTACTCGATATTCAGTGTCTTCAAAATTCAATGTGGCATCATTTGATTGATAGTAGTCATAAAGCTTCTCTGGATTCACTCGAACCACGCGCTCAATCTGTACCAATGGAATCGCATAGTAGCGATCTGCAGCACGAACAACCAACGCGTCAGACACGGCTACTGTCAGTGGTAAGCGCATCGTAAAACTTGAGCCTTTACCCAACTCTGAAACGACGGATACTGAGCCACCTAGTTGGCGAATCTCACTAATAACAACGTCCATACCAACGCCGCGTCCAGAGATCTGAGTCACTTGCTGACTAGTACTCAATCCAGCGTTGAAAATATATTGCATAATATCAAGGTCTGACAGACTATTATCGTCTGCATCAATTAGACCCTGAGAGATGGCTTTGCTACGTACCGCTTCAACATCAATGCCTCGCCCATCATCTGTTAATTGGATGACGATCTCACTACCTTCACGATGTACCTCAAGAGTAATACGGCCGCTGCGCTCTTTGCCTGACTTTAGACGGGTCGATGTGGTTTCAATACCATGGTCGACAGCATTACGTAACATATGCTCAAGCGGTGAAGTAATACGCTCTAGGATGGTTCTATCCATCTCGTCATCAGCATTAATGATGGTCAGTTCAACAGACTTATTAAGCTCATTAGCTGTTTGACGTACGATACGTTCCAGACGTGGCGTCAAGCGAGTGAATGGCACCATACGTGAATTCATCAAACCGTCTTGCAGTTCAGTCTGGGTACGAGATAACTGCAACAGCAGACTTTCACTATCACGGGTTTTTTCTAATAATGTATGGTTAATATCAACCAAATCCGATGCTGACTCTGTTAAAGATTTAGACAGCTGATTCAAAGAAGAGTATTGATCCATCTCTAGAGGGTCAAAGTCTTCATTGTCGATGAGCTCCTCATCTATCTGAGACAAAATTTGTGCTTCTAGCTCGATCTCCATACGACGTAGCTGATCTGCCAAGCGTTGTACTGTCGTACCCATCTCTTCAATACTGTTTGTTAGACTACTGATACCCATATCGATACGAGCACGGTTAATCGCTGACTCACCAGACAAGTTAATCATGTGCTCAATCAAACCACCTGAGATACGAATCATCTCATTGCTACTAGCGCTCTGATCTTCCTCATGAGTATCTCTAAGCATAGACGGCATTTCACTGATATCTTTTGCAAGATACTGTGAATCTTGGTTTTCTTTGGCAATTAGGATTGCTTCACGCTGGGCTTGTAGAGACTCTTTAGGTATCGTTTTTAGGCTATCAGGGTTTCTACCAAACTGCTCCAATGCTTCAATCAACAACGTAGGCGTTGGTGGATTAACATGTTGTTGGAGAATAAATACTGCATCAGCCAGCCAGTCATGACTTGCAACCAGTAATTCTAATACTTTTTTGGTGGCTGGACGTCGATTACTGACGAAGTCTGTATAAACTGATTCCATCTCGTGAGCTAAGTCAGCAATACCAGAGGCGGTGACCATGCGTGCGCCACCCTTTATGGTATGTAAGTCACGTTGGAGCGCTTGTAACGCTGTGGTATTACTCGTGTCTTTTAAAAACAAGTGCAGATACTTATTACGATTGGTAAGCTCTTCTGCTTCTTCTAAAAATACCGCTAATATATCAGGATCAGGGAGTCCGTTAGCCCATGATTGTTTAATCATGCTATCTAAACTTAGGGTACTCAATGCCTCATTATCACTGTCAACAACATTGGCAGCAATGCTACGCTCTGTAGGTTCAAAATGATTTTTCGGTACTGGTATGACTAGATCGACTACCTCTGGTAACGTTTTTGCTTTTTCAAGCTGACGCAACTGTTCAATCAGCTCTGGAGTAAAGAAAGATTTCTTATGACTCACAATATGCATCACTTGTAGTGACATCGTGTCTTGCACCATTTGCATGATTTCAAGCCACTGCGCGGTTGGCGCTCTTCGGTTCTCCACAAAAGACTCATAGACACTTTCTGCTTCGTGGGTCAAATCGCCAATACTACGGATACCGGCCATCCGTGCACCGCCTTTAATCGTGTGCAAATGACGCTGTAGAACTTTCAGCGCATTGATATTGGTGATATCGGCACGCCACTTATTGAAGCTTTCATCTAGTGCAGTATCAAGCTCTTGTGCTTCTTCTAAAAATATTTCTAACAGCTCGGCATCAGTGTCAATAGTCTCAAACTGTAGGTCAGCTGCTGGAACGGCTCTAACGATGAAACCAACGTCCTCGTTCTCATCTCTTTCTTGATAAATACTCTGTAGATCATCAATGACTTGTTTATCTATTTTTAAGGAGGTACTTCCAGCTAAGGCATCAAACAAGCCTATCAGCTGAGCGTGACCTGCATGCAATATTGCTTGAATGTCTGGATTTTGGGCTTTATCGATATGATTACTCAAATAACGATACGCATTACCCAGCTCATCTAAAATTGTGACAAATTTTGGAAATGCTTGCGCTTTTTCCATAAGAGAAGCTATTTGTGAAACTTGCTGCTCTATATAGTCTTGAATATGCTCTATATCAGTATGATTTAACGCATCATCTAATTCCCACTCAGCATCGAGCAACGTATCAATATTACTGTCTAATAACTCTTCTATTGTAGGTTTCTTATTGGTCATGACCGTAGTGTCATTAGCCGCATATTGCTCATCAAGCATGGCCTGCAATGACGCTATATCATGCTGACTCTGCGAACCATCGTCCTCTGTTGATACATCGTGCTGCTCTATATTTTGCTTATAGTTATTTAGATAACCCTCTATTAATGTGGCTGACTGGGCTAATGCTGCTAAGTGCTGAGCATTCATGCCTATATCTTGTTGTTGTAATGACTCCAAGCTATGCTCGATGGTCGCACTGACTTCGCTGATAGCGGCTAAAGCACTAGAACCCGAAGCGCCGCGCAAAGTATGAAATGCGCGTACGATTTCATCTGTGATTTCTATATGATGCTGTTCTCTATTGTCTTTGACAAACTGTTCGATACAATCAAGCAGCTCTTCTGCTTCATCAATAAAGATCTTACAAAATGCTTTTTCTTCCTCAGTTTGAGGAGTAAGGACAACCGCTGCCTCTGCCATTTTTTCATTGACCGAATGAAAGGTCTGTAAGGTAGAGTCTATTGCTTCATTACTGTTGTCATCATAAGCATTGCCAGTCTCAGCCGTATCAGACCACGGCGTTGTTTCTTCCATCTCACCTATAGAACTACATACTGACTGTGCAAACAAAGCAGCATAGCTAAATCCATTACCCTGCTGTTTGCTATATGCATCAGCACACGCAATCCACACTGGAACAACAGCTGGATAGTCTTGAGTACCTTGTTCAAATGCTATGAGCATGTCAGGATAAGTCGCCAATACATCTGTAATTAACTGACGCATATCAGCTAAGATAGCGACACTGTTATCTAAAACACGGTTAAGCATGTTTTCTATAGACCATGCCAGTTCCGCTGTATAGTTAGCGCCTACCATGCGGCCCGAACCTTTCAAGGTATGGAAACCACGGCGAATATCTTTTAATCCCTCTAGATCGGTCAAATTTTTCTGCCAGCTTTCATACAACGGCACAATTTCTGCTAATACTTCATTGGCCTCTTCTATAAATATCTCTTTGATATCAGGATCTGCATCGTTGGCATCGGCTGGTAGTTGATTGGTCTCTCTAATAAAAGGAGCAAGGCTCTCTGGAATATCCAACGTAGATAGATATTCGTTGGTATTTGCTTCCTTGTTACTCGAGTCAGTGACTAACTCGGTACTATCGTTATTAGAATCATCAATTTCTAGTAGCGATTTTTCTAATTCTATATCATCTGACATAAACTCTTTAGGAGCAAGTTCAGCTAGCGTTAGTCCGGTGTTCACAGGCTGCCGACTCATAAGATTACTACTTTGTAAAATAGTAATCGCAGGATCAAAGCTTGGTGGTCGCTGCGCTGAAAAATCTGCTACCAATGCTGGTAGAGTTTTTGTGGTATCAACCACTAGATTTACAACATCATCTGTTACTGGCAATGTTTTATCTAATAAACGATTGAGTAGGTTTTCGATTGACCATGCTATCTCGCTGATACTAAAAGCACCAACCATACGACCTGAGCCTTTTAGAGTGTGAAAACCTCTACGCACTTCGGTCAATGGGGTTAGATCTTGTGAGTCTTGCGCCCAAATAGGAAGAAAATCTTCAAGATCAGTGATGATTTCGGTCACTTCTTCAATAAAGATATCGTGGACATCTTCATCTGTGTCGAAGTTATCAGGCTTCACGTGTTCACGAGCCTGCTTTAGTGCATCACTTTCAATATTGTTGGACAGACTCACACTATCTTGTTCAACTTCATTTGTATCGTCTATATTGATAACAGGGCTGATCTCACCACTATCATCGTAACGTACAACATTCGTCACAGTTGACTCTTGAGCGAACACAGTCTCGTTAAGCGCTTCTGGTGAATCGATATCAGTATCAAGAAGCTGTGTTGCTCTGGCTGTATGTTCGTTTGCTAAAGTAAGCAGCTGCTGGTCGAAAACCTGCTGTGCAAGATAATCAAGCAATAGCTCAATAGACGTTAAGCTTTCAGCCAACGCTTGCACCAAACTCCAGCTCGGGGTAGTAATATTACGAGTAGTTAACTGTGCAAATAGATTGCCTATATCACCTATTGTATGACGGATTTCTGGTAATTCCATATCGTCAAAAGCTTGACCAATACTGGTAAACTCAGTAGACGCTGGTAATAACCCAATATCTTGATGTTGCATATAATCGTTGAAATTTTGCTTTATCTCTTCTACTGCAATTCGAAGCTCACGTAGGCCATCGTCGGTAGGAATAGAGCCATGTTTACCTGTTGATTCTGTCTCGTTACTATTCATCACTTCAGGCACAGTAGCGAAAGAGGTCGCATCACCAATCTTAAGTGAAATGGTTTGCTCAGTACTATAAATAGCGTTGTATAACTCTTGCAGCTTGCGTTCAATTTGCCATTGCTCTTGCGCAAAACTCGTTTCTGATACAAGAGACTGTTTTAAATCTGCAAGGATTGACTCTACCTGAGACACGTAGTAAGTCCAGCCTCGGTTTTTGAGCTGTTCTCTGATATGTTGTAAAGGATCTACCAAAGTATCTGGCTCATCTAACTTGAAAATAAGCGCATCAAGCTGAGTTAATAATTGCGGTAAAAAACGAGACGCTGTCGTGGTACTTTGAGATACTTTATCCAAAATAGACTGAGTACGTTTGCTACTGTGCGCTAGATAACTCAATTCGACATAGATTGCGGTGGTCAATCTTACAACTATAGTTGAAGGTACTTCATTTGACTGGGCACAAGACTCTATAACTTGATCAAGCTGACCTAATAATGGAGCATAACGCTCAGGAAGTGGTGTCTCGTTTCGGGCCAGATCACGTAGCAGTAATTCAGTTAAACACCATAGTCTTTGTAAACCACTATCTTGTGTTGTCTGCCTAAGATATTGGCTAGCTTTTTCTAAGGTACTGAGTGCTGATGACTGATTTGTATTAGTGATTAGTAATGCTTGTACTTGCTGACGCCATACGAGTAGCAACTGCTGACACTGCTCACTTGTCAAGCTAGCGGTAGCTTGTTCTGTAGGCACGGCCACTTCAATACTATTGATAATATTTTCGTTATTCGCATGATCATTCGTGTATTCATACTGAATATCACTAATGTTTAGAAGAATGTCAGTTTCTATGTCTCGTTGAGACAAAGCTTGGGTCAGCTCATCAACTGCCCTTTTTATCAGCTCTATATGATAGATTCCTGTACGCGCATACTGATTGATCTCTCGTTGCAACAATCGATGAGAGAACTGACCTATACGGCGCTCTTTAATAGAAAAATCATCACAACTTTGTAATCCTGCGAGTTGACTCAACTTGCTAGCAACATTTGCTAGTAAAGGAAGTTTAAGTATGATGAGCGCACCGCTAATCTGATGATAACTTAATATCAGCTGTTCATGGTCGATGCTAGATTCACCTAATTGCCAACCGTCAGATATCTGTGCTAACTGCTGATTAAATAATGGTAGCAACCACTGAAACGTCACTATGTCATTGGGCTGGTTTTTCATAGGTTTATCCTAACTCGTCTATGCACTAATTTAGGCACTAATTTTTTGCCACACATTAACCTGTGGGTGCGCAATGCGGCGCATATTTGAAGGACGCCAGAACAACGCCTCACCTGGAGCCAATATAATATATCCCTCTAACGCGCACTGCTCTGATAACCGTGCCAAAATATCACGCTGATCAAATTTACGAAAATATAGCAGCATGTTTTGGCAAATAATCACATTCTGAAGATGCGTAGTGGGTGGTTTTTGTTCAATAATATTGTGTACAGAAAAACTGACATGTGGCTGCAATACAGGCGCTACCTGCCAATTCTCCTGCATACTATTAGCCGCTTCTGGTGTGTCAGGCTTCGATCTGTTCAATGTACTCTTAGAAGGCAGCGGCTGAACAAACGGCTGACACAATTGCGGGATTAGAGTTTGCTGCCTGTTATCATATTGCCCCAACCGTGCGCTCTTAATAGCCTCTTCGCTGATGTCTGTCCCTAATATTTCATAGCCTTGACATCGCTGTGCGGCTAAGCTCATGGCCAATGACCAAGCTTCTTGTCCACTTGCGCAGCCAACACTCCAAATACGAAACAAACTATCAGTGTTGTCCGCTTTATGATGCTGCAGTGCATACTCTGTGACAAAGTCGATAGAGGGTCTATGTCGAAAGAAGCGACTCTCATGAATGAGTACTTTATCTAGCAATTGCTGATGCAACTCATCACTTTTCGATAGTTGATACCATAATTGTTGAACGCTCAATCCGTTCGACATCGCCGTACAGTCGATTGCATTGGCCAGCCACTGTAGCTGTATGTCTGGCAGCACAAATCCAGTTTCCTGCTCTATGTACTTCTGCCATCGCTGCACATCCAAACTGTCGACTTTCATCAAAGTATTACCCAATGTCAGCTCAACTATATTAAGCAGATGATTTGGCTTATTAACGTTATTTAAGCTAGACAAATCACCTATTATGATTACGGCTTCTTTTTATCACTCTTACAACAGCAAATTTATTCAATACGCAGAACAATCAAATGCTGTCGTTGTCCTAAAAGGATAACTAATCATTAAACGCTTTCTTTCAATGCGCCTTCCGTATCTAACACTTCATAATCTACTAGCTCGTCGTCGTTCGATACCTTAAAGCCCGTTACCGATTCCTGTAGTGCTGCTGCCATTTCACTTAGCTCACCAATAGAACGGGCTGTTGCCATCGTTCCAGAAGAAGTTTGTGAGGTAATATCTTGAATGATATTCATGGTGTGAGAAATATGACCCGCAGACTCAGCCTGTTGCAATGCAGCGTTCGAGATGTTTTGAATCAAATCAGCCAAAGTATTAGAAACGCTCTGTACTTCTTCTAGTGCTTCACCCGCATCTTTCGCTAAGCGTGCGCCGCGTACAACTTCAGAAGTTGTTGACTCCATTGACATAACCGCTTCATTGGTATCAGCCTGAATGGTTTTTACCAATGTTTCAATCTGCTTAGTAGCATTAGCTGAACGCTCAGCTAGACGCTGTACCTCATCAGCAACAACCGCGAAGCCTCGGCCCGCTTCCCCTGCCATAGATGCCTGAATAGCGGCGTTCAATGCCAAAACGTTGGTCTGGTCAGCAATATCGTTGATTAGTCCAACGATATCACCAATCTCTTGCGAAGACTCACCAAGGCGCTTAATACGCTTTGATGTTTCTTGAATCTGATCACGAATAACGTTCATACCCTCAATAGAGCGTTGTACAACTTCTGCCCCGTTATGAGAAATAGCAACTGAACGCTGGGCAACCGTTGCAGATTCCGCAGCATTGTTTGAAACCTGATCAATTGAAACAGTCATCTCATTAATAGCGGCTGATACACCAGCAATCTCTTGTGCTTGGTGTTCAGAAGCTTCGGCCAGTTCAACAGCATTCATCTGCGTTTGATCTGAAGACTGCGATACTCGGTCAGCAGTGCTGTTAATAACCAGTACCAGCTGTCGTAATTGGTCAATTGCAAAGTTGACTGAATCAGCAATCGCCCCTGTAAAATCTTCTGATACAGTCGCATTAACGGTCAAGTCACCCTCTGCCAAATCACCCAACTCATCAAGCAGACGTAGAATAGCGATCTGGTTACGTTCGTTTTCTTCTTGAATTTGACGTGCTCGCTCAGACTCAGCCTCTGCTTCTTGGCGACGACGTAAGGTTTCTTTCTCAATAAGCGATCGCTCTGATCCACCACGGTTTTTCAGTAGCTGGTACAAAGCAAACAGAATCCCCAATGCGCCGATTGCAAATACAGCCGCTGGCAAGATAACGGATTGATTGAAACTATCGAAATACTGACTTACCGATGATAGCGAGTTAACTAGCCAAATCAGACAAGCCAAACTTAATAGAACAAAAAATCCTAACAATAGCTTCCAAGTACTATCAGAGTCTTTGCCATCTGCTGATGTTTTGGCCATACCAGCTACAGGTTTTTTTATCACATCACTCATCTTGCGTCTTCCTTTCAAACAGTCATCAAAGTCTAATTGTGGCTGACTTTGACAATCGTATTGTTATCTAAACAATGATTAGCAAAGCCTGTATAAATGCTGACATCGAACCCTATTATGTCAGTCGCTATTATTCTGTCGTTACTCAATAGACAGGTATTTTATAGTTAATAGCTATATCGCAGCATCTGAATACTGAGGATCCTGTGCGAGCAAACTTGGCATAAATACATACCAGTCTTGGTCATTTTTGAAAAACTTGCCATGGTTATAAGGCGCAAATGGCGACTCTGGATCTATAGCTTCTGGACGATACTGTTCTTGTGTGAACTGTTCAATACCAAGTACCTGATCCACCAGCAGTCCTGAAAAGTTATTGTCATAATCAATGACGATAACTTTCCGTTGGCTCATTTGTGTCAAGCGACTAGGTACTTGCAAAAAATGCGACAGATCCGTTAAAGGTAATAGTCGCCCACGAATGTTGGCAATACCTAGCATCCATGGCTTTACTAGAGGTAGGCTAGTATATTCTGGCATAGATAATACCTCTGATACCTGACCCATAGGAGCAACTAAGCGCTGCCCACCAATTTCAAATACCACACCTTGCCAATCAAACTCTTGGCCACCGCGGCGACCGCTTTTACGCGCGCGTGCCAAATCTGCTAAACGCAGAAGCTCGATAAATCCTCTAGAAGCCACAAGTTACTCCATCACTTTGCGAATCATATTGACCAATCCACTTTCATCAACTGGTTTGTTCATATATTCTTTGGCGCCTTGACGCTTGCCCCAAACTCTATCTGTTTCTTGGTTTTTGGTACTGATCATGATGACAGGGATATGAGCAGTGGTTTTACCGCGAGTAATCTTGCGCGTGGCCTGAAAACCATTCATTTCAGGCATGACCACATCCATTAAAATCACATCTGGTAAATGTTCAGCTGCCATTTGGCAACCCTGCTCACCATTGGTCGCTTCCAACACTTGGAAGTTGTTTTTGGCAAGCATATCGCGAAATTTCGCCATTTCTGATGGCGAGTCGTCAATGACTAAAACGGTAGTCATAGGAGGTTCCTTTAAGTTCTAAAATATCTGTGAAGATATATTGATATATGGTTCAGATAAAATGATTAAAAATAGCACTTATAAATCTACTGGTAGCCATTCTTTAATCATAATTATTCAGTATTGAATAATCTGGAGCGATAATATCAATCACTCCCTGTAAGTCTATATTTATTCGATTAACGGTACTGATTAATGGCATCAAAAAGCTCATCTTTACTAAATGGCTTTGTCAGATACTCATCAGAACCTACAATACGACCACGTGCTTTATCAAATAGACCATCTTTAGATGACAACATGATTACAGGTTTATTGGCATAATCAGGGTTATTTTTTATCAGCGCACAAGTCTGATATCCATCTAGACGTGGCATCATAATGTCGACAAAAATAATATCTGGATTGTTATCTACAATTTTTGCTAACGCATCGAAACCATCGATAGCGGTCACTACTTCACAGCCCGCTTTTTGTAATAAAGTTTCTGCAGTACGGCGAATGGTTTTTGAATCATCAATTACCATTACTTTTAAACCTTCAAAATTATTTTCCATTCTCATTGTCCTGTAAACGACTATTTGTTCGTAACGCTATCTAGCAATACAAAATTTTCTTGGCTATTTTAAACTTTTATATCATCTATTGTCAGATTGATATAAGTACCTATATTTGCATTGTCTGCGTTGAAATTTGTGATGACAGCGAATCTTCTACAATTGATGCCTACTGTCTAATCTCGGTATCAATATAGCGTACTATACGCACTTTATTATTATTAATCTTACAAAATCTAGGGTTATTTGAGTGCCTTTAATAAGTTAACTTACCCTGCGCATATCCAATAAAAAGTTAAATATAACAATACTTCTAATTAACTATAAATCCAATTTTTGATATATAAATAAATTGGAATTTAGATAATAGTAGGCAGCACTATTATATTTTTATATTGTATATAGCTGGCAATGATATTACTGGATAATTTTCATTTGTAATAAAAATGTATCAGTATATTTTATAGTGTTTGTTTTAGCATAGTTATTATTGCTTTTCCAGTAATTAGCAAAATTATGTTCGAACTCATTAGTATCACAAATAGCTGTTCTTATTTATTAAAGGTATAACTTCAACTCTTCTCAATACTGAGTTATCAACTTTCTTAAGCTTAGTAAATATTTTACAGTCGTTCCACCGCGTTACAATTCACTATATAATAATATGACGATTACAATGGTGACTGCTATGACCGCTTCTAAACATTTAAGAAAAAGCCTTTATTTATTCAGCGTGCTATTTATCGCTGCTTGTCAGCCATCACCTATAAATGAATCGGCCATTACTGATACTGAAGCAGAGACTGCTGACACGCCACTTATCATCACAAACGATAGTGTCACAATGACACCAGAACATATCTTGAGTATTAAACCTTCAAGGTATCAGCCGAGTCTCGGATTACAAGGTAATATCGAACCTATCAAGCAGACCACATTTGTTGCGGTACATCCGATTCGTATAGAAGAGACACTGGTCAGTGAAGGTCAATGGGTAGAAAAAGGCACGCCATTGCTCGTATTTAGGCGTGTGGGCACGGCTAGCAAAGCTGAAGGTTTGAAAAAGCCTGAACAAGATAATGTAGAATCAAACGATGTTAATAAAACCAATCCAGAAGACGCGCAGAATTCTGGTGCTAATTCCGCACAAGCTGCGCCAGACGCAGATATCGCTGTTGTAAGAAAAACTGATAGTGAGAGTGACAAAACGCTAGAAGCAAATTCTGCGATAGATACTGATAGCAACATTACTAATCAAAATGCAGACATTAATACGGCTGAACAAGATACCCAGTATAATTCGATTACCATTCATGCTAGTTTTTCAGGGCGAGTAGAAAGCTTATCTGCTGATGCAGGACAACAGCTAGCGGCGCGCGCGTCTCTACTACAGATCAGTGACGAGACCAAGCTGCACTTTATGGCTACCCTGCCTATACAAGCAAAACCCCAGCTTTCAGTGGGACAAACGGTCAATTTTACCGCCGAAGGTATCTCAAACAAGTTTACGGGACAGGTCAGCAAACTGGTATCGACCAGTCAGCCTAAAAAGCTCTTAGTCTATGTTAATGTCATCGACAACGAAGTTAGTCGCGATAAGTTACTGCCAAATATGAAAGTTACAGGGCGTGTCAATTATGGTCAAATAGATGTTGGCACTATCGTACCTAAGCGCGCGCTACATGACGTCGACCTAACAGAGTTACAAACTCCTCCTTATATGCCGCTACAACCATTGACGGCGAATGTTTGGATTATAGGTCAAGATCAGCGTCTAACGCGTCAACCTATTGAAGTAGTTGAATACGATCCTACTACGCAGCAGTATTTGATAGCAGGTGTGAGCAATGATAGCTTGATTTGTTTGGCTGACTTACCTGTTGATTCTAAAGGTAAAAAAGTCATTGTGTCATAATAGCTTATGCTGACAGTTACATTGCGTAGAAACATTAACAAAGCTTCTCTTGTTTTGTAACAGCATAATTAGGCAATATGACCCTACTATATATAGCATTATCCGAGTATTAAAATACGACTCACATTTAATTATGCGCTATTCTGTATATTTGAAAACGTAGAGGCTTAATAGTTTAATTATTTATTATTTCCAACAGCTCATCATTACCAGAAACGTTATACTTTTTATAAATCACAATAACAATTAGAGGACATCCCATGAGTAAGCAGATTTTATTGATTGAAGACGATCCAGATTTGGCTGAGCTGATCAGCGATTATTTGACCATGAACTATTATGACGTGCATCATGCTGGACTTGGTCAAGAAGGTCTCGACTTATTAGACACCAAAGAGCGCGATATTGACTTGGTTGTATTGGATCTTATGCTACCTGATATGGACGGTATGCAAGTATGTCAAAAGATTCGTGGCAACAAGAACAACATGACAAATAAAGTACCTATTATCATGCTGACCGCAAAAGGTGATACAACCGATCGCGTGTTGGGGCTAGAGATGGGTGCTGACGATTATATCGCCAAGCCTTTTGAGCCACGTGAGCTTTTAGCTCGTATTCGTGCGGTTATTCGTCGTCATGAGCAACCAAATCAAGCCGATAGCCAATCAGACAGCTTAACCTTTGGTCGTTTGAGTGTGTTCCCTGATAGTCATGAAGTCACTATCGATGACCAACCGGTACGTCTAACCACGCATCAGTTTCAGTTGTTACACTACTTTGCCACTCACTCTGGCAAGGTGTTGAATCGTGAGCAACTCTGGCAAGCGATGCCAAACGATGACAGCTCAGACAACATTGACCGTGCGATTGATGTACATATTTCGCGTCTACGTGCTTTGATCGAAGACAATCCACGCCAGCCAAAACGTATTATTACCGTACGTGGCGTCGGCTATCAATTTGCCACTGATCAGGTGTAATCATAAGGGATGCCTAATTAGCTGACTCATGGTGTAAACTCTATACCATGAATCAGTACAAGCGTTTAATAATAGAGATCGTTTAATGCAGCAATTGGGTTTTCGTTCCGTATTTGCCAAACTATTTGCCAGCGTTATGCTGGCACTTACTTTATTTGCTGTGGCAATGGTGCTGTTGACCCAACTTGTTCATGATAAAGATGCGGGTATTCGCTCAGAGATATTAGCCACACAGATTCTGGGCCAAATCGATCCATTCTTGCACGAATTAAATATTTCTATCAGCAAGGACAATCGTTTGCAGTCGCGTTTTATGCTGGCTGTCGTTAAGAAAAGTTTCGATATTTTTGATGAATCACTGCAAGCAAAAATGGGTCTGTATGACAGCGAAGGTCGGCTGCTTATGCAAACTGACAATAGCGACCTACCCCTAGAGCTTCCCCCTACTCCGTCTTTGTTCTCACGTGTTTTTCCGTCACTTGCAGATACATCACCTACCAAACAAGCCCAAGTGTATAGCAGTACAGGTTATACCTTACTGTATGAATCACGTCTCACGCCTAAAAAACCTGTCCTTTCGGCAGCCTTGAACTTGTTCACTGGTACGCTACTACTGCTACTCATTATGGCAGGTGTACTATGGTTGATTGCACGGACGATGACATGGCGTATTGACCAGTTAAGCCAACAAATGACTCAATTGGGTGATGGTGATTTTACGGTGCGAGTAAATGCGCGTGGTAATGATGAAATCGCTGCACTAGCACGCGGATTCAACCAAGCGGCACAAAAAATTGAACACTTAATTGATGCCAATAACTTGCTACTGGCACATGCTTCTCATGAGCTACGCACACCTATTACGCGTATCCGTCTACAGATTGAAATGATGGATATGTTGGCTGGTGCACTACCAACTGATACCAAAGCAAAGTTTGATAAACGGGCACAAGCGATCAATAGAGACTTATCAGGTCTTAATGACTTAGTAGAAAGCATATTACTGGTTAGCCGTTTGGATGCGGGACATGCCTTACAGCAAGTTGAAAACCTCGATTTATACGATTTGGTAAATCAAGAGCGTCAGCATTACCCTGAAGCCACGCTGATTGGTGAGCACATCGTAATAGATGGTCAATCATCAATGTTGACTCACTTAATTCGTAATTTACTTACCAACGCTATGCTACATGGCAAGCCGCCTGTTACGGTATTGCTATACGGTGTTCAAAGCATAGAAGAAGCCGGAACTGTACCCGACTATCTATTACAAACAGTGCTATGCAGTAGCTTTGTCGATTACAACAGTTTAGACTTTGACGATTATGAAGAAAATGCTGATGTCAAAGTAGTTGAGCACCAAGCCGCTAAGCATGAAGCTACTAGTTCGGTTGATAAAAACAAATCAGAAACAACTGACTCAGTAGCAGAGCTACCGACGCCGACTATCTACAAAAACGGTGAAGATATAGCTGCCAGCAATGAGAACAACGAGAGCAATGACGATGCCAGCCTTGATAACGACCTTTCAGATGAAAGCTCGATAGACAATGCTAACAAACTTCAACCTACTACTGGCGAATCATCACTACTTGCTGACTATTACAGCTTTACCAGTGAATTAACTGACAGAATTAAGAAAGTTATTTGGAAAGCTGTTCCAGACTCTACTGAACCTGCTAGCGACACTGATAATAATAACAACGCTGGCTTGGTTGAAGTAGCATCAAGAAATTCTATAAGCAACGTAGAAGGCGAGAATACTGGCACTCTCATCGAGAACAGTGTTCAAAAATTAGATAAATCTATTACTGATACCGCTACTAAAAATAATGGCTCAAATAATACGAAAGATGATGCTAAATCTAATAGCTCAAATAATGAGAGCTCAGGTGCAGTCGTGCGTAAAGAAGGCTTATTTGCTAAGCATATGAAAAAAGCCAAAACTGAACCTGAACGTCCTTTGCCGAAATATGCTGTGCTGGCTGTAATCGACGAAGGCACCGGTATCCCTGAAGGCAAGCGAGAAGAAGTCTTTAGCCCATTTGTACGTTTACAGCAAAAAAATAAAGGCTCTGGATTAGGGTTATCCCTAGTTTCACAAATCGTTACCGCCCATCAAGGACGCATTATTACAGATACGCTAAATGGTCATACTAGATTTTTGGTGACCATCCCAATTCATCATGACCCTCATTACAACTATCACGAGTAATCAATCCCCATCGTTATATAGATAGCTATCACGCTGTCACCTTCACATTTGCCATTTTAACTGCTTATTCTTAATAGCTATTAATCATAAGCCGGACACGTATGTGCATATCCAAAGTGCCTGATAATATGCTATATTACCGCCCCTTATTATACGGTTATTGACTGTTGTCGTTTTGACAAGCTTCTTACATATTGAAAGAGGCCTGAGGACGCGTTTTTAACCATTAAAAAATTTATTAAATTTTGAGCCCTCCATGAATGACATGATTGTCTTAAACGATGTGACCAAAAGTTTTTTAAGCGACCGATCAATCAAAGACAAAGACGGCAAACCACATTGGTTTACCGCTGTTGAGCCGACATCTCTGACTATCAAACAAGGCGAAATCTTTGGTCTAATGGGTTATTCAGGTGCAGGTAAATCTACCTTATTGCGCCTAATCAACATGCTTGAACGTCCAGATTCGGGTCAAGTCGTGATAGACGGTACTGAACTAACCACGCTGTCTGCCAGTGAGCTGCGTATTGCCCGTCATAATATCGGTATGATTTTTCAGCAGTTTAATCTGATGTCTAATCAAACGGTTTTTGACAACGTGGCATTTAACTTAAAAATCTCTGGTTATCCAAGTCGCGACATTCATAAGCGCGTCATGGATTGTCTTGCGATTGTCGATCTGACCGATCGAGCTGGTCACTATCCTGCGCAGCTATCAGGTGGACAAAAACAGCGTGTGGGTATTGCCCGCGCGATTGCCCCTAGTCCAAAAGTATTGTTGGCCGATGAGCCAACCAGTGCGCTTGACCCTGCAACGACCCGTAGTTTGCTGACTTGTCTGCGCGATATCAATGAGCAACTTGGCGTGACTATCGTCATCGTGACCCATGAGATGAGTGTTATTCGTAGACTTTGTGATCGCGCAGCGTTATTGCATCAAGGACAACTATTAGAAGTTGCGGCTGTGCAAGATGGTCTGATTCAAGCAACCACCCCGATTGGCAAAGGCCTAGTCGTCGAGGACTAATGAGGCAGGAGAAATAGATATGTTAACTGGTACTGAATTATCCGCCTCTATAGACAAGCTACTTGTGTTACGCAAAGAGATCGTGAGCGCGTTTATTGATACGTTTGTGATGCTCGGTATTTCGACCACAGTCGCAATCGTCATCGGTGGACTGTTTGGCGTATTTTTGTTTTTGTCTAGTGATCGACAGTTTTTGCAAAACAAGACGTTGTACGGTGTGCTTGGTGGTATTACCAACTTTATGCGTGCCTTCCCTTTCGTGATTTTGATGATTGCGATGAGTCCGTTTACCAAGGCCATCGTTGGTACGGGTATCGGACCGATTGCTGCATCACTGGTACTTGCTATCGCCGGTTCGTTTTATTTTGCGCGCTTGGTCGAGCAAAATTTACGTGAAGTGCCGCGCGGTATTATCGAAGCAACCGAATCGATGGGTGCACGACCTTTTACCATTATTAAAGTATTACTTAACGAAGCGCGCTCAGGTTTAGTATTGTCAGTCACTATTCTTTGTATCAGCTTGCTCTCTTATTCAGCTGCCGCTGGTATGATTGGTGGTGGCGGTTTGGGTGATCTAGCCATTCGTTATGGCTATTATCGCTATCAAACCGAGGTAATGATTTTTATCGTAATTGTATTATCAATCATGGTCGTCTCGATTCAAGCCTCTGGTAACTGGCTCGCCAATCGTTTAGACAAACGTTAAGCCGCTTTAGAGAATACTTGACTTTACGAGCGACTAGGTTTATTTTTGGCAACACTCAACCCTTATCTCAGCTCTTACAACAAAAGCAGCATTACTATTTATAATGTTGCTTTTTTAATGTTCAGACGATAAACGTTCTACTCAATCCCATTCATTATTAAGGACATATTATGAAATTAACAGATATCAGCCGTCAGTTAGCTACCGCATTTGCCGCTGTTGGTGTATCAGGTCTAGTCTTAGTCGGTTGCAGCAATTCATCAGCGCCAGAAGCGACTAAAGAGCCAGTAACCGAAGGTGCCACTGCAGAAACTGCCGCTAGCGATATCGATCCTGATCATACCAAAATCGTTATCGGTACGACTGAAGGCGATTTTGCTGATATGGTTCGTAACCAAGTAAAGAGCACGCTTGAAGCTCAAGGTTATGAAGTTGAGTTGATTGCCTTTACTGACTATGTCCGTCCTAACCTTGCATTGGCTGAAGGCGATTTGGATATCAACATCTTCCAGCACAAGCCTTATCTTGACAATTTCAAAAAAGAAAACAATCTTGATCTAGTAGAAGCATTCCAAGTACCAACGGCTCCGCTTGGCATTTACTCAGGTAAAAAGACCAGCCTTGACGCTGCATTTAAAGGTATGAGTGTCTCTGCACCAAACGATCCTAGTAACTTTGCACGTGCTTTGGTTATGATGAATGATCTTGGCTGGATCAAATTGAAAGACAACATCGATCCATTGACAGCATCAAAAGCAGATATCGCTGATAACAGCAAGTACGAGATCGAAATCGTTGAACTAGAAGCTGCTCAATTACCACGCGCGCGTGATGAAGTTGACTTCGCAGTTATCAACGGTAACTATGCTACTGACTCTGGTATCGAATTGACCGAAGCATTGTTCCAAGAGCCAAGCTTTGCTTATGTAAACTGGTCAGCGATCAAATCTGCTGATACTGGTAAAAAATGGGTTGAAGATGTGACCAACGCTTATAATTCAGAGGCTTTCAAAAAGTATGCTCATGAAACGTTCCCTGGTTACAAGTACCCAAAAATCTGGGGGACTGACCACAGCGCACATACGGACACTGCTGCTAAAACTGAAAGCGCTGATGCTCCAGAAGCTGCTGCTCAGTAAGACTTCAAATCAAAAGCACCTAGTTTTTTAGGTGTTATGATTAATAGAAACGCCCATTACTTAGAGTGATGGGCGTTTTTTTGTTTTTTATTTTGGGAGTGCTATCTTCCAGTACCGTTATCAAAAGACTAACTGTGCATTAAATAACTATCAAAAATCACGTTACAGCCTGTTTGCCCTTTGTAGGAAACCGTCACTCACGCTTCCACTTGTCCTTGGTTTTTCTTATAGTAGACATGCTCAATAGTAATTTACTCGTTAGACCATACTATTGATGACATTTAAAACTAATGAAAAATTATAAGATACACATAACAAGGATAATAATATGAGCGCTAAAAACTATAATATTCGTACCGCTGGACAAGCAAATATCCCAATCCTAGGGCTAGGTACTTGGCAGTCAACTGGACAAGATTGCATAGACGTGGTCAAAAAAGCGTTGGAAATGGGGTATGAGCATATCGATACCGCTCAAGCTTATGGCAATGAAAAGGAAGTTGGCGAAGGTATCAGACAGTCAGGCGTGGCTCGTGATAAGTTCTTTTTAACTACCAAGATTTTTCCAGATGATATGAAGTTTGAACCAGAAAAACTGGTCGCAGCAGCGAAGCGTTCTCTGGAAGATTTGGGTACGGACTATGTTGATCTGTTGCTATTACACTGGCCTGATGACCGCGTGCCATTATTTGAGACCATTCCTGCGCTATGTGAACTACAAAAGCAAGGTTTGACGCGTCACATTGGTGTTTCAAACTTCAATATCGCTAATATCATTGAAGCCAAGAAATATGCTGATGTGCCTATCGTCGTGAACCAAGTAGAGTTTCATCCGTTCATTAAGCAAAACACATTGCAGACATTTTTGAATAATCATCATATTCTACTAGAGGCCTACTCGCCATTAGCGCGTGGTGATGTATTTGATAACGAAGTAATTAAAGAGATTGCAGATAAGCATAACGTAACACCAGCACAGATTTCACTAGCTTGGATCTTATCAGACAAGCATCGTGTGGCTATTCCAAAAACGTCTAACCCTGATCACTTGCAAGGCAATCTAGATGCCATTAAAGTTGAGTTAAGTGCAGATGAGTTAGAAAAAATCGGTAACCTAGCCAGCTCTGACGGTCGTAAAATTGAACATCCTGACTATAGTCCAGTATGGGATGACTAATAGGGTTAATAAGTACGATTAGCTGATTAGCTAAACAAAGCTCAATAAAAAGCCACCGATTATCGGTGGCTTTTTTATGTGGTATAAAAACTCACAATCATTACTGTTGTAGCGTTTCAGTCTCATGTATTTTTTCAGCAGGATTATACTGTTCAGAAGTAGGTATCGCTCCACTGCGATTGTTTTCTTTCATAGATTTGGCGACTTCTGGTGGCATATAGTTTTCGTCATGTTTAGCCAATACTTCCCCAGCGACGAAAGTATCGCCCTGCATTTTACCCGTAGCTACGACGCCTGAGTTTTCAGCAAATAAGTCTGGCAGGATACCTTGGTAAGTCACTGGCACGGTCGATTGAAAATCAGTAATCGCAAACTCAACATTTAATGGATTGTCTGCTGCACGCTGCACACTACCTGCAACCACCATACCACCAGCACGAATACGTTTGTCTTGAGGCGCTTCACCTTGGGCAATCGCAGTTGCATCAAAGTAGTAGTCAGTTTGCTGCCCGATGGCATAGATAACCAACATAACTGCTATTGCTGCACCTACTAGTGTAAACATAACCCACGTCAGTTTTTTCCGACGAACTGCATTCATACCACTACCCCATTAATGAGTCACTGTTTTATAAACCATAATCAATCTACAAAACAGAAAATTTTGAAGAAACTACCATTAGAAAAACGTTCTAAAAATGTCTTTCTAATCGTACTCTTCTAATCGCTATATGGTAGCATTTTTCGGCCGAATCAATAAGCCTCATCACTGCCTACAAGGTCATATTTTTGTCAGTGTGAGAATACGGTTTCTTACGCTAAAACCATGATATTAAGATGATTTTTATTCAGATTGTTTGGTTACAGGCGTTGAGGTTTTGGTCGTCCGTTGTGCTTGACGCGCTTGCTGGATGGTCAGCTGTTTGATAAGTGACTGTCGCTGTCTGCGGCTATAAATAATAAATGCCAACATCACGCCGATCGTTATCGCCCAACACGACCACACAAAAACCCCATGCTTACCCATGGCGAAAAACTCAGACACGCTATAAAAGTAAGGCTGCATAGTATGTTCCTAGCCGTTATTTGTGTTGACCACGAATGTATTCTTTGACCCACGCTTTGCCTTGATCGCGGTATAGAATCAACGTGTTAGTACGATAAATCGCTAATGTCGCAACCAGTAAATAGCTGCCGATAATCATCAGTAACAAAGGCATCCACATATCTGCCGACATCTTCGGTGCGGCGGTCAAGCTAAAGGTCGCGCCTTGATGCAAGGTATTCCACCACTCTACTGAGTACTTGATAATAGGCAGGTTCACTGCACCCACGATAGATAAAATAGCAGCCGCTTTACCGCGATTGGCCGTATGCTCAAAAGCGGCAAACAACGCCATCACGCCTGCGTATAGAAACGCCAATATCAGCATTGACGTAAGGCGTGCATCCCACACCCAGTAAGTACCCCATGTTGGCTTTGCCCAGATAGAGCCTGTAAGCAAACTAATGACACACAGCAAAAAGCCCATTGGGGCAAGTGCCTGCGCAACCAAACTGGCCGTCTTAATCTTCCAAACCAAATAGATCACCCCCAAGACTGCGAGAGAAAAATAGATAGAAATGGCAAGACTGGCCGCTGGAACATGGATAAAGATAATGCGATAGCTATTACCCTGAAGATAATCAGGCGGTGCAAAAGCAAGGCCCCATACGCTACCAATGAGCAAACAGAGACCGGCTAATATCGCTAACCACTTGACCCAAGGGCTAAAGATACGAAAAAACTGCTTGGTACCCACAGTGGTCAAGAAACCCTGCCAAATGCGCTGCCACAAGCTAGGGGATGAGACGTTATTCAGGTTGGGCATGGGAAGAAACCTATTACACAGCTTACTGGCGATAAAGGATGCGGTCTATAAAAGCACCACTATCAACTCACCTGCTGGCGTTAAACACTGGATAGAATCTACAAAGAGCTGTTTACGTATTCAATTGACTATTATAGCAAAATTGTCAGTTTTCACCATGATGTTAATACATAGGGTTCAGATAACTAGTTTTCGATAACTGGGTTTAGATAACTGGGTTTAGCTAATCAAATTTCGACAACTGGACTTTAGGATTGCAACAAGCAAATCGTTTAATTAAGCCATGACATTTTTAAAGTTGTAGCAATCACCCAAGGCATGACCAAGACAGAAACAATACTTCCTGCCAACAATAGAGCCAAGATTGGCAAACCGTTCAGCCCAGAAGCGAATAAATCAACCGCACCCGTAGCAAAAATCAATACCGGCAACTGCATCGGTAAAGCAATCAAAGGCACCAATACTGCGCCATTCTTTAACGATAGCGTCAAGCTACTGGCAATCGCGGATAGCATCAAAAGCATTGGACTACCTGTCACGATAGAAGCCATCAATATCCACGCTTCAAACCAACTAAGCTGAAACAACGGCACGGCAAGCAAACTTAGCGCCGCCACAATACCACTACTAAAAATCCAATGAATGACCAGTCTAATCAGCACCCATAGCGGTAGTGACGCTTTGGCCACGACCAATTGCGCAAGCGTACCATTATCAAGCGCAGGCTTGAATAATCCATCAACGCCCATTACCAGTGACAACAACGCAGCAATCCACACTGCTGATACGCTCAGACGCTGTAATAACGCAGGTTCACTACCGACTGCCAGCGGAAACAAAGTGATAATCACTAAGAACAGTACCAACGGATACAACCATTGTACCGCTCCTTGCTGCTTGACTTGCCATTCACGTCGCCATAGCTGCAGGAAGCCAATACTGCGAGGCACTGCGACAATAGCATTTGGACTTTTATTCATGGCTGCTACTGATCCTACTTGTATTGGACTGTCTGTCATTATTTGTCCTTGCACATATACTGATGGTACTGATAGCAATCAAACTTATACCATATGATTTGACAAATCGAGCACCTGATTGGCGACACCGACTGCCTGATGACTGGTCATTAGTATAGACCCGCCAGCCTGTGCAAATTCGCGTAATCGCTCTTCCATACGTGCCACCATATCGACATCTAATGCCGTGAAAGGTTCATCAAGTAACCAAAGCGGTGTCACGTCAGGAGTTAACAAGTACAATCGTGCCAGCGTGATGCGCCGCGTTTGCCCAGCGGACAAATGACTTGAGCTGATCGTTTCAAACCCTTGTAGCCCAACCCATGTAAGTGCATCGTCAATGTCAACAGCGCGAGGCGTGATGCCATATAAGTTCAGTAGAAACGTCAGGTTTTGTGCTACTGTCAAATTCGGATGGATGCCTAACTGGTGCGAGACATATAAAGGCTGGATGGGCAGGCACGATTGTCCTTGATAAGTAACTTCACCTGACAAAACAGGTAACAATCCAGCCAACTGCATGAGTAACGTGGTCTTTCCGGTTCCATTTGCCCCGATTAGATGGCAAATACTACCCGCAGATAGCTGCAACGCAACGCCTTCGCACAGCGGTATCTCACCGCGCTGAACTGTCAGCTCATCAAGTGCAAGTAAAGGCGTATCCAAAACCGTCATCAAAACCTCTGGTTATTTATCAAGCAGCAGTCAATATTCATCACAAACAAAGGTAATGTTCGTGGCATAATACCCTATGCTCGCTACAAACACACAGTATAACAAATTGTCGATTACTCTGACTTCAAAAAGTACGACCTCAAAAAAATACGACTTTAAAATATGACTTCAAAACCTATGCCGACTTCACAAGATAGCCAAAAACCTAATACTGCTGCAGAAACTAAAAATGACAATGCAGACACTAGCTTGTCAAAACAGCCATCAGCTAGCCGTTTGACAGTAGATAGCTTGATCGATGCTCAAGTCAACTTTATGCAGCAGTGGTTGCACAATCAAGCTGAGCCGCTAGCGATGGAAGCTTGGCAATGGTTTGGTGCGCAGCCTTTAAGCAAATATATTACCTGTGATCATTTACAGCAGCTGATGAAAGACTGGCTGTTAAATCAGCCGATGACTGAGGTGATGCGTACCGATATCCGTGATATTTTGCACACCATTATTTATCACCCAGTCAATGACAACGTGCCTTTGTCTGAGCTGGTCGATGATGCCCAAGTCGAAACGCTGGCCAACTATATCGGTAGCCACGAGCAGCAGCGCAATATATTGATTCATACGCTGGTCGGTAATGAGACCTTTGCAGATTTATTGACCCAAACACTCTATCACGCTATCAATGACTTTATGGAAAGCACCCTCGATAAAGCAGGTGGCGTTGGTAAATTGATGAAACTTGGACGCAGCTCTTTCGAAAAGGCGACCAACAGAAACCTCGATGAAAAACTGCAAACCTACTTGCATCGCAATATCAAAGATTTGACGCGCAAAGCCGAAGCCAATGCCCAAGAACACTTGTCAAATGAAGAAGTGGCGCGCCTGATGGTTATGGGCTGGGAGCGTATCAAAGACCAACCGATCAGTGAGCTACAAACCTATTTAAGCGATGAGCCCGGTAATAGTAGCATTGACCATATCGAAGCCAGTATCCAACAAAGCTATAATCGCCTGCGACTGTCACCATATCTGCACAGCTTAGTCTCGGCAAGCATTGACACTTGGTATGCCAATCATCAGTCTGACACGATGGCGACCATTGCGGCGAGTTTGCACATTGACGAAGCGGCTATGAAGCAATGTAGCACTACACTACTGCCTATCGTGTACGATGCTCTTGAGACGCCTTGGTTGACAGCTCATATTCGTGAAATGCTAGCAGCGTTTTATGCACAGCCTGCTATTAAAGAAGGCTTGGCATTCACTCACGATTAATTTACAACCCTTACTTGTCAGCATACTATTATGAGTCAACGCAATAAACTCAGCTTGTGGCAAAAAATCAAACGGTTACTGACTTCTGCCGCACCGCAGTCAGTCATTGATGGTGCAAACGAGCAAGGGCATGCATCACTTGCTGATAGCGAGATTAATAATACAAAAAATATATCAGCTGATATTTCTGATATCTCTGATATCTCTCATGAGTTAGAGGCGAATCAGGGCAGCAAACAGGATAACGCTCAAGCACAAGCAGATACATCTCAACTCAAAACCGATAGCACAAATGCAGAATCTAAAAACCAAAGTGATACGCCTATCGTCGACTGTTTAAAGCAATACTTCAATGACAAACAATGGCACTACACGCATTATCGACCCAAAACCAACGACAGCCAAAAATCGCATCACTTATCCTTGAGAATGCGTCATAAGCAAATAAACTGTGGCTATCTGTTTCGGGTGCAAGAAAAAAACAAACTATTGGCCATCTACGGCATCTTGCCATTTTTGATACCAGAAAGTCATCAAAGTGCCGCGATGCTACTCATCACCCAAATCAACTATGACATGCTAGTCGGTAATCTAGAGATGGATGTCAACGATGGTGAGATACGCTACAAAAATGCTATCGATGTCGAAGCGGTTGGTCTAGATAATGAGATCATTGAGCATTTACTACAAAGCGTGGTTGCGATGACCACGGTCGCTAACGAGCTATTTGGCAACTTAGTTAATAACCAAGACCCTGCCGAAGACATGCAAACGCTACTTGTAGAGCTACGTCAACAGACAGACGCGCGCACGTTCTTTTTGCCGACTCAGTTTGTTCAATAGTTCAGTCCGTTCGATAACTCAGTTTGTTCAACAGCTCAGTTCATTCGATAAACTGGTTTTTCAGTCAAGTTATAGTCGACGATAGCGGATACTTGTCCCTTTATTTTTCTATCCAAAAACCATCAATACTAAGCTAGAATTCTTATGCTAAAAATTGCCTACTCTGACGTCTTTCGCTATTCCGTGCCCGAAAAGCACCGCTTCCCCATGCAAAAGTACATTATGATTCCTGAGCGTCTATTAGCAGAAGGAACGATCAGCCAAGATAACTTCTTTGCCCCTGCTCGCTTAAGCGAAGATGAGATTTTGACCACCCATACCGCAGAGTACTGGTATCAGCTTAAAACTCAAACACTGCCGCGCAAGGCTGCTCGTGCTATCGGATTTGAGATGACGCCGCAGTTGGTGGAGCGCGGTCGTTATATTGCCCATGCAACGTATGAGTGCGCGCTATATGCTCAGCAATATGGCGTGGCTATGAATGTCGCAGGCGGCACCCATCACTCTTTTGCTGGTCATGGAGAAGGCTTTTGTGTCTTCAATGATGTTTGTATCGCTAGCAATTTATTGCTAAATCGTGGACAGGCAAAGAAAATTTTAGTTATCGATTTGGACGTTCATCAAGGCAATGGCAATGCCAGTATCATGCGCGATGAGCCTCGCGTTTTTGTCTTTAGCATGCATGGTGCAAAGAACTACCCGTTTCGTAAGCAAGTATCAGACTTAGATATTGAGCTAGACAATGATACTGGCGATGCTGAGTATTTCCAGATATTAGAAGATACGCTGCCACGCTTAATCGCTGAGGTTGCGCCAGATATGATTTTTTATCAGTCTGCAGTCGACGTGCTCGCTACCGATAAGCTCGGCAAACTTGGTTTGACACAAGCAGGATGTAAGGCGCGTGATGAATACGTTCTGCAGCAAGCAAAAACCGCCAATATCCCTGTCGCTATCGTGATGGGTGGCGGCTACTCAGAAGATATCGAAGACGTGGTCGAAGCGCATTGTAATACCTTTCGTTTGGCACAGCAGATATTTTTTGAAGAATTGGTCTAATAAGATATCGCTGAAAAGGCTTATATCTTTAGCTATAACAAAGCGGTAATACCTTGCCAACCGACACGTATTCCAAGCACGATTAAGATTAATAAAATAAGCTGACGAAAACGCGCTTGCGGCAAATAGCGACGCAAACGGATTCCAACTAGCAGTGTGACTATAGACAGCACACTCAAAAAAGTAATCAGCTGCCATTCACCACTGCTCAGTGCCATGATAGGCTCACGCAACACGATAATTTGGGCAATCTTTCCTAAGAAATAGCACATGTTACCGACTTTGGCGATGGTGTTTTTATCGTCACTAGCAGACAATAAATACATCATCAGTATGGTCGACATCGCATTGGTCGAGCCGCCGATGACGCCTGCACCAAAGCCAACGGCAATTAACATAGGCTTAGTGTTTGGTAGACGGATTTGTTTGCCGAGTAAACTACTCACAACGTAGAAGGCAATGACCGCGGCCAACAATAAGAGAATATAAGCGCTATCGACCCATAGCAATAGTTTCGCACCTAAAATACTACCTAGCAGGCTGGTAAGCGCAAGCAACCAATAGCGTCTGCCGTAGTAGATAAAGTTTTGCCAAATGGTTCGCTCACCGCCTACTAGCCAGGTCATCACATTGACAACTAGCGAGGGGAAAATCACTAGCACAATGGCGTGTTGCAATGGGTACATACTAGCAAGCGCAGTGGTCGTCACTAGCGTTGCACCAAGTCCGCTAATACCATGTAGCAGTGAGGCAAGCGCAAAAATGATCGTCAGCACTAGCATCTGATTGCTATCGTTACCAGCTATATTCATCATATCGGTCACACCATTTGAGGCTCAGCGTCTGTATCTACACACTATCTACATGCTAGCTATCAGATTTAGCACCTGTAGCTCTAACTATCTTTACGTTGACCAATTGCTTGACCAATAATGCTAGCCAGTTGCTCAGCAATTTTATCTTTACTGGTCTTTTCAAGTGTTACCGCGTTACGCTCATAGCGCTCAGAGAAAAACACCTGCATCGCATTGTCATCACTAGCAAAACCAATATCTGCACGTGAGACATCATTACAGGCAATCATATCTAAATCTTTTGCGACCAACTTACCACGGGCATAACGCTCGACATCTTGCGTCTCTGCTGCAAAACCAACGACAAATAGCTCTGAATGTGCAAGAGAAATCGTTGCTAGAATATCAGGATTTTTAACCAGACTGAGCGTCATGGCATCTTGTGTCTTTTTAATTTTTTGCGGTGCAGCTTCTTCCGTACGATAATCCGCCACGGCTGCCGTCGCGATAAAGATATCTGCTTTTACAAATTGGTTGTCATCATAAGACTGTAGCAAGTCATGATTGTCGTTATGGTCGCTTACATCATCATCACCGCAACCACAGTCACCATGGTGATGTTCGTGAGAATGGGTATGGTTATGAGAGTGATCGTGCTCATGAGAATGGTCATGCTCATCTTCAAAGACTAGTTGAAGCTCGCTATGCGTACCTTCCACACATTGCTGCGCCACTATCAGCATATCTTCAGCAGACAGCACATCGATCCGTGTGACATTGAGCGGCGTGGGCAATGCCACTTTACCACCAGCGATTAAGACAACGTCGGCACCAGCAGCCACACAGGCGCGTGCCAATGCAAAGCCCATTTTTCCTGAAGAGTGATTAGATAAATAACGCACAGGGTCGATCGCCTCTACTGTTGGACCTGCAGTAATGACCACTCTTTTGCCTGCCAGCAATTGCGGCGTTGTATTCATCGCTATGAACAGTAACACCTCATTCAATAATTGCTCAGGCTCAGGCAATCGTCCTGCTCCGACATCACCGCACGCTTGCTCACCGCTAGCTGGCTGGATAATCTGATAATTCATATCGCGCAATGTTTGCACGTTTAGGTTGACTGCCGGATGTGCCCACATCTGCTGATTCATGGCAGGAGCAATAATGACAGGCGCAGTAGTGGCAAGACACACTGTGGTCAATAAATCATCAGCCATACCCATAGCCAGACGCGCAAGCGTATTGGCTGAAGCAGGTGCAATCACGATTAAGTCGGCCCATTTAGCCAGCTCAATATGCCCCATGCCTGCCTCGGCTTGCTCATCGAGCAATGAGACATGCACTTCGTTACCCGTTAATGCTTGTAGAGTCAGCGGTGTGATAAATGCTTGTGCGCCTGTCGTCATGATAACGCGCACATCAAAGCCTGCCTTAACTAACAAGCGGGCAAATATAGCAGATTTATAAGCGGCGATACCGCCAGTAATAGCAAGCACAATATTGGACATAAGCGTGGCATCAACAAAAAAGTGAAAAGATAAAATTGCGCTTATAGTAACAATTATGAGATAAATTGGGTAAGATTTTCCGTATCTATCTCAGATAACGAGTATCAACCCATTTTCAAGGAGTGACAATGGCGATCAAAGACTGGCATGAGGATGACAGGCCACGCGAAAAACTTTTAAAATTTGGTGCAGCTCATTTGTCTGATGCCGAGATACTGGCCATATTTTTGCGCACCGGTACTCAGTCTCAATCAGCGATTGAATTAGCGCGGCATTTGATTGATCAGTTTGGTAGCTTAGCCGAGCTATTGGCCGCCCCTCAACAGACGGTTCTTGCCTGTCATGGTATGGGTCCTGCAAAGTACGCCCAAATATTAGCCTCACTTGAGATGGGTACGCGCTATCTGGACAGTCAACTCAAAACTGGGCAAGCACTCGGCCGTTCACAAGCGGTCAAAGACTATATTAGTACCCAGTTGCGCGGTGAGCACCGTGAAGTATTTGCAGTGCTCTGTCTGGATAATGCCCTCAACCTTTTAAACTTTGAGATACTATTTACAGGTGGCATCTCATCATGCTCGGTATGCATCAAGCACGTACTTCGACATGCACTAAGCCATGCTGCTAGCCAACTTATCATCGCTCACAATCATCCTCATACCGATGCCAAGCCATCAACGGCAGATAACTTACTGACCTATGAGCTAAAAAAAGCCTGTGACCTATTAGATATCTCGCTTGTCGATCACATCATCGTCGGACGTAACGATACTTTGTCTTATGCAGAAAGCTGCCTTGCCCCTTTTGGTTAGCTCTTTGGCTAGTTTTCGATAATAGCTGGCTACGTGTTCCAACTAGACATATGATTAACCTGCAAACAATTATGTTTGATACATATCATCGACAGAGCGTAGCATTTTGGCTCTTGATAGTTATCGACAACTGTTTCATATTAGTAGCCATTCTTGTCATTTATTTGTCAATTACTTACTAGACCGTTAATACTAGTACTTAAGAGACGTAGAACCGAGCATTTATGGATTGACAAATCATTCGACATATTTATAAGACAGTGAATGGCAAGACGAAAAATAATTATAGTTAGCTCTTTCACTCACGTACTTTTCGCATTTCTTATTCAGCGCTTTAAAGGAGATAGTCATGGCAATTGGCTTGTTTATTTTGGCAGTCATCATTCAGTTAGCCGTGGTCTTGGCCATCTTTTTGTTGTCCTTATCACGGGTCACCGGTAGCATCGTCGCCCTGATTACAGTTATCGTCACCGCAATTATCAGCCCATGGTCGCTCATTTTGGGTATACCAATGGCACTACTGTGCTTGGTATTACTCATTGCACCGCTTCGCCAATCGTTAATCACTAAGCCTGTTTATAAGGCGCTGGGCGGTGCGATGCCAAGTATGAGTGATACAGAGCGTGAAGCGCTTGATGCGGGTACTAGCTGGTGGGAAAAAGAGCTGTTTATGGGTGCGCCGAACTGGGATACCTTTGCCAATTATCCTTATCCGCAGCTCTCAGAAGAAGAACAAAGTTTCATCGATAATGAAGTAGAAACCTTATGTGCCATGCTTGATGAATGGCAAATCCAGCATAAAGATAAAGACCTATCACCTGAAGCATGGCAATTTATCAAAAGTAATGGTTTCTTAGGTTTAATCATTCCAAAAGAATTTGGCGGCTTAGAATTTAGCTCTTATGCGCAAAGTCGTGTAATGAGCAAGATTGCTTCGCGCTCGCCGACTGCCGCTGTGACCTGTATGGTTCCCAACTCGCTCGGCCCTGGTGAGCTACTGATGCATTATGGTACGGACGAGCAAAAGCAGCGCTGGTTACCAAGTCTTGCCAAAGGTGACGAAGTGCCTTGTTTTGGTTTGACTGGCCCTGAAGCCGGCTCTGATGCAGGCGCGATTCCTGATACAGGTGTGGTCTGTTACGGTATGCACGAAGGCGAGCAAATGCTTGGCCTACGCATGAACTTCTCTAAACGCTGGATTACCCTAGCACCTGTCGCTACTGTAGTTGGCTTAGCATTCAAAATGCACGATCCTGAAGGTCTGCTTGGTAATCCTGAAAAAACCGATTACGGCATTACCTGTGCCCTCGTTCCAGCTAATCACGAAGGTGTGGTAACAGGACCACGTCATAATCCAATCGGTTCACCATTTATGAATGGTACGGTTGATGGCAAAGATGTCTTTATCCCATTGGACTATATCATCGGTGGTGTCGAGAACGCTGGTCGCGGCTGGCGTATGCTGATGGAATGCTTGGGCGTTGGTCGAGGTATTTCTCTGCCCGCTCTATCGACATCAGCCAGTGAAATGACCTATCTATCTGTCGGTGCGTTCGCAAAAGTTCGCGAACAGTTCAAGATATCAGTAGGTAAGTTTGAAGGTGTACAAGACGCCACTAGCCGTATGGCGAGTAACACTTATATGTTAGAAGCATTCCGTCATTTGGTCACTTGCGGATTAAACCAAGGTGGCACGCCCTCTGTCATGACTGCCATGGCCAAATACTATGCGACTGAAACCATGCGTAGCGTCGTCAACGACGGTATGGATGTGGTCGGTGGTCGTGCTGTGCAAATGGGTCCACGCAATTTCTTAGCGACACCTTATCAAGCGATTCCTGTCTCTATCACGGTCGAAGGCGCCAACATTTTGACCCGCTCACTCATGATCTTTGGTCAAGGTGCGATGCGTTGTCATCCTTATTTATTCGACGAGCTTCAGTTACTACAAAGCGAAGACAAAGCGGCTGCCACTGAAAAATTTGATACCCTTTTCTTCAAGCATTTGGGTTACACGTTTAACCGTGGCGCAAAAGCCTTTGTCGCAGGTTACATCGGTGGTAGCGATAAGGCCCCGAGTTTTGCCGATAGCTTTACCCGTCCCTATTACAAACATATTAACCGCTTAAGTGCGAGCTTTGCCTTAACTGCTGATATGGCATTAGGATTACTGGCAGGAGACTTAAAGCGTAAAGAGATGCTCTCTGGTCGTTTAGCAGATATTCATAGTCATCTATTTATTGCGACTGCTATTTTGCAATTCTATGAGCATGGTAGTAAATCAGAATCTGAGCGACTGCATGCCGAAGTTGCGCTACAAAACAGCTTGTATACGATTCAAGAAGCTTTTGTGTCATTCTTCGCTAACTTCCCGAATCGTATGGCAGCCAATGTGGTTAGCTTTGTGACTTTCCCTAGTGGACGTATCTTTACCCCAGCAAGCGATGAGCTAAAACGTCAATTGGGTGATACTTTCATGGATGATTTTGCAGCCAACCCGTTCCGCGACTATCTGAAAACAATGGTTTATTACAACACAGATGCAGACGATGTAACTGGTCGTATGGAACATGCTTATCAGACGTTGGTCGAAATCGAACCATTGTGGCAGAAGTTCAAAAAGGCAGAGCATCAAGACAGCTTTGAAGGTCTAACCTTTGAAGATCATGTGGTACATGCCAGTCAAAATGGCGGCATTACCGAAGAAGAAGCAGAAGTTCTGATTCAATATAACGCCATGCGTTTTGATTCATTATTGACCGATACGTTTGACGAGCATCTATCGGAAGCGCTAGAACGTGACAATCCGCATGCCCTCGAAAATGCAGTTCATCAACTGACTGATTACGCACAGCTAAAAAGACAAGCTCAGAGTAAAAACGGTATCGCTGTGGATACCGATGCATCTGTCGTCGATGAGCTAGCCACTAACGAACCAGCTGTTAATGATCTAGACAGTCCTGCAAATACAGACAACCATACTGGCGATGCCAATCCTAATCATGGTTACGAAAGTAATGGCGATGTAGAGTTAGTCAGTGAGCAAGATACTATTAAAGAAGTACATTCGCAGACAGATTTTGAAGAGTCAGAGCCTGAGATAGAGGCACTCGATCATCGCCATCGTGATGCTGAGTCACATCTTAACGAGCGTATGGGTAATAATCACAATCGTCATATTGCACCACCTGACGAGATCAATACTGAAGTAAGTGATAATGATATTAAACCTTTAGAACGTCAATCACCTTTGTCACGCGAAGAAGATGATAAGGCTTAATGGTCTATTCTGTTTTTAATATTGGTATTAGAAACTGAGTATTATTAGATTTTATAGTAAAACTTTCACTTTTTATTAGTCAGACTATCTATAAACGATAGTCTGGCTTTTTTATATCTAGTGGAAATTTTAAACTTAATTAATCATACGAAGCTTATTCCTTTCTTTCCATTTTGATGATTTGAAATCAATGGTCTGATATCAATAGTTTGACATATTTGCTTACCCTAAAAACTCTTTCATGAATATTTTGTTTCATATGGGAAACAAACCGTTTAGAATAAATATTGACTATATTATGGGCACATAGTTGTAACGAGGCATGTACATTTAGAATAAAATCAGAAAAAAATCTTGCAGTGCCCTTAGCTATTCTTTTATATTGTCCACGAAAATGTGACATCGAGCGACAATCACGGGAACTTAATAGTCATAACAAGCTTTGTAGTAAGGCTGATAAGTACAATCATGTTGGCTAATGAACACTTACTATAAAGCTGTTATGCACACAAAGGATATGAATTATGTGGAAGAATTTGGGACTGACGGGCAAGATCATTGTTGCCATGGTGCTCGGTATTGGACTGGGCCTATTTCTAAACTACTCAGGATTGAACGGCGAAGGTGGCTTTGTTAACACTTATATCACCAATGGCTTCCTTGCCATTGTTGGTAAACTATTTGTCAACTCGCTAAAAATGTTGGTCGTACCTTTGGTGCTTATCTCACTGATTTGCGGTGTATGCGGTATTGGTGATATTCGCCTACTTGGACGTATTGGTACCAAAACGTTCATTATTTATATGATAACCACTGCACTCGCTATTGCGACTGCGATTGGTCTTGGCTCGCTATTCGGTATCGGTAAAGGCATGAATATCGGAACGGAAGCCGAGTTTGAAGCTGCGTCAGCGCCGCCTCTACTTGATGTATTCTCTAACATTATCCCATCGAACCCCATCAGCGCGATGGCAAATGGCGATATGTTATCGATCATCTTCTTTGCTATTTTGATCGGTGTCAGTATCTTGATGGTAGGTAAACCTGCCAAAGGCTTAGTGCAGAGCCTAGAGCTGATCAACGAAGTTATCTTAAAAATGGTCACGATCATCATGAACCTTGCACCATATGGTGTATTTGCGCTATTGACCAAAGCAATGGCAGAGCTAGGTTTAGACTTGATTTGGTCACTACTTGGTTATGTGGCGGTATTGGTCGGTTCATTGGCCTTCCACTTCTTTGTCACTATGATGATTGTACTTAAAGTGTCTTCAGGCCTGTCTATCAAGACGTTCTTGGCAAAAATGCGTGAAGTACAGATCTTTGCTTTTAGTACCTCAAGCTCGAACGCGACGATTCCTATTACCTTGCGTACGGTTACCAAGCGTATGGGTGTGAACAACTCAGTTGCGTCGTTCACTGTTCCTTTTGGTGCTACCATCAATATGGATGGTACAGCTATCATGCAGGGTACTGCGACCATCTTTATTGCTAACATTTACGGCATTGATTTGGGCGTGACCGAATACTTAACCGTTATCTTGATGTCAGTACTGGCGTCTGTTGGTACGGCTGGCGTACCTGGTGTTGGTCTAATCATGCTGTCTATGGTATTTGCTCAAGTGGGTCTACCAATCGAAGGTATTGGTCTAATCTTGGGTGTGGATCGTATCCTTGATATGTTACGTACTGCTGTAAACGTAGGTGGTGACGCTGCTGTTACTACTATCGTGGCAAAATCAGAAGGCAAAATGGATCTGGCTATTTACAACGATCCTAACGCTGGTGCAAAAGACGTATTTGATGGTCATATTGATGAAGACAATGAGCGTGAGTTCTCTGAAGTCTTTAGTGATGGCATCATGGGTAGTGAATACGATGATGTTGATCGTCGCCGCTAACCCACTCCTGCTAGATAGAAGTGTATAAAATAAAAAACCTCAGTCAAATTGGCTGAGGTTTTTTTATGATTAATAATCAGTAAATAATAATGATTGATACGGTTCTATCAACAACTAATTAGCCAAACACGTACTTGGTCAACATTGCCAGACAGACCAGTACAATTACTGGACGAATCAGTTTGCTACCGCCTTTAACCACCATATGCGAGCCAAAATAAGCGCCGATGGTTTGTCCAACCATCATCGCTAGCCCCACTTTCCACAGTACGTTACCACCCAAAATAAAGAAGATTAACGAGCCAATATTGGTCGATAAATTCAATACTTTAGCCGCGCCTGTTGCTTCGATAATTTGACGACCACGCAATGCCACATTGCCAAGCGCAAAAAACATACCTGTACCTGGGCCGATATAACCATCATAAAAACCGATCAACGGTGCCACGACTTTTTGCCATTTGCCCTCTGAGATGCGCGGTGCAGCCTCTACTTCACCCAATCTAGGGGCAAATAACGTATAAATACCGATAGCAGCGATTAAAAACGGAATGACCTTTTCAAGCAAGTCAGGTGGTGACATCTGTACAGCGATGGTGCCAATAACGGAACCAATAAAAGCGGCGATGATAGCTACTTTGATACGTTGCGGTTTGACGACCCCTTTTCTAATCATAGTAATAGACGCCGCTAGTGCGCCTGATGCCGCTTGCAGTTTATTGGTACCAAGCGTCAATACTGGTGGGATATTAGCCAGTAGCATGGCAGGGATGGTCAACAACCCGCCACCGCCAGCGATAGCATCAATAAATCCTGCCAATGCGGCCACCGCAGTAAGCATTAAAATAATCTCTAACGAGAAAGTTAAGTCCATGACACTGACCTGCAAAATATGATAAGAAGAGAAAAGGCGTTCTGAGATAAGGCTAAAATATCGTTATCGATAAGCTGACAGCTTACCAGTGCTAGCAAAATAAATAATGACACGTCGCACAGCGCTGCTCATTATAAAGATAAAACCGTAAAAAAAGCCAAAAACGTAACAAAGTCTGCTAAATTTGTCTAATAACATTCCGAATATACTCAACCGAATAGCGACTTATTAAAAAGATGTAACGACTTACAACTATTGTGCTCGTCAAATCCTCTTTATAATATTGCTATTGTGAATATAAAAAAGTAGACCGTTGGCACTGGCTCAACGTATTTTGTTGTCTATATTGATAAGAGTATGAGAAACTGTTTCTGTCTATTTGCTACCTCAAAATTATAGGTAGCGCAGACATTGATGGATATTTGAGGTTATTTAGTAAATTGTATTTAGCGAATGAGGATGATATGGCAATACGAAGGATTAAGGCATTTTTTGAATTTGAGGCAGCAGGCGGTATCGTCTTAGCATTGGCTGCCATTGCTGCAATGATCATTGCCAACTCCCCTCTTAATGTTTGGTATGAAGGTTTTATTCATGCACCAGTCGCCATTCAGATTGGTGAGTTTGCGATTGCCAAAGACGCTCATCACTGGATTAACGATGGTCTGATGGCGGTTTTCTTTTTCTTGGTTGGATTAGAGCTTAAGCGTGAAGTACTCATCGGTGAGCTGTCCAATGTCAAACAGATAATACTACCAGCAGGTGCCGCATTGGGCGGTATGATTATGCCAGCGATTGTCTATCTGCTCTTTAACTACAATGAGCCTGAGTTTTGGAAAGGTTGGGCCATTCCTGCGGCTACAGATATTGCGTTTGCACTCGGTATTTTGAGTCTTTTAGGTAACCGTGTACCCAACTCTTTAAAGGTATTTTTGGTCTCTATTGCTATCTTTGATGACATTGGTGCGATTCTGATTATCGCTTTGTTTTACACCAGTGAGTTGTCATTAGAGTCATTGGCAGTAGCTGGTTTATGTTTGCCGTTCTTATATGTTCTTAATCGCCGTAACGTCACCAACATCACGCCGTATCTACTCATCGGTCTGATCATGTGGATTGCTGTACTCAAGTCTGGTATCCATGCAACATTGGCAGGGGTGGTATTAGCACTATTTATCCCGATGTTCGATCGTACTGATCCTGAGCACTCTCCGCTTGAAGAGCTAGAGCATGATCTGCACAATACTGTTGCCTTTGGTATTTTGCCAATCTTTGCTTTTGCCAACTCGGGTATCTCTCTCGAAGGCGCAGGTTTTGCTGAGTTATTCCACTCAGTACCGCTAGGTATTGCTGCTGGTTTGTTTATCGGTAAGCAATTAGGCGTCATGATTATGTGCTGGTTAATCTTTAAACTTGGTATCTCAACCATGCCAAAAGGTATGGACTATAAGCAAATCTACGGCGCAGCTCTATTATGCGGTGTTGGTTTTACCATGAGTTTGTTCATTGGTGGCTTGGCGTTCGCTGGCGACACCACTATGTTTGATGAGCGCTTGGGTATTATTATGGGTTCAATCGTCTCTGGTATTGCTGGTTACATCATGCTAAAAATGAGCTTAAAAGACAATGCTAGCGGTACATCGGTCGATTTGACTCGCCCGCATTAATGAAACGTAGAGTAGCTTATAGTGGTACTGATTAATATTGATGCCATTTATAAGCTGCTCTATTTTATTTATATATGCGTTATCGTGATGTTTAGAAATAATTTAGCAATCAATGACAAGACTATATAACGTGATTGATTGCTAGCATCATTTATTTGTGTTCATAGTTATTATCGTTATCACAGCTATCGGAGCTAACCATGTACCGACCTATACACCACGTTGTACGTCAACTGGCATTAGGGTTATCTGTGTTCGGTAGTATCTATCTGCTAGCAGGCTGTGCAACACTCTCCAAGCAAGAATGTCTCGTCGGTGACTGGCAAGCTATCGGCTATAACGATGGCGTGGCAGGTTACCATTCAGATCGATTAGCCTCTCATACAAAAGCCTGTGCCAAAGCTAGCGTCGCCCCTGACTACCAAGCATGGGAGCGCGGTCGTAAACTTGGTCTGCAACAATACTGCACCATCAATAATGCCTATAACATTGGCAGACGTGGTCGTCAGTTGAACAATGTTTGTCCAATTGCTATGGCCAACACATTGCAAGCAGCTAATCAAAAAGGACTAGATTATTACACCTTAGACAGTCAATTAGACAAAGACAATCGTCTCTTAGATACTTACCAATCAGAATTCGACCAGCTAGAAAATGGTGAAATGCTAGATTTTGCTAATGAAAAAGAAGCCCGTGCACGGCTGCTATCTCTATCTGATGAGATTCGTGATACCAAACGCCGTATCCAAAAGACGCAGCAGCAATTAGATTCACTGAACCAATCCAGTAGTTTTTACGAATAACTAGGGTGCAAAGCTATCGCAATGCAAGTTTTACGCTCTAAGGCATGTCCTCACTCTGAAAATGGTACTTGATAACTATGGATAAGAAAATCATCAATACGGCAAGTACTCCAACTGACAAACCTGACTTTCCATCATCGAATGCTCAATCATCGAACGCTTATCAGCGTCATGGACGTACCACTGCTATCGATGACCATAGCGATTTGCAGGTTTTAAAACGCATTAAGCGTTATCTATTACCAAAAGACTTTACGATCTCGCCTGCTCTACTTGATGAGATCGTGGCAGGTTACGATATTGGCGATCCACTCGCAGATGCGTTAGCCGCTCAGAACATAAAATTTGCAAAGCCTTTACAGCATACTATTCTTGGCGATAGCCCAAAAAATAATCCTGCAAACAATTATCTTGTAAGCAAGGACCTTGTAAACAATCCATCATTTAGCGCGCTCACTGAGCAATTTAGCAGCCATCCTAACTGGTTCGACCCAAAGCTTGCTCAGATAGGTGCAGTTGCCTATCGGCGCTATCCATTGATGCTCATTTGGCTACTGCGTAATGTTGCTCTGATGGCTGGCTATAGCATCCCTGCCCTCTCGCTACCGCTCATTCAGACAGGTGCACTGATGCACGATGCGCTACCGCGACTGATGCGTACTTATGCTTATATCCTAGCTGTGTCTGAACACCCTTCATCTAATATGAGTGCAGTTAATCAAAATAAACCTGTCGAGCAAGTGTTAGCCATTGGCTCTGAGGGCTGGCGACAATCGATCCAAGTACGTCAGATACATACTTTGGTACGGCAAAACTTACTCAAAGGGAAAGGCAATGCGGCTACAGGCGTGATACCAAATGCCGAGCAACATCATAACCCTGACGGTAGTTGGAATACTGACTATTGGGGCATCCCTATCAATCAAACCGATATGATTGCCACCCATTTACAGTTCTCCTTACTGATTATGCGCGGTCTACGACTACTGGGCGCACGTATTAGTACAGAAGAAGCCGAAGGTATCTTGCATCTATGGAATCTTGCCAGTTATTGGATGGGGGTTGATTTAGATCGTTTACCAAAAGATGAGGCGGCGTGTTGGGAATGGCTCTATACCTATCTATCGATACAGCAGCTAGACTTTAAGATGGGTCAGCCATTGGCAAAAGCATTGCATGATTTACCGCGTCAGCTGATGGGTGAAGACAATCGTCGTGGACGTTTTGTTGAAATGGTCAACGCGAGTGTCACCCGCACCTTAGTTGGTGATGATATAGGCGATGGTCTGGACTTACCAAAATCAAAGATACGCTTTGGCGTGCTATCTTCTGTACCGATTCTTTTTGCGCTCGATACTGCACGGCAGCATAATGCGTCCGTAGCCCATAAGCTAGAAGCATTCCGTGCCAAGCGCCAAGACAATATGAACTGGTGGCTTAAAAAGAACGATGATTATTATAAGTAGATGACATTTATCAGCGTTTGTTTTCTACGCGGTAATACCATTCGAGCTGTCGATCAAACCCTGTTTCTAATAGGTTAGCAATTACGCGTCCTGTTAGTCCCCACACTGTCTCGCCATCGACCTGCCAGCTCGGCGTCAGTATGGTAGCCATTTGCTCTTGCATCTTATACTCAATTTCATACTCTACTGTTGGTTGAGTGACTAACGACTCTAAATCTGCCCAAAAGATACGTGATATCTCTCCCGCTTCAGGTACGAGTACCAGACCTGGGGCGATAAGCGCGACGATTGGACGTACGCTCATACCACTTTTTGAAGTTTGGATAGGTAGCTGACCAAGCAACTGGACTTTATTGGGCGGTAGCGCTGTTTCTTCACAGGCTTCACGCAATGCGGTAACGACATTATTGCCATCGCCTCGATCATGTTTACCACCCACACAAGACACTTCACCCGCATGACTGTTCATATGGGCGGCGCGGCGTGTTAGTAATAATTTAGGCCTGCGCTCATGAGTAATCGCAACCAATATTGATGCATCAGCAATGGGTGTCTGATATAAGCTGTCTAAAATACGCGTACTTTGTGAGGTGTTGCCACTCTCGTACATCGCTGGACTCGTCAGCGCGTTCAATGTCTCGTGCTGCACTCGCTCGGCCAGTTTTCTGAGTGTGGGATGACGAATAAAACTTGGGACAGCGACGCTAAACTTGTTAAAGAAATCAATATTTTCGGGTATGGTCATTATCAAATCCTATGAGTGGTCATCTTCATATTATTCATGAAAATACCTGTGCCAGCATACCAGTATAACCTGTTGCTAGTATGGCAGCCTTTCTTATTAGTCCGATTCTTGCTTTAGTAGATGCATCTCATATTGATGTTGTTTCAGGCAAAATGCGATTCATTAACGTATCGGCTTATTGCTATACATATATCGGGTTACTATGATAAATATAAAATTGCTTGCCGCTTATGTATAGGCTTTGTTATGTAGACTGAGCCTCTATTAAGGTGAGTTTTTCAACTAAATGACTGTTTTTTGCTGTGTATTCACACCTTTTTAAATTAATCAATACCTTATCCCGTCTACTTTAGACGGTAATAGATTTATTGAATGAGACTTTCTCAATATCCTTTTTGCTTGATATTCGTTCATGGTAATAAGTCTCATAACCGCATTTTTAAATTACCAAACATTAACCGAGTAATATTTCAAAAAATGCATCTGAGTATTATGATAGTCGTTAGCAAGGCTATGAGGCAGACATTCTAAAATAGCATTATAAAAATATCGATGCCAGCGTCATAGGTTTGCTGTAATAAAAATAGATGACACCTCAAAAGAACAAAGGATACAGATTATGACAGACCAAATCGACAACATGATGCCACCTGCTGAATACATTAATGATAATTATAAAGGCTCAGGAAAACTGGCTGATAAGCGCGTTTTAATCACTGGCGGAGACAGCGGTATCGGCCGCGCAGTGGCTTTTCATATGGCACGCGAAGGTGCCAAAGTTGCCATCCTTTATCACTCTGATGAAGAAAGCGCGAATGAGACACGTGAAGGTATTGAAGCAGAAGGCGCAGACGCGTTGGTATTGCAGGGTGATACGGCAGATAGCAGTAGTTGCAAAGAGGCAGTAGAAGCCGTCGTGGCAAAATGGGGCGGCATTGATGTGCTAGTCAACAATGCTGGTATGCAAAAGCCGTATCATGATTTGTCTGAGGTCAGTGATGAAGACTGGCAACAGCATTTCGATGTCAATATGGCAGGGATGTTTTATGCAACCCGCGCCGCCCTTGAGCATATGAAAGAAGGTGATAGCATCATCAATACCACCTCAGTGAATGCGTATGTCGGCAATGATGTATTGGTGCCGTATACCGCTACCAAAGGCGCTATCGTCGGCTATACTCGCGCTCTATCGCAACAACTACTTAGTCGCGGTATTCGCGTCAATCAGGTGGCACCAGGCCCTGTAGTGAGCGAGATTCAACTGGTATTTAAAGACTTTGACAAAGATATTTTAGAATCTATGTCTTCACCAATGGGGCGTATGGGTCAGCCACGTGAAATGGGTGCTGCCTATGTATTTCTTGCTTGCCAAGACAGTAGCTTCGTGACTGGTCAGACCTTGCACATAAACGGAGGCATGATTACCAATGGCTGATATCATGGATTCTCCTGACTCCTCTGACCTGCTATCTGTCTGTTGGGCAGATAGCAGTACTCATCGCCGCTGGTTGCTTGCTGAAGGGCAACGACTGCTCGAACATTATGCCAAAGCACGCGTGCCATCAGGGTTTGCTACTTTGGGTCATGATGGGAGCATGGTAGATGACACAGCAAAGAGCATCATCACTGCGAGGATGGTGCACTGCTATGCGTTAGCGGCACTAATGGGTATACCGGGATCGGCAACACTTGCTGACCATGGCCTAGATGCGTTGCTCGATGGCCCATTACGCGACTCAGTACATGGCGGTTGGTTCAGTGATGCTTCTTCAACTCAGGAAAACCCATCACGCAAAAATGCCTATCTACATGCATTTGTCGCGCTTGCTGGCGCTTCTGCTAGCATTGCTGGTCGCCCACGTGGTTCAGAGCTCATGCAAGCTGCAATAAACGTTATCGATGAGCACTTCTGGTTAGAAAATGAACAATCGATGCTGCCCTCTTTTGCGGCTGACTGGTCTGATCCTGAAGATTATCGCGGCGCCAATTGCAACATGCATACGACCGAAGCCTGCTTAGCACTGGCAGATGCCTCGGGTGAGACGCGTTGGCTAGACCGTGCGCTACACTTAGCCAAGCGTTTCGGCCATGATATTCCTAGTAATTACGATGGTCGCCTACCTGAACATTTTGATAGCAAGTGGAATCTGTTACCTGACTACGATGCGAATGAACCTTCTGATGATTTGAGACCTTGGGGGCTCACACCTGGTCATTTTGCAGAATGGGCAGGACTGCTGCTGAAAGTTGAGTCTGCCTGTATTGCGCATGGTTATGACGTACCTGATTGGCTGCTACCTGATGCTACCGCATTATTTGATAGCGCTATCGAGCGCGGCTGGGCACCTGACGGTCAATCTGGCATGGTCTATACCATCGGCTGGGATGATGAGATTTCAATACCAAACCGTCCTTACTGGGTACAGGCTGAGATGGCTAATACCGCGCTGATGCTATCGCGCCGTACGGATGATCCACGCTTTGAACATTACTACCGTTTAGCTTGGGATTATATTGCCAGTACTTTGATTGATCTTGAGCATGGCGGTTGGCGTCATGAGGTAGATGCAGATGGCAACTTAAGTACGGTCGTGTATCCGACGCGCGAGGATCTTTATCATGACTTTCAAGCCACTGTAACGCCATTGATTCCTATTTCTGCGTCGGTAGCTGGTGGATTACGCACACAGATGCTCGAAACAAAAACCCAATTCCTATAACTTAATTTTTATGACCTAATTCCTATGTAGGATATACTCGATAAGATAAGAACGCTTTGATGGCGATTGAAATACGCTGTCAGAGCGTTTTCACTGTAATCATAAAAATTAAATAAAATAGCTTTTCTCGTGAAAAATTAAAGGATATGCTTAAAAGCATTTTCCACTATCATTGCTGTATACAAAAGCAAACATCAGAACGGCAAAAAAAAATTTAAGATAAGTGGACACACAATATTTATTAATAAAGGTAGTTGGTATGAGCTATTGTCTCCAATGCGGTCATGAAGCAGAACGAAAAATCCCACCTACGGACAATATGCCGCGTTTGGTATGCCCTAATTGCCACTATATCCACTACGAAAACCCAAAAGTTATCTGTGGCTCGCTGGTGGTACATGAAGAAAGAGTGCTACTCTGCCGCCGAGCGATTGAGCCACAATATGGGCTATGGACGATACCTGCAGGTTTTATGGAAAACGGCGAGACCATGGCTGAAGGCGCAGCACGCGAGAGCTACGAAGAAGCTGATGCCATCGTACTGAATCCGCATCTATACTGCATTTATGACTTGCCAGATATTGGGCAGATCTACTCTATCTATCTGGCCGATCTAAAAGATGGCGCGTATGGTATTGGCTCAGAAAGTCTCGACTGTGCACTGTTTAGCGAAGAAGATATCCCATGGGATACACTGGCGTTTGAAGCCATTCGCCGTACTCTAAAAAGCTACTTTGCTGATCGTAAGCAGTATAACGAATTGTCAGAATTTCCGATTCATCAAGACAAAATTGGCAAAGATTTGAGTATCAAGCGATATTAGTCAATTACCTAATCGCAAAAAGCCAAGCATGATGCTTGGCTTTTTTGTGCTTAACTTTTAATCAAAAACAAACCTAATTGTCTTAGCTCTTAATTCTACAAACCTCAAAGCCTAGGCCTTTTACTGCCTCTTCTTTGTCATAAGGCGCTAGCACGGCACGTACATGCTTTTTACCTTGCAGATATTGCTTGGCAACGCGCTGCAAATCAGCAACCGTGACGGCCAATATCGACGCACGCATTTTACGCTGCCAGTCAACACCGCGATGATGCAAGTTAGCAAAACACGCTTTGATTGCTTCGCCTGCAGGAGAGCCCGGCTTATCCATGCCTGAGATAATACCTAAGATAGCTTCTTCCAGCTGTTCATCGGTTTGTGGCTCGTTTAATAGCCATTCGATACTGGCATCAAAGTGAGCAAAAGTCTCAGCGCATTGCGGATCGCGATAGCTAAAGAACTTAAACGCACAAGCATTAGCGTCATAACCAGCACCGCCACCGTAGGCACCGCCGCGCTCACGAATCGCACTGTGCAAATAGCCGTTACGTAAGTAAGGCGCTAGTACCATTAATGCAGCGGTATCAGGATGGTCAGCAGCAGGTACGGTATAAGCACTGGCGTTATGATAGACATTGGTTGGTACTAGCCATGCTAGATCTGCAACCTCGAGCACGTCGTTTTTAACATCGTCGCCACTCTCTAACGCCTTAACCGTATCAGTCACACCATTCAGCGCTGTATCTAATTGCAAGTTTGCAAACTCGCTTGGAATATTTGCTACTGCGTTCGTTAAATCATTAGAAGCGGTCGTCGCTTGGCTGTCTTTCCAGCTATCAACGATTAAGTTACTCAAGCGTTCGGTTTGCTCTGCTTCACAGATAATAACGGCATGCTTAGGCAAGTTGATCAGACGTTGATGTAAATTCATCAAGCTCGTAGCCAGGTGATCCCACTGGGCATCATCTGTACTAGCATGTGCTAAGAAATCTTTAAGCGCGTTCAATGCTGGTAAGCCGCTGCGCACATATTCCAACTGCGCTTGGCGACTCATGCCACGACTGGCCGTTTGCATCGCATAAGAGTGCCCTGAGCCCGCTAAGTTTGACTGCCAACCTGCTTGACGCTGCTGCAAGATTTCTTTGATACGGTCATGCTCAGAGAAGATACTGTGCTCCATCACTTCCTTGAGCAAATCAATCGCTTCAGGCTTACGATTTAGCGCACGCGTTGCCACGACAAAGTAGCTGCTAATCGCTTGGCTATCATCGACGTTGGTACGTTGACTAATACGAGCGGTCACACCAGAAGAATGCGCTGCTTGCTTAGCTTGCATCTCGTGAGCACTAAGCGAGTCAGTACCTAGCTCAGACAATAGACTTAAATAAATAGGCAACAATGGATGATTAATCACATCATTGACTGGTAGCTCATCTGCGCTCGCATTGCCGATTGCTTCAGTGAGCGGGACAATCACTTGATAATAATAAATGCCATTGGTGCCAGCTTCATACTCAAATAGCGTGCTGTCTTGCCCGCTCAAACGCACCTGCTTTTGCGTGCCTTCTTTAAAGCTGATATCCGTTGGTACGTCTTCTAGACCCACTTTTGGTAATAAGCTTAAATCATCTGGCGCAGCTTGACGTGCAGCCAAATCTAAGGCTTGTTGCTTCAAGATAGCCTTGTCATCAGCAGTCAAATCCATCGCGATAGTATCTAAACGTGTCTGCTCAGCTGCTGCCAAACAGGCTGTTTTTTCACTATCAGGGGTCATCGTTACGCGTACGCGATGCTGATTGTCCAATAAATGCGTTTTAATCAAGTTCGGTAGCCATTGCGGATCAACGACTTGCTCACGTAGCCACTGTAGATGCTCGTCTACTTCCCAAACGTCGATAGGATTACCATCATGAATGGCGGTACTAAAGCCCTCTAGCATAAGGTTTAGACCATAAGGAATGCTATCGCCGCCGATGTGACGCTGATCAATTTCAATCTGATGCAGAATGGTTTCGATTGTCTCATCATCAACTGGTGAATTGGCTACTTCGGTCAGTAAGTCAATAATGCCCTGCTCGACCGCTTCGGCATGTTCAGGGTTAGAGCCGCGCAGACCCGTATAAAAGACCATCTCATAATGGCTGTCATCAAGACCCAATAGCGGACTTGGCGCTTTGCCTAGTGGATGACTGTCAAGATAAGCACGCAATGGCGAGCCTGCATGCTCAATCAATACGCCCTCTAATAGACGCAATGCTAAGCGCTGCTTAGGATCGGTGATCGATGGTAGCAACCAAGCAACCACATGATGCGTCTGATCTGGGCCGGCTTCGTCAGCAGTATAAGTATCCATCGCACTGATTGGCGCAGACAAACGCTGTTCTGGACGCGATACATGCTTTTTGCCTGCTTCAAACTGAATCAAGGCATCTTCGTGTATTTTCGCTTGCGTATCAGCAACAGGAATATTACCGAAACTCATGATGACACTGTTTGACGGATGATAATGGCTTTGATGGAACTCGGTCAGCTCAGTGTGGGTCAAGTCAGGAATATCGGCAGGATCGCCGCCTGAATTATAATGATAGGTCGTCGTTGGGAACAGATGATGAGCAACCGTATGATATAGCTGATCAATCTCGCCACTCATCGCGCCTTTCATTTCATTAAAAACGATACCCTTAAACTGCGGCTTATCATTTTCATCAAGCTCCACACGGATGCCTTCTTGGGCAAAATCGAGCGGATGGATATTTGGGAAAAACGACGCGTCTAGATAGACAGCAAGCAAGTTAAAGTAGTCATTTTTGTTTTGCGTCGCATACGGATAGGCCGTCCAATCAGCGGCGGTCATCGCATTCATAAACGTATTTAACGAACGTTTAATCATTGAAAAGAACGGATCACGTACTGGGAACTTGTTCGAACCACATAATGCCACGTGCTCTAAGATATGCGCCTCGCCTTTTGAATCCATTGGCTGGGTGCGAAAACCGACCAAAAACGCATTCTCATCACTTGGATGTGCCAGATGATAATGCATCGCTCCTGTTTTTACATGCTGACTGATCAGCACATCCATCGATAGCGCCTCAATATGGCGATGCTCAATCAGCTCAAATGCTGGATGCAAGGTTAAATCAGCAGTAAATGGCGTGTCCGTCATAGTTATCCTTATCGCTTATTATGCGTATAGTGCCCTGACTGTCAGGGAAAATAGAGTAATAAATTGGCTAAAAAAGAGTTGGCTTAGCGCTATTAGTGGGGCTGCAACATGGATAAGTCAAGGCAGCAGTCATGCAATAATCCACCACATAATCTACGTTCCTATCAACTTTAGCTATTAAAGCCTTACAGTTACAAATTCATCAATATCCACAATATTATTATGGATTTATCGCTTAACAAAGACAGCCTGCGCTGCTACTATAAAGTTAACGACTAACTAGGAGTGGAGTACTTTATGAGCTACCGACATGTTTTACTGGTCACTGACTTGCTATCCGATGCGGACAAAGTGGCGCTAAAAGCCAAGCGTATTCTCGCAGGCTCTCCTGAAGCCAGACTGTCCGTATTGCATATAGTCAAGGATGACATGGTGCGCTTCGGTTATGAGCTTGTGCCGTCCTCTAGCCTCTCGGGTGACGTCGATAATGAAAAGTGGCAAGAAGCACGGGCGAAATTAGCGCAATTTTTGGCACGTAATGAGCTAGAAGCAATCAACTCTGAGGTCACCGCTGCCATCTCTAATAGTAAAGGTATCATTAATTACTGCCGTGAAAAAGACGTCGATTTACTTATCATTGGACGCCATGAACGCCATGGTATTGCCGCTTGGTTGGTAGGAGCCACTGCCGATAGTATCTTGCCAAATGTCCCTTGCGATAGCTTAGTGGTGAAGCTTGATCAGCCTGTCTTGGAATAGTTGGCATGGCTCCAATCCGCTGCTAAAGACGACAAGCTTTACTTAACAGCGCCCTAGAGTAGTGCTATAGTAAATACTATCTGACATGAGGAAGACGTTATGAGTTACGAACATATTTTACTGGTTACCGACTTACTCTCTGATGCAGATATAGTCGCACAAAAGGCCAAGCGCATCGTCGAAAACCGTCCAGGCTCTAAGCTATCTGTTTTGCATATTGTCAAAGACACCATGGTTGGCTTCGGCTATGAGCTGGTGCCTGCCTCTAGCCTATACGATGAAATTGATGATGAACGCTGCCAAGAAGCACGTGCAAAGCTGGCGCAGTTCCTTGAACGCAATCAGCTAAATGCAGCAACGTCGGAAGTTACAACTGCTATTTCTAGCAGTGAAGGTATCGTCAGCTACTGTCATAAACACGATGTCGATCTATTGGTCATCGGTCGTCATAAGCGTACTGGTATCGCTGCATGGATCAGTGGTGCAACTGCGGATAATATCTTGCCCAATGTACCTTGCGATAGCTTTGTAGTGAGACTGGACAAGCCTGTTTCAGCATAACAATATGCTTTGATTGTCTTATATTATTAAAGAACCTCTAAAAAAAAAGCGCAGCGTAACTTTTGACGCTGCGCTTTTTTATGGCTAATAGATTTTAGGTTCATCCAGACTCATCGCTTAACCCTGTTGAATAATATCTATAAAGGTTTGCCAAATGGGGCTTTGGTGACGGGCTTTATGCCAGACCAGCCACCATGTCCTTGATAGATCAATTCCCGCCACGTTCACTTGTACTAGCTCACCTTTCGCGAGTTCCGTCTCAATCACATGCTGCGATAGACAACCAAGACCAATATCTGCACTCACCATATGCTTGATGGCCTCGGATTGATGTATCGCTTTGACCACTTCTGCATTGGGTAGATACTTAAGCAATTGCTCGTCGATAATCTGCCGTGTGCCCGACCCTGCTTCACGCACCAATAGCGGCAACTGCGCTAACTGATTAATACTCAGCTGATAGCAGTCCTTATCTTCGCTATAAATAGCCACATTCTTTAGCCACTTGCTATCACGCTTGGCAAATATCACTAGCGTATCGGTACGCCATTCACGCTGCTCAATAACTTTCATATCTACCGGACGCGGCATTCCTTCTACCAGTGCGATATCGATATTTAGTTGCTCAACCTCGCTCACTACCTCTTGCGTATTGGCAATATACATATCGACATTGGCATCGGGCAACGCCTCATATAGCTTGCCAAGCAATGATGGCAGCACGTAGTTACCGATGGTGGTACTAGCACCGATGTGAATCTGTCCTGCTTGATACTGATGATAATGCTCAAGCGTGAGCGACTGCCCCAAGATAGCCTGTGCCTGTATATAAATAGGATGGGCATTGGGATGTTGATTGAGCCTGCGACCGACGCGCTCAAATAGCGGCATCTGTAGTCTAGACTCCAGCTCTGTCAGTGCGCTACTGACTGCTGATTGCGATAAGTGCAGCTCCTCACTGGCTCGACTGGTGCTACCTGTCTGATAAATACTGACAAAAACAGCAAGTTGCTTAAGCGTAATCTTTGGCACTGTCTGCACAGATTTTTTCATGTTATCGATGTTGCCTTATGCCAGTTTTCAGCCTGTCTTATTCGCTATACGTGTTTTTTTTCGATGCTCATGCACGATACATCGCCTTCTATCATAAATGCTAACCTAAAAAATCGATAGCTTATATCTTATTAATCTGTTTTTATTATAAATGCAGCGGGCATATACTGTCTATTCATAAGCTTATGCTTATGCTTATCTTAATATAAGTAATAGGATGCCGCGTCATGCACACATTCGTCCAATCAGTCAGCAACTCCGTTCATAACTATACCCCTAATCACCGTCACTTGGCGGGATTGGTAGTCGTTCTGATTGGTAGTTTGTTTTGCTTATGGTTGGACAGCAGTTTGGATGTATGGTCAAACGGACGTATCGTCGGCTTATCCTCTTTAACGCTAGCGATTTTGCTGGGTATGATTTTGGGCAATACCATTTATCCCAAATTCGCTGAACGTTTAAACGGTGGCGTTTGCTTTGCAAAAGGTCAAATTTTGCGACTTGCGATTATGTTTTATGGGTTTAAGCTGACCATGACGCAAGTTGCGAGCGTCGGTATGCCAGCGATTATGACTGATGCTCTGGTACTGACGTCGACCTTTTTACTGACCTATTGGTTGGGTACTAGATGGTTAAAAGTCGATAAAGAAACGGTTATTTTGATTGGCTCAGGCGCAAGTGTTTGCGGGGCTGCTGCCGTCATTGCCGCAGAGCCAGTCGTCAATGCGCAAGCTCATAAAGTCACCATTGCCGTGGCGACTGTGGTGGTGTTTGGTACTATCGCAATGCTACTTTATCCTTTTTTATATCATCTTGGTTGGTTACAACCTTGGCTAAGCGCCCAGCAGTACGGCATGTATACTGGCTCAACCGTACATGAAGTAGCACAAGTTGTAGTCGCAGGTAATGCAATTAATACTGAGATTGGCGATACCGCAGTCGTGACCAAGATGATACGCGTCATGATGCTCGCGCCTTTCCTGCTTGTGTTATCTTTTGCGTTAACCAAAGATCGCACTGTAGATAATACCGCTATAGAAGATAAGAGCAGTGAAAACGAGACAGCGTCATTTATGACCCGCGTCAAACAAGTCAAAGTACCATGGTTCGCGTTTATATTTATCGGCATTGTATTGATACATACTTGGGTGCCGATGTCTGAGAGTATCGTACGCAGTATGGTTATGCTAGATGATGTGTTACTGACGATGGCCATGTTTGCGCTAGGTCTGACCACTCATCTAAGTGCCATTAAGCAAGCTGGCGTTAGACCGCTTATCTTGGGTGCTATTATGTTTGGTTGGTTAATACTGGGCGGTGGTCTGATTAATATCGGCATTAGCTTTATATAATAAGCTAAATGTCCATTCTTAACTGCTTATGTCATTGCACAATATAAAAGGCCTCCAACTATCTATAGTCGGAGGCCTTTTTGCATTGGTCGCGGTCTAATATGATTAGTTAAAACCTTTCAAATAAGACTTCTACTCGCTTAAGTACTCATATCTTAAATACCAGACGAAAAAAAACGAACCCGAAGGTTCGCTTTTCTACATCTATTCATCTATCTGTCTATAAAGACAAATTAGATAGCAACGATGTTATGTGCTTGTGGGCCTTTTTGGCCTTGAGTTACAGTGAACTCAACTTCTTGGCCTTCAGCCAAAGTTTTGAAACCTGAACCAGTGATTTCGCTGTAATGAGCAAAAACGTCTGCGCCAGTTTCTGGAGCGATAAAACCAAAGCCTTTAGCTTCGTTGAACCACTTAACTGTACCTTTTTGAACGTCTGACATAGTATAATCCTACTTTTAAATTTATTAATGGTCTAGTGACCGGTAACGCTTGCAAATAGCTACTGAACGATAAATATTAAAACGAAGGATTATAACTAATACTACGAGGTAATGATTTGGTGCAGAACTGCTCTTAAGCTTGGGCGTATTATAAGGGGTACATCCCAGTATCGCAAGTCTTATCTCATGTTTCGTGTAACCAGAGCCGTTTATTGACCGATTTTGGCGCAAATTGCAACGGATTTAGGCATTTGGTAAACGGAACAAATATATCGCTACCCCACTACAGACAGCGGCTACCGCCCATGCCATCCACATCATATCGGCAGGCAAACGATAAAATAACATAATTGTCGATGCTGCCATCATAATCGTCGCTAAACACTTGGCATAAAGCGGAACGGCATGATTCTCCTCCCAATCACGGACGAATTTACCAAAGTATTTATGATTAATCAGCCAAAAATGAAAGCGTCGAGAACTACGTGCCCAGCAACCTGCTGCTAGCAAGATAAAAGGCGCAGTAGGCATCACTGGCAACAATATACCGATAATACCTAAGATAAAAAACAGCCAACCAAGCGTCACAAAGGTCCAACGCAGCATTGGGCTGTTGGATTGATCAGTCTTAGGTCGGTAATAGAACGCTTTTTTATTATCGGTCATATAAGTTGTCGGTCGTGTAAGTTGTCAGTTATGCCAAATGTCAATTATTTAGAGTAGCGCCTATTAGATAAGCAACGGCATAGAAGGCTAATCATGCAATATCGCTCGTCTGGGCACAAGACTATTTATATAAGGTTTTTGCTATTGATAGGTATGTTTGGTTAGTAATTGGGTAAGCACTAATAATAAATGCTGCACTCTTTTATTAATCCGTCGCTAAAAATAACTATCAGTAGCCGTGGTAGACAACAGCTATCATAAAGAGCGGTTAACGAACACCAATCATTACCTGTCATTGTCGTGCTTGATACGCTTGCATCACGTCTCGTAAGTCGTCTATGATGACGCAGTAGCTATCGATAATAGCCATTAGCAGTACGGATTCATTAGCAGTACTGACCAAAAATAATGCAATACCAATCAATCTTGTCGGGGTGCTTTGATTTGACGCTGTAGACACAGCCCACATCATCGCTGAGATATACCCGTGAACCTGAAGCAGTTAGCACTGACGTAGGAAACAAGCGTGACATACCCTCAGAGGTCTATAAATAAGAGCAGTCTATAGATGACGTACTGATAGTGATAACCATATCAAACGCCGAGCATCTGACAGTTAGCATCGAGGCTTTACCTTTCTTATTTGGCCTTCCTTGTTTTGCCTTAATCGTATCAGTCTGATTGTTTTCCATACCTAAAAAGGAAACAACCATGCAGCCGACCACCAAACTTACTCTGACCCTCGAATGGTTTTTAAACCCTGATCATCTGCCCTTTATCGCTGGTGTGACCACGGGCGCATATGAGCAAGCAGGGCTTGATATCACTATTAGCGAGCCAGACGACCACTATGATGGCTTTGCTGAACTACAGAACCAAAGTATCGATTTGCATGTCAATGAGCCTATCCATCTGTTTGAACATTACGCGCCTAATCTACGTGCGCTGGGCTGCTTTTTTGAGACCGATGGCGGCATATTGATGCAGCGCGCTAGTATGGATAAGCTACAAAACAATCAGCCTATCCGCATCTGTACCCCTGCTGCTGAGGAAAAAACCAATCGTATTGGCTTTGAGATATTGGCTCGCTATGCCAAGAAAAACGGCTTTACTATCAGCCGTGAGAATGTGAGCTTTGTGCAAAAAGACTTTTATCATATAAAAAATCTGCAAGAAGACCCAAGCCTAGATGGTGCATGGTTATGCTTTTATAACTTTGAAGGCGTTGAAGCGACTCATGAAGGGTTGGACTTTGAATTTATCGATCAGCATCTGTCACCTTATCCTAACTTTTCAGCGTTAGAGATTCTGACGACGGATGAGATCTATAGCGCGAAAAAAGACGCGATAGATACCTTTATCCAAGTGACCAACCAGATGACAGAGCTGTGCAAAAACGAGCCAGCCACCGCTCACCGTATGTATTACGACTATAGTAAAACCGAAGCAGATACGCTGATGGATGCGATTATTGATAATACGCTAGGTAGATTGATCACGCCAATCACGCCTGATGCTAGTAAATGGGAAGAACTGCGCGAAATGCTAGCCGAGATCGATATCGTGACCTTAACCGATGAGCAGTATCAGTCGCTTTGGGCGCTGTAAATATTTTAGAAGTTAAGATATTTTGAATAATAAAAAACCGCCATAGTATTTGCTGTGGCGGTTTTTTCGTCAGTAATAATTAGCCAGTGATAATTAATCAACGATAATAGAATAATGAAATTATTGCTGCACGATATAGTTGATTCAATTTAAAAGTAGTACAAGGCAACCGAGTGTAGACGTATATTAAATACTTCAAGCAAGGTTAACGCAGTAATACTTTTATAGTGGAGTGACTATACCAAGTTGCTTGGCTTCTTTAAGCCACATTGGAAACTCTTCTAGCATGTTTTCATACAACGCTTCTTCGCTGATATCATCCAAATCATCTAGTTCAAAAAAGTCGCAATTATCAATCACGCGCCCTGTCATATCGTCTAGTTTTTTGAGGATGCCATAACCACGACCACCCAAGCCCACAAACTGCCAAAATATCGGTAGTTTCGCGGCTTCCGTCATGACTCTGGTGATACCTCGATTGTCATTCACCCCACCATCACTGATAAATAGCACGTAGACAGGCACATCCAAGCCGTCCTTTTGATAAAACTCCGTCACAGCTTTCATGACCTCTGCTTCGTTATTGATGCGCGGGCCAAGTGCCCATTTGCGCCAGCCACCATGAGCGTTGTTAATGAAACCGTCATAGTTGCTCAGCCCAATTTCACCCAAATACTGCGGATCTCGGGCAAACGCCCAGCAGTCTAGCGCTTGGTCGTCATCAAAGTTCACTGCCAATGGCAATATGCGATTGACTACCTCTTGCACGCGGCCTTTTTTGTACTGTCTATTCATTGAGCCTGAAGCATCTAACACCAACGCTACTTTCGCCGTTAGTTGCTGCAATTGGCGTTTCTCAAGCGATATCGTGGCTTTTTTGGCCAGATTGACCAGTTTTGGCGCTTTGTCTAGCATGACCTTCTCTAACGACGGTTTGGCTTGCATTGGCGTTGCGGTCGGCTCGAGTACTTGCGGGCTACTCTCTTCTACGTCACCACCGAAATGCTGCACGATGGCGGCAAGTCCACCATTAAAGCCTTGCGCGACGTTGGATACTCGCCAAACGCCACCCTTACGGTAAAGCTGCATCAACATACTGGCTTGCTGCTGGGCAAAGTCTGCTGCTTGATATTCTGCCTGCGCTTTTTGCGATTGCTGCCAAATGCCAATCTCTAACGATTGAATTTGATTCAGCGGCGTGCCGGCTGATAATACAAAAAACAAGCTGTCTATATTAGTCGCCAGTTTGGATAAATTCACTTCAAACTCGGCTTGGATACTGCTAGAGGAGGTTGGCTGCGACTCGTAATGGGTAAGCTTGATTTGCCCGCATGGGGAGGTTGGCTGATTATAAAACACCATGTAATCATCATTGATCAGTTTGCCCGCTGCGTCTAAGGCAAAGCAGCTGATGTCCATCTCTATTGGGCTTTGGCGTGTGAATTTGAGCGTGATAGGTGCGCTGTCGTCAATAGCAAGATTGCTTAAAGGTGCGCGTTGTCCGACGGTGAGATGGTTCATGGTGTTCCTTACGTTAGCTTGTTATTCCTTTAAAGATAATAGACTAATTACTGATATTAAAAAACCGCTAACAGCACGAGCTGGAGCGGTTTTTTATTTTAGCTAAGCTGAAAACTTAATGTTATCTATTAAGAATGGATTACCAGCTAATCAAAGATACTTTACAGATACTATGCGAATTTGCACAATACTTTATTCCCACATTAAATAACTAATTAGCCCGACTGTTTCTTTTTCATCCAATAATAACCTATTCCAAACCTAACTTCATGAGCATGACAGATATAAACAGTCTGGCATAGCGTACATCGACATTCATAGTTAGTTTCAGGATAAGAAACATGCTGGACTTTCTGTAATATCTCTATCAGTCCCAGACTTTCTTGCCCTTCTGGTGTAGGTTTAACATATCGATATTTTGAACATCGACAAACACCTTCAGCAATATCATTTAGAAAAGTATTAAGCTTATCTATTGAACCTAAGATGTATTGCCTTGAACTGTCTTTTGGCCACGTTTCAGTCTTTTTGAGAACCTCAAATTTATCAATATGTTTTGCTATCTCTTTTAGAATACTCATATCTGAAATATTCATTATTTCATAAGCATTTATTTCACTAGGAATAAGTACTTTATCATCAAATGTCTTATTTTTTATAAACTTTATGATGTCATCAGTTTTCATAATTAGCTCTACTGCTTACACAGCTACCTAGTTAATATTAACGCTCATTCATTTTTCGTCAACTAATTATATTGTAAGGTCGGCTGATTATAAAACACCATGTAATCATCATTGGTCAATTTGCCCGCTGCATCTAACGCAAAGCAGCTGATGTCCATCTCTATTGGGCTCTGACATATGAATTTGAGCGTGATTGGCGCGCTGTCGTCAATAGCAAGGTTGCTTAGAGGCGCGCGTTATCCGACGGTGAGATGGTTCATGATGTTCCTTACGTTAGCGTGTTATTCCTTTAAAGATAATAGACTAATTACTGACATTAAAAAACCGCTAAAGCCAGTGCGGAAGCGGTTTTCCAAATACAACTAACTTGACTTAGAGAGTGAAAGAAATTTTGTTATAAATAAGGCTCTTCAAACACGACAACTTCATCAAAATCACCATTTTTAGCATTCGGGTACTTATCTTTTATTAGCTCTTTATTCGCTAAAATCCATTGGTCTTTATTTTCATTATAAACAACTGTATAACGATATTTATATCTCGGGAAGTTATTACCGCCATCAGTACCATCTTCACTATAATCTGAAGAAGTAATAAGTAAAACACCATTATAGAACTCAACATCCTCGATAAACCTTTCATTTATCTTATAAGATTCTTCATTGATATCATCTAAAATATTCATTCTATCGACTAGAAAGGGACGTGACTCACTATATCTTGAAAAGGAAGTTAAGTAATTACTGTATGTTCCACTTCCTCCAGAGCAACCAACATCACCGCCCCAATATACAATGTATTTAGTACCTATTTCACCTTCTTCATCGAAGCCCGTTTCAGAATCTATTAAGTGGACATCTCTAATAGTAGTCATATTATCTTCGGCATCGTCATCAAAAGTAGTCATACAAGCACTAGATCGAGCATAGCTACTGGCTTGCTTTAATACATCATACTTTTCTTTTAAAGGCGGCTTAGCTAAAGCCGAATGTGCTGTAGTTGATAAAATAACGAGACTTATCATCTTGACTATAGAAGATTTATCAAAAAAATACATGGGCTCTCACTTAGGTTTTATTACATATCATTTACATTAGAATTAATATAGTAACAATTTTAAAAGTATAGTCAAATATAGTTGGCTAAATTTCCATAAAAAAAGAGACACTATATAGCGTCTCTTTTCTTATCATTCGAGAATCCAGTTATTACAACGCTTTCAGCTGCTCCATCTGCGCCGTCATCGCGGTCAACTGACCTTCTAGCTCAGCCAGTTTTGCTTTCTCAGCATCGACTACTGCCGCAGGTGCTTTACTGACAAAGCCTTCGTTACCTAGCTTACGCGCGATACCGTCGGCTTGCCCTTTCAACTTATCATATGACTTACCTAAACGTGCCAGCTCAGCCGTAGGATCGATTAGCCCTTTCATCGGTACGAGTACCCGTAGCTGACCGACCATACTTGATGATGACAGTGGTACTTCATCGCCTTCTTTGACGATCTCTAAGCTCTCGACTTTGGCAAGCGCTTTGAACTGGTTTTTGATACGTGAGAGACGCGCATCTTCATCGGCAGAGACGTTTTGTAGTAGCACTGGCAGACGTACCGCATTGCCCAGTTTCATCTCACCACGGATGTTACGGACGCTCGCGATTAGCTCCTGTAGCCACGCCATATCCGCTTCAGTCTGCTCACTGATCTGGCTGGCATCAGTTTGTGGATAGTCAGCGACCACGATACTGTCGGTGTTTTGGCGACCTAGTAGCGGCGCGATGGTCTGCCAGATTTGCTCAGTCAGATACGGCATGATTGGATGAGTAAAGCGTAGCGCCGTCTCTAGTACGTGCAGTAGTACATAGCGGATTTGCGCTTTACGCGTATCCGATACCGAGTCATCATTTAGGCTGGCTTTGGCAAGCTCAACGTACCAATCACAGTATTCATTCCAGATGAACTCATAGATATCTTGGCTGACCATATCGAGACGATACTGAGCGAAATGCTGATGAATGTCTTTGATGCTAGAGTTCAGACGACTCATGATCCATTTTTCTGGTAATTCCCATACGTCAGGGTTTGCCGTTTGATCGATAGGCTTGGCATTGCTGTCACCATCAACACAGTTCATGAGTACAAAACGGCTGGCGTTCCAGATTTTATTACAGAAGTTACGATAGCCCTCGACACGCTTTAGATCAAAGTTGATATCGCGACCAGTACTGGCCAATGACGTAAAGGTAAAGCGTAGTGCATCGGTGCCATAAGCTGGGATGCCTTCTGGGAACTCTTTACGCGTTTGCTTTTCAATTTTGGCCGCGTCTTTTGGGTTCATCATATTGCTGGTGCGTTTTTCGACCAACGCTTCTAGCTCAATACCGTCGATTAGATCGATCGGATCTAAGACATTACCTTTTGATTTTGACATTTTTTGACCATTGCCATCACGTACCAGACCATGCACATAGACGGTCTTAAACGGTACTTGTGGCGTGCCATCTTCATTTTTCACGAAGTGCATGGTCATCATGATCATGCGCGCCACCCAAAAGAAAATAATATCAAAACCTGTCACGAGCACGCTGGTTGGGTGAAAAGTGTCCATCACGCGTGGATCGGCGTTAACGTCTGCCCAGTCAAGCGTACTGAATGTCCATAGACCAGAGCTGAACCACGTATCGAGCACATCATCATCTTGGCGCAGTTTTACGTCGTCGCTTAAGTTGTACTTAGTGCGTACTTCAGCTTCGTCACGGGCGACATAGATCTCACCTGTCGCATCGTCATACCATGCAGGGATACGATGTCCCCACCACAACTGACGGCTGATGCACCAATCTTGTAGATCGGTCATCCACGCCATATACATGTTTTTATACTGCGCAGGGACGAACTCAATGCTGCCGTCTTCTACTGCGTCAATCGCAGGCTTGGCAAGCTCTTTGACCGCGACATACCACTGATCGGTCAACCACGGCTCAACGATTGTACCGCCACGCTCAGCACGCGGAGCTTTAAGTGCGTAGTCTTCGATATCTTCTAGCCAGCCCTGCTCGCCTGCTTGCTCTACGAGGAATTTACGCGCGGCAAAACGCTCAAGTCCTGCATACTCGCTAGGCGTGGTCTCTAACTCTGGCTCACGCGTTTGCAAGTCAGGATAGACTTCCATCGCTGGTAGGATATTGGCGCGCTCATCGAGGATGTTGATCAGCGGCAAGCTATGGCGACGACCCAATTCATAATCATTAAAATCATGCGCTGGGGTGATTTTGACACAACCCGTACCGAAGTCTTTTTCGACATAATCATCAGCGACGATAGGCACGACACGACCCGTAATCGGTAAGGTAATGGTTTTGCCGACTAAATGCGCATAACGCTCATCGCTAGGATTGACTGCGACGGCGGTATCACCCAGCAATGTCTCAGGACGCGTGGTGGCGACGACCAGATAGTTTTTACCATCTTGAGTTAGTAGCTCTGTATCTGTGAAATGATAGCGGAAATGCCACAGGCTACCTTTTTCGTCGTGGTTTTCTACTTCTAAATCAGATAATGCGGTTTGGAACTTTGGATCCCAGTTGACCAAGCGCTTACCACGATAGATCAAACCATCGTCAAACAGGCGTACGAACACTTCTTTTACTGCATTGGACAGACCATCATCCATGGTAAAGCGCTCACGCGACCAGTCAACCGAGCTGCCCAAACGGCGAATCTGGCTGGTGATATTGCCACCTGACTCTTCTTTCCATTCCCATACTTTATCGATGAAATCTGCACGCGTCATATCACGGCGCTTGATACCTTGCGCTTCCAGACGACGCTCAACGACCATCTGAGTGGCGATACCCGCATGATCCGTACCTGGTTGCCACAACGTATTGTCGCCATCCATACGGTGATAACGGGTGAGCGCATCCATAATAGCGTTGTTAAAACCGTGACCCATGTGTAGCGAGCCCGTGACGTTTGGCGGTGGTAGCGCAATAGAAAACGATTCGTCTTTGTCAAAAGTCGGCTGAAAATAGCCGCTTTCTTCCCAGCCTTGATACATACCTGCTTCGACTTCCGCAGGGTTATAGGCGCTCTCTAATTGGCTTAGCGCCGCTTGGATCGACTGGGTCAGATTGGTTTTCGCATTGCTATCAATGCTGGTATCGGTATTAGGATTGCTCATAATAGGGTGATCTTATTGTTGATAATGAATGTGGTCAAAATGAGATAGCGTAAAACGCTATAAAAACAGGAAAAATAGTTGATAGAGTGATTTTAACGCAGATAGGCAGATTTTGTTAGATGGTAAGGCAATTTATAAAGCCTGAAGGTGATTTATTACTCAAATTGTTAATCAATTAACAACAGCAATCAGAAGAATGGGAAATATAATAGAGATTACTTATGCAGCAAAATCATTAGCCTATAACTAGCGAGCCAACCGTGCCCCAAGATACCGAACATGACCATGATTCTCAGGCTAATCTACCAGACGATGAGCGTGTAAACGCGAGCACTACCCCTCCTGTGCCTAAAGATAATCATACGCTAGAAGAAAGTAGCAACTATTCTAAAGACGATGAGGTAAATAAGGACGCAGACGACACTACAGACAGTCATGCAAACGAAATTTCAGATAGTGACGCAGACGAACCTATTAAAGCCACCGAAGACTTAGAAAATGACGACCTGCCAGAAGAAATCAGCGACGAAGACAAAGAAACCATCAAAAAGGTCGCTAGTGACGACAATCTAAGCCAAGCGAAAAGCTACGCCAGCATCTTAGTCGAGCAAGTTATCCACGCAAAAGAAACCTTTGAGCGTTCACTTGGCTCGCTATTTACCAGTGCTTTTACGGCTGGGCTAGAGATTGGTATTAGCTTTTTTATGATTTTATCAGCGTTTGCTCTACTCAATGACGTGATACCAAGTCGCTATGCTATGGTGCTGTCGTCACTGCTGTATCCGATCGGCTTTATTATCGTGGTGATTGGTCAGTCGTTATTATTTACAGAGCAGACTTCCCTCTTGAGCTTGCCTGTCTTAAACAAAATTGAACCGCTACATAAGCTGTTACGGCTATGGGGCATCGTCATCGCTGGTAATATCGTTGGCGGCTGTATCTTTGCAGCATTAATGATTGGTCTGGGGCTGCATATGCATCTGTTTACAGACCATGCTATCGATGTCTATGCCGAGCATATCTTAGGTTTTGAATGGTGGGTTATCTTTGGCAGCGCAGTGCTGGCAGGCTGGATGATGGGCGTGGCCGCATGGCTAGTAACCTCTGCACGAGATACGCTTAGCCGTATCGTACTGGTTACGCTGATTACAGGTAGTATTGGGTTTTTAGGTTTGCATCATAGTATCGTGGGTAATATCGAGGTATTTTCAGCGTTGCTGTATGGCAATACCGTCAGTCTCTGGCGCTATTTGGTATTTTTAGTCGTGGTATTGGTGGGCAATACAGTGGGCGGTGTGGTATTCGTCGCGGTGCTTAAAAACCGCACATTCTTATTTGAAATTGAAAAAGTAAAAGAGCAAGCCGCCGAGGCAAGAGCGAAAATGGACAGACGAAGATTCTAAGTTTGAGCTAAACTGGTTTGAGCTAGACTGATTTGGGTTAAAACGAGCACTAAACGCAAAAGCCCATAACCTGCTTCATTATACAAAGCGGATTATGGGCTTTTTTTATTGCACCATACACTGTTGATTTTTTACCAAGTACTGTCTCAACTGGCGCAACAATGCGTTACTACGGTTATCTTAAAACTCTTACATTCTACGTGCAGCCAATACACTGTTTTCTATCTCGGTTCTTTTGGCTTTATTGTGCTGGGCAGTAAATACTCTGACCATGATACCAGCGGTCAAGAACATGATTAGCGTATAAATGGCTGGCGTCATCGACATCTTATAGTTGGCCAACAGCGTCAGTGCCATAAACATTGAAAGCGTACTGTTTTGTAGGCCGACTTCCATAGTAATCGAGCGTCTTTGCGCAGGATTTAGACCGAACCATTTACTGGTGTAATAACCAAGCGCCATCGTCGATACGTTCAGTATCAATGCCACAGGGCCAGTAGCGATTAATGCTTCAACGATAATGTCTCGTTGCACATAGCTCAAGAAAAGCACCAAGAAGCTCAAAAATATCACGCCGAAACGAGATACCATCACCTGTCCCTTGTCTGCCGCGTTAGGCGCATAGCGTTTGATCAACATACCAATACTGACGGGTAAGATAGTCAGAGCAATTAGGCTGATCATGGTCTTGACCACTGGCAACTGAAACTCACTACCCGCACCCATAAAGTATACGAGCGAAAAGCTGAGGACGATAGGAATGGTAAATACGGTAATGACACTGGCAATAGCGGTCATGGTGACCGAAAGTGCGACGTCACCTTTGGCTAAATAGGTAAATAGATTCGATGTCGTGCCACCAGGACACAGTACTAGCAACATAACCCCAACGGCATACTCTGGCTCGAGAGACATGGAGGTTGCCAAAGCAAAACCTACGAGCGGTAAAAATATTAGCTGATTGGTCAAGCCTATGGCGACTGCTTTAGGGTATTTGACGACTCTCTTAAAATCATTGGTAACTAAGGACAATCCCATTCCCATCATAATCAAAAAGATACTAATGGGAATGACTTTTGCATTTATAAACGTGACTAACTCAACACCTTCCATAACTACATCCTTGTAGATAGAGCCCTTACACGGGCAGGTTTATGACAACCTCGTCATGCTCAATCAGCCAATCCTGCTGATATCTTGGGTAAAAGCTACCGACGTTGTCAGCTCTTTATATGACACTTTTCCATACAGTCGTGTTCTTTAAACCGACAATTTTTGATAAAACTGGTTACTACGAACCGAAATAATAACGGAACGGTAAAATTCAGTATATCGTTGTAAAAGTGTATGGTTTTGATTTTTCTGACTACTCGTCAGTCAATTATAGGTTTTTACACTTGATAAAAAAGTAGAAATGATTTAAGCGGGGATTTTGTGATTTACAGCAGATGTAGAGTGAATATGGTCGATACTGATAACAGCTGTACCGTAGGCGATGGCTTCGACCATACTGCCTAATTGGTTGACATTGGTTACCTCAAGACGTAACCCGTAGATATGCGTGTAGCCTTTGGCTTTTGCCTCAGTCCGCATACGAACGATGGCCTCGCGGCGGGCACGATCTAGCAAAGTCTCATAGGTGGTTAAATTTTTGCCAAAGACGCTTAGTACGCGAGCGATGATCATTTTGAAGTAATCTTGAGCGATGACGACACTACCAAGTACCAGCTCACCTTCACTACCCGCTGCTAACTTGGGACGGTATAGACGTTCGCTTGAGACAGTAATATCGCCCAATGCTTGCTCTGCTACTGTTAGCTGTGCCAAATGCTGACGCTCATGGCGCGATCCAAAGAACCAGCCAGCCGCGAATAAGAAGACAAACGGCCCATAGTTGATGAGCACTTGCGTGAGTGAATCATTCATAGCACGTTTCTCATCATAAAAAGCATCGGTGCTTTTAACATTATAGTTTTTAGCATTGTAGCTTTTAGTATTATAGGATTAACCAAAAGGATTGAAACGCGGTAAATCATCGGGTGCGACTTGGGTCTGAGTATTCGTATTTTGACTAGAATGGTTGTAACCATCGCTTGGTGGGTTTTGATATTGCTGCTGTGATATCGGCGCGACCTTGACCGCCGTACCATAAACAAACAGCTCTGACGCACCTTGGGCGATGCTAGACGTCGAAAAACGTAGGCCGACCACCGCATCAGCACCTAGCGCCTCTGCTTTGACAATCATGCGATCGATTGCTTCTTGGCGTGACTCTTCTAATAGCTCGGTATAAGCCGTCAGCTCGCCGCCAACGATGTTTTTTAACCCAGCGAACAGATCCTTGCCCACGTGCTTTGAACGCACGGTACTACCGTACACAACGTCTAGGCGTTCAGTGATTTGATAGTTAGGTAAGTGTTCAAGATTAGAGAGTTGCACAGTCATAGGATGACCTTATCGGTGACTTATAAAATACATGGTAAACCAAAGCACTGTAATACAGCATAGATAATGCAAGACAGAAACAGCACTGCTAGTAGCGCTGTTTCTTAGCCTTATTAATCGTTGGTATGGAACAATAAGAACAGCTCAGTCAAATTACCTTCGATGCTATTGGCCATCTGTACCATTTTATCTTCGTCTTTACGCATCTCAGACAGCTCTGGATCTTCATCATCGATACCGCTTAGTACGATCATTGGCAAGGTCAATACTGCGACGTCTTCTGCCGTTTCTTGATCTTCAAACCAATCGCTTGCTTCATCACCATACATGGCGTCGACAAAACCAATTGACCAAGCAACGATGTCTGACTCGTCAGAGAAATCAACCGCCACTTCTTCGTTACCAGCATCTTCACCAAATGGTAATTCAATAGGCGTCTCGTTTTTTAGCTCAGCCATGATCGAATCGCGCCAGCGTTTGATACCGTCGATGACATTTTCTGGAATCTCACTCACGTGACCTTCGAACAGGGCATCCATCCAGTTAGGCAATGGACGACCGATGACCGTCGCTGTCAAAAAACCATGCGCTGCGACACTATCTAGCACGAACTGGCTTTCTTGATTGTCCAAATAGTCTAGTAATTCATCAAAACTTAGTTGGTTACTCATAATTTGGTTTTCCTTAGCAGATAGATGTCATCAATCGCAGTGGGCGATCGGTTAAATAAAAGAGGACGAGTACTTAAGTAGAGACTAAAGGCTGCTTAATTAATCAAACTCAAGCAACCTCTATCAGGTAAGTATTATCGAGATGAACGGATTGCGAGCAACCCTAGAAAATTAGAAAAGTAGCAAATAGCAGGCAACCAATTTGATGGAATGAGTAATTTTAGTCACTAAAATAGTCACTGTCATTAAAGTAGCCACTAAAGCACTTTAGTCCACTGAAACGACTGATGCCGACAAATTAAAAATCGTCATCATCCCAATCATCGCCGTCTTCATCGAAGTTGTCTATGTCGTCTAGATCGTCTTTTAACTCTTTAGCCAAACGCTTTTCTTCTAGCAAATTATCGATTAGCCGACGTTTTTCAAGACTACTTAAACGTGTACGTACGCTCGTCTCAGCTTCTTCAACCATCTTTGCATCATCATCGTCGACAAAATCATCATCAAAATCGTCGTCAATATCAGCGTCACTCATGACAAACTCCTATCATTTTTAGGCAAGGGTATTAAGAATACATCAATATATATATGCCTTATAAAGTCTCTATTGAATGTTGTCAATCCTTTTTCGCAATATGGTACATTTCAACTCTACGATTAAGATAGTTCAGTAGGCTATATAACAGACAATTGTAATATAAATGACCAAATACAGTCGGCATTAAATGTGCAGATCGTCCTCATCTTCAATCATTAGAACCGCATTGCGCACATCGGCCAAACGCTGAATCAATGAGTCGTTAGCCCCATCAAATATTGCACACTCACGCTCATAGACGGTAGTTGGACGCATGATGTTATGTACTTGTACATGATTGCTGATTTGCTTGAGACCGGCATTTGGCAATAGTATCAATAGCTGCTCTTTTTTGCCGATACTCTGGAGCAAATGGGTCATTGGCTCTGATTGCGCGTCATCACTCACGCCCGCTTTTGCTGGTAAGGCAAAACGTGATAGCTCAATATGCTTATCGTGGATAATTTTGTTGAGCATTAAATATAGCTTGGCAAGCATCACGCCTGCGAGCGCTACTTTTGCGTGGCTATTATCAGCCTTTAGTACCACACTTGCGCCATTATCTTCAAAGTGCGCTTCATTCATCGCACTCACACCCAACAGCAATGGCTGTCTTAGTAGCTCAGTCACGGCTTGATTGAGCAGCTGAGTGCAGAGTGCTAAATACGGAAGACGCTGCGCAGGTGCAAGGCGTTCAAGCATATTGAACTCATCATGGAATACGACTTGGACTTTGACGCTATCAACGGATCGGGTGGCAGACAGTTTAGACGTATGACTGGCAGCTTGAAAAGCAACACCGCCTGTATCTGCTATTTCGCTTTCGCTACCTTCACCCGCACCCGCTAGATTGTCAGTATCACTACCTGTCTCTTGGTTTTGCTGGGTTCTAAGATACTCGTTCACTTCATTATGCACATTAAACTTGCGTGCATTAGTCACTTCGTCATCTGTGACATTAGCCGTATTATCCGTCGCTACTTGACCATCTGACATGTGAGAAGCTGATTGACCCGTTGACTGGCGCTCAAGTTCACGGTCGTAGCCGCGTTGATCGACTGGTCTGTATTGGTCACGATACAGCTCTTGGATATCTCGACTTAATGCATTGATTTGCTCTTTGGTTGGACGAGCGAGGTAACCATACATCAACCACAGCAGTAGATGTAACAGCATAGTACCGATGACAAACGGCCATTGCATGGCGATAATCTCGCCTTTGCTAACGTCTTTTAGGGTCAGTGCAACGCTACCGATGACTGCATCGCCATTGGTGGCGATTTGACGAATGGTGTCACCTTGCTGCATCGGCGCATTGCCTACTGGCACCAAGATATCGTCGTTGTTGTCTTTAATCAGTATCCGTGTGACGTCTTGCTCGCTGGTATAGCGATTGGCAATAACGCTTAAACTCACACGGTCTTTATTTTCTAAAGACAACCTTGCTTCATCAATCAGCTGGGCGACCATCTGCTCGCCTTTTAACGCACGACTATTGCTCAGCTGTTGGTCAGTACTAATGACCAATAACAGCGTCTGCAAACAAAAACTAACCAGAAGAATAATGGCAAACAACCCTTGCCGCGGCGCTAAATACGTCATGATATGTTAAACTTTTTTGGAGAGAAGAAATTAAAAAACGAGGCTACTGCTCATTTTTTGGCTAATTTTTAAACGATTGTGATGCGCACCAACTGTGCTGCGCACATAGTTGTAAAGCGGTACTGATTATTAACGACTATCAACACCATCAATATTGTTGCTAGCTTCGCTATCTTTTGCAAAGGCATCGTTAGTAAGAAAGCATCGTCAATCAACAGCCAGCTTATCTCATCTACTATATCACCATAATAAGTCTTATAGCGTGAGCGCTTTATAAATTTATCATAATAACTTTATCGCATTTTCTATGGCTTCTTACGCCATAAAATCTGTTTTTTAGCATCATTGTTACTTTGCGCGTCATCTATAGGCGCTGCCCAGTAAAACTGTTATTATTCCTAATCTTATATGAGCATACAAGGGACAATTGAGCCATGCCAAAAAATACATCTTATTCGTTACCAAAAGACAGCAAAGCATGGCAACAAGCCGTTGATTCTATTGCGGCATTATTACCCGAAGATACCAATTTGCAAGACTTTGATGCGCTACAGTCGCTACCTGTTTTTGCGCTCATTGTAGTACTGCCGACTCAGGTATCTGCATTAGATATTCATCAGTACGTTCAGTCTTGGGTCGATGAGCAGCCAAGTTGGCATCTAGTGACCGTTGCCGAAGATACTGACGCTAGCTTCGTCAATATCACGGTGTCTGATACAGAGCCTACAGCAGCAGACGCACAGCGCCTACCCTTTACCCATACTCAGGTCTACCGTTATCTGTTAGTGCCAGTCACTGACACACTAATGCACCCTGGCAAAAAAACCGCAGCTGCTCACATTATTGATGATCAGCTGACCACTCGCTTGCGTCATGACCTAACTGAAGAGTATAACAATACACGCAGTGCAGATAGTACAGGCAACATAAACGTCGTGGATTGTCATATTCTGTCTGTTGGTCATATGCTGCGGACACACAAGCTTGCCTGCTTTGACATGGATTCAACCTTGATCGAGCAAGAAGTCATCGTAGAGCTAGCAAAAACGGCTGGGATTGGCGAAGAAGTTGAAGCCATCACTGAAGCCGCAATGCGCGGTGAAATTGATTTTGATGAATCGTTTGCTCAGCGTGTGGCTTTGCTAAAAGGCACTTCTACTGATGTGCTGGATGATATCTGTAGCCGCTTAACATTGTCGACTGGTGCGCGCACAACGATTAGTGCGCTAAAAGCATTGGGTTATCATACGGTGCTAGTTTCAGGCGGCTTTACTTATTTTGCCCGTTATATCGCTGAGCAGCTGGGTATCGATGAAGTACATGCCAACGCTCTAGATATCGAAGAAGGTGAAGTGACTGGTCATATACAGTGGCCTATTGTCAATGGTGCCAAAAAAGCGGCTATCGTTGAGCATACCGCTGAGCGCTTAGGGATTGAGATGTCACAAGTGGTCTGTGTCGGTGACGGTGCTAATGACTTACCAATGATGGCACTGGCCGATCTTGGTGTGGCCTATCATGCCAAACCAATCGTTCAAGCACGTGCTGATGCCGCTATCAACGTAACAGGGCTTGAAGGTACTTTGTACGCTCTTGGCTATCCTGCACTGGCGCCTACTGAGTAACTACAGAACGCTTTATGCCATTTAATAAGCTAGGTTAATGTTTTGTCATTAATCTGGCTTTTATGCTTTAGGGTGTGGTTTAAACAAGAAAAGTAGCGTAGATAGTATTGGTATATTAACCAGCTATTTGACGATGTCTGACAAGATTTGTCCATTTTTAGACCAGTTAGATGACTATCAAATGAATGGAAGACATGCTCTAGTACGTTACGATAATTAATACTATCTTCTATTCATATTGATGTTTAGCTAACGCCTGTTTTAGTTATTACTCATTTTTAGATGCTACTTATTTTTAGCTAATGCTTACTTTTAGATAACACTTATTTTTAAACGATAAAGGAATACCCATGACGGCACCACAATCTCTACGGCCAACTCAGCCGTCAGCGCCAACACCATTAGAGCAAGATACGGTACCTGTACGTACCGATAGCCCAAAACAGCTGGTAGGTATTTATGTCAGGGGTATGGCCATGGGAGCAGCTGATATCGTACCTGGCGTCTCTGGCGGCACCATTGCGCTGATCGCAGGGATTTACGAGCGCTTGATTAACGCACTTGGCAGTATTGGCCCCAATCTTTGGACGATATTTCGACAAGAAGGTGGCATCAAAGGATTCGCGGCGATTTGGCGACAAGTAGACGCGACATTTCTATTGTGTTTGCTACTGGGTATTGCCACTAGCTTTGCAACCTTAGCCGGTATCATTAAGCATTTATTGGACAACCAACCATTGCTTATTTGGTCGTTCTTTTTTGGACTGGTCGTCGCAACGGTGTTTATCTTACTTAGTGAAATTAAGCGATGGAATATAGGACGTGTCGCACTGTTTGCGACTGGGCTTATTGCCGCCGTAGTTATCAGTAGTATGCCGTTACTCACGACCACGCCTAGCTTACCGTATCTGTTTTTTGCAGGGGCAATTGCTATTTGTGCCATGATCCTACCAGGGATATCAGGGTCGTTTATTTTGCTATTGCTAGGCGCTTACGATGCAGTATTAGAAGCAGTCGATACGATGAATTTGAGCGCCATTTTCACAGTCATTGCGGGTATGGCGACTGGGCTATTGCTATTCACGCGTGCACTCAAGTGGCTACTCTCACATTATTATCAGGCTACCTTGGCATTGCTGACAGGCTTTATCGCAGGCTCTCTAATAAAAGTCTGGCCATGGAAAGTAGATGCTTTGGGCTCACTAAATACTGAAGCTGTCCATAATGTCATGCCATGGCAATACCCTACTGGCGCACAGTGGTCAACGACAGTAGGACTTATGTTGCTCGGTGCTATCTTAGTTTCGCTATTATCTTGGTGGGGTAATCGTACCAATCGAGGCTAAGTATTTAGCAAACTGTCAGTCCTGCTTGCTAGTTTAGCTCGGTCTGCTAGCTAACAAACGCCTTCCTAGACTAGCAAAACCATTTCCATATCACTCAAAATAAGCGCCACTCCTCACGGCGCTTAGCCTAAAACCTAGCCACCAAATATCGCAAAACAAGCCAAAAAACCAAACGTCAACGGTTGTCGCAAAGTCGCCTGCACCCTCTTCAGCTTTACTCAATAACCTCTCATAATAGTCTCATTGGAATTCACCTTATGAATAGCGAGATGAATGATGTTAATGACTATATTTTCTTTTATCGGTGTAGAGGCATGGAGCGGCGCGGCATGGCTTGCTTATGGACTACTAGCCAGTTTCGTAGTGGTGCTCGCCTTGTCGTCATATCGTTGGCTACTGCTATATCTGTTTGGCGGGATGGCTTACTGGTTCAGCGTTGAGGTGATTCAAAATATATTAGCAGGTCGTCCTATGTTGATGGAGCTATCATCATGGCATCGCTATATCATCGCTATGGGCATCAGTTGGTTACCGTTGGCAGCTTGGGTACTGTATCGGGCATTGCGCTATGATGATGTGAGTCAGACCGTTAGCCAGCAACGTGAGCTAGAAGCCGCACGCTATATAGAACATACTCCTGTTTACGATGATAACTACCAGCCACGTTTCCGTTAAAACCGTCCTATTTATACCTCTATTTGTCTATATCAATACCTTGCTTACGTCAGTGACATCGAATGTTACAAGATACTTAACGCTCTCTACTTAACTCCTAAAGAGTTGACACCCTGTGATAGTTTATAATCCAGTTATATATTTGTCATAAAAACTGGTATAAAGTACGCTTTATTTTTATGCCTCATTTCTTTAGGAGTTCTGCTATGTTTACTGTTCCTGTATTAGATATCAAATCTGATCCATTAGATGCTTTATTAGCTGTCGTTGGCTATCGTTTGTCTATGTTAGCTGATAGCGATAACGAAGATGTCAAAGCGTTATTCGCCGATCGTCAAGTTACGATTGAATTTGCTAGTACTGAGTCTGATATCGCTCGTTCTTTTAGCTTTGACAATGGACAGTTCAGTCAACAAAGCGGTCATGCAAAAGAAGCCGATTTGACCATCACTTTCAAAGACTCTATGACTGGCGTTAGACTGCTAACCAAAGGTAGCTTGCCTGCCTTTATGACTGCTGTACAAGAAGGTAACTTGAGCATTGAAGGCGACTATAGCTTAATGATGTGGTTCAACAAACTTGCTAAGCATATCGTTCCAGCTATCCCAGAAGAGTGCAAACCATATATCCAAAAAGCCAAACCTTACGCTTATAAAGCACAGAAATTTGCTGAGCATTGGGTTGGTATCGCCAAGCACAAACTTGGTAAATAAAAAGAATGGTGCACTGAGCGGTAGTCATTGGTAGAATGGATGATATAGAACTAGATAGCCAAACGTATAGTTACTATTTATGTGCGCTACTGTGACAATTATACATACTGTCTAGCAGTGTTCTGATTTTCTAAAAAGGTTGCGGTATACTATACGGCAACCTTTTTTGTTACCTTATAAATGACAATAGATAAAAACATTGGTTTTATTTAATACTCTCTCATTCTTATAAAAGGACTTACCTTATGGCAGGATTGCTTAGCATCTCCGAACCTGACGCCACCCAGCCAACTGATCTAGCCACTCAGCCAGATACGACCAACAGTGATTTTTTGGCCAATCTAGCCACAGACGCGACTCAAACTGATCATAAAGTTGCCACCACGTATAGCCGTGAAGAAATCGCGCAACTGTTTGATTTACCTCTAATGGACTTGCTATTACAAGCACAAACCATCCATAGAAAGCATTTTACTGCCAATGAAGTACAAATCAGCACGCTACTCTCTATCAAAACGGGCAACTGCCCTGAAGATTGCGGCTACTGCTCACAGTCAGGTCATCATCGCGACACTACCAAACTACAAGCAGAAAAGCGCATAGAAGTTAACAAAGTCATCGCAGCGGCCAAACGTGCCAAAAACAGTGGCTCATCGCGCTTCTGCATGGGTGCCGCATGGAAACATCCAAGTGCCAAAGACATGCCTTATGTGGTTGAGCTGATCAAAGAAGTGAAAGCATTGGGACTTGAAACTTGTATGACATTGGGTATGCTTGATACCAATCAAGCAACACAGTTGGCCGATGCAGGGTTAGATTACTACAACCACAACCTAGATACTTCACGCAGCTACTATGAACAAGTCGTCAGCACACGTAGCTATGATGAGCGCTTAGACACAATAGAAAACGTGCGTAACTCTGGCATTAACGTCTGTAGTGGTAATATCGTTGGTATGGGCGAAAGCCGTGATGACCGCATCGACTGGGTACTTGAGCTGCTAAAAATGCCAAAAGCGCCTGAATCAATACCAGTCAACTTACTGGTGCCTATTGCAGGTACACCGATTGGGGACAAAGTATTGGCCGAGGGTCAGCTGTCTGTACTTGAGTGGATTCGTACTATTGCGGTCGCCCGTATTTGCTGCCCGACTAGCTACGTGCGTTTATCTGCTGGCCGCGAAAGTCTATCTGATTCTGAGCAAGCGTTGGCATTTATGGCAGGTGCTAACTCATTCTTCTATGGTGATAAGCTTCTTACCACTGGTAATGCAAGTCAATCAGGCGACGATAGACTCATGCGTGAGCTTGGCCTCACCAAACAGTTTGCCGCACCAAGAGCGCCTAAAGTACTGCCTGTAATGGATGCTATGAGTGGTCATCAAACACAAGTTGTGTTGGTAGATTAAGATAAAGCTAGAAAATACAACTTAAGCAAGAGAAACTATGATGGCAGATTATTTTAACTGGATTAAAGCGGCACACATTATCTCGATGGTCTGCTGGTTTGCGGCGATATTTTATTTGCCGCGCTTGTTTGTCTATCATGCGATGAGCGACGATAGCATCAGTCATGAGCGCTTTGCCATTATGGAGCGCAAGCTGTATCGCGGTATCATGACCCCATCGATGATAGCGACATGGATCTTTGGTCTATGGATGTTAGGACTGGGCTGGGATGTCTACAAAACCCAAGGCTGGCTCCACGTCAAATTACTATTAGTAGTGCTGCTGTCAGGCTATCATGGTGCTTGCGGCTTTTATCGTAAAAAGCTGATAGATAATCCACACTATAAAACGCATAAATTCTGGCGCTGGTTTAACGAAGTGCCTGTCTTTGCCTTAGTGATTATCGTGATTCTAGTTGTGGTAAAACCGTTTTAATATCAGAAAAACCAATCAAATATGCAAAATAAAAGCGTCCGTAACTTCAATGAGTTGCGGACGCTTTTTTATTCACTTATAGAACAGGTTGTCAAACTGGAAATATCAGACACTAAACACTAGGGCGCATAATTTGATAAACATTGCTTAGGTCATAAACGCGGTAACGAGCCGGTTCACGGCGATTTTCGCCAGCATAGCTCAGTATCAATGCCTGCTTGGCACGCTCATCGACCCAACCGACGAACAGTCCGCTATGCTCGACGCCATTGTACCCATGATTGATATAATAGAGCCAGTCGCCTGCTTCAATCTCACTGCTACTAGCATAGGGCCCTTGTGCATAAGTGCCTTTGTGTATGGTATTACGCGATACACCTGCCCGATTAAATACAGCATTTAAATAGTCCCAGCAGCCACCTTGAATAATTGTGCGCTCGTTAAGTGCCATTTTGCGGGCGGTACTGACGACCTCACGTGCTGCCATACTACTCTGCGTCTCGGCATTGCTCAATAGCGGCAAATATTCGCTATCGACATTGTCATAGTTTCCTGATAAAAACGCTGGTAAGACTGTAGGTGCTGAACGCTGTACCTCAGGATAACGATAGGACGTATTCGTCATTGGTTGAATAGATTTTTGGGCGATAAGCATACTCATACTATCTGCATGAGCTTGTCCTACCATGCCGCAGGTAAATAGTAAAAAACCGCACGACGCGGCGACTGACGGTATAGACAAACGCAGCATGACTAACTCCTTGTCAATAGATCTCAATGACAGTATCAATAATAAGAAGGATAAATTTTATAATCCTACTTATAAACCATTTGCGCACAAATCTGCAAGCACTATTCGCCTGCGACAGATGATAGACGGTATAAATATACTGATAGATGACAATATTGGGAAGACGCGCGTCGAGTGAAATTTAAAATGACACTTAAGTTAGTAGTTTAGATAATATGAAGACAATAGCTATGCTTTGGTAAAGTATGAAATTGAGGAAAGATACTAATTACTCTTCATTTTAATATTTACATGGCGTTTCGTTAGCGCTTGCCCTTCTAAGATAGCTTTCGCAGCTTTTGCTTCTTGAGCACTCTCGAAACCAGTAATATGATATTTGCGAACGTCACTGCTATCGACAATCTGTAATTGCTCGCCAATCAGCGTTATCTTATCACCGTCAGTCAAATGAATATGCTCACGCTTACCTAGATTGTCATGGACCAACTCGCCAGCCCTTACCCACAATGTACCACTGCTAATCATACCGCTCATAGCCTTTTTATGCTGTTGGCGCTTTTTATTGAAAATAAAGCTACCAATGATAAGCAGGGCAAGTGCACCAATGGCTAGACGCTCAGGCAATAAGCTCATCGCCATGGCGACTGCGACGGCCCCTACCAATAATGCAGAACCAAACCAAAACATGCCATTATCAGCAGCATTTGATTGCCCTTGTAAGGTGATTTTGGCGCCATCATCAGTCAGCTTGAGCATGTGTTGTTACCTATTACGTAATGTACGAATATTTTCTATTAAAAAACTGCCTATTAGCAGCTAACAGGCAGTTATTGACACTAAAAACAAAGATAGTGTGTTGTATCTAAACGCTAGTCTACCAACCAAGCGCCGTCTGTTGCATTTTAATCAATTCGGCAATGCCTTTTTCAGCTAATGACAGCATAGCATCTGCTTGAGCGCGAGTGAACGGCTTTTCTTCAGCAGTACCTTGTAGCTCAATGTACTCGCCTTTTTGGGTCATCACAACGTTCAAATCGGTATCGCAGCTAGAGTCTTCTTCGTAGTTTAGATCAAGATACGCTTCGCCATCTTTCATACCAACAGAAACCGCCGCAACCAGTCCGATTAGCGGGTCTGCTTTGAGTTTCTTGGCCTTTTGGATACTTTCTAGCGCATCGATAAGCGCAATCGCAGCACCAGTGATACTCGCCGTACGAGTACCGCCATCCGCTTGCAACACATCGCAATCAAGATAGATGGTGTTTTCACCAAGTTTACTTAGATCAATCATGGCACGTAAGCTACGACCGATCAAACGCTGAATCTCTTGCGTACGACCTGACTGCTTGCCGCGAGCCGCTTCACGCTGATTGCGCGTGTTGGTCGCACGTGGCAACATACCATACTCAGCTGTGATCCAACCTTTGCCTTTACCTTTGAGCCAGCGCGGCACACCAGATTCTACACTGGCAGTACATAGTACCTTGGTATCGCCAAAACTTACCAATACTGACCCTTCAGCATGCTTCGTATAATGGCGCTCAAAGCTGATCGAGCGAAGTTGGTCAAGCTCACGATTGTCAATACGCATAAAAATTCCTAGTACAATGTTATAAAAGCAGTGTCATAAAAATACCTATCAGTCGTTAGCAAACACATTGATAGGTATGTAGTCGACTAAAATCTTAAGATATCCTAACGTGACAACGGCGCAATAGCAAGATTCACACCTGCCATTACGCCACCGTTATCAATAGAATGTCAGATATAAACTATTCTAACCCTTCCATCTTACGCAATTCCTTACGTAGGATTTTGCCAACGTTCGACTTTGGTAGTTCGTCAACGAACTGTATATGACGTGGGCGCTTATAGCCAGTCAGTTGTTTTTTGCCATATTCTAGTAGCTCTTTTTCAGTCACGTCGCCTTTTTTGACCACAAACAGTTTTGGTTCTTCGCCGCGATCATCGTTCGGTACACCAATAGCACCGCATTCTACAACTGCTGGATGCTCACTCATCGCCTCTTCAATTTCGTTTGGATAGACGTTGAAACCAGAGACTAAAATCATGTCTTTTTTGCGATCAACAATTTTGATAAAGCCTTTTTCGTCCATGATACCGATATCGCCAGTTTTTAAGTAACCACTAGCTGTAAAGGATTCAGCAGTTTCTTTCGGACGATTCTGATAACCAATCATAACCTGTGGACCTTTTACACAGATTTCACCGCGATCGCCCATGGCTACTATATTTTCGTCATCATCAATGAGCACAATATCGGTACTAGGCGCAGGAATACCGATTTTTCCAGTAAATTCTGCAATAGTCATCGGATTAAATGCTACCACAGGTGATGTCTCAGACAAGCCGTAACCTTCAACGATAGGCAGACCAGTGATTTTATGCCACTCTTTGGCCACGCTAGGTAATACTGACATACCACCGCCGATAGACGCTTTTAGATTAGAAAAGTCTAAATCAGCAAAGTTATCTTTGTGTACTAAGCCATTAAACAAGGTATTCACAGCAGGGATAAACGCTGGCTTGTATTTAGCCATCTCTTTGATAAGCCCATCAAGATCGCGCGGATTCGGAATGAGTAGCGAGGCATAGCCTTGATACATACTACACATACCGCAGACCATAAATGAGAATACGTGATATAGCGGCAGTGCGGTCAAAATCACATCTCTACCATCTATATCATCATCAAATGCACTGTTCATTAGCGCGCTGACCTGTAGCATGTTGGCGACTAGATTGCCGTGAGACAGCATCGCGCCTTTCGCTACTCCTGTCGTACCACCGGTATATTGCAGCAAAGCCACATCGCTTAAGTTTAACTCAGGGCGCTGGTACTTACTGGCTGACTCAGCATTTAAGGCATGTTTGAAGCTCACGCTATTCGGTATGCTATAAGCAGGAATCATCTTTTTGACATGACGAGCCACGAGGTTGACCACGGCTCCTTTAATCGTACCTAACATATCACCAATGGTACACACCACTACATGCTCTACCTGACCTTTGTCTTCGGCATCTTGATAGGTCTTAGCAAAGTTTTCAACGATAAATAGCGCTTTCGCACCACTGTCATGCAACTGATGTGACAGCTCACGGCTGGTGTATAGAGGGTTTACATTGACCAACACCATTCCTGCACGAATGATACCCAAAGCGACCACTGGATACTGCAAGACATTGGGCATCATTACCCCAACTTTATCGCCTGCGACCAGTCCTATTGACTGCAAATAACTGGCAATCTGGCGACTATATAGATCTAATTGCTTAAAAGTAATCGATGAGCCCATGCAGATATAGGCAGGTTTTTGGCCATAACGGCTAAAATTGCGCTCGAACACATCCAGTAAAGAGGTATTGTCTTCTGGCATCTCGATAGTAGCATCGATGCTGTAGCGCTCATAAGCGCTCAGCCACGGACTATCACTGTCGATGGTCGGCATAGTAGGAAACGCATTGCTTTGATAAATGTCGTTAGTAGTATTGGCTTTATCATTAGTTGCAGCGCTATTATCTGTCGTTTTTTTATTAATATTATCCGTCATAATTTTCCCTAAATGTTACTGTTAAAAACATTGAATATGTTAATGGAAACACCATTTTTTATGATTATTGCTGACAGCAGAAGCTTATGAATAAGAAATAGATAAGTATGATCGGGTTTGTCATTCATAAGCTTTGCAAATTAAAGGGCGTTACTAAGTCTATGATAAATAATACTACCATTCAGCACGACCAAGTCGAAAACGATATTTACTACCATGATTTTGCCTGTTACCTTGAGCAGAACCAGTACGATTTTTTGGATAAAAACAAAAATACGTCGATGGGCACTATAGCAGTTTTAATAGATATTCTCTATTAATAGTAGCTGTCATCCGCAAATGTCAAAAGCGATAAAGACAAAAAAATGATAAGACAGCATGGTTGCAGCCTTATCATTTTTGGTTACTACTTTAGTTACTACAGTATCTAATCGTGCGACACTTTCACATGTATCTTTGGTTAATACACGCAGCTATCAAACAACTCTCTAGGTGCGTGTATCAGCAAATTAACCGTGGTTTTTTTCTTCAAGTACGCGTAGATCTTTACGCAAAATCTTACCAACGTTCGATTTTGGTAGCTCATCAATAAACTCAACACGACGAGGACGCTTATAACCTGTTAGGTTCTCTTTACCATACTCAAGAACTTCTTCGGTAGTCAGACTAGGATCGTTACGGACGACATAGATCTTAGGAATCTCACCACTTTTCTCATCTTCGATACCGATGACGCCACATTCTAAAATCTTAGGATGGCCAGCCATGACTTCTTCGACTTCGTTCGGATAAACGTTAAAACCAGACACCAAAATCATGTCTTTTTTGCGATCAACGATGGTCACATATCCATTGTCAGCCATGATACCGATATCACCAGTACGGAAAAAACCATCTGCTGTCATGACTTCGGCAGTAGCATCTTCACGGTTCCAGTAGCCTTTCATGACCTGTGGGCCACGAACACTAATCTCACCGCGCTCACCAAGTGCTACTTCATTACCTGCATCATCCAAAATTGCCACATCTGTTGCTGGCATCGGTACACCAATGGTACCTGTGAATGTCTTGCTGTTGCTAGGATTAGAGGTCGCGACTGGTGCTGTTTCAGACAGGCCGTAACCTTGAATGATAATATTACCAGTTACTTGACGCCATTTTTCCGCCGTTGGACTCAATACTGCCATGCCGCCGCCCATCGATTGACGCAGCTTGCTATGATCCATCGCGATAAATTCTTCGTTGTTGGCAAGCGCGTTGAACAGCGTGTTGACCGCTGGGAAGAACGCTGGTGGATTGGCTTTATATGCTTTTAACAAGCTATCAAGATCGCGTGGGTTTGGTACTAATAATACTACACAACCGCGATACAGACCGAACATACCACATACGGTGAATGAGAAAATATGATACATCGGCAATGCCGTCATAATCACAGGTTGCTCACCTCTTTGATCGAAATCATCAAAAGCGGTGCCCAAGAAGGTATTAGACTGAATTAAGTTTGCCACCAAGTTTTTGTGCGTTAGCATCGCGCCTTTTGCTACACCTGTCGTACCACCGGTATACTGTAGGACAGCGATATCATCAAGTGTGATATTGGTTGGGCGCTTATATTTGCTAGCTGTGACTTGCTTTAGTGCCGTTTTGAAGCTGATGCTATTAGAAATGCTATAGTCTGGCACCATTTTTTTGACATGGCGGACGACCGTATTGACCATAAAGCCTTTGAGCGTACCCATCAAATCGCCCATACCCGTAATCACGACTTTATCGACCACATTGCGACCGATGTCTTGATAGGTTTTGGCAAAGTTTTCGACCATGATTAGCACTTTGGCGTCTGAATCGGTCAATTGATGCTCAAGCTCTCTGGTAGTGTACAGAGGGTTGACGTTAACTAAGGTAAAGCCTGCACGTAGTACAGCGATGACAGAGATTGGTAACTGCAAAATGTTGGGCATCATGACCGCAACTTTATCGCCTTTGACCAATCCTAATGACTGTAGATAAGCGGCCATTTGACGGCTGTATAAATCTACTTCTTGGAAGCTTAACGATGAACCCATGCAGATATAGGCAGTTTTATCAGCATTTTCAGCGAAGCTTTTTTCGAAAATATCGATAAGTGACGTATTGTCGGCTGGCAACTCAATGTCATACTCCAAACCAAGTTCTTCATACGTTTTTAGCCAAACTTTATCGTCACGACGGGTTAAGTTTCCTTGATTTTCCATAATCTTTTCTCTCCTAGTAATAATACATTACCGTCAACTCACGCCAATCACAGTGTGATAAATATACAAAAGGTCAGAGTCTTGCCTATCATTATGATAAAAAGCAAGGCTGCGACATATTTGTATAGTGCTGAGCGAACAATATAGCGGTAAATAGCCCTTTGTTCATTAACATACACACTTTATACATAGTACTCAATACAAAAGATTGCTACACCAGTTCTCAAATAGGCTTGACGCTCAATATCCCTATAAATATCAATATATTACATATAAAATATCAGTCAAGCTATTAGAAAATATGACCATTGACTTTTGCTCCCTAAGGACCATGCCGACACGATATCTGTTCACTATCGACTATTTTTCAGCGCACTCGCCAGCTCAGTCAACGTCACAAAGTTGCGACGAGTACCATCAGTATCGCTACTTGGTCTATCTGCGATACTACTTCTTGCAAGCTTAGTGCTATCACTGTACTGCCAATCATTAACATAATCGCTTTGAGTCAAGCGTTGACCGAACCCTGCTACTGCCATCGCAAACTGAGTATCGATACTGGCTTTATTTAAAGCGTGGCTTGCTTTATTAATCGGTTGGCTAATCAGTTTAGAGCTACCACCTGTCGGTGCTTTATAACGAATTTTTAGATAGCCAAGCTCATTAGAGTTTTGTTTATTATTCGAACTAATACTGGCATTGCTGTCAGCATATCGACGATCGCTATATAACCCTTTTTGACCTTTTGGTGTCACTTCAAACAAGGCGATAACTGCCTTACCTGCCCCAAGCTCACCTGCATCAATTTTGTCATTATTGAAATCTTCTTCAGCCAGTACGCGATTTTCATAACCAATCAAGCGCCATTCACTCACCACATCAGGATTAAACTCAACTTGGACTTTTACGTCTTTAGCAACGGTGTTAAATGTCGCGGCTAACTCATCACCAAAGACTTTTTTGGCTTCAGTTAGACTGTCAATATAACTGTAATTACCATTGCCATTGTCCGCCATCTGTTCCATCATGTGATCATTCAGATTACCACGACCAAAGCCAACGGTAGATAAAGAGATACCGCGATCGCGATTGGCTTTGACCAAATCAAGCATCTCATCGACATCACTAATACCAACGTTAAAATCGCCATCCGTTAACATCATGATTCGATTGATACCGTTCTTCTTTAGACCCTGCTCAGCTTGCCTGTAGGCCAATTTCAGAGCATCTTCCCCATTGGTCGAGCCTGAGGCATTTAATCCCTCGATTGCAGTCAATATTTTTGCTTTTTGGTCACCATTGGTCGCAGGCAATGCCACACTAGTACTACCTGAATAGGTCACGATGCTGATACTGTCTTGGGCGCGCATTTGCTCTGTCAACAACTTAAGCGAAGATTGTGCCAATGGTAGCTTATCGCGTGACGACATAGAGCCTGAGACATCTACTAAAAATACGAGATTGGCAGGTGGCATAGATTGCTTATCCGTTTTTTGCGACCAGCTACTATCAACGGCTTTGATACCGACTTTGACGATTTTATTATCCTGATCTGCTCTATCCCAAGGTGAGTCTACTACCTCAGTTGACACAATAAACGGGGCACTATCTAAGCGTTTGCCATCATCAAATTGATAGTTAAAATAATTAATCAATTCCTCTACCCGTACGGCATTAACGGGTGGTAGTTGACCCTCGTTTAAATAGCGCCGCACATTGGCGTAGCTGCCCGTATCGGTATCGATAGACAAAGTAGAAACCGCCATATCCGTAGTTCGATGTACAGGATTGGCTGCGTTTTTTTGATAGTTGTCTTTTGTCTCTGGCGTGACTATGATGCTCGGTAATGGGCGTACGATACCTGTCTGCGCCGCAGAACGTATCATCATCTGTTGGCTGATGACTGAGGGCTTAACACTGGGTGACGCCATGATAGACTCTGACACCACTGCTGCATCTTGATTGACTGTGCTGCTTGTCTCGGCTGGTAGCGTTTTGCTCATTTGTGAAGGGCTACAGGCTGTCAATCCCAGACTGGCTACAGCAGTAATCAATAGTACATTTCTAGTAGTGTTTTTCCCTAGGTGCTTATTTTCGTTCTTTAGCATTGTAGAGGCAGATATTTTAGATAAAGGGTCAACTGACATAATAGAAATTCCTTATTGTAAGATAATTCAGTAGCGACTTGTCCGTGTCAATATATGGTTAACGCTATTTAAATAGGCAAAGTAGCCGCCTTATTCAGTCTATTAACTGTCATACTTTCAGTTGTTAATTTTGCATTAGAACTATTTTGAACCTACTGTTTTTGGATTGATGATAGACAAAATATCCTAAATAAAAAGGATTCAACCTTAAGACATTTATTAACCATATAAAAAACAAATATTAGATTTACTATACTTAACTTAATATATAAAAGCTATGAGTCAACACACTATAAAAGACCCTTATAAGCACTTGTTTTAAGCACGTCACGAGATGTCGTATATTCTGACATACGTCTTTTTAATTGGTGCAATATCCTTTACGATAGCACTATCCTATTTGTATGCTTGAACCAATTATCTATACCTATTAAAACTGATAAGTGAATCCTATTTTATGTCTGATGTTATTGATCATACGATCGCCCCAATCATTCCCAATGAGCCGATGGATACTCGTTCAGTCGCAGAGTTCACTGAGCAGGCCTATCTCAACTATGCCATGTACGTCATCATGGATCGGGCGTTGCCAAATATCGCTGACGGTCTAAAACCTGTCCAGCGTCGCATCGTCTATGCCATGAGCGAGCTTGGGCTAAAGTCCTCTGCCAAGGCGAAGAAATCCGCGCGTACGGTCGGTGATGTATTGGGTAAGTACCATCCGCATGGTGATAGTGCTTGTTATGAGGCCATGGTACTGATGGCTCAGCCGTTTAGCTATCGCTATCCGCTTATCACTGGTCAAGGTAACTGGGGTAGCCCAGATGATCCAAAATCTTTTGCGGCGATGCGTTATACCGAAGCCAAAATGTCAGCTTATGCCAATACGTTGCTCGCAGAATTGGGTCAAGGTACAGTCGATTGGCAAGATAACTTTGATGGTACGATGCAAGAGCCAACTACCCTACCTGCCCGCCTGCCTAATATTTTATTGAACGGTACGACAGGTATTGCTGTTGGTATGGCAACTGATATTCCACCGCATAATCTCAATGAAGTGGTACGTGCGGCCATTCGTTTGCTCAAAAACCCAGAGCTGTCGATCAAGCAGCTTACCCAATCGATACCAGCACCTGACCTACCAACACCAGCGGAAATCATCACTAGCAAAAAAGATTTGCAAGCGATGTACGAGACTGGACGTGGCAGTTATAAGATGCGCGCCACCTTTCATGTTGACTCTAAAGAAAAGAATCTCGTCATCATTGATGCGCTTCCTTACCAAGTTTCAGGCAACAAAATTCAAGAGCAAATCGCTAAGCTTATGACCGATAAAAAGCTGCCTTGGGTGACGGATATTCATGATGAATCAGATCACGAAAACGCTTGTCGCATCGTCCTTGAGCTGCGCTCAACGCGAGTCGATGTCGAACGCGTCATGAGCCATCTATTTGCCAGTACTGACCTAGAAAGCAATTACCGCATCAACATGAATATGATTGGCTTAAATGGTAAGCCGCAGGTCAAAAACCTAAAAGAAGTTTTGGAAGAATGGTTAATCTGTCGCCGCTCGGTGGTCACACGCCGTTTGCAATATCGCCTCGATAAAATTGATAAACGCTTGCATATTTTGGCAGGCTTGCTGATTGCTTATCTAAATATTGATGAAGTGATTCGCATCATTCGTGAAGAGGACGATCCAAAAGCGACCTTGATGCAGGATTATGACCTGACTGACATTCAAGCCAATGCCATCTTGGATATTCGTTTGCGTCAGTTGGCAAAATTAGAAGAGATTGAGCTGCGCCGCGAGCAAGATGAACTTGCTGCCGAACGTGCCATCATTCAAGAGTACTTAGACAATCCAGACAGTCTAACCAATCTGATGATCGATGAGCTTACCGCCGATATGAAAGAACATGGCAATGAGCGTGTATCACCATTAGCAGAGCGTGAAGAGGCGCAAGCACTGAAAGAGTCAGATCTCGTACCGAGTGAGCCGGTCACTGCCATTTTATCAAAAGCAGGTTGGATTCGTGCTGCCAAGGGTCATGATGTCGATGCCGCTGGTATGAGTTATCGCTCAGGTGACAGCTATCAAGCGCACGTGCGCGGCAAATCTAACGAAAGAATTTACGTACTCGACAGTACGGGACGCAGCTACAGTATTGATGCGCACAACTTAGCGTCTGCGCGTGGTCAAGGTGATCCGCTAACCAGTGTGTTAAAGCCGCCAGCAGGCGCTAGCTTTGAGCAGCTACTAACGGGTGATAACGAGCAACGTATTATCCTTGCCAGCTCGGCAGGTTATGGTTTTATTAATACCATTGGTAATCTCGATAGCAACCAAAAAGCTGGTAAAAACGTTATTAACCTAGCAACTGATAGTCGCTTGCTCCCTGTTGCGCGTATCGACGCGCCAGTAGAGACCGCCGCCAATGCCGAAGGTGAAAATAGTAATATACGTGTGACACCTGATCATGTTGCTGTCGCGACCAATGCAGGATATCTACTGATATTTGCCCTTGAAGATTTGCCTGAACAGGCTCGCGGTAAAGGGAACAAACTTATTAAGTTGAAAGACGGTGAAGAGGTACTCGCTATCACACCACTTAGTCAGCAAGACAGCCTTGTCATTACTGCTGGCAAACGCCATGTGACACTCAAGCCAAATGATTTGGCTAACTATACGGGTGTTCGCGGTAATCGTGGTGGTCAGTTGCCACGAGGCTTTCAGAATGTGACGAGTGTTGAAGTTGGGTAGTTTGACTAGTTAAATTTTGGAAATCTTGGTTCAAAATTTAACTGATAAAATTGAATAGCTCCTATCAAAAAGCCACCTATACACAATGTATAGGCGGCTTTTTTACGCCAATCAGAATATAGAACTTATTTAAGACTTACTGGATTAGGTATTTTCAAAGATTGTTCTCAGGAAGCTTGTAATCTGAGTGCTTTTCATTAGATATGGATTAAAGTCAGCACCTGCCGAGAAGCTTTTTAGAGTATATGCTTCTTCTTCTGCACTTGATGTTAAATATTTTAATAAAAACCCATCCCACCTACGTTCTTCTATTTCCTCAATCTCACTGAGGTGGGGTACTAGGTAAGAGTATTCACTGATTAATTTTACTAGTATTTCATTGATAAGAGGTCTTGGACCTTCAATATTTTGAATAAAGTAATTGTCATTCACGACAAGCGCTGAGGTTACACCACTTTTTTCATTATTCCTTCGCCATTGCTCAAGAAGACGAGCCAACCCTATCCCACTATTACTGTCACTATTTCTGCCAATATACGTTAGGCTGAGAGTAATATGCTCACCATGTCTTTTTCTATCTTCTAAAGGTTGGCTGGTAGTGACACGCATAAGAAACCTTATTTATAAAAAATTATCTAAATCAAAAGATACTTTATAGACGGCTTTTTTACGCCCATTAAAATAGATGACTCTTATGATATGTAAAGGCTACTCACTTAAAACCTATCGGACTTGGCACCTTCAAATATCGCTGACAAAAAGCTTTCAATCTGAGTACTTTTCATTAGGTAAGGATTGAAATCAAACCCTGCTGAGAAACTTTTTAAGGCATACTCCTCATCTTCGACACTTTCCGTCAGGTGTTTGGTTACAAACCCATCCCATCGAAGCGCTTCTATCTCTTCCACCTTGACAACATTAGGAATAATCTTGAAATGCTCATCAATTATCTTTGCTAGAGCAGCGTTGACCGCCGGTCTTGAGCCTTGAATGTTTTGAACAAAGTAACCGTCATTGATCACAAGCGCTGCAACTAACCCACTTTCCTCAAAGTATCTTCGCCACTGTTCAAGAGCACGAGTCAACTCTATACCTGTTTTCATTTCGATGTTTTTACCGATATACGTTAGGCTAATCAGCAGATGCTCGCCATGTCTTTTCCTATTTTCTGACGTTTGATTGGTCGTTATATACATAAGAAAATCCATTTATATAATAGGTATATAAATTAATATACACTTTATCATAAAGTATAATCAATAAAACTCTTGGGAATTGACCAGTTTCTTGTCATCTATAATTTGTAATAACATGATAAAAACAGATATCACTAGGTCATTTTTAGTAGTTAAGTCCTGCAAGAGTCAGGTATGAATAGTCACTTATGAACATCCGCCAATATTTTATCCAGTTGCTAAGAAAACATCCTGTACCGATACTGCTAACTTACTTTCAACAAAAAGCCGCCTATACACAGGTATAGACGGCTTTTATATTTTAGCTAGGACAAGTGGATGTTGCCTATTCTAAGAGGTAAATGCTTAAAAACTAAATGCTATTCATTTAAAGTTAATTAGATTCAGCATCTTTAAATATCGCTTTCAAAAAGCTTTCAATCTGAGAGCTTTTCATTAGATAAGGATTGTAGTCAGAGCCTGCTGAAAAGTTCTTTAGGGCATGCTCTTCATCTTCAACGCTTGAGGTTAGATGTTTAACTAAAAACCCACTCCATTGGCGCGATTCAATTTCCTCTATATTCACAATATTAGGAACAATAGTGGAATGCTCGTCAAGTATCTTTTCCAAGGCAGTATTGATAGCAGGTCTTGTTCCTTGGAAACTTTGAACGAAATAACCTTCACTAATGACTAAAGCTGAAACGATATCGTTTTCTTCAAAATATCTGCGCCAGTACTCAAGTGCGCGAGTCAGCTCAATCCCAGAATCTAGATCGACATTTTTGGCGATATATGTCATGTGGATAAGAATATGCTCGCCATGCCTTTTTCTATCTTCTGAAGGTTGGCTTGTCGTTATGTTCATAAGAAACCTTATTTATAAAATAATTCATTTAAATCAAGGTATACTTTAAGATAAAGTATAATTAATAACATTTTTTATCATTTGCTATGATTTTTTTAGATTTATAACATAGAAGTTTCAATGATATAGCATACCAATATTCATAGTAGTAAAATTATACTACAAAGTTGTCACGTTCAGTATCTTGGCATTATTCCAATAGTTAACAAGCCTAATCTATATTCTCCTATAGCCCTGCCGCAACGCACTTATATGACTAAGTCATGTTTACTTATAGTCTAAACTCTACAAGCATTCATCAGGGCCTGTAATGTCTGTTGAGCTAGCGCATTTATAGGCTTGTAAAACATAACCTACCCTCAATAAAAAGCCGTCTATGCTATGTATAAACAGTTTTGTATAGACGGCTTTGTTGTTGCATACTAATTGTTGCATATTAATTGAATAGCTAACGTATCAATATCGCCCCATTTCAACTGTTGTTTCAGCAAGTACCGAGTCGCCTTGCCATGCTTGTACATCTACCGTATACAGATGGTTCTTGCCGCCAGAACAAGGTGGCTTATATGCACCGCCCGCCTCGCCTTTACGACTGCGGTATTCTGCAACCATTTCAATACCTACTGGTACTTCGTAAGTATGACCAAATACTCGTGGCACTTCTGCACTCGTAGCACCCTCTGGTAGTGCGAACTCCACGATACCATGTCCACCATGCTGCATACGTTTGTTGCTTACATCGTTGTAGACGAACACCAAGCTTTCCGCACCTGTAGGAATGTTTGAAACAGTCATGCTAGGCGTGGCTGGACTTTTGCCATTATAGTTTAAACATTGCTGCCCCTCAGGTATTTTTTTGCCATCCCAAGCAGCATCATTAAATTTAACATCCATTGCAAGAGCATTGGCAGATAAAGCCAAGGTCGCCAAAACTGTAACCGATTTTAAGGTAAAAAATTTCATACTTATTCCTTTAGGTAGCTGCTGCATTAATAACGATAGTTCATCTTATTTGGTAGATTATTTTTGATAATTGAATATAACTTTATAATAAATAAACACAGTTAAGTTAATCATATCGTTTAGCATTTTTGTTAATCCTCTGGGCAAGCAATGAGCGGTTCTACAGGCTACATGCAAATACTGTCTCAATAAGCATACTTGTAGCATCATAGGTTACTCGATAGGTATTTATCTGATTGGGTATGTTGTAGTAGTATCTGAATCATTGTATCTACACGACTAAAAATAATAGGATCATCATGTTTATCGAAGATAAGATTGCCAAAGAAAGTATGACTACTAAGATTTCGACCCCCAAAATCATCTTTTTTGACATCGATGATACCTTGAGCCGTAATGGCATCATCGCTGAACACAATAAAGCGACGCTTGAGCAGCTTGCAGATACCGATATTAAACTAGTGATTTCAACTGGTCGTTCTAAAGCCATATTGCCTGAAGACATTCTAGCGTTGCTTGATGCAAATATATTGGACGCCATTATTTGTATGAATGGACAATATAGTTTTGATAAAAGCGGCCGAATCAGCCACTACCCATTAACGGCTGAACAGACAGATAAAATCGTACGCCTGTGTCAGCAGAGTGATTTGATTCATAAGTTTGACTCTGCCACTCATATCGCTTGGTCAGGTGAAAATGAACGTTTGCGCGAGTTCAATGCGGTCACACCCAACTCGATCCTTGACCCTGAGTACTACAAAATAAATACCGTCTATCAATGCTCGGTATTTTTTAATAATCAGCAAGAAAAGATGCAAGACATCGATTTTGCCCAGTATGATTTAAAGCTGGTACATTGGCATCAGATTGGTGCCGATATATTGCCAGCAGAGGCATCAAAAGCTCGCGGTATCAAAGATATGTGCGAGTACTATGCGGTAGATGCAAGCGAATGTATGGCATTCGGTGATGGTATGAATGACTTAGAAATGTTCGACTTGGTTGGGTTTGCTGTGGCCATGGGAGATGCGCAGCCAGCTTTAATAGAACGCGCTGACTTTGTCACTGGGACAATCGAAGAGTATGGTATTCAAACCGTGCTTAATCAGTTAGCAATGAAGTCATAAGACTGTTCAGGCACATAAAGCCATTAACGTTCATTCAAAAAAAGCCCTTACTAACCGAGTAGTAAGGGCTTTTTGTTATGGGCTAATTTTATATAGAAAATACAAATAAAATCTTTAGCAATGACTCCAATACCTTGACGATCATTTTTTCTTCTACAAATCCAATAGAGCGTTAATGCATCAGTTAAGGCCTCAATTAAGGCATGGTCAAGCCACCATCGACAGCGATAGATTGTCCAGTAATAGCCATGCTCAAATCAGACGCCATGAGCAATACTGAATTGGCAAAATCCGCTACCGAAGTCGCTTGGCGCAGCGGCGTCGTAGTCGCAATATAATCAAATACCTCTTTAGTGGTTAAGCTGCTTGCATCGGTAGTTTTTAATAAGCCACCTGCCAGTAAATTCACCCGAATGCCATACTGTCCAAGCTCGCTTGCTAGGTTGCGAGTAAGTCCAATCAATGCTGATTTAGCCGTGGTGTAATCATAATAGGTAACCACTGGGATGTAGACAAGATTGGTCGAGATATTAATAATTTTACCTACTTGCTGCGCTTTCATTTGCGGCAGCACCGCTTGTACTGTATTGACTGCGCCTTTAACAATACCGTCCATTTGTTGTGAAAAATGTGACCACTTTACGGTCTCAATACTAGTGTACGCAGCGCTTGGATTGAACTGATAACTGGGCAAAGCATTGTTGACTAATATATCGATACGTCCATGACGAGTGATGACTTCAGCTGCCATGGCTTGTACTTGCTCAAGCTCGGTGACATCCGCCTGATAAGCAAATGCTTGGCCACCTGTCGCGATGATATCAGCCACTACCGCCTCAGCAGCCTCTTTACTATTGAGATAGTTGACGCAAACGATAGCGCCTGCTGCTGCCATTTGCTGTGCAATCTGTGCACCAAGCCCACGACTGGCTCCGGTGACTATGGCAACTTTATCTGTGAGCAATGCTGGTATAACTGAGTGGCTTTTATTGAAAGCGTGTTGAGTTGAGGTACTTTCGGTCATTGTGCTGCATCCTTTATTATTATGGTATGGTTGGTGTCTTAAAGCCAAAGGCTGATATCTGCTTAGATGATGTTCGTCATACTTCGGTCTGCGCCAATCATAGCATGGTTATATACTATGTTTTTTCGATTCGATGTTAGCAGCTCGCTAGCAATTCTACTCAGAATTAGCTGTCATTAAGTTAGTTTTTCTACTCATCTTATTAGCCCAACTGGCTATTTTTATTAGTATTGTTAAGCATTGTCTTAATAACAACCCTTTAAATTGTATAAATTAATGACCATAATAGTTCTATTGGCCATATCAGGCTTTTATCTTGTTGGCTTTTTTATTGAATTTTTCTGATTTGCATTATCTTTATTTAGGAGAGATATTTTGTCCCATTTATCATCGTCCCATCCCACTACTCACACCTTGGCTAGTGTCGGTCGTATAGTGCCAAAAGCATTATTAGCAGCGGCTGTCGGCTTGGTGCTTGCCAGCTGTAGCAACTCTGACAATGCAGCAGATGGCAGTGCTGCAGCGAGCAATGAGACGCTGAACCTTTATAACTGGTCAGAATACATGCCGCAAGAGATTTTAGATGGTTTTGAAGAAGAAACTGGCATCTCAGTTAATTACACCACATTTGACTCTAACGAAGCCATGTATGCCAAGCTCAAACTATTGGATGATTCGAGCCAGTATGACTTAGCGATTCCATCGACTTATTATGTTGAAAAGATGGCGAAAGAAGGGCTGTTGCAAGAGCTAGACAAATCTAAATTGAGCAATTTCAAAAACCTTGATACCTCATTTATCAATACCAAAGTTGATCCTGACAACAAATACTCTATCCCTTATATGTGGGGCAGCACTGGTCTAGCCATTAACGGTGACAGTGTCGATCCAAAAACTGTCAATAGTTGGAATGACCTATGGGATCCTAAGTATAAAGGTCAGGTGATGCTGACCAATGACGTGCGTGAAGTATTCGGTATGGCACTGCTGACCCTTGGCTACTCAGGTAATAGTAGCAATCCTGACGAAATCGAAGCCGCTTACGATAAGCTCACCACGTTGATGCCAAACGTCAAAACTTTTAACTCTGATGCGACACGTATGCCGTATATCGAGGGTGAGACGGCACTTGGTATGACTTGGAATGGTGAAGCAGTCATGGCCAATGACGAAGGGTTAACTAGCTTGGTTTATAAATATCCAACCGAAGGCGCTATCTTGTGGATGGACAACTTTGTCATTCCAAAAAACGCCAAGCAAGTTGATGCAGCACACAAGTTTATTGATTATTTATTGCGCCCTGAAAACGCCAAAATTGTTAGTGAAGAGATCGGCTATGCGTCACCAAATATAGCAGCACGTGAGCTGATGGATGAGAGTGTCCAAAACAATCCAACGATTTATCCTTCTAAAGAAGTATTAGCAAAAGCTGAGTTCCAAGAAGATGTGGGCGATGAGGCGTTGCAAGTGTATCAACAGTACTGGGATAAGCTAAAGACTGGTCGTTAATAGTTTTGATTTAGTACTTTAAAATAAAGTAGTCTTTGAAAAATAAAAACGCTGATCCTAAATGGTCAGCGTTTTTTTGTAGGTTATAAATGTAAATCCGTCTCGCCGCCCTGCTCTTTCATCCGGCGCTGCTCACGGCGCTGATAGCCTAGACCAGATGCAGCAAACCAATGCGGTTTCGATGTTTGCAGTAAATCACTCAGCTGCTGCAACTGAGTCTGCAAGGTTTGGGTCAACCAGAAATAGCCCTGCCACTCAAATGCTAGGTGCTGTACGCTTGGATACTCCGAGACAGCAATACGAGTAATGGGTCGAAATACTTCATCGCTTGGACTACGTAATACCGCCGCCATATGTTGCATCGCTTGGGTTAGCTCATGCTGATAATGTACCAATAAAACATGGTTTTCTTCATCAATTTCGATATTTGCCAAGCGCGGTGCCGCACTTAGTAGTAAATCAATCGTCCCAATGATATTACGGTGGGTACGTTGAATCGTCTCTAGTGTTTCCTTTTCAATACCTGACTCACTGGCTGTCGCCGCGATATGTGGTCGCACAGCCAGCAGACGTTTATTGATCTGCTGTAACGCTGTGACCAACGCTCTATCAACGGGTACTTCCTTAACAGGAAAGGCTACTGGGTTTAGCTTTTGAACAGAGTCGTCCACTACTCCATCCGTTGCGTCAATATGATGACCTACGCCTGCATAGAGACTACTACAAGCGTCAAGGTTACTACTCAATAAGAACCGCCACATCAACGTTGATTTGAGCGGCAAAATTAGCGTCACTGCTACCGAAACGCCTGTCCCCAGTAGGATATTTAGCGCGCGGTAGATGCCATCTTGACCAATGCTATTATTGCCTAAATCAGAGACAATCATCAACATAGTGATGCCCGTTAGCAGCCCTGTATACCCAAGCTGTCTAACGGCTAGATAGCCAATAATGCCACTGAGCAGACCAATGAGGGCATAGTCCACCCATAGCCATGCGCCTGCGTTCTGATTAAACCATAACACCCCAAGCGCAGTACCAATACCTAACAAAGTACCGATTACACGCTCTTTCGCCTTGGTATAAATAGCGCCTTGGTATTGCAACAACCCTAGAATAATAAATACGGTAATAGTCGTCCACTCACCGTGCGGAAGGTTGGTGATTTTATTGACCAATAGAGCCAATATCACAGCCGTGCCTAGTCGGGTGGCATGTAGGATATCTGCATGTTGGTAGCGAACATAGGGTTCGACAAATGGAGCAGTAATACGCTGATAAAGGGTGGGTTTCACGCAAGGCTACTCTTTTTGGGTGGAATGTTTAGGTGAGACATTCTAATAAAGTATTAAAATATCTCAATAACTAGCGGTAAGTATAAGTTAATATTCTATCAGCAAAATGACGGGCAAAAAATAACGCCTTTTACCTATTATTCATAGGTAAAAGGCGTTATAAAAAATATCCTAGCACACTATATTGAAATCTACGCTATTGAAAATAGTACATAGAATGACTCATCGAATTACTTATCAAGATCTGCGTTAGTGTTAATGATTAATAGTCTATTGCGCTAGCGTATTACACTTCTAGGTAGTCTAGAATACCTTCCGCAGCTTCGCGGCCTTCCCAAATCGCGGTCACAACCAAGTCAGAACCGCGCACCATATCGCCACCAGCGAAGATTTTAGGATTTTGAGTCTGGAATTTGAAGGTTTGCTTTTCGGCTGCTAATACGCGACCAGAACTGTCCATCCCCACTTGCTGAGACTCGAACCAATCAGCAGGACTTGGTCTAAAACCAAAGGCCATGATGACTGCATCACATGGGATGATCTCTTCAGAATTAGGAATTGGCTCAGGGCGTTGACGACCACGGTTGTCTGGTGCGCCTAACTGAGTAGTAACAACTTTTACACCGTTAACTTTACCGTTTAAGCCAATGATTTCGGTTGGCTGACGATTAAATAAGAACTCGACGCCTTCCTCGCGAGCATTGACCACTTCGCGGCGTGAACCTGGCATGTTTTCTTCATCACGGCGATAAGCACAAACTACTTTTTCGGCGCCTTGACGGATACTGGTACGGTTACAGTCCATTGCGGTATCACCGCCGCCGAGTACCACCACTTTTTTACCTTTAAAGTCGATGTACTCTTCAGCGTCTTTTTCCCAGTCATTGCAACGGTTCACGTTGGCAATCAGGTAATCTAGTGCATCATAGACGCCTGTCAGCTCTTCACCAGCGAAGCCACCGCGCATATAGGTGTATGTACCCATACCCATAAATACCGCATCATAGTCAGCCAATAGCTCATCAATGGTGACGTCTGTACCAATCTCTGTCTCTAAACGGAATTCGATACCCATGTCTTCAAAGATCACGCGGCGATTGCGCATGACGTCTTTTTCCATTTTGAACTCAGGGATACCGAATGTCAGTAAGCCACCAATTTCAGGGCGCTTATCAAAGACAACAGGCTTGACACCATTTCTGACCAAAATATCTGCACAGCCAAGACCCGCTGGTCCTGCACCGATAATCGCGACTTTTTTGTCTGTCCAAACGACTTCAGACATATCTGGACGCCAGCCAAGTGCAAACGCGGTATCATTGATATATTTTTCAACATTACCAATGGTCACTGCACCAAAACCATCATTTAACGTACAAGCGCCTTCACACAGACGATCTTGCGGGCAAACTCGTCCGCATACTTCAGGTAAGGTATTAGTACGGTGGCACAATTCAGCTGCCTGAAATATCTGGCCTTCTGTGGCCAGTTTTAGCCAGTTAGGGATATAGTTGTGTACTGGACATTTCCATTCGCAGTACGGGTTACCACACTCAAGACAGCGATGCGCTTGCTGAGCAACGGCTTCGTTTTCGAAAGGCTTATAAATTTCAACAAACTCTGTTGAACGCGTTGCAATGTCTTTTTTGGTTGGATCAAATCTTGGTACATCTAAAAACTGGAAGTTATTTTCTAAGCGTTTTGCCATGGTGCTATCTCTTTTATATAAGGCTCTTTTGCAGTGGGTGGCGACAGTCAGCGATGTTTGGTTTGTCTAAAATCTAAGAAATGTATCGCTGCTGTCACGTACCTGCTGAAAACCTGTGAGTTAAAACGTCTCTAAAAACGGAACGCTGGCTAACCTGATTAAAGCGACTGCCAATCCATCAATACATTCCATTGATACGATAGGCAGTCATGTATCGGCTATTGTGGGTCGGCCATGGTAGTTTTAAGAAGGCTTGCAATGTTCGCCGCTTTTGGCTTCACTAAATAGAATTTACGAACATAGTGCTCAAAGTCGTCCAATATCGTCTGACCCCATGCACTGCCTGTTTTATCTACGTGAGCTTCAATCACTTGCTGTAAGTGAATGCGATGCTCTTCTGTTTGCTCGCTTGAGATACGGTTGAGATCGATCAGCTCATGGTTGCAACGATCAAAGAAGTCGCCTTCCATGTCGAGTACATATGCAAAACCACCCGTCATACCAGCACCGAAGTTGAGTCCAGTACGGCCAAGAATCGTGACGATACCGCCAGTCATATATTCACAGCAATGGTCTCCTGTACCCTCGATGACTGCATGCGCGCCAGAGTTACGAACGCCAAAACGCTCACCTGCGGTCCCAGCAGCATACAACTTACCGCCGGTTGCACCATATAGGCAAGTATTACCGATGATGGCGGTTTCTTGTGCCGTAAAGTTTGAGTCTTTAGGTGGATAAATGACAATCTCACCGCCAGCCATGCCTTTACCCACATAGTCGTTGGCATCGCCTTCAAGCTCGATATTTAAGCCACCAGCATTCCACACGCCTAGACTTTGTCCTGCGGTACCAGTTAGACGAAGCTTAATTGGCATATCGCTCATGCCAAGGTTGCCCCAGACTTGCGCAATCTCACCAGAAATACGAGCACCGATAGAGCGGTCACAGTTACCAACGAAATAACTATAGTCGCCACCTGCCCCTTTACGAATATTCACAAGCATATCGCTAATCATCTGCTCAGCAAGCAAGCCTTTATCAAACGGCTCGTTACGCTCAACCTGACACGTTTGGGCTTTACCCACACTGGCTGGGTGACTAAATAACAATGGTGTTAAATCAAGATGACGCTGCTTATCAGTGTTACCTTCTAAGATATCTAGCAAGTCAGTACGACCAACTAGTTCTTCCATGCTACGAACACCTAGCGCTGCCAACCATTCACGCGTTTCGGTTGCGACAAACTTAAAGAAATTAATCAGCATTTCTGCTTCGCCAATGAAATGCTCATCACGCAGCTTGGCTTTTTGAGTAGCAACACCTGTCGGACAGTTGTTTAAATGGCAAATACGTAGATACTTACAACCAACCGCAATCATCGGCGTGGTACCAAAGCCAAAGCTTTCTGCACCCAAGATAGCGGCTTTTACTACATCTAGCCCTGTTTTAAGACCACCGTCAGTCTGGACACGTACCTTATCACGTAACCCATTCACTCGTAGAGACTGGTGAGTCTCAGCCAGACCTAGCTCCCATGGTGAGCCTGCATGATGGATAGAAGATAGCGGAGACGCTGCCGTACCACCATCATAACCTGAGATAGTAATCAAATCGGCATAAGCTTTTGCAACACCTGTCGCGATCGTACCAACGCCCGGACGTGAAACCAATTTAACGGATACCAATGCATCTGGATTGACTTGCTTCAAATCAAAAATCAGCTGCGCCAAATCTTCGATAGAGTAAATATCGTGATGCGGCGGCGGTGAAATCAAGGTCACGCCTGGCACCGAATAACGCAAGCGCGCAATCAACGCATTCACTTTACCACCAGGTAGCTGACCACCCTCGCCCGGTTTTGCGCCTTGAGCCACTTTAATTTGCATCACTTCTGCTGAGCGCAGATATGCAGGTGTCACACCAAAACGACCAGAGGCCACTTGCTTGATCTTTGAGTTACGCAATGTGCCATAACGCGCAGGATCTTCACCGCCTTCACCAGAGTTTGAACGACCACCGATGGTATTCATAGCCATCGCAATTGACTCATGCGCTTCAGGAGATAGCGCGCCTAATGACATGCCAGCTGAGTCAAAACGCGTCAAGATTTCAGAGATATCTTCTACGTCATTGACATCGATACTGTTGTCAGTTTTTAGTTGCAATAAGTCACGCAAAGTCGCGACCGGACGGCTATTGACTAGATTGGCATAATTCTGATAATTCTCATAATCGCCCGTACGTACTGCCGTATGCAGGCTGTTAATCACATCAGGGTTAAAGGCATGGTACTCTTTGTTGAAGACGAACTTAAGCAGACCACCTTGATCTAGAGGGGCACGACGCTTAAACGCATTGGCAGCCAGTTGCGCTTGATCAGCAGCAAGGTCTGCAAAGGTAGCGCCTTTGATACGGCTTTGTACACCTTTAAAACATAAATTGACGACTTCTTCTGATAGGCCTACTGCTTCAAACAACTGCGCGCCACGATAAGAAACAATGGTAGAGATACCCATTTTTGATAAGATTTTTAGCAAACCTTTATCCAAGCCTTTGCGGAAATTAACACGGGCTTGAATCGGATCACCAAGTAGCTCACCAGTCGCGACCAAATCATCAATGACATCGTATGCCAGATATGGATATACACAAGTTGCACCGAAGCCGATCAATACCGCTATTTGATGCGAGTCACGGGCAAGGCCCGTCTCAATGATTAAGTTAGCATCGGTACGAATACCTTGCGCGATTAGATAATGATGCACAGCACCAGTAACCATAATGGCATTGGCGGGTACTTTGTCTGCATCGATATCTTTATCAGACAAGACAATCAACGTATTACCTGAACGGATGTTATCTGCCACTTGCTCACAAATAGCCACGATAGCATCAGATAGCTCTAGAGTACGGTCATAGTTTAGATCAATACGAGCCATCTTGAACGCTGGATCATCCAAGGTTTCAAGCTGCTGCATTTTGCTGGCTGACAATACTGGCGATGACAAAATAATACGATGCGCATCTCTCGCAGATGGCGCAAATACGTTAGTCTCAGCGCCTAAACAAGTCTGCAACGACATCACGATAGATTCACGTAATGGATCGATTGGCGGATTAGTCACCTGTGCAAACTGCTGACGGAAGAAGTCACCGACATGACGAATTTGCTGCGACAGTACAGCCATTGGCGTATCGTCACCCATTGAGCCGACTGGTTCTTGACCATTTTCAGCATTAGGGCGAATGATTTCTGTGCGCTCTTCATTGGTGATGTGATACATCTTTTGTAGCGCTTTTAGCTTATCACCGCGACACGCTTGCGTTGCTAACGTTTCTTCTAGACGTTCATCATCACGAACACGCGTTGCTTCTTCACGCAACCATTTACGATATGGATGCGCCGTTTTTAGTAAAGTTGCAATAGCTGTCGTATCTAGAATTTGACCAGTCAACGTATCAATAACCAACATTTGACCAGGTCCAACACGACCTTTTGCCAATACGTCTTGTGGCTCGTAATCCCAAACGCCCACTTCTGATGCAACAGTAATATAGCCATTCTTGGTGGTTACCCAACGTGACGGGCGCAAACCGTTTCTATCGAGCATACAGACCGCATAGCGTCCATCTTGAATGACTAGCCCTGCTGGACCGTCCCACGCTTCCATATGCTGTGAGTAAAACTCATAAAACGCACGCAGATCCATATCCATGCTATCAACATTCTGCCACGCTGGCGGTACCAAGATAGACATTGCATGGAACAGATTCATACCACCAGACATAAGCACTTCGAGCATGTTATCTAAGCTAGATGAATCTGAACCCGTACTATTTACAAGTGGTGTTAGCTCATTCAAGTTAGGCAGTTTGTCTGATTTTAGCTTTGGCGTACGCGCTTTAGACCAGTTGCGGTTACCTGTAATGGTATTTAACTCACCATTGTGCGCAAGATAACGGAATGGCTGTGCCAGTGGCCAGCGCGGCAAGGTATTGGTTGAGAAACGCTGATGGAAGACTACGATATGTGACGCCAAACGCTCATCTTGCAAATCCAAGAAAAACGCTGGTAAGTCTGAAGGCATTACCAAGCCTTTATAAATAATGGTCTGACAACTCAATGAACAGACGTAAAATAGCTCATCATCCGTCAAACGCTGCTCTGCTTTTTTGCGTGCAACAAACAGCTTACGGTTGAAATCATCAGCTGCTAGGTCATCTGGCGCATTAACGAACACTTGCTTAAAGTCTGGCAATGTCTCACGACCAATCTCACCAACAATACTTAAGTCAAGTGGTACATTGCGCCAGCCAGCCACTTTTAATCCTTGGGCGGTAATCTCATCGCTCAATACTTGTTGGCTATGCTTGGCTTTATCGCTATCTAAATTAACGAACACCATACCGACAGCAAAGTTGTCTGTAATGGCAAATTGCTGCTCGTCAGCAATCTGTTTAAAGAAATCGGTAGGCGTCGCTAATAGTAAGCCACAACCATCACCAGTTCTACCGTCAGCAGCAACACCGCCGCGATGTGTCATACAACTTAAACTATGAATGGCAGTTTTTACCAAATCATGGCTCGCTTCACCCTCAATATGGGCAATTAGGCCAAAACCGCAATTATCAGAAAAATCATCTGGCGTGGCCAGGTGTGTTTGTGAGGAAATCATTGACATAGCTTGTCCTTTTAAGTAGACGGGCAACTTATATTTCCAATTCGGAGTATAAGTTGGTACCCGTAAGCAGAACGGGCTGATAGTGGATATTCGTGTGTTCGAATTGGCAAATAGTGCAATGCTCGATAGACATCATACTCTAAGAGAAAGTAAAACCCTTGACCCTCTTGGTCATTAGCTGATGTCTTGACATGTGGTCCGTGTATCAAAAGATAGTAAGTAGCAGCCCTTGGCAACGGGAGAATCTACGCCCTTAAATGCCAGTTACTCAATCAGTGATATCTAATGCCATTCATTTAAGCATCATTTGTTATGTTGTCATGTCTAGCATTTAGCGCTAAGCATACAATAACTTAATAACGGTGCACTTGTTTATCTTGAATATCTGACGCCCTGTATTCAAGCACTTTGTTTACCCTAAAAAGAGTGACAATAAGAGAGGTTGCGTCACTTACGATAACCTTATTATGGATAGTAAGTAACCGCGCTTGAGACAATAATATTTAGTAAAGAACTCTAAAAACTAAGAAAAAACCACTAAATAGTTGTTAAATAGACATTTTTTACGATAACTATACAGAACGTCGCCCACAGTTATATTAGTTAATGATTGTCGAAAAATCTAGTCTTTTCTATCGATTCATCAGCCATAAATTGTAAGAGGACTTATTACTATTGGTTATGAAACAAATAAAACTGCTATTAAAATTTTAATATAAACCATATAAATGACAGTTAGCAAAAGGCTTTGATAATACTTAGCAGTAGTAGCTTACCGTTTATGATGACGGTAAAACTTTTTTGTATAGTGCTAAAAAAACCCACTAACCAAATAGCTAGTGGGTTTAATTAATCAGGCAAAAATTAATTACTCTTATCCTCTATTAGCGCTTTTATACTGTCGCTATTATTTTTGGGAGGGTTAGCGTTAGCACTTTTGCCATTAGTATTTGAATTATTGTTGGTGCTGCTAGGGGGCTTAGGCGTTGGCACGACTGGTGGCTTCTTACTAGTAGAGTTCTCCGCCGGTGCCGCGGACTTTTTGTTTTCTGGCGTGGGCTTACTTGCGTTGTTTTCGTCTTTTGGCGATGATTCAGATATTGTCTGCGTCTCACCACCAACCGTACGCTCTTCACTAACAGATAACGTGGCAGAGGTATCTACTGACTGACGAATACTCTCTTGGGTGCTGCTACTATTAGCGCTTTCTTGGTTACTTCGATTACTGTTAGCACTAGCTGCTTGAGCAGCGGCGTCATCAGCTTCTTCTTGCAAACGAGCTGGCACTTCGCGCTTAGTAGGTTTCAAATCGACGGCACGCGTACGTTTTGTACTTAGATCTTTTACTGGATCAGGACGCTCATAATTATCAATGATACTGACATACCGGTTAATCTCTTCTGGCAGTACACGTACGTTTGTAGGTAACTTAAAGTCTATTAGCTTTGCGGCGCCTACCGCTTCTTGCGGGCTGCTCATAATCCCATAAGTCAGCATATAACGGACTTGTTTTTCATCATCAAGATAACGGAAGTAAGCAAATTTATCACGATCTTGACGGCCTTCTAGGTAACTGACAATCACATCGTTTTCAGCGACATTCATTACTTGAACAGTCCATTTGCCTTTATTAGCTAGCAGATAACGCTTGTCTTTGAACTCATCAGGATAATCGCGCAAATCTCGAATCGTTGCATCAAAGTTAATCGGTTGCACATCCGTATCTAACTCATGTAGGGATTCAACTTTTAATGGTTGCTCAAACTCTTCATTCAAAATCTCTGGCGCTGATATCGGTGCATTCTCAATTTTGGCACCCATGGCTGGCGTTTGACTAAACATCCATACTAACGCTGTGGCCACCCCTAAAAGTAGGGTCACTATTAGCCAAATCAGTGCTTGACGACTGTATGATTGGCTAGCAGTACGCGTTTTTGTTTTTGATGTTGCCATGAGGCGGTCCTTGGTAAACACATGTTTTACAGCGTGGTATAAATGCTTATTCAAACAGAGGTACAGCTAACCAGTTGGCTATAAGTACGAGATTTTAGTATAAATATATAAACGATAAATTCTTGAGACGTTATGCGCTATGTTTTGACAAAACTCCATGTAATAACTGGCTGTCAAACTCATTAGTCATTACCGCATCGCCTATTGATTTTAACAAAATTAGGCGGATTTGTCCGTGTTTCACTTTTTTATCGTGTCCCATTAAATCTAGAGCAGTGTCTACACCAATAGCTGGTGGCGTAATAGGTAAGTTTGCCAATTCCAAAACACGCTTAATACGTACAACTTCATCATCAGTTAACCAGCCAATCTTTTGCGATAGCTCAGCTGCTTGTACCATACCAGCCGCTACTGCTTCGCCATGCAACCAATTACCATAGCCTTCATGTGTTTCAATTACATGACCAAAAGTATGACCAAAGTTCAATAGCGCGCGCACACCGGACTCTCTTTCGTCTTGTGCCACTACATCGGCTTTGTACTGACAGCAGCGCTTTACAGCTTCACCAAGTACTGCCAAGTCAAGCGCCATCATTGCAGGCAAGTTTGCCTCAAGCCACGTTAGAAATGCCTCATCCATGATAAGGGCATATTTAATAATCTCGGCCACTCCAGCCGACAACTCACGCGCAGGCAGTGTCTTAAGCGTACTCATATCAGCAAGCACCATTTGCGGCTGCCAAAAAGCACCAATCATGTTTTTACCTTGCGGATGATTGATACCCGTTTTACCACCAACACTAGAATCTACTTGTGACAGTAGCGTCGTTGGAATTTGGATAAAATTGACACCGCGCATAAAACTGGCAGCAGCAAAACCAGTCATATCTCCGATTACACCACCGCCAAGGGCAATAAGTGTCACATCGCGATTGAAGTGTTCTGTCATCAGCGCATCATAAATCTGATCAATACTTGCCTGATTTTTGTATTGTTCACCATCTGGCAGTACGCACACCTTTACCACAAACTGCCCTGCTAGCTCATCTTCTAATGCTTTTAAGTATAAAGGTGCCACAGTGTCATTAGTGACGATCAAAACCTGACGACCACTGATATAAGGCGTGATCTGCTTCGCCATACTGCCATGTTCAGTCGTAGGTTGTTCAGTAATGACAATAGGATAATCATGACTTTGCGTCTGAACTATTAAGCCATCATGAAACGGCATTACCATATGATACTCCTAAAGCATTTTCGATGAGGTAAAAGTAATTGAGTCTGCATATCAATCGTAGTTGCCAGTCTATTACTAATCTTCTTGGTGCGCTGATGCGTCGGTAGTGCAATCGACGAATGATTCTAGCTGCTGCATCAATTGATTGACCATATGGCGTGGGTACGTGTGACCAGTAGGCATAATAATATGGGCGACTTGGCGATAGAGTGGATCGCGAGCACTATACAAATCTTGCAATATTTTTCTAGGATTAGGCTGCTGCAATAATGGTCGAGACTTATCTTTAGAGGTACGGGCTAGCTGCACCTCGACAGGTGCATTAAGATAAACGACGATGCCACGCTGTTTTAGGAACTCTCGGTTTTCAGCACACATGACTGCACCGCCACCGGTCGCTAATACGATTTGAGAGTTTTGGGTCAATTCATCAATGGCACGCGTTTCACGCTCACGGAAGCCTGCCTCACCTTCTTTGGCAAATATCCAAGCAATGTCAGCACCTGTCTGCGATTCAATATACCAATCGCTGTCTACAAACGTGCGACCTAACTGCTTGGCAAGCAGTTTTCCGATTGTCGTCTTCCCTGCTCCCATCGGACCCACTAAAAACACCGACGGTAATTCCTGCCCCATAATACTTACTCAGCTAAATTAGGTATGATACAACGTCATCGTTATTCTGGCTAGTAATGAGCCGTGATTATTGTGAGTAAAATTTAGAGTGTATCATTCATCGGTACATACATAGATATTACAACGCTAAAACCACTAATTTCGCGCACAAAAAAAGTAAGCACTATGGCTTACTTTTTTTAGTAACTAGCTAAACAATTTATGATTAGTTTAGACGACTCGTACCATCATTAATAAGTTTCGGAGTTACGAAAATCAGTAGCTCTTCCTTACTATTACTACGTACATCACGACGGAATGCACGACCAATATAAGGCAAGTCTCCTAGGAAAGGCACTTTATCTACACCGTTATTGGTACGGTTTTTGAAGACGCCGCCTAATACCACTGTCTGACCATCTTCAATAATAACGTTGGTTGATATAGAGTCCTCAGAGATAGCAACCTGATTATTAATGATAGTCGGTGTACCGTTGGTAATGACCAATTGTAAACCAATTTTACCATCAGGCGTGATGTTTGGTGTCGCTTCTAGACTTAATGCAGCCTCTCTAAAGCTGGTTGTCGTCGCACCACTGGCTGATGCTTCTTGATACGGAATCTGAGTACCAGAAGATACTTTCGCTGTCTGCTTATCTGCCGTCAAAATCTTTGGTGTAGAAATAACTTCACCACGGTTATCAGCTTGCAGTGCTGACAACTCAAGATCTAGCATCACATCAGACATACTGAGCAAACCAAAGGCGATACTACCCGCTGGGTTAGAAACGCCTAAATCAACGTTTAGGTTATCAGGACGAGTAATATCATAAGAAGGATAAGAAACGGTTTGACCATTTACCGTCGTCGTCTCTACATCAAAATCTTTCAAATCCCATAAGGTTTGATCACTACCGCCAACCAGTAAACTACGGTTGTTGGCTGCACCGTTTGACAAGATACCCCAGCGAACACCAATCTCTTTACTGAAGCTATCAGTTGCACTGACGATACGTGCTTCAATCATGACCTGACGAACAGGAATATCAATTTTACTGATCAGTTTATGGATGTTCTCGATACTGTCAGCAACGTCTTTAATAATCAACGTATTGGTACGTTCATCAACCGTTACCGTACCACGATTGGATAACAACGTATTATTATCTTCACGATTTGCGAGGCCACTATTATTACCAGTCGCGCCGCTACCTTGAGAAATAAGCGTTAAGACATCTTGTGCTTTTGCATAGCTTAAACGAATGTACTCAGTACGCAGAGGTGCGTAAGATTGGACAGCTTGCTGCGCTTCTAGTTCACGTGCTTCTTGCTCAGCGAGCTCAGTAGAAGGCGCAACCAAAATCACATTACCGTTTTCACGCTTGCCTAGATTTTTGCTCTTAAGAATGATATCGAGGGCTTGATCCCAAGGAACATTAATCAAACGCAAGGTGATGTTACCAGCAACAGAATCACTTGCCACGATATTCATCTCAGTAAATTGCGCCAAAATGTCTAAGACACTACGAACCTCAACATCTTGAAATTCCATAGATAGCGGTTCGCCACTATAGACTCTTTCTTCCAGCGTCGGCTCACGTAACAGCTCAGGCTTTTTAATACCAATATTCAACTGGTTACCTGATTGGTAGGCTTGATACTCATAATCGTCATTCATGTTAATGGTAACGACGCCATTCTGTCCTTGGTTTTTAGTATCAATACTTCCAACAAGACCACTATTAATATTCAATCGGCGCAATAAGTTTCTCGGAACCGTACTACCAGTCAAACGTACGACAAGTTTATTACCTTGGCGCTGCACATCTACTGGAATGGCTTCGTTGGCCAGTACCATGCTGACATTACCGCCACCATCACTGCCTGCTGAAAAATTGACTGCGCTTAACCCATCATAGCTATACTGCTTGCTTACTTGTGAAGCGGCCAATTGAGGATTTAAAAGCGGATTGACTCTAACCACCATCGTATCAGCTGGTACTTCGTTCTTCACGACAACCTTGCTCGTGGTACGTACAGGCGCTACTGGTACAGTAGAGCTCTCAACAATAGGCGTCACGACTGCGGTCGTTGTCATACTATTATTGTTATTGAGCACATCTTGAATCGGGTCGCTGGTAATGACGGGACGGTTAGGGTCAGTGATAGTCAGCAATAAATCATTGCCTTCAATCGCCGTCGTATAATTGCCTGATTCTTTTAAACCAACAATGAGGCGTGTGGTACTGTCACTACTTAGCGTAGTAACGTCATTAATCGCACCGATGTTATATTCGTTGAAGCGGCTAGCAAGCCCATTCTGTACTTGTTCGAAATCTAGGACTAAGCGACTAGGATCATCAAGCTGATAGGCTGCAGGCAATACTGGCAATCCTGTAAACCCCAAACGCATTTGCGTCACTGCAGGTGCTGTCTGTACTACAGAGACATTATCGATGCGCTGTGCAGCATGAGCACTATTAGTCACAGCCACCATACTGACTGCCAGTGCTGAAATGGCAAAAGCAGAAGACATGCGGTTGCTCATCATCATTACCTTGTTATTGCGTACTGTCATTATTTATTCCTCAAAAAATCTGCCGACTTAGCTTATAGGGGATACCAGCGACTGGGGTTTTTCTACAAACCCTGCGCGGCTATCTGGCACAATTTCAATCAAGTTAACCTGGGTCGGCGTGATTTCAACAATACGGCCGTCATTCAATCCAAGATAATCGCCTACTTTAACACTGGCAACCGAACCATCGGGACGTTGTATCAATGCATATCGCTGACCTTCGGGCGAAATCACCACACCTCGGAAGACCAATTGCGACAGTTCATACTGCTCAAGCGGTTCTTTGATTCTGTTGATATCTGGTCGTACACCATCTATGGGAGTGGTCGGGCCTTGTACATTGACTAAACTCGGTGGTAAAAATGGACTACGCTGCGAGCTAGCGCTATATACAAAATCTTCTACCAGCTCGGCTTTAGGCGGCGGCTCAATAGGCTGTGCAGGCTGATTACGGATATCGGTCATTGCTTGCTCTGCCATACCTATACGGTCACTACACCCTGTCATAGATAAAACAGCGACACTTAAAACCAGTAGCATGGGCATTCTTTGAATACTCATTAGTTGCCTCCTGCATTTGCATCAGTAGCAGCGGCTGCATCACCTTCAGGAGCCGCTTCTTTAGAGCGATAGGTCTTAGTTTGCAAGACTAAGTTAAGCTCTGGCAAAACATCCAATGTAGGCTGTGGGTTACTAACTTCAAAATCATGCATCGTAATAATTCGAGGCAGAGCAGCAAGACCGCTGATAAAGCTACCAAACTGATGGTATTCACCCAAAGCTGCAATACGTATTGGCTGCTCAATAAAGAATTCATTTTCAATTTCGGGCTCTACTGAAATATCTTGGAAACGAATATTGCTACCAACGCCTGTCATGTTTATGCCTTCTACCAATTCTGACACACGCGTATCTTTCGGCAACTGATCCAATAAAGTATTAAATTCAGTTTCCATTTGGACAACTTGCGCCTGATACGCTTTTAAATGACGTGCGCGCGATTCTTTTTCACGGTAGCTATCAAGTAAGGTTTGTTGTTGGCTTTCAGCCGCATTAATCTCATCGATTTTACTACTGATGGGTAATGCCCATGACAATGCTGCGATGAAGGTAATGATAAGACCAATCACTGTCACTTTTACAGGTAATGGCCAACTGCCATAGTTTTCTGAATCTAGCGACTCAAAACTACGGCGAAACTCATTTAAATCGAATTGCTTTTTTGGCTTTAGAGCAGATTTTTTGGTTTTAGAGAGGCTCTTTTTGCGGATAAGCTTCATAACGCACCTCCTAGACCAGTATCGGTATCAGTAGTCGGAGTTTCCGACTGTACTCTAGTCGTTACTACAAACTGTACGTAACTGTCTTCAGGATAAACGGGGCGCGCCTGCTCACCAGTATTAACCGTATTATTGAGGGCTGGAGCAGCCTCATAAGCGCTAATATTCTGTTGAATGTTACTCACTGCTGAGTTGCCCATCCATTTACTGTTATCAAGGTTACGAATCAGACTGGACACAATGTTTGGATTGTCCGCTAAGCCTGTCAAAGTTAACGTATCACCTTCACGTTTAAGGTTATTTAGATAAAGTGCTGGTGGAATAGCTTTTGCCAAATCATCCCATAAACGTACAGGCACAGGACGTCGTCCCTGCAAATCTTGAATGACTTGCATGCGTGAAATAATGTCTTCACGGCGCTGCTCTAAACTGTCAATTTCGGTCAATGCTGTATCTAAGCGAGTGTTTTCTTGTTCGATCAATGCGTTGGCATCAAGCTGCTCATCAAGTTCATTATTAAAATAACTCCATGAAGCAAAAGCTGCCAATAGGGTCAGTAACGTCACCGCCACTATCAATGTCATAAACTCTTTGTTACGACGTTCACGCTCTTCTTGTCGCCAAGGTAAAAGGTTAATACGAGCCATTAGTCAAAGCTCCTTAACGCAAGACCGCATGCAGCCATTAAGCTTGGCGCATCGACCGCCAATTGCTCATTATCGATATTTGGTGCAATAGTCATATTGGTAAAAGGGTTAGCAACACTGACAGTAACGCCTAGCTTTTGTTGTGCCATACCAGCGAGACCTGCAATAGAACTGCTGCCCCCTGCAAGCACCACATGATCGATACTGCTATATTGACTTGATGAGAAATAAAACTGTAAAGAGCGAGTGATCTGTTGAATGGTATTTTCTATAAAAGGGGTCAGTACTTCAGGATAATAATCATCAGGTAAGGTACGTTCGCGTTTACTCAATGTCGCTTCTTCTACTGATAGACCATAGCGATTTTGTATCGCCTCGGTCAGCTGAGCACCGCCAAACAACTGCTCACGACTATAAATAAACTCGCCATTCTTAGCGATATATAATGTGGTCTGATTATGGCCGATATCTACTAATGCTACTAGTTCGGGGACATTTGGTAGGCTATCTACCATCAATCCAAATGCACGCTCGATTGCATGCGATTCGATATCCATGACTTTCGTTTGTAGGCCACCAAAGGCTAAAGCATCGACACGCTGGTCAACGTTTTCCGAACGAGAAGCAGCAAGCAATACCTGAACCATATCTTCACTAACCAAAGACGGTCCTAATACTTCAAAGTCTAGATTGACGTCTTCTAATGGATAAGGCACATACTGGTCGGCATCTAAACGTATTTGCGCCTCACGCTCAACATCGCTAAGCGTCATATCCATATCAATGATTTTAGTAATCACTGCAGAGCCAGAAACAGCGGTCGCAGCATTGCTACCCGAGACTTGGCAGCGTCGCGCCAAGCCCGTTATAATATTACCGGCAGCTTCTGTATCTACTAGAATCTTATCAACCACGATACCTTCCGGTAGTCTTTCAATACCATAAGATTTTAGGTGAAACATGCCTTGCTGACGCTGTATGTCAACCAACTTTACTGAGGTGGCACAAATATCCACGCCAATCAAATGTCGACTTTTGGAAGTAAATAGCCTCACTAGCTCTATACCTTATATTAAGTGTACAATCTGGTAGTTATTTGTAATAATTCAATACAATACTTTACTTAATTGATAGATTCAAGCATTTAAAAATATATTAAGGCCAACTTACACATTTATTATGACCTGCCTATTTTGTTCAATGTATAATAATATTGTCTGCTACAAATTCTAACTAATAAGTCTTATTATGGCCAAAACAAATGCTACCGCTCGTCTCATTCGCTTTTTGGTGGGACTCTTTATCGCTTGCCTAGCATTGGCAGTTGTTCTAGCACTTGCTGTACCTATTGGTTTTTATGGGATGGCCATGTATTTGTCACCAACCCTACCTAGTACGCAAGAGATTAAAACAGCCAAATTAGAAATGCCATTACAGATTTATAGTAGTGATGATAAATTAATTGGCCAATACGGCAATCGTTTATCTTTACCAGTTAGTTTTGATGAGATTCCTGAAGATTTAACCCATGCTTTTTTAGCGGCCGAAGATGCTTCTTTCTTTCAGCATAGCGGAATTAGTATTAAAGGTCTTGGTCGCGCTGTCACTGAAGCAGTTACTGATGACGATGGTCAAACCGGTGGCTCTACCATTACGATGCAGGTCGCTAAAAACTATTTCTTAAGTCCAGAACGTACTTTAAACCGCAAACTAACAGAGTTGTTTTTGGCGCGGAAGATCGAAGACGAACTGAGCAAAAATGATATTTTGACACTATATGTCAATAAGATCTATCTGGGTGAAGGCGCCTATGGCATCCGCGCTGCGGCCAAAAAATATTATAGTAAGTCATTAGACAATCTAACTATTGCTGAAATGGCGATGTTAGCAGGTCTACCAAAAGCCCCTTCTAAGTATAACCCTGTTGCAAATCCTAGCCGCGCATTGACTCGCCGTAACTGGATTGTTGGACGCATGCATGAGCTTGGCTATATTACCAAAGCTCAGTACGATGAAGCGGTCAACTCTCCTATAGGTATCAACCTATATAAAGAAAAGCTCGATGTAAATATGCCTTATTTGGCAGAAATGACGCGAGCTTCTTTGGTCGAACGTTATGGCGATCAAGTCATGCACGGTGGGTGGCGCGTACGTCTCACAGTAGATAGTAAAGCGCAAACAGATGCAGAAGCAGCAGTAGTAACAGGATTGATTGCCTACGAGCATCGCCATGGTTGGCGCGGGGCTGAAGCAAATGATGAGCCTCTCGAAAACTTCCGACGTTACAGCAATATGTCTCCTGCCAAAGTGACTAAAGTCAATTCTCGTAGTTTTGATGCAGTCCTACAATCCGGTGAAGAAGTAACCGTTAATTGGTCTGGTATGAAATGGGCACGAAAATATATTTCTGCTGACCGTATTGGTTATTACCCTAGCAATGCCAGTCAGGTTGTTAAGAAAAATGATATCGTTCGTGTGATACCTACTTCAAATGGCAACTGGCAATTAGGTCAAATACCTAAAATCCAAGGCAGTTTGGTCTCGTTAAATCCAGAGACTGGTGCTGTCAATGCATTGGTTGGTGGCTTTGATTTTAACCATAGTAAGTTCAACCGCGCTCTACAAGGCTGGCGTCAACCTGGCTCAACCATCAAACCGCTTGTTTATACCGCTGCTTTAGAGAAAGGTTATCGCCCAGATACCATCGTGTCTGACCGAGCTATCCAAGTAGGTGACTGGAAACCGAAAAACTCTGATGAACGTTTCTTAGGTGATATCACTTTACGTCGAGGTTTATATTTATCCCGTAACCTCGTATCTATTCGCTTGTTACAAGCTATTGGTATCTCAAGTACGCGCAACCTATTAGATGAGTTTGGTCTTGATAAAGAAAAGCTGCCGACAACATTATCATTAGCACTTGGAGCAGGACAAGCCACACCATTACAAATGGCCACGGCTTACTCAACTTTCGCAAATGGTGGTCATCGTGTCCAACCTTACTTTATTGAACAAATTTACAATTATAAAAACGAGCTGTTGTTTCAGGCAAATCCACGTCAAGCGTGTGCACTATGCTTTAACGAAAAACTTGAAAAGGTTAATAGCAGCTTAGTTGAAGAGTATGAGAAGTCAATTGAAGCGCTTGATGATAGTACTAATGAAATAACTACCGATAATTCATCATTAGAAGGTAATGATGATAGCGAAACAACAGATAAAGAGCTTGATTTAACGGTATATAACGCAGGTCCACAATCAGACCGTCTAAAAGCGCCTGCCGTACAATATGTAAGAGCCAAACAAGCACCTCGTATACTGCAACCGAGAGTCGCTTTTGAGATGGCAGATATACTACGCGATGTAGTCCAACGCGGTACAGCGGTAAGAGCAAAAGCATTAGGACGTGATGATATCGGTGGCAAAACTGGTACCACCAATCAGGCCAAAGATGCGTGGTTTGCAGGATTTCATCCTACCAATGCGACAGTAGTATGGATGGGGTTCGATCAACCATCTACTATGGGCCGCCGTGAATATGGTGGTGTGGCAGCGCTACCAGTATGGATGGACTTTATGAAAGCCCAGCTCAAAGACACTCCAAGCCAATGGGTATCTATCAATAATCGCTCAAAATCTAGAAAACAACAGCAAAGTATCATAGAGATGACTGATGATGGCGTCCTAGTTAACGATGATGCCAATAACTCAGCCAAGCCAGTCAAGACTCAAACCCAGCAGCGTAAGCCTTCAGCTCCAGAGCCTACTGAAGATACTAATCCTCCACCATCAACAAAACCAAGCAGCAACCGTAGTGATGATAGCGTACCGGAAAATCCATTAACGGTGACACCCGTTGAAAGTATGCCACCGATGCCAGAGTAACAAACAAGACTATTTTTAGTTAATAAGAAAAAGGCTTATTCAGTAATGACTGAATAAGCCTTTTTTATGCGTTATAGATTATGATCTACCCTACTTAATCATACTTTCAGATGGTTCAATAAATAGAGATCACAGAATAAATCTTCTGGTTTACTTCCTATTAGAACTCGACCATACCTGCACGTAGTTGTTCAATCAGCTCTAAAAGCTGATTACGCCATTCTCGTATTGTTGTCTCATCAGGCAGCCATTGGTTAGATAAAGTGACAACATTGACAATCAAGTCTGGCGACGCTGATTGGCTACTTGGCGCCTCATCGACGATAGTATCTGGCGGTACTGCATAAAGACAACGTTGATAAGCACGTTCTATATTGGCGATAAAACCTTGCTGTTGCAGTTGCTGCAAACGCTGAATCTCAGGAGATACTTGCGTACGCTCGCTCAATGCTTGTTCAATATCGAGCAAAGTTGGCGCTGTCATATTTAAGCTATAGAAATGACCCAACTCCTGAATAAATGCCAGCAGCGCACCATGCAAATGAAAAATAGCAGTCTCACAGTGTGCTTGGTATAACTGCTTATCATTGGTGCTTCCTGCAGATTGGCAAGATAAACGACAGAAATATAACTTTTGATTGGTTCGATCTGCTTGATATTTGGCGACGCGAGTTTTACCTGCCATTTGCTAATTATCCTTTTATGAGTAGTGAATTAGAGCCTATTTCCAGTGTACTATTTTTTTAGATAATAGCACCATGCCTTTCTCAGTTTTTTATACACACAAAAAAGCCAGCAACTTAGGCTGGCTTTTTTATCAAATTAAGAATGAATCAAGGTACTTAATACGATTAATTATCTTGATTTAACTCTTGAGCAAATGCTTCGTCGAAGCTTGCAAAGTCTTTGCTATCAGTGCTTGCAGTCATATCAAACGCTGCATTCAAATCTTTATCTTGTAGCTTCTGATCTGCTTTCTCTTTACGTGCTTTATGATAAGCAAGACCAGTACCTGCAGGAATCAAGCGACCCACAACCACGTTTTCTTTCAGACCACGTAGCTCATCTACTTTACCAGTCACAGCAGCCGCAGTTAATACGCGGGTTGTTTCCTGGAAAGAAGCCGCTGAGATAAAGCTTTCAGTTGCCAGACTTGCTTTAGTGATACCTAGTAATTGACGCTCAAACTGTACTGGGAATTTATCTTCCGCTTCTAGCTTCGCATTCAATGCTTTGATATCTGCATACTCGACCTGATCACCTTTGAAGTGACTTGAGTCGCCGCCGTCAGTGATTTCAACTTTACGCAACATCTGACGAATGATAACTTCGATGTGCTTGTCGTTGATTTTTACACCCTGCAAGCGATAAACGTCCTGTACTTCGTTGACGATGTAATCAGCAAGTGCAGTCTGACCTTTCAAACGCAAGATATCATGTGGGTTCTGTGGACCATCAGCGATCACTTCACCACGTGCTACCGTCTCGTTTTCAAAGACGTTGATTTGACGCCATTTCGGGATTAGCTCTTCATGTACTTCGCCATCTTCATTAGTAATAATAAAGCGGTTCTTACCTTTAGTCTCTTTACCAAAGCTTACCACACCAGTCATTTCTGCCATGATGGCGTGATCTTTTGGACGACGTGCTTCGAACAAGTCAGCAACACGTGGTAGACCACCGGTAATATCTTTCGTACCAGAAGACGCTTGTGGTACACGGCCTAGAATCGAACCTGCTGCTACTTTCTCACCATCGCTTACGCGGATGATAGTTTCAGCTGGTAAGAAGTAAACTACTTCTTTGCCTTCGTCAGTGTTCAAGATAATCGCAGGACGTAAGTCTTTTGCTGAGCTTGAACGGTCACGAGTAGCTAGAATCTCAAATGAGCTCATACCAGTCGCATCATCAACTTTTACTGTTGCAGTCATACCATCAGTGATGTCACTGAAGCGTGCTGTACCAGCAAATTCTGTGATGATTGGATGCGTATGCGGATCCCACTTGGCGATAGTTTGACCGCCTTCAACCTGCTCTTCGTCTTTCACAAGTACGCTTGAACCGTACGGTACTTTATAGCGCTCACGCTCACGGCCAAGCTCATCGGTCAATGCGATTTCAGCTGAGCGCGATACGATGACTAAGTGACCATCGGTATGCTGTACTGTTTTCATGTTTTCAAAATGCGCTTGACCAGCATTACGTACAGAGATGCTGTTGTCTACAGAGGCTGAGCTCGCTGCCCCGCCCACGTGGAACGTACGCATGGTTAACTGGGTACCTGGCTCACCGATAGATTGAGCTGCCATAACACCAACTGATTCGCCGATATTCACTTTATGACCACGTGCAAGGTCACGACCATAACACTGTGAACATACGCCATGTTCGATATCACACGTAATTACTGAACGTACCCAGATATCATCGATTGCGTTGTTATCAAGGACGTTAACCCAGTACTCATCGATCAATGTACCAGCTGGAATCAATACTTTATCAGCATCATCGTTATAAGTAACATCACGAGCAGTGACACGACCCAGTACTAGCTCACCTAGCTTCTCAATGATTTCACCACCTTGGATATGTGGTTTCATGAGTAGGCCTTCTTCAGTACCACAATCATCGCTAGTGATAACCAAATCTTGTGCCACATCAACCAGACGACGAGTTAGGTAACCCGAGTTAGCCGTTTTCAGTGCCGTATCCGCTAGACCTTTACGTGCACCGTGAGTTGAGATGAAGTACTGTAGTACGGTCAAACCTTCACGGAAGTTAGCTTTAATCGGTGTCTCAATGATTGAGCCATCTGGTTTCGCCATCAAACCACGCATACCTGCCAACTGACGAATCTGTGCCGCACTACCACGAGCACCAGAATCTGACATGATAAAGATAGAGTTGAATGACTTCTGCTCGTCTTCTTCACCTTGTGCGTTGATAACTTTATCTGTTGCCAAGTTGTCCATCATCGCTTTAGCGACTTTATCATTGGTACGTGACCAGATATCAACTACTTTGTTATAGCGCTCACCAGCAGTTACAAAGCCTTGCTCGAATTGATCTTCGATTTCGCGAACTTCGCCTTCTGCCACTTCGATGATTTGCTTCTTAAGTGGTGGAATAACCATGTCATCAATACCGATAGACACGCCAGATAGTGTTGCTTGAGCAAAACCAAGATACATCAATTGGTCAGCAAACATAACACTTTCTTTTACGCCAACTTTACGGTAGCAAGAGTTGATCAAACGAGAGATGTTTTTCTTCGTCATCTCTTGGTTACACTCATCAAACGTCATACCTTTAGGCATGATGTTCCAGATAAGTAGACGACCAGCAACCGTATCTTTGATACTAATTTCTTTGGTCTCGTTACCTTCTTCGTCAATTTGCGTCTCAGTAACACGTACTTTGATTTTAGCGTTTACATGTAGATCGTTTGAACCAATTGCACGCAATGCTTCGTTAACGGTAGCAAAAATCATGCTCTCGCCTTTGGCATTGATCGACGAGCGACTGATGTAATATAGACCTAGTACAACATCCTGAGATGGTACGATGATCGGATCACCGTTCGCAGGTGACAAGATGTTGTTGGTAGACATCATCAAGGCACGTGATTCAAGCTGCGCTTCTAGCGTCAATGGCACGTGAACGGCCATTTGGTCACCATCGAAATCGGCGTTGAATGCAGTACAAACAAGCGGATGCAACTGGATGGCTTTACCTTCGATCAATACTGGCTCAAATGCCTGTAGACCCAAACGGTGAAGTGTTGGCGCACGGTTAAGAAGTACTGGATGCTCACGGATAACCATGGCCAGCATATCCCATACTTGTGGCTCTTCACGCTCTACCATCTTTTTGGCAGCTTTAATCGTAGTCGCTAAACCATGAGATAATAGTTTGTTATAAGTAAATGGCTTGAATAATTCTAATGCCATTTTCTTAGGTAGACCACACTGATGTAGACGTAGCGTTGGACCTACAACGATAACCGAACGACCAGAGTAATCGACACGCTTACCAAGTAAGTTCTGACGGAAACGACCTTGCTTACCTTTGATCATATCTGCCAAAGATTTCAATGGACGCTTGTTACTACCAGTGATGGCACGACCGCGACGACCGTTATCCAGCAACGCATCTACTGACTCTTGCAACATACGTTTTTCGTTACGTACGATGATGTCAGGTGCGCTTAGCTCAAGCAGACGCTTAAGACGGTTGTTACGGTTGATCACGCGGCGATATAGATCGTTTAGATCTGACGTCGCAAAACGGCCGCCTTCTAGCGGTACTAGAGGACGCAAATCTGGTGGTAGTACTGGCAAGATGTTCATTACCATCCACTCAGGCTTGTTATTAGAATCACGGAATGCTTCTAATAATTTGAGACGCTTAGACATTTTCTTAAGCTTAGTCTCAGAACCAGTTTGTGGAATCGCTTCACGAAGCTCATCAATTTCAAGATCGATATCGATATCTTTTAATAGGTCTTGAACGGCTTCAGCACCCATTTTAGCTGTGAATTCATCACCGAACTCTTCAAGCGCTTTGTAATAATCTTCATCATCAAGCAACTGATACTTTTCTAAGCTAGTTAGACCAGGCTCAGTAACGATGTAGCTTTCAAAATATAGAACGCGCTCGATATCACGTAGCGTCATGTCTAGCAATAGACCGATGCGGCTTGGTAATGATTTTAGGAACCAAATATGCGCCACAGGACTGGCTAGGTCGATATGACCCATGCGATCACGACGGACTTTAGCAGTGGTAACTTCGACACCACATTTTTCACAGATAACGCCTTGGAACTTACGGCGCTTATATTTACCACATAAACATTCGAAGTCTTTTACTGGGCCAAAGATTTTGGCACAAAAAAGACCATCACGCTCAGGCTTGAACGTGCGATAGTTGATGGTTTCAGGCTTTTTTACTTCGCCGTGCGACCATGACTTAATGACGTCAGGTGAGGCTAAAGTAATTTGAATGCTATCAAACTCTTGGTTACCGTTGCCGGTAGGGCTTTGCATGATATCGAGTAAATCTTTCAAGTTGCTTCTCCGTTATCTTTATAATCATCTGACAGCGTACCATTGACGCAGATAAGATGAATGAAGGCAATGAATAGGGTTGAGACAAATCACTAAAAGCAGCAGCAATAAAGCAGACTGCCTTTAGTGGACAACTAAGTTAAACAACGGGCTAGTTGCTTTGTTTTAACTCAATATTAATACCCAGTGATTTGATTTCTTTGGTCAGTACGTTAAACGACTCAGGCATGCCTGGATCCATATACTGCTCACCATCAACGATGTTTTTGTACATACGAGTACGGCCTTCAACGTCATCCGACTTCACAGTTAGCATTTCTTGCAACGTGTAAGTCGCGCCGTATGCTTCTAGTGCCCACACTTCCATCTCACCGAAGCGCTGACCACCAAACTGAGCTTTACCGCCCAATGGCTGCTGAGTCACTAGAGAATAAGAACCTGTTGAACGCGCATGCATTTTGTCATCAACCAAATGGTTAAGCTTGAGCATGTACATGTAGCCAACAGTTACTTTACGATCAAACTTCTGACCTGTACGACCATCATATAACGTCTGCTGACCATCGCGATCCATACCAGCAAGCTCGAGCAAGTCTTTAACTTGGCTTTCTCTTGCGCCGTCAAATACTGCTGTGCCCATCGGTACACCGCCACGTAAGTTGTCTGCTAGCGCCATGATGTCATCATCACTCAAGCTATCAAGATCAACTTGCTCACCGCCTACTTGGTTATAGATTTTGTCCAAGAAGTCACGTAGCTCTTTGATCGCTGCTTGAGATTTGAGCATACCGTCAATCTTCTCGCCCAACCCTTTCGCTGCCATACCCAAATGCGTCTCTAGAACCTGACCGATGTTCATACGAGATGGTACACCAAGTGGGTTCAATACGATGTCAACGGTATTACCATTTTCATCATAAGGCATGTCTTCAACTGGCATGATGCGCGATACAACACCTTTGTTACCATGACGACCAGCCATCTTATCACCAGGCTGAATACGACGCTTAACCGCTAGATATACTTTAACGATTTTTTGTACGCCATGTTGCAAGTCATCCCCAGCAGTCAATTTGCGTTTTTTCTCAGCAAACTTCACATCGATGTCTTTTTGCTTATCAACCAAGTAATCAGCGATTTGCGTTAGACGCTCAGAGATTTCTTCTTCTACTGGTTGGATATCAAGCAAGGTCTCAAGGCTCATATCTTTCATGTCAGCCAATGCCATAACCGTACCAGCTTTTAGACCAGCACCGCCGCTGACTTTTTGGCCATCTAATAGATTACCAATACGGCCACGTGCTGCTTCTTCAAAGATACGTAGCTCTTCTTTCAAATCTTTGCGATAGCTATCAAGCTGCGATTTTTCAATCGCTCTTGCGCGTGCGTCTTTTTCAACGCCATCACGGGTGAAGACCTGTACATCAATAACCGTACCTTTACTTGAAGTCGGTACGCGTAGTGAAGTGTCTTTCACGTCAGCCGCTTTTTCGCCAAAGATAGCCCGTAGTAGTTTCTCTTCTGGCGTTAGTTGCGTTTCACCTTTTGGCGTCACTTTACCAACTAGAATATCGCCAGCGTCAACTTCAGCACCGATATAAACGATACCTGCTTCATCAAGACTTGATAATGCTGCTTCACCAACGTTTGGAATATCAGCCGTGATCTCTTCTGTACCTAGCTTGGTATCACGAGCCACACAAGTCAATTCTTGGATATGAATAGTAGTGAAACGATCTTCTTTAACTACTTTTTCAGACAGCAAGATTGAATCTTCGAAGTTATAACCATTCCACGGCATAAATGCGATGCGGATGTTCTGACCTAATGCTAGCTCACCAAGATCCGTTGAAGGACCATCAGCCAAGATATCACCCAAAGCAATCTCGTCACCTTGGTTAACGATGATACGTTGGTTGATACAAGTGTTTTGGTTAGAGCGTGTGTATTTGATCAAGTTATAGATATCGATACCCGCTTCACCAGCAGTCATCTCGTCTTCGTTTACACGAACAACGATACGTGATGCATCAACATCTTCAATCACACCGCCACGCTTAGCGATAACACAAACGCCAGAGTCACGAGCAACGTGACGCTCCATACCAGTACCTACTAACGGCTTATCAGCACGTAGCGTAGGAACAGCCTGACGCTGCATGTTCGAGCCCATTAAGGCACGGTTAGCATCATCATGCTCTAGGAACGGAATCAGACCTGCTGCAACCGATACTACCTGGCTTGGTGATACATCCATATGCGTCACTTTTTCTGGCGGCATACGAACGAATTCACCATAGCTACGTACACTGACCATCTCGTCAGATAACGCGCCATCTTCAGTCATTGGAGAATCAGCCTGTGCAATAACAGTGCCTACTTCTTCGATTGCAGATAGATACTCAATAACGTCAGTAACTTTACCATCAACCACACGGCGATAAGGCGTTTCTAAGAAGCCAAAGCTGTTGGTTTTAGCAAATGTTGCTAGTGAGTTGATCAGACCAATGTTTGGACCTTCAGGAGTCTCAATAGGACATACACGGCCATAATGCGTATCATGTACGTCACGTACTTCGAAGCCTGCACGTTCACGAGTTAGACCACCAGGTCCTAACGCTGATACACGGCGCTTATGGGTAACTTCAGACAACGGGTTGTTCTGATCCATAAACTGTGACAACTGGCTTGAACCAAAGAATTCTTTAACCGCAGCCGCTACTGGCTTAGAGTTAATCAAATCTTGTGGTGACAAATTGTCTGATTCTGCTGAGCTTAAACGCTCTTTTACGGCACGCTCAACACGTACTAGACCAACACGGAATTGGTTCTCTGCCATTTCGCCTACTGAACGAATACGGCGGTTACCAAGATGGTCAATATCATCAACATCGCCGCGACCGTTACGAATCTCGATAAGTTCTTTTAGAACGTTAACGATATCATCATTAGTCAATACGCTGCGTTCGCGCTGGATATCAGGATCATCAGTGTTGTCAAACTCTAAACCAAGACGACGGTTGAATTTCATACGACCGACGTTTGATAAGTCATAACGATCTGCGTTAAAGAACATGCTCTCAAACAGTTTTTCAGCAGTTTCGACCGTTGGTGGCTCACCTGGACGCATTACTTTGTAGATTTCGATCAATGCTTCTTCACGGCTTGATGTACTATCAGCACGTAGCGTATCGGCAATATAACTACCTTGGTCGATATCGTTGGTGAATAGAATGCTGAACTCTTTGATGGCACCACTGGCTTCAAATGAGTTCAATTTAACCAATAACTCGTGGTCGATTGGCGTGTTTGCTTTAGCGATGATTTCATCATTAACGACGATATCTTCTGCCAAGATACGCTCGTATAGATATTCATCAGGCACAGCAATCTTCGTCATACCTGCTTCTTCAAGCTGACGGATACGGCGTGCGTTAATGCGTTTGCCCTGCTCTACAATAACGTCACCTTCAGGTGATACGATATCGAACTGAGCCATCTCGCCACGTAGACGATCAGCAACTAGATCAATTTCAAACGTCTCTTCAGCTTTATAAACAGCGACTTTATCAAAGAATAAATCTAGGATTTCAGAAGTTGTTAGACCAAGTGCGCGTAGAATAATTGATGCAAGTAGCTTACGGCGACGGTCAATACGAGCAAATACTAAATCTTTTGCATCAAATTCAAAGTCTAACCATGAACCACGGTAAGGGATAATACGTGCGTTATAAAGCACTTTACCACTTGAATGCGACTTACCTTTATCATGGTCAAAGAACACACCAGGTGAACGATGTAGCTGAGATACGATAACACGCTCAGTACCATTGATAATAAAAGTACCGTTAGCAGTCATCAAAGGCATCTCGCCCATGTAAACGCTTTGCTCACGGATATCTTTGATAGCAGCTTTGCTATCTTTGTCTTTGCTGTCTTTGTCTTTGATGATCAAACGAATTTTGACACGCATCGGCGCAGCAAACGTTGAACCACGTAAGATACACTCACGCTCATCAAATTCAGGCGTGCCTAAATAGTACTCAACAAATTGTAGCTCTGCGTTACCAGAGTGACTCTCAATTGGGAAAATAGAGGAATACGCAGCTTGCAAACCAGTATTCTCACGAGCTTTTGGCTTTTTGTGCTCTTGCAAAAATTGCTCGTAAGAATCTACTTGAATAGACAGTAAATAGGGAATGTCCATTACAGTGGGCAATTCAGCAAAACTTTTGCGAATACGCTTTTTTTCAGTATAAGAATATGCCATCGAGAGTCCTTACAGTAAACGTGGAAACAAATTAAAAGCGTGGCCAGCATGCATAAATACGATGCAAACGTGACGACGTAAACGATAATATAAAACGGGTCTTCGTGTTCAGTTCATGTCTTTTCTGTCAATTACTACTTTACTCTTCAGTGCTTACCTAGCACACTTCACTTAATCTCGTCGTTGCTTGCTAGATTCATGGTAAGTGAATCAGTCTATATGACTGTTGCAACCAAAAAATTCAATATTATATAATCTATAACGCATTGCCTATCAGGCTTACTTTACAAATACATTGCTGGGAAATAATGTCTACTAAGATTGCATCCATACCACTTGCCATCTAGACTACTTATTACCGAACCATGTTCCCTACACATACAAACTGTCTATGAGACTGAATATCGACAGTCATGCCACACCAAGTAGGCAACTTATGATCAACAGCTTTTTTAAGAATACCGCTTTTTTCAGGATTAATAATAGGGGTAACTATAACTTTTAGAATCAGTATAAACTATAGTGTTGATAGGAAAGCATGCAGACACAAAAAAATGCCAAACATCTACAGACGTTTAGCTCATATTAACTGATTTCAAAAACTGGCATGTGTGCTTGCATGTATATCGTCTGTCCTTTTGATGGGTATCCACCGTGATGTTGCATACGTATGTTGGCAGACACAAAAGGTCAAGCTACGAATTATAGTAAAAAAAAGCTGGCAATGCAAGGCATTACCAGCTTTTTTTCGTACAGTGTTAAACTTATTTTAGTTCAACAGTTGCACCAGCTTCTTCAAGTTTCTTTTTCAACTCTTCAGCTTCAGCTTTAGATGCGCCTTCTTTGATTGGAGCTGGAGCGCTTTCAACCAAATCTTTCGCTTCTTTTAGGCCAAGACCAGTAGCTTCACGTACGGCTTTAATTACGCCAACTTTCTTCTCGCCAAAGCTAGCAAGAACTACGTCAAACTCGTCTTTTTCTTCAGCAGCAGCAGCAGCAGGACCAGCAGCAGCAGGTGCAGCAGCAACAGCAGCTGTTACGCCGAATTTTTCTTCCATGTCGCTGATTAACTCAACGATATCCATTACTGACATTTCAGCGATTGCATTTAACACGTCATCTTTAGATAGTGCCATGAGAACTCTCCGTTATCTGATAAAAATTAATTGATTCTAATATCGCCTTGATTGCTTGCCTAATGTGACAATAAAGTGCAACCAAAATTAGCGATGTTAAAGTTACGTTAAAACAAGCAATTAAGCAGCTTCTTTTGCGTCTTTGATTGCCGCTACAGTGCGAACGAACTTGCCAGGAACAGCGTTCATAGTCTGGACAAGCTTGGTCACTGGTGCATTCATAGTAGCCATCAAGATAGAGATTGCTTCGTCGCGAGTTGGTAGCTTCGATACGCGCTCTAGCTCTTCTGGACCATAAACTTCACCACCGACTGATACTAATTTGGTCTCTAAAGCTTTGTTATCTTTGCTGAAGTCGAAAACGACTCGAGCAGCAGATCCCAAATCTTCCATAGAGAAAGCCAAAAGTAGTGGACCAGTCATACGGTCTGACATGCTCTCAAACTTAGTGCCTTCAAAAGCACGTTTTGCTAGTGTATTTTTTACCACTTTTAAAACGACACCTTTATCACGAGCTTGTTCGCGCAGCTTAGTAAGCTGTGCAACACCAATACCGTGATATTCGGCAGCTACTGCTGAGTAAGCATTAGCAGCAACTTCAGACACTTCAGCCACAACTTGTTGTTTTTGTTCTAGCGTTAATGCCATAAGTTGACTCCTTTAATCTTATCAATCGACTTATAATAAAAGTGCCAAAAACAAGGTTTTTATGCGCTCAAACTGTAAGCTAAGACTGACTTGATACGACACATTACCAGCGGATTCAATTAATAAAAAAAGCATCTACTGGTAACGACTGATTACGGCACCGTTATCAGAATGACGTTGAGTAATAGTTTGAAGATTATAAATAATCTTATCGCCCTATTCGCTCGTGTCTTAAACTGTGTGGGCCACCGTCTGCGTAGGACAACTAAGATTTTCATCTGTCGTCGATTAACAAAAGTGACTTATTATCATAAGCAACTATCCGAAGATCGCTAACTATGACTCTAAACTACTCTCTACCTACGGTCTTAGACAGCGTAGCAAATACTACGCTGACCTAATTCTTTAAAAACTGTTTGTGTTTATCATTCAAAATATTTGAAGATAAAAACTTTAATTATTTAGCAGTACGATAAGGAACGGCGTCGATCGTTAGACCTGGACCCATCGTGCTAGACAAGGTAATTTTCTTAATGAAAGTACCTTTAGAAGTAGCAGGCTTAGCACGCTTTAGATCAGAAAGAATCGCTTGCGCGTTTTGCTCGATTTGATCAGCAGTGAAACCAACTTGGCCGATAGTTGCATGGATGATACCAGCTTTATCAACACGGTACTGAGCCTGACCAGCTTTCGCATTAGTCACAGCTTCAGCAACGTTTGGCGTTACCGTACCAACTTTAGGGTTAGGCATTAGACCACGTGGGCCTAGGATAGTACCTAACTGACCAACAACACGCATTGCATCTGGAGCTGCGATAACAACATCAAAGTCCATGTTACCGGCTTTGATTTGCTCTGCTAGGTCTTCAAAACCAACGATGTCTGCACCAGCTTCTTTAGCGGCTTCAGCAGCAGCGCCTTGAGCAAATACAGCAACGCGTTTGGTTTTACCAGTACCAGCAGGTAGGTTAGTTGCACCACGAACTACTTGATCAGATTTACGTGGGTCAACGCCCAAGTTTACTGCGATATCGATAGACTCTTTGAATTTTAGCGCTGGCAAATCGTTTAGGATTTGAACCGCTTCTTCAATAGTGTACTGTTTTTCGTTATCAATACGGCTTTGAATTTCTTTTTGACGTTTGGTTAGCTTAGACATTATACACCCTCCACGGTAATACCCATTGAACGTGCAGTACCAGCGATGGTACGGACAGCAGCGTCAAGATCAGCAGCAGTTAAATCTGCATTCTTAGTCTTAACGATGTCTTCTAGTTGTGCACGGTCAACTTTACCAACTTTAGCAGTGTTCGGTGTACCTGAACCTTTAGCAATACCAGCAGCCTTACGTAGTAAGTATGCAGCTGGTGGTGACTTCATGATGAAGGTAAAAGATTTGTCGCTGTATACTGTGATCTCAGTTGGGATCGGTAGACCTGGCTCTTGGCCTGAGGTCGCAGCGTTAAATTCTTTACAGAACGCCATGATGTTCACGCCTTTTTGACCCAAAGCTGGACCAATAGGTGGTGAAGGATTTGCTTTGCCTGCAGGCACTTGCAGTTTGATGTAACCATCAATCTTCTTAGCCATGATACTCTCCTAAATGGGTAATAGCGCCAAATCAACGTGGTATATACCTAATTGACTAACAGCTCCCCGGTTGATGAATTTTTTGCTAATTTAGTCTAGTTTTTCAACTTTACTAAATTCAAGCTCAACCTGTGTAGGTCGATTAAATACGTTTACCGTTAGATGTAGTTTAGACTTCTCATAATCCACTTTTTCTACCAACCCTTTAAAGTCAGTAAATGGACCGTCGATAACCAACAACTCTTCGCCTGGCTCAAATAGAGTCTTAGGACGTGGGTCAGTTTCAGTCTGGTTCAAACGGTTTAAAATGCGATCAGCTTCTACTTGTGTAATCGGTGCAGGCATCTCAGGCGTACCGCCGATGAAGCCCATAATACGAGGACAGTCTTTTACGATGTGCCAAGTATTGTCGTTCATTTCCATTTGGATCAGTACATATCCAGGAAAGAACTTGCGTTCACTCTTACGTTTTTTGCCGTCTTTCATTTCGACGACTTCTTCAGTAGGAACCAATACATCACCGAATGACTCAGCAAAGTCACTACGGTTAATACGATCAGTTAATGAACGTTGTACTTGTTTTTCATATCCTGAAAACGCTTGGACAATATACCAACGCATATCACGCTCCTGATCATTATAAATAAGTCGTTAAAAGTAAATATCTCGCTAATAGTCACTAATACGTGCTATTAACCGATAAAGATACCAACGAACCAATTAAAAAAGTTATCCAATAACCAAATAAAGAAACCGGCAATCGCAATCACGACAATCACTTGCCATGTGTATTGAAAAGTTTCATCTTTACCTGGCCACGTCACTCGGCGAAGCTCAACGGCAGCGTCTTTTAACAATATTTTAAAAGCACGGCCTTGATGCGTTAACGCCAAACAGACTAATGCAAATACAACAAGTGCGACAATAATACCAATACGTACCCAGACGTCATTGGCAGGTTGCCAATAGCCTGGTAAGTATTGATTTACTAGAGTCGCACCGATTAATACAGCTGCGGCAAGTAGCCACAAAATCAAATCTTTTATTGAGCCAGTCTTAGCCACTTCAACAGCAGTAGTACCGCTAGCTGAAACATGCTTATTTTTAGACAGCATTCCACCAGCAACCGCCTTGGCATCAGATAACTTAGTCTCGAGGTTATCTTGATCATTGCTCATAAAGAACTCGCTTCGGAGATGGTGGGGTACAACAAAGATGTGATAAGAAGATGGCAGGCGATGTAGGACTCGAACCTACAACCCTCGGTTTTGGAGACCGATGCTCTACCAATTGAGCCAATCGCCTATGGGTGTAAAGGACAGCATTATACAATATTTAGCATAGAATGCAAGCCCTTGACGATAAAATTATTAATTTTACCTGATTTTGCACGGCCGTAGTTTAAAATAACTGCTAGCGTTAAGTGCAGCGATAATATAACAAGCTATGCCATAGATTACAATATGCTATCTAACAAATAATTGTCTCTGTCACACATATAGCTAATTCATTAATACATGCTAGGCATAATTCTATTTTCGATCATGCTTCAACTTTCTCCAATAAAAAAAGGCCACCCTAGATAGGATGGCCTTTTTTATGACTAATTCATAAGCTCATTACTGAGACTTAAGTCTTAGTTCAATACGTTAGCAACAACACCAGCGCCTACAGTACGGCCGCCTTCACGAATAGCGAAGCGAAGACCTTTGTCCATAGCGATTGGGTGGA
>NZ_JBNNGW010000005.1:0-170782 GCF_050268505.1 Psychrobacter sp. NPDC078409
CTGATCCCTTCCCGAACTCAGAAGTGAAACATCGTAGCGCCAATGGTAGTGTGGTTCGCCCATGTGAGAGTAGGTCATCGTCAGCTCTCTATTCTGAAATATCCCCCGACATTAGCTTGTCGGGGGATTTTCTTTGTGTGCGGTTTGGTGACGGATTCTTTACCTAATTTATTCTAGCAAGCGTATTGCAGTATTGATTATAGAAAAACTTGAAGGTATGCTATTTTTTATTGAAAGCGCTTATAACTTGTAAAAAGCACTGTATTAAAGACAAAGCCGTCATTAGACTAATAAGGAAGTATGCGTGTCAATTTGGTTGCTGGTTCTAATATCATTTATGCATATTACTATTGGCGGGGCTTTTGCCTTCGGGTTTCTTTTCTATATTTGTGCGGAAGGAAGCCCACGCTTAACCAAAATTGAGAATAATGTTCTCTTTACCTTGCTGATTGGATATGCAGCTTCGCTTGTAATCAGTGTTGGAATGGCTGTTTATTTTTACGTATTTACTACTAGCGATTTATATTATTGGTGTTTCGCCATACCGTGGGTATTATTGACTTTACTTTTAGGTTATTGGGTATATATTTTGGCGAAATTTAATGCATTTTGAGGATACTATTAGCATGTCTGGCGTGATTAATTACTTCTTAAAATAACTCACCTATCTCAGGTATCTCTTCAAAATCAAAGCCTAACTGCTCATCTTTACGCTGTTTCATCTGCTCGATACGCAGCTTGCGTCCTGCGATAAGCCTTAGCACCTCGCGCTGCTGCTCTGTCGTCATATCATGCCATCGCTGGCGCTCAGTTCGACTACGCAGGCAACCAAAGCAATAACCCTTCTTATTGCTTTGGCAAAGACCAATACATGGATTGGCAATCTCGAACAGCTCAAACTGTTGATTCATGACTCCTCCATAATGACTACCGTCATTCCTTTGACCTGCATAAAATCACTGTACAACATTATTATGTCGCAAATACTGACTAATAGTGTGCCGTTTTATTGTTATTATTTCCGTCTAGCGGGTGCTATGCTTAGCTTTGATAGCCTTTATAAGATAATCATAACAAAATTAATAAGTGAGATGATACGTGAACTTGATTTATATCCATGGATTGGACAGTGATGCCAACTCGACCAAAGGGATGTTATTAGAAAAATATTGCCAGCGACATCATCCTGATATTAATGTGCTGCGTCCTGATTTAAATAAAACCCCTGCGCAAGTGTGTGAGCAACTACTGTCTTTAGTCAAAGCGCTAAATAATAGTGAAGATAGAAAATCAGCAGATAAGCAGACTGAGTTATCAAATACAGTATTAATCGGTAGCTCGCTAGGTGGGTATTTTTCTACTTTGATAAGCAATCAGATAGGTTGCCCAGTTTTATTGCTTAACCCTAGTATCCAGCCCCATATGACCTTCCAACGTTTCTCAAATAAACCAGTATCAAGTCAAGATAATTTAAATGAGTCATTTACTAGCAAAGTCCTGTATACGACAGCGGGTGGCTGGAGTATTACGCCTGCAGATTTACAGTGGTTTGCAGATAATCAGCTGTTATCAGTAAATTATCCTAACAAAGTTGCTGTGCTGCTAAAAGAAGGCGATGAGTTGCTAAATTCTGAAGTGTCTAAATGTTTTTATCAAGGTCAGGGCGCATCGGTAACGGTGCAAGAGGGTGGCGATCATCGGTTCAGTGACTTTGATGAGCAGTTGCCCATGGTGATGAATATCTTACAGAGTTTAGTACAGCCTTAAATAGACGACATTATATGACGTAAGCGATGGAGTATTAACGTTAACGTCGCTATTTTTCGTTATAATGGTTTAATAGAATTAAACGCACGCGAACAGTTAAGGATGCATTTGTGAGTCAATATAATGCGCAATCGTTAGAAGTTTTAGAAGGTCTTGAACCAGTCCGTCGTCGTCCGGGTATGTATACCGACACCACGCGCCCTAACCATTTGGCGCAAGAGGTTATTGATAACTCAGTGGATGAAGCGTTGGCTGGTTATGCGAAAACCATCAAGGTGCAATTGCATAGTGATGGGTCGTTGTCTGTCGAAGATGACGGGCGCGGTATGCCAACTGATATTCACCCTGAGTTTGGTCAATCTGGTATTGAGCTGATTTTGACCCGCTTGCATGCAGGTGGAAAGTTTTCGACCTCTAATTACGAAGTGTCAGGCGGTCTGCATGGTGTAGGTATCTCTGTCGTCAATGCGCTATCAACCCGAGTTGAAGTTACGGTATGGCGTGATAGCACACAGTTTGATATGGCATTTGAAAATGGTGCACCAGTTACGCCATTGACGGAAGCAGTCAGCTCAAATAAGCGCAAACGTGGCACCAGAGTACATTTTTGGGCAGATGGTAGTTTCTTTGATACGCCCAAATTTAATGTAAAACAGCTTAAGCACAATCTAAAAGCAAAGGCTGTTTTGGCCGCCGGACTGACGATTGAATTTACTGATGACATCAATGATGAAAAGGTCGTTTGGCAGTTTACGGATGGGGTAGTCGAGTATCTAAGCGAACAACTAGATGGTTTGGAAACATTGCCTGAAGCACCGTTTTATTATAATTATGATGCGAAAGCGGGCGAACGAGCGGCTATTACTTTTGCCTTGTCTTGGTTGCCTGATGGTGGTACGCCGATTCAAGAAAGCTATGTGAACCTTATTCCGACAGCTCAGGGCGGTACGCACGTCAACGGACTGCGTACGGGCATCTTAGAAGCACTGCGTGAGTTCTGTGACATTCATAATTTACTACCACGTAGTGTGAAGCTAACCGCAGAAGACGTCTGGGATGGGGTGAACTATATCTTGTCTCTGAAGTTCTCTGAGCCGCAGTTTTCTGGACAGACCAAAGAGCGTTTATCTAGTCGAGAGGCTGCGGGCGCTGTACAGACATTGGCAAAAGATGCCTTTAGCCTATGGTTAAACCAGCATGCGGAAATGGGCACGCAAATCGCTGAATTGGCGATTAATAAAGCAGGTCGTCGTCTAAAATCTGCCAAAAAAGTCGCTCGTAAAAAGATTACTCAGGGACCCGCATTGCCTGGTAAATTGGCAGACTGCCGTGGTGATTTGCGTGATGGCGCTGAGTTGTTCTTGGTGGAGGGTGATTCTGCGGGTGGTAGTGCTAAGCAAGCCAGAGATCGTCATTATCAGGCGATATTACCTTTGCGCGGTAAAATCCTAAATACGTGGGAGGTATCATCAGATACGGTGTTATCAAGCCAAGAGATTCATGATATTGCCATTGCTATCGGTGTTGATCCTGCCTCTGATGACTTGTCTGAGCTACGTTACGACAAGATATGTATCTTAGCGGATGCTGACTCTGATGGTCTGCACATTGCGACATTGATCTGCGCTTTGTTTGTGAAGCATTTCCCTGCGCTAGTGGATGCGGGTCATTTATTTGTGGCCATGCCGCCCTTGTATCGAGTAGATGTGGGTAAAGAGGTTCACTATGCGTTGGATGAGCCGGAGCTTGCACATATCTTGGCTAACGTACCGGGCAATAAAAAAGCTCAGATTACACGCTTTAAAGGGCTTGGTGAAATGAGTGCTGAGCAACTACGTGAGACGACGATGAGCCGTGATACACGCCGCTTAGTACAGTTAGATATGGATGACATGGTACTGACCAATAGCGTGATGGATATGCTACTGGCTAAGAAACGTGCCTCTGATCGTAAGTCGTGGCTTGAGAGTAAGGGTGATTTGGCCGATATTTCTTAACACTTAGCAATAAGTTTAAAGAAGTAGGTGTACAGAATATCGAAATAGGTCATTACTTATATTTATGGCTGAACGATCTATCACATAATAAAAGCACGCAAAATTCAGCCTAGCCACAAAGGCTTAATGGTATTATGTCAGTACCTTTCATTATATTGTGCTGTCATGATACCGAAGATTTTTAACCGTTCTAAGTCTGTTGCTTCTAAACCTGCGCGCTCCAAAGTACTCCCAAAACTTAGCAAAAAGCATTTGGGAGATAGGGTTCCTAAGCGTGGTAACAAGTTTGCGCCTGTTATTGCATCCGCGCTGTTAAAGGCAACAGGTTGGCGTACGGTAGGCGAGATTCCAAATATCTCACAAGCTGTAGTGCTTGCTCTGCCCCATACTTCTAATGTGGATGGTATTTATGCGATTCCAAGTCTGTTTGCATTAGATATCAAAATCAGCATTATGGGCAAGCACACGCTATTTAAAGTACCTGTGTTTGCACAGCTATTGAATTGGATAGGGGTCATTCCTATCGATCGTGGTAATAAAGGCTCTGTGCTGCAAGCCAGTATTGATAAGTTCAAAACTGGTGAACCATTATTTTTAGGATTATCACCAGAGGGGACACGGCAATATACTGAGTCGTGGAAGACAGGTTTTTATTATTTAGCGGTGGGTGCTGGTGTACCGATTTTGCCAGTAGCGATGGACTACAATACTAAAGAAATACGGTTTATGTCACTGGTTTATCCTACAGGTAATATCGAAGCAGATTTGCCAAAAATATATTCTCAGTATAAAGGGGTGTTGCCAAGACATCTTGAGCGTTTGTCGCAGCCACTACAAGACATCAATAATGTAGCTGAATAAGCTAAATGTTATAAGTATTAGTTTAATTAGTTAAGTTAACAGAACTGACTGTATGAAAGGTATGAAAACTCAAAGCTACCTACAATTAAGCTTTGATAATTGATGTTGAAAAAGCCCCTGATATGATGATATCGGGGGCTTTTTTTGAGTAGTATTTGGATGTCTATCAGCTTAATAATTTAAAACTGTGGTTGGCCGTTAGAGGCACTAACACCGCCATCGACAGGTAGATTGACACCAGTAATCATAGAGGCATCATCACTTGCTAAGAAAGTAATGGCAGCGGCGATATCCTCTGGAGTTGCCAAACGTCCAAGCGGACAGCGAGCTAAGAACTTATCCGTTTTAGATTCGTTGTCTTGAATAGCCGTGGTCATATCGGTTTTGGTGACGCTTGGATTAACCGCATTAACACGAACACCATCTGAACCATGATCTAATGCCAATGTACGGGTTAGATTGGTTACACCCGCTTTAGCAGCATTGTAAGCAGCCATATTCCAGTCACCACCCACGCCCGAGAGCGATGAGATATTGACGATGTTGCCCTTTGATGCAATCAAGTGAGGCATAGCCGCTTGAGAGACGTAGAAGGTCCCATTTAGATTCACATCGATAGCAGAGCGCCAATCATCAGCAGATAGTTCTGTGATTTTACCTTGGGTTGCTTTGCCAGCATTGTTGACCAAGATATCAATCTTACCGAATTTGTCAATAGCGCGTTCAACCATCTCTTGTACTTGGCTTTGGACACTGATATCGCATGTAATAATGAGATAATTGTCAGTATGAATCCAGGTACGATCTTGTGGTAATTCTTTGGCAGTTTCTTCTAGTGTTGCTGCTGTACGTCCTACTAGAACCACGCTAGCGCCTTCCTCGGCAAAGCGAATAGCAGTTGCACGGCCGATACCAGAACCTGCACCCGTTACAACGACGGTCTTTTCTTTAAAACGCTTCATAATGTTTAATCCTTATTATTATATAATAGTCATTAAAGTTTCGATGATTGAAAATTCAACGACTATGGTTTCGATAAATACAACTAAGTACAGTTCGTCATCCATAAAATTGCACGCAAGCAATACTGCTTTGATATCATCATAACAAGTGATCGCTTTGAAAGCGACTGTCTCTGATAGTGCTTATGTAGCATAATTTTGCATCATTCAAATATTTGTAATACGCGATAATGATGTTGTTATTATTACGAGCTGGCATGTGCAATATTCACCATACGATAATAGAAGGTTGGAACTTGTGTCCCATTCGATTACTACCATGCCCGACTGGGGCTATCTGACGACTGAGCTAGTCAGTTATTTACAAGCAGATGCTATGGCAGTGACTTTAGCAGGTATGCATACGATTGAGCATGAATACAATGCTCAGTATATCGCTCGTCACTACCAATATCAGTTACCACTTGGCAAGCTACAGCTGTTGGAGCTGACACTGTATTTACCCTATGATACAGAGTCAGTTGATATTGAGGCTGTACGTATGACGGCGGTCAAGTCAGCACTTACGTGGTACAAGTCATTATCGCCTCAAAATGAAGACAATGCCTTAGCTGGTTATGAGGCCATGATTTTTGACATTCAGCTTGTCGGAGGAAGTAGCAGTCTCAATCAAGATGATAGCGTTGACAATGCAAATAATTCAAACAGTGCTCTACAGCGACTTAAACACAATTTTGGGGTTCGTTACTTTTTAGAAGACTTAGTTGTCGATATGAGCGAAAGCATGCAGCAGCTGCAAGTCTTTAGCTGGGATGACTGGTACTCGATCGCAGCAGCGGTACGCACCCCATGTGAGTTATGGCGTTTTTTAGCTTATCATTTAGAACAGCTGCAGCAATCGGCTGTCAATCATATTCTAAGTTTCGAGTCAGAAGACGCTTTGGTTGAGCGTTTTTTGCAAAGTCCAGACCTGTTTGCTCCTGCCATTGTAGTCGACAATGCGCTCATCAAAAACGAAGTACAAGACGAACCTAACTCAGCACTGGTTGCCATTACGCTTGCCTACAAGAACCAAAGTTCAACTGCTCAGATGTACCATCAGCATATGATACAAGCGGCCACGATATGGTCTCAGCTAAGTATGCAGATGATAGATACGTATGGTAAAAAGCACATAACTAACAGTGACGAACAGACAGAGATACCGCTTGCTCACTGGCAACAACAACTGCTAGATGAGTCTTTGTTTTCACGTCACGAGCTTATTCGTACGCTATATAGACACCCTAAACAAAGCGCAGCGCTGCAAAAAGATGGCTATGTCGTACATCAACATTCTTATGAGAGTTTGGGACGACATTATGTACTGGTGTTTTATGGTCAGGAGTCAAAAGGCCCTAATAGTAAAGCCGCTGTCCAACCAAAGCTAGCGAAAATCGCACAAGACGTTGCCACACGTTTGCCAATTATTGAGCTACATCACGTAGTCGTGCTTGGTATCGACTTTATCACTGAGAATAATGAGAATTTTTTCGATATTGATTTGTGGATTCAGCCAGTTGATGCGATGACTCAAAGGGAGCGCCAACTTACTAAGCAAATGCAGAAGCTAAAGCAACAAGAATTAGATAAGCAAAATACACCAGCTGCTAGTAGCGTGGAAGATAGTAAACCTGCGAAGGCGCAAAAAGAAAACTTACCTCAAGTACAGATGAGCTTAACGATTCCAGCGCGCAAAGATAAGCAGTAGATAGACGTAGTTAGCTTTCTACCCGTTTATTAATAAGAAGAACCATAGATTTATTAATATATTTACTGACATAAAAAAAGACAGCCTAGGCTGTCTTTTTCGTATCCAAACTAAACAATCAAAAATACTTATTTATTGATATCGTCATTGAGACCGCTACCAGGAAGTACGTCATCACTGTTGTAGATGTCATTAGTATCAACACGTGGTGTATCAACTATGTCGGTACGTAAATCAGTGGTAGGTGTACTAGCAGCAGATGGCGTGTTTTCACGAAATGAATCAGCAACTTTTTCTTGAGTTGATGAACTTGGCTGTAGCGCAGATTTTGCTTTCGCTTCAGTACGTTCATGGTCCATCTTATCCTGCATTTTACGTAGGAAGCGAGCTGCAGCTTCTTGACCACCAAGACCAAATGATAGGGCAAAGGCAACGGCTACCGCGCCTAATGTTAGACCAAATGCTAGGTTAACGATTGAATCGGCAATACCCATCGCTTTTAGACCCATTGCTAATACTAGGCCCATGATCAATACGCGTACGATGTTTGCTAGGAATTGTGAACCTTGCTCAGAACGTTCAACTACACCTGCAATGATATTGGCAAGCCAGAATCCGATAAATAGGATAATTGCGCCTAAGATAATATTTGCACCGAATGCGATAAACATCGTGATAATAGCTGAGATAGGCTCGAAACCTAACAAGTCAGCAGCTGCAATAGCAGCAAATAGCATAGCGAAGAAGATAATCGCATAACCAACTAGGTCAGAGATTTTCTTATCACCCATGGTTTCTTGCAGACCAACTTTCGCAGGTAATTGATTGATTTGAGTGTTCTCAATCAGACCTTTGATGATGTTGGCAACCATGCGTACAACATAGAAAGTTACTACTAGGATAGCGACCGCCATAAAGATGTTTGGCAAGGCTTCCATAATTTTGTTAAGCATATTGGTCGCAGGGCGAGCAATCACTTCGATTTTTAATGCATTTAGAGCAGCAATAATGGTTGGAATGATAACCACAAGAAATGCTAACGAACCTGCAATGTTAGGTAAGCTGTTTTGCTCACTTAAACCTGCTTTTGACGCCAATTCTTGTACATTAAAAGTAGAAACAAGATTGGTTACGATGCCGCGTACGACTTTGGCAATGATATAACCAACGACGAAAACCACACCAGCAATCAAGATATTAGGGATGAAGCTAAAGATTTTGTCGACCATATTAGTCAGTGGTGCAAACAAACCATCAAGCTCTAATTGACCAAGTACCATGGTCAACACAACCAATAAGATGAACCAGTAAACCATATCAGCAATCGTGCTGCTCATTGGTTTTACACCAGCTTGTGCACTTAAACGCTCATCCATAGAGGTTTTCGCGAGTGCTGCATTGATCGCTGTGCGTGCAACAGTAGCTACAACCCAACCAATCACACCAAGTGCGATAGCGCCGATAAGATTAGGGATAAATGCCAATACTTGATTAACCATATTTGCGAATGGTGCTGAGATAGAGTTTAAGTTTAATTGGCTAAGTGCGCCTGAGATAGCAATGATGAAAATAAACCAGAAAACAATTTTGGAGATGATACCTTCAAGGTCGTAGGTCTTACCAGTTGAAGAGTTCATACGCTGATTGAGATTAACTTTAGAGAGTACGCCGCGTACCAGTGCTGCGATACCAAGGGCTACTAGCCAACCAATAACGAATATCAAAATAGCACCAATGATGGAACCGATAGGTCCACCGAGATAGCCGTTAAAAGATGTGTACATTGGGTTCATCTTATCCTCCTTGAAGCATCTTATATAACTCGCCAAAAACAATGTTCATACAGCGATTAATGAGCAAGACATACAGATGGTTGTCATAAATAGTATTTTTAGAATCAGTTATATAGAGATATTATCGTTTTTGAGCATAAATTATTATCAGCAGTATCTCTTATTTATATTACAGTGACTTCGCTATCGATATCTGCTTATTTTTGATAAAAATTAACGCTCGGTTACTTATCTCCTTAACTAATTCAGCTTAGCTGATGTATTGATGGATTTAAAGACAGAAAGCTTTACCTGTTACTATATTTGTGTGATAACTTGTTATTATGATAGAAGATATTAACATAGACTATACATTGACCCGATAATTTCGTGCAAAGCGTGGTTCCCAAAACTAAGATTTGTTATTATAGAGGAATGTGACATCTCGCCACTATTCTTACAATTAGAGAGTACTTTATGAAAAAAATCACTACTTTAGGCGTTAGTGCACTTGCTAGCGCTATGTTGTTAGTAACAGGCTGTAGCACCAACAATGGCAATCAAGAAACAGCCGCTCAAAGCGTTTCCATTACTGAACAAAGCTCAGCTAGTGAAAAAGTAGGTTATAGCTTAGGCTTCATGATGGCAGAAGGCAATAAAGACGCTGTCAAAGATCTAGACCTAAATACTTTTGAAAAAGGCTTCCGTGATGGCTACGAAGGCAATGAATCAGCATTGACCCAAGAGCAAATGCAACAAGTATTGATGGACTATCAAAAAGAGCAAGAAGAGCAATTCGTTAAAGACATGGAAACCAAAGCGACAGAAAATAAAGCCGCTGGTACTGCATTCTTAGCAGAAAACGCCAAAAAAGAAGGCGTTAAGCAAACAGAGTCTGGTTTACAGTATAAAGTTATCAAAGCAGGTACTGGTAAATCACCAAAAGCAACTGACGTGGTTGAAGTAAACTACGAAGGTAAATTGCTTGATGGTACAGTATTTGATAGCTCTTATGAGCGCGGTGAGCCAATTGAGTTCCCACTAAACCAAGTAATCGCTGGCTGGACTGAAGGTCTACAGTTGATGAAAGAAGGTGGAAAATACGAGTTCTATATCCCATCAGACATCGCTTATGGCGAAGCGGGTAACGCTGGTATTGAGCCTAACAGCACGCTTATCTTTACTGTTGAGCTATTAAAAGTAAAATAAGTATCTAAAGCAGAAATTATGTAATTTAGGTATTTACCCATAAAAAAGCCTTCATATAGTTATGAAGGCTTTTTTACGACTAATATTTTACCTCAGATTAATACCGAGCTTACAAAGCAAATATCAAATTGGTGATAAATTATAGATTCTTTTGAAAGACTTTAGAGTTACGGCCGTTATGGTATTTTTCTAAACGTGCTTCAGGCAAAGCGCTGGCTTCAACTTCAGCGAAGCCTTGCTCAACGAACCAATGCGCAGTACGAGTGGTCAAAACAAACAGCTTATACAAACCATGACTGCGCGCTTGCTGCTCTAGAAATGCCAATAAATCTGCACCGCGGCTACCACTACGATACTCAGGACGTACGGCAACACAGGCAACTTCCGCTGACTCTGAGTCTAGCGTATGCAATGCTGCACAGCCCAAAATCATACCATCGCGCTCAATCACACTATAATTATCAATCTCTTGCTCTAAGCGCTCGCGTGAACGACTGACCAAGATGCCTTGCTCTTCTAGAGGTGATAGCAGCTCAATAAGTCCGACTACATCATCGATATTAGCACGGCGAATCTCTTCATAAGGGTCGTGGCTAATCAACGTACCAGAACCATCACGTGTGAATAGCTCTTCTAGTAATGCGCCGTTTTTGGCATACGAAATAATATGCGTGCGATGGACACCTTGACGACAGGCCAAACTTGCACAGTTTAAGAAATAATTGATTTCACAGTTTAAATCACGGTCACGTAAGAAGCGATCAACTTCGTTTGGAATCATTTCACGTAATAAACGATCATCGTCGTTGATACCCGCTTCTTCACCTAAGAATATAAGCTTGTCAGCACCCAGTGCTACGGCAGCGCTTAGGGCAACATCTTCCGCCAATAAGTTGAATACTTCTCCAGTCGCAGAGTAGCCCATCGAGCCTAGTACAACGATATGGTCGTGAAGTAGGTTATTTTTGATGGCTTCTACATCGATAGAACGCACTTCACCCGTCATTTGGTAATCAATACCTTCACGGATACCGTATGGGCGCGCTGTCACGAAGTTACCCGATATCGCATCGATACGTGAACCATACATCGGAGAGTTGGCCAACCCCATTGATAGCTGAGCTTCAATCTGTAAACGAATAGCACCAACGGCTTGTAAGATAGATGGCATCGCTGCACGTGGCGTAATACGGATGTCTTGATGTAGCGGCGATTCAATGTTAGCGTCTTTTAAGTTCTTTTCGATTTGCGGTCGTGCCCCGTGTACCAGTACTAGCTTGATACCCAAGCTATGCAACAAGGCAAAATCATGAATAAGTGTGCTGAAATTCGCATGATTGACCGCTTCACCACCAAACATGATCACGAAAGTTTTGCCGCGATGGGTATTAATGTAGGGTGCAGAGTTACGGAACCAATGGACGTATTCAGGGTTAATCTGGGGCATGGAGCTAGTAGTCATAATGGGAGCAGTAGTCGTTAGAATAAGAAAAGGGGCGCAGCAAAAAAATGCCTAACGCTAAAGATTTACCATAGCAAAAAACGCGGTTATGAGCTATCTTTTATTTCAGCTGTATTCAAGCATTCTTATTGCCAATCGCTGATATACACAACCTCAACACTGGGTTAATGTACGTACAAATGCTTTTTGTTATGCTAAGCGCTATTGCTTTACAGATGCTGAGCGAAGATAATCAGGTTAGATAAGTAAGTTCATCTGCTTCATAGATTGTACGAACTATTTTACAGCGATATCTTATATACATCGTAATGCTTTTTATCTGTTGAACAAATTATAAAAATAACTTAAGTTGCACCATCTGTGTTTTACCGACATATCAACCAGGGATAATGAAAATCATGAAAAAAAGTAACCAGTTTGCTAGCCCGTTCAGTGCTTGGAGCGGCCACCGCTTATTTCACGTTGTTGCCGGTACGCTCATCGGTGCAATGGTAGTCACACAAGCCTCAGCGATGCTGCCAACACCAGAGCAAGCGGTTGATAGCTCAATGGCTATTCAGACAAATGCCAACAAGAGCAGCAACTCAAGTGCTCAAGCCGTTAATAGTAGAATTACAGCGTCATTGGTTAGTGTTGATGCCAACGGTCAAGAAGTGCTTGTCCCTGTAGATACCAATACTCGTTTGCAGTCCGGTAATGTATTGGAGTATCAAGGATACTTTACCAATACTAATGCAGATCGCGTACGTAAAATGACCGTTACGATGAGTATTCCAGAGCAGGTAGAGCTGCTGAAAACTGTTGCTCCTGAATTCCCATATGGCAGTGTAGATGGCAATAACTTTGCTCGTATGCCATTACGTACCAAAGTAGATAATCAACTACAAGATGTTGCGCTTAAATACTATAAAGCGGTACGTTGGGACTTAGAAGGCGTAGGCCTAAATGATACCGTCGCTGTGAAATATCGCGCTCGTGTAAAATAGTCCTGAGCTTTTGGATTAGAATTTAGCTAGCATTGATATAGTTGGCATTGAAAACTATCCATTTAGTACTGAAAGCTATCAATAAAAAAGCACCACAGTTTATAGCTGCGGTGCTTTTTTATGGTGTGTCAGGACGTTTGGTATTGCTGATAAGTAAGTAAAAGTACTCAATTACAACGTGGTATATTTGCTACTAGATTTCTCTTGGATAAGTTGTTTAATGGCATTGATTTGTGGTGCTGTGGCTTGCGACCCTGCTTGTATCAAATTGCGACGCTGCCTAGTGTCTACTGAGCTGATATGACCGACATTTGGGGTAATAACAATATCTGCCCGATCCCGTTCACTTTTAGTCGATGCAGAACGGTTGCCAGTCGTGTTAGTCGCCATGATGTTGGTTTCGAGAAAGCCCCAAAAGTCACTCAATGAATTGATGGTTGGTATTTGAGTGGCAGTATGACCAATGCCCTGAGACACCGTCACATCTACGGCGATAACAATATCAGCACCCAAATCATAGGCACTATCGACGGGGACTAAGCTGACCACACCGCCGTCGATATATTTTTTACCGACTTTTTCAGGAATGCGCGGGGCAATAAAAATATTGGGTACACTACAGGATGCTTGTACGGCAAGCCCAGCATCGCCAGTGGTAAAGACCGCTTTCTTCAGAGTGTGTTTTTCTACTGCGATTGCCGCAAAAGCAATAGGGAAATCCTCTATGGCACGCGCATTCACTTTGCTATTAATAAAGTTTTTTAACTTAATACCTTCGATAAAACCTTGATTGGACAATGTAAAGTCTGTGAGCTGGCTATCAGTAGTGGTCAGTGCCAATTGCTCAAGCTGTGCAGGCGTGTAACCACTGGCGTATAAGCTACCAATCAAGCTACCCACACTCGTACCGACCACCAATGTTGGTTTGATACCGTTTTCTTCTAGCGCCTTAATGACACCCACATGGGCAAATCCTTTTGCACCGCCACCACCCAACACCAGTGCGACAGTAGGGACCTTAATAACAGGCTCTGGAGTTTTGGGAATAGTCGATGGCAACGTGCTACACGCATTAATATACAAACCGAGAATGGGTATTAAGCTCAACCTCAGTAATTTTAGATTAGGGCGAATCAGATTGTGACGAAACTGACGAGGCAAAATAGAAACAAGCATAGAAAAACACCTTACGAAATTGCCAGAATTCAAAAAATCGGACATCAGTTATTGATATGATGAGAAGAAGCGGTTTATCTATAGTAGATGGACTGTATAGATGCTATTTTACTAAATAGCCTAGCATAAGCAATTGTATTGTCAGCTATAATGAAATGAGTCGACTTTTTATACGTACTATCGTTATAGCTATTCTGTGGTACAAGTCATCATGTGCAGCCTACTAAAAATGCTCGATTTAGCATACAAAAATTAAAAATAATATTGTTAGGATCTTTAATGCCAATATCGGAGAGTCATGCCTCAGCTAACTCATTAGATCACTTTAGATCTGATATGCCGCTGTCAGCACTAGATATGCCAGTATCTGCACTAGCAGGTGTGGGGGTAAAAGTCGCAGAGCAGTTGGCGCAATTGAATATCAAGCGGATATTCGATTTGCTATTACATTTGCCTCGTGATTATGAGGATCGTAGTCGACTGGTATCAATCGCCGATGTAGAGCATGGACAGTCAGCGCTAATTACCGGTCATATCGTCCATGTCGATACTAAGCGCAGTGGGATGACTGTGACGGTGGACGATGATACGGGTACGATATCGTTACGGTTTTTTAAGGTCTATCGTGGTCTGGTACAGACCATGAATTTGGGAACACGTTTACAGCTATTTGGTGAGGTCAAAGTCAGCCGCTACGGTAAGCAGATACATCATCCTGAATATCAAATTATTACTGACAATACAGTCATGACTGATACGGGATTGCAGCCTATTTATCCTACTGTCAAAGGCTTACATCAAAACAAGCTGCGTACTTTAATTAAGCTGGCATTGCAAACGGTTCGGAGCCAAGGTTTGCCTATGACATTGTTTACGGCTGAAGATTTTGCAGTTGTATCCGATTTGCCATTAGTGCCTTTTGAGCCATCTAAATCAACAGTATCAGAGGCCGAATATACCGAAGATATTTTTTCAACGTTAGCACGCAGCGTGCCTGATAATGCGATTGGCAATAGCGTATACAAACCCAGTCCTTCTACCTATCAGGCAGATAATGACATACATAACGTCGCTGCCAGTATTGCTCAGCACAATGTCTATAATTTAACGATATTTGAAGCATTGGTACTGCTGCATACACCGCCTACTTATACCAGTGCGTCTCAGCAATACAAACTATTCACTCAACTCAGTGCCCGTACGCATGCTGCTTGCCAGCGCTTGATTATTGAAGAGTTGACTGCGCATCAGCTCAGTTTGCTATATCGTCGCCAGCAGCTATATCAGCATAAAGCGCCCAAATGCACTACCAATAGTCCTCTTGCTGACAAGTTGTTTTCTGCATTGCCTTTTGATCTAACGGGTGCGCAAAAAAGAGTGATGAAAGACATTACTGCGGATATGGCGACCTCAATTCCGATGCTAAGACTGGTACAGGGAGATGTGGGTGCTGGCAAGACGTTGGTGGCAGCAGGGGCAGCGGGTTATGCGCTCGATAGTGGCTGGCAGGTCGCGGTAATGGCACCGACTGAGATTTTGGCAGAGCAGCATCTACTGAATTTTAAGCAATGGTTTGAGCCATTGGGCATTGGTGTCGGTTGGCTCGCCGGTAAGCAAACGGCCAAACAGCGCCGTGAAGCTTTGGAAGCGGTTGCAGAAAATACCGTGCAAGTGGTGGTCGGTACTCATGCACTGTTTCAGGAGCAAGTTCAGTTCGCTAAGTTAGGTTTGGTTATCATTGATGAGCAGCATCGATTCGGTGTTGAGCAACGCATGGCATTGACCAATAAAGGCGTGGCTAACAGTACCCCGCATCAGCTAATCATGACCGCAACACCGATTCCAAGAACCTTAGCGATGAGTGTCTATGGCGATATGGATACCTCAATCATTGATGAATTGCCACCGGGGCGTACCCCAATTACAACGGTAACTATCGATCGCAATCGACGCGATGAAGTCATAGAACGTATTGCGATTAATTGCGAAGCGGGCAGGCAAGCGTACTGGGTATGCTCACTGGTAGAAGCGTCTAGTGTCTTGGATGCGCAGGCAGCCGAAGCCACTTATGAGGATTTAAATGAACGTCTAGATATTCGTATTGGACTGGTACATGGCAAGATGAAGTCTGCTGATAAGCAAGCCATCATGCAGGAGTTCAAAGCAGGTAATTTGGACTTGCTGATTGCGACGACTGTCATCGAGGTAGGGGTCGATGTACCCAATGCATCGTTAATGGTTATCGAAAATGCAGAGCGTTTGGGACTATCACAATTGCATCAGCTGCGCGGGCGAGTCGGACGTGGCTCGACCAAAAGCTTCTGTGTACTGTTGTATCAAAAGCCGCTATCAGAGACTGGCACAGAACGTTTAAACGTCCTACGCGATAGTACCGATGGTTTTGTTATTGCTCAAAAAGACTTAGAGCTACGTGGGCCAGGAGAGCTGTTAGGCAAACGTCAAACGGGTAATGTTGGCTACTATCTGGCTGATCTGATCCGTGATGAGCAATTATTTGCCATTGCTCAGCGGTTAGCGAAGCATTTGATAGCAGACCCTGCGCGAAAAGCAGATGTCAGTCAATTAATTCATCGCTGGATGCCTGAGGCAAGTCGCTATACCAATGCTTAGTATTTAGTAATCAGTGCTTAGTATCCAGTGTCTAGTACACAGTGCTTAGTATCGGCAAGTGGGTTCAGTGCGTCATTGAACACATTTCTAATTATCGTCAAACAGCATGGCAGCAATGTTAAAATTCTTTTTAGACAACACTCCATCCATAGTCAGTCGTTGAACACATTAGAGATTCAACAGCTGGCTATACGCGATCTTATTTCTTTAAACCGGTCGATATGCCTTGAACATTGCACATGTATTCGGTCTAAGTTTCAATTAAGTTTATGAACGCTAGACGCTATATATAAAAATAAGATGATGACTAAATATATGCTATTCTCGATAATTTGATGGACTATTATAATAATAAACAGTGCTTTAGAGAACATCGTAATACTCTCTGTAAGTAACGCTCATAGCCCTATATCAGGCTATCCAAACATTGCTTCGATTGCGTGCCACTTTTTCTTATTGCTGTGACTGATTGATATTTTTAGTCATTCTATATCGAGTATTTCAATATTGACTGTACCTACAGAGAGTTATCATGAGCGATTTTGAAGAAACCCATTCTAAGCCGTCAGCTGAATCTGAGCTGCCGCCGTATCGTCAAACTGACACTGTATCTCAAAGGCCATCTGCAAAACCACCAATATGGTTGTGGCCCGTATTGGCAGCCGTACTAGTGATTGGGGTGCTGCTTGGCAAGTATTGGGGCAATGATAGTAATGCAGCTACAGATGAGTCAGCAACTTCTAATTCTGTCGCAAACGATCAGGCAACTGGTAGCGATGCTAGTATTGAGCAATCAGTACTCTCAGTAGAAACAGTCAGTCCAAGCCAAGATGATATCGGCAGCACGCTCAGTGCCGATGGAACCATCAATGCTAAGGATACTGCGAACGTCAGTGCAAAAGTCAATGGTGTGGCTATCGAGCGTATTTTGGTCGAAGAAGGCGACCGCGTTAGAGCGGGTCAGGTCTTAGCCGTGTTCGATACTGATGCCATGGAGCAGCAAGTGCTACAGGCGCAAGCAGATGTCGCAGAAGCGGAAGCCACCCTTGCCAATGCCAGCGCTGATGCTGCACGTGTGCTGCCATTGATCGATATTGATGCCATCAGCAAACAAGAAGCCGATCGCTACCGTACCTCGGAAGTCCGTGCCAGAGCTTCTTTGCAAGCATCCAAAGCCCGTTTGAGCAATCAGCGTTTGACATTAGAGAACGCAAAAGTCGTCGCTCCTGTCAGCGGTATTATCAGTGAAAAAATGGTAGAAGTTGGTCAGGTGGCAGGCGGGGATCCGCTATTTACGATTATCAAAGGCGGGGTTTTGGAATGGCGAGCAGATATAGATCCTAAGCTTGTCGGTGATATAAACGTCGGTACGCCTGTACAAGTCAGTCTACCGGGTGGTGATACAGTGATGGGGCAAGTAAACCGCATCGCACCAACCGCAGACAACAACCGCCAAATTACGATTTATGCTAGCCTAGCTGCCAACTCAAAGATACGTGCAGGCATGTATCAAACAGGCGAATTCCTATTAGGAAGTACCAGTACGCAAACGATTCCTAATAGTGCCGTGGTCAGCAATGATGGTTATGACTATGTAATGCTCGTTACCGAGTCGACTACTCGAGACGATCGATCGATGGGACGTATCAAGCAGCAGCGAGTGACATTGGGTGAGCGATTGGGCGAAAGCGTAGCAGTGTTAGAGCCTTTGCCAAGTGACAGTCGTATCGTAAAACAGGGCGGTAGCTTCTTAAATGATGGTGACCTAGTGCGCGTTGTTAATGGTGTAACTCAAACCAGTAAGCCAGTGCAGGCACAGCCATGAGCTTAAACGTCTCCGCTTATTCGATCAAAAATCCGCTCGTTGCTATCTTGCTGTTTGTGCTGCTGACGTTGGGCGGCATTTACGGTTTCATGAAAATGAAAGTCCAGCAGTTTCCGGACATAGATTTGCCAGCAGTGGTAGTGACGGTGACGCTACCAGGTGCTGCGCCTTCACAGCTTGAAAACGATATTGCCAAAAAGATTGAAAATAAACTGACCAGTATCGAAGGCGTGAGTCATATTCGTACCACGCTACAGACGGGTGCGGCGACCATTGCCACTGAATTCACCTTAGAAAAAGACATTCAAGAAGCGGTAGACGATGTGCGCTCAGCAGTCGGTGAAGTACGTGGTGATCTACCAGCTGCAGCCAACGATCCTATCATTACCAAAGTATCTACTGCTGGGTTTCCAGTCGTTACGTACTCTGTCGCCGCTGAAAATATGAGTGTGGAGGATTTATCTTGGTTTGTTGATGATACCGTTACCAAGCGGCTATCTGATATACCAGGCGTTAGTACCGTGAGCCGTGTTGGCGGGTTGCAGCGTGAGATTACGGTTGCTGCCGACCCAATTGCGTTAAGTGGTCTAAAGTTTTCTATTTCACAATTATCGCAGCAAATCGCTGGTATCCAGCAAGACAGCTCTGGTGGGGAGGCGGAAGTTGGCAATACGACTCAGACCATCCGTGTTCTCGGTGCTGTTGAGCGAGCAAATGAGCTAAACGACTTGCAAGTGGCTGTCCCTACGGGGGGCACACAAGCTTTAGGTCGTATGGCAAAAATCACTGACGGCGCAGCAGATCCAAGCTCGATTGCTAAGCTAGACGGTCAAACAGTGGTGGCATTTAATATTACTCGATCGCGTGGGGCCAGTGAAGTCGATGTGATGGAGCTGGTTGATGAGGAGCTTGCCAAGCTGACCGCTGATGTCGGTAATATCAGTATTGAGAAAGTCTATGACCGAGCCACACCCATTGCAGAAGATTATGAAGCCTCGTTGAGAATGCTCATCGAAGGTGGGCTATTGGCTGTAGTGGTAGTCTTCCTGTTTTTGCGCAATATTCGCGCGACTATCGTTGCCGCGGTCGCTTTGCCGCTATCAGTCATTCCAACTTTTTTAGGTATGTATCTGTTTGGCTTTAGTCTGAATATCATCTCACTACTGGCATTATCGCTGGTCATTGGGGTGCTGGTCGATGATGCAATCGTTGAGGTCGAAAACATTATACGCCATCTACGTATGGGTAAAACGCCTTATGAAGCGGCGATGGAAGCCGCTGATGAAATCGGTCTGGCCGTTGTCGCGACTACTTTTACTTTGATTGCGGTGTTTTTACCAACGGCCTTTATGGGCGGTATTGTTGGACAGTTTTTCCGTCAGTTTGGTTGGACGGCTGCCTTATCAATTTTTGCCTCGCTGATGGTAGCTCGCCTGATTACCCCTATGATGGCAGCTTATATCTTACGACCTGAGAAAAAGCACGTCGAAAAACAAAGCGCGATGATGAAGTATTATCTTAAAATTGTGTCTTGGACCCTACATCATCGCTGGCTAACCATGGGTGCAACGCTTGTTTTATTTGTAGCCTCATTAGCTTTGGTTAAGCTGTTACCCACGTCATTTATCCCTGATAATGATATCGATCAAACTCGAGTAGCTATTGAGCTGACACCTGACGTTTCGTTGGCAGATACTGAGCGCGTGGCAGCGCTAGCGAGTGCTCGTATTTTGGCCATGCCTGAGGTGACCAATATCTTTACCTCAGTGGGAGAGGCGCAGGCATCGATGGGTGCGTCAGATGGTGGCGGCGGTAAGGCTGAAAACATTGCGGGCTTGGATATCGTGCTTGCTCCGCGTGCAGAACGAGGCACCAAGCAAGAGATAGAGCGCAAAATTAGCAAACTGATGACAGAAGTGCCAGGAGCACGGTTTACAGTCGGCTTATCAAGTGGTGGTGAGAGCGGTTATAACTTTTCATTGACCAGTACCAATCCGCAATTGCTTGAACAAACTGCACAAAAAATCATGTCTGAGATTCGAGGGCTACCAAGTGCAGGTGCTGTGACCAGTGATCGCAGTCTGCCACGCCAAGAGCTAACGGTAACGCCAGATAGATTGGCAATGGCTGATAAAGGGGTGACCACGCAAGATATCGCTACGACTCTACGTGTGGCAACCGTAGGCGACTACGAGCAGCAATTGTCCAAGCTTAATCTTGATACGCGTCAAGTACCGATCGTGGTACGTTTACCTGACGTGGCTAAGCAAAATGTTAGCCAACTAGAAGGTTTGTACGTGCCGAGTACCATGCCTGCAGGTCAAGGCGTGCGCGTGGGTGAGGTTGCTACGCTAGACTTTGGCACTGGGCCTGCGCAGATTAGTAGACTGGATCGAGAGCGTGCTATTAGTATCACGGTACAACCTGCGAGTGGCGAGCTTGGTGATTTGGTACAAGCGGTCAAAGCAGTGCCGACCATGCAGCAACTGCCGCCTTCGATTACCATTATCGACCAAGGTCAAGCCGAAAACATGGCAGACCTCTTTAGTGGCTTTATCATTGCGATGTCCGTCGGGGTGGTTTGTATTTTAGGCGTGCTTATTCTACTATTTGGCCGTTTATTGCAGCCTTTTACCATTCTGATGGCGTTACCTCTGTCGATCGGTGGGGCGTTTGTCGGCTTGGTTATTACCAATAGTAGCTTATCGATGCCTTCGATGATTGGCTTTATTATGCTCATGGGTATTGCGACCAAAAACTCAATCCTGCTGGTCGATTACGCGTTGATTGCCCAGCGTAGAGGGCTGGCACGCTTTGAGGCTATCGTAGACGCATGTCGCAAGCGTGCACGGCCTATTATTATGACGACCATTGCGATGGGTGCAGGTATGTTGCCATTGGTATTTGGTTGGGGCGATGCAGATCCTACCTTTAGGCGTCCGATGGCAGCAGCGGTACTGGGTGGTCTGGTAACCTCTACGCTATTGAGCTTGGTTGTTATTCCTGTCGTCTATACCTTGATGGATGACCTATCAGGATGGTTTGCTAAATGGCTAGCTCCACATGGCAAACCTAGTGACCTCTAATAGTCACTTCTCATAGAGAGCCAAATAGCTAACCAAATAGTGAGCCAAGACACGACACAATAATAGCAATGTGGAAAATGCGAAATGATTAACACGCTCTCAATTAGGTCATACACTCGCCAGACTCGAGGGCATTCTCATGACTTTCATCAGATTGTTTTGCCTTTGCGAGGTGCAATCAATATCGAAGTTGGGAGCTATACTGGAAAAGTTATCCCAAGCGAATGTGTTGTGGTTAAGACAAATGAAAAGCATTACTTTAGCGCTGAGGAGAATGCAAAGTTTATCGTTGTGGATACAGATCTGTTGCCAGAAAATGTGCTTCATTCATCACAAATTGTCTTTTCTATAAGTGCGCCATTGTTGGCATTTTTGGAGTTTTCAGAGAGTCAGTTAAGGTATCAAATCAACCCTGAAGTCGAGAAGTTGATGTTTGATACCTTTTATAAACTTCTAGAACAACAAAATCTATTTGTGCAATATGACGCTCGAATTAGAGAAGTCGTAGCATATATTCACCACAATTTTGCTAAAAACCTTTCTGTCGAAGTGTTGGCGGATATCTCTTGTCTCAGTGCTACGCAGTTCAAAAAGAACTTCAAACTGCAAACAAACCAAACTGTCACTGAGTACATCACAAAGATCAGGATGCAAAAGGCGCAAGCTTTATTACTACATACTGATTCACCTATCGCTATCATAGCCGAACTGGTTGGTTATACGGATGTTAGCGCTTTTAGCCGCCGCTTTTCTAAATATTTCGGTATTGCCCCTTCCAAATTAAAACACGTCTAACCAGACATGCAAACCGTCTAATCTGCAAAAATTATATTCTGTAACTCTCTATAATGTTATTCATTATAACGTCAGAGGTAGCTACTATGCTGCAGAATAAATCTAGTCTAAGTGCTATTTTATGTGTGATAGCTGCCAGTGTCCTTTGGGGAACGACAGGTACAGCGTCTGCTTTTATACCTGACGTTAGTCCATTAGCCGTTGGTGCGTTTTCGATGGGGATAGGCGGTGTATTGCTAGTATTGAATGCTAAGAATAATTTATTAAGCGATAGACAGAAACTACTTTCTAAACCCAGTCTCTTGTTCATTGGTAGCCTATGTGTTGCTATCTATCCTTTAGCTTTTTATTCCTCTATGAGATTGGCAGGTGTCGCTATTGGTACAGTAATCTCAATTGCTAGCGCACCATTTTTCACTGTTATCATGGAGCGTCTGATTAGCAATAAAAGAGTCACTAGTCGATGGGTGGTAAGTTTTATATTTGGTGTGGTTGGCGTTATTTTGCTGACTTTAGGTAAAACTCAATATTTAGATATAAACGCACAAGCAAATAATCGAATACTAGGCGTGTTGTTAGGGTTAGTTGCAGGATTGACCTATGCCACATACTCATGGACAGCACGTCAGATGATAGAGAACGGGGTAAACTCGAAATCAGCGATGGCAAGCATGTTTGGTCTGTCGGCGATTTTATTGTTGCCATCATTATTATTAACAGGGGAAAACCTGTTTTTAGATGCAAAACATATAAGCGTTGCCCTATATCTGGCAATTGCGCCGATGTTCTTTGGTTATTTGCTCTTTGGCCAAGCGTTAAGAGTGATTGAGGCGAGCAAAGCGACGCTTATCACGTTACTAGAACCTATTGTGGCCACTATATTGGCTATCATTATAATCGGTGAAACATTCTCTCCTATCGGCTGGCTAGGAATGTCACTAATGATAATCTGTCTTTTACTGCAGGTAATGAAGACGCCAAAACTGACAGGTTATCGAAGAAGACATGCACTATATAAGTAATCAAACAATTAGCAAAACAATGTTGCTGATAACAAGCAGTATTTTTGATGAGTTACTGCCTATTAAGTATGACTCTTTGTATGACGTTAGTCTAAAACTGGTAAGTTGAATGGATTAGTTGGGTCAGTCTTTGCTATAGTCTGTCCAATCAAATCTATTGAAGAAATTGTTTATGTCTTATAGCGCTATTTTAATTTTACTAATAGATAAGTAGCTATTAGAACGATAAACCAATCTCTATAAACTAACCTCTAAAAAAACTAGAAAATAAGGAATAACTATGATTAACGCATATGCAGCAAAAGAGAAAGGTGGCAAATTTGAGCCTTATGAATACGATCCTGGTGCTCTAGGCGATCACGAAGTAGAAATCGAAGTACATAGCTGCGGTATCTGCCATAGTGATTTATCGATGTGGCAAAATGAATGGGGTATGACTCAATATCCGTTTGTCGGTGGGCATGAGGTTGCAGGTAAAGTCCTCAATAAAGGCAAGCACGTCAAGCATCTAGAGTTGGGCGATAAAGTCGGACTTGGTTGGCATAAAGGGTACTGTAACATTTGTGATCTATGCATCGATGGAGACCACAACTTGTGCCCTGAGCAAGAAGGTACGATTATTGGTAATCATGGCGGCTTCGCAGATAAAGTACGCGCAAAAGATACTAGCGTCATCAAGATACCTGAAGGGCTTGATTTTAACGCGGTAGGACCACTGTTATGTGGCGGTATCACAGTGTTTAACCCACTTATGCAGTACGACATCAAACCAACTTCTAGAGTGGCTGTGATTGGTATTGGTGGCTTGGGTCATTTGGCATTGCAGTTTGCCAATGCGTGGGGCTGTGAAGTGACGGCATTTACCAGTGAATCAAAAATGGAAGAAGCAAAAGAGATGGGCGCTCACCATTCACTAAACTCAAGAGACGATAGCGAAATTGAAAAGGCTGCAGGTTCTTTCGATCTAATTATCTCAACAGTGAACGTTGATATGAACTGGGATGTCGTGATCAAGACGCTAAGACCAAAAGGTAAGCTGCATTTTGTTGGACTATTAGAAGCGCCATTAGAGATATCGGCTGCACCAATGATTATGGCTCAGAACAGCCTATCAGGCTCGCCAGTTGGCTCACCAGCGACGCTACGTAAAATGCTAGATTTTGCTGCGCGCCATAATATTCAGCCAGTCACTGAAACGTATAAAATGTCTGAGATTAATGAAGCGTTTGAGCGATTAGAGAGTGGTAATGCTCGCTATAGAGTGGTGCTAGAAAGAGACTAAACATCTCTATAGGCGACTAAATGTAGCTACCAAATAAGAACAATAATAGTGATGCTCTAATTAATAGATAGAGTGTCACTATTTTTTTGTATCGAAATTCTACCTTTTACCAATTTTTAAAATATGTGAATTATTTGGAGCTGGATATAAGTATCTTTATTTAATTTTTGCTCAGGCAATTATTACTACTTTTTTCTAAACTGCTAGTAGGTCGTTTTAAAATTATAAAAAACCCCTGCTACTGAGTTCACAATAGCAGGGGTTAATATTTGTCTTTTCAGAGCTGTCGTAGAGTAATTCTTCTTATTCTACCGTGACTGATTTTGCCAAATTGCGTGGCTGGTCGACGTCTGTGCCACGCATTACTGCTACATGGTATGACAACAGCTGCACAGGCACGCTGTAGACGATAGGGGCAAGCGTCTCGCAAACATCAGGTACATATACTAAGTGCAGTCTATCTTCAGCGACCATTTGACTGGCTTCGCTAGCGAACACAAATAGCTCACCATGACGCGCATGCACTTCTTGCATGTTGGCTTTTAATTTATCAAACATACTGTCTTTGGGCGCTAGTACGACGATGGGCATGTCTTTATCGACCAATGCTAATGGACCGTGTTTGAGCTCGCCTGCCGCATAACCTTCGGCATGAATGTAAGAAATTTCTTTTAGCTTTAGCGCGCCTTCTAGCGCAATCGGGAACTGTAGCCCGCGACCTAAGAATAGACAGCTTTTCTTATCTTCAAAGCTTTCACTCATGGTCTTAATAGGACCATCAAGGTTTAAGCTGGCGTAGAGTTGTCCTGGTAATTGATGTAATTCACTTAATAACGTATTTAAGTGTTCGTCAGTCATGCGTTTCTGCGTGACACCAACTTTTAATATCAATAATATCAAAGCCACAAGCTGAGTGGTAAATGCTTTGGTAGAGGCGACGCCAATCTCAGGTCCTGCTAACGTCGGCAAGAAAATATCTGTTTCACGTACTAGCGATGACGTCGGTACATTACATAGTGCCAAGCTGACTAAGCCTGCTGGCGTTTGCTTTTGGATATCACGTAACGCTGATAAGGTGTCAGCCGTTTCACCAGATTGAGAAATACAGATGACCAAAGTATTATCGACGACGACAGGATTGCGATAGCGGAATTCGCTGGCAACCTCGACCGAGCAAGGTATACGAATAAGGCTCTCAAACCAGTATTTTGCGACCATACCAGCGTGATAACTGGTACCACAAGCAATCACTTGTACATGACGAATACCTGCCAACAGTGTCTCATGACGCTGTAAAAAATCGTCGCGTAGTTTAGTCGTTTCACCATTGTCCAAAGCCATCTCTATCGTACGAGCGACGGCGTCTGGCTGCTCGTAAATTTCTTTGAGCATATAATGTTTGAACTCGCCTTTATCAGCATTGTGCTGGGTTGCATCAATTTCATGTATCTGACGTTGGACTTCAACACCATCTGCATAAACTTGAATACTATTGCGAGTTAATTTGGCGATATCGCCTTCTTCTAAATACATAAAGCGGTTAGTCACCGGCAACAACGCCAACTGATCTGACGCGATAAAGTTCTCACCGATACCGACGCCAATAACCAAAGGTGAGCCTAGACGTACAGTAATGAGCTCATCAGGGCAATCTACGTGTACGATACCCAATGCAAAAGCACCGTGCAATAACGGAATGATGGTGCGTACTGCTTCTAACAAGTCAGGTGTCTTTTTGTAGATATCATGGATCAGATGCGCCACCACTTCAGTATCTGTCTGTGAAGTAAACACATAGCCTTTGGCTATTAGCTCTTCTTTTAGTTCAGCGTAGTTTTCGACGATACCGTTATGAACGACCGCAATCTTGCCTGACACGTGTGGATGCGCATTACGTTGTGCTGGCTCACCATGGGTTGCCCAGCGCGTATGAGCAATACCGATATGACCATCAAAAAACTCTGGATTGATAGCAACGGCATCAACCAGTGCCTGTACTTTACCTACTTGGCGCTCACGGTGTAGTTCGCCATCACGAATAACCGTCAGACCAGCTGAGTCATAGCCGCGATATTCTAAACGCTTTAGGCCTTCAAGTAAGATATTAGCGATATTTCGCTCAGCAACGGCGCCTACAATTCCACACATGGCTATTCCTTAGATTCAAATTTTAGTAGTTCAATATATAATGGTGCAAGATCAAAAATTTGGTTGGTCATTAATGATGAGTCATCAAACGACAAATATAGTGAAGCAGCACCACAAAGATTGCCGTACTGCTTAGATTGGTTCAAGAATGACTGTGGTCGATTAAATTACCAATGAGCAATTATTTTTTAATTGGTCGTTGAAAGTCATTTTTTTGTACTTGGCGCGCACGGCCAAACGCTAAGGCACTACTGTCAACGTCTTTGGTAATCACAGAACCAGCAGCAACGGTAGCAGTATTGCCAATCGTCACTGGTGCAACTAAGCTAGCATTGGAGCCAATAAAGGCATTATCTCCAATGATAGTTTGCGATTTATTAGCACCGTCATAATTACAGGTAATGACACCAGCACCGATATTCACGCCTGTACCGACAGTTGCATCGCCGACGTAGCTTAAGTGATTTACTTTACTGCCTTGACCAATAGTCGATTTTTTAATTTCGACAAAATTACCAACTTTGCTGTTATCAGATAGTACGGTATCAGGACGCAAATGCGCAAAAGGCCCGATATCAACACCAGTACCAATGTCCGCGCGATCGATCACGCAATACGGTTTGATGTAGCAGGCATTACCAATCTTGGCACTTTTGATGACACAGCCCGCTTCGATATAAACGTTATCACCCAAAGTACAGTCACCTTCAAATACCACATTAACGTCAATAAACACGTCTTGACCAGCGGTTAACGTACCACGAATATCGACACGAGTAGGGTCGGCGAACTGTACGCCAGCTTCTTGTAAGTCAGCAACTAGCTTACGTTGCCAAGTACGCTCTAAGCTAGCAAGCTGCTGGCGGTTATTTACCCCTTCAATCTCAAACGTATGCTCAGGCTCAATCGCCTCGATAGTAATACCATCGGCGACGGCCATTTTAACGATATCCGTCAGATAATATTCTTGCTGTGCATTATCGTTAGAGAGCTCAGGTAAATATTTGTGCAGTAGCGCATTATCGACGCAGTAAATGCCGCTATTAATCTCTTTAATACTTTGCTCTTCAGCATCAGCATCTTTTTGTTCAACGATGGCTTCAATATTGCCCGCTTGGTCACGCTTAATACGACCCAACCCAAATGGATTATCGACTGTCAGCGTTAGCATAGACATGCCATCAGTATTGGCAGTTTTTAATGCCGTTAGCGTCTGACAGCTGACCAATGGCACATCACCGTAAAGAATGAGACTTTGTCCTGACTTGGGCAAATCAGACAGCGTCACCTTGACTGCATGGCCAGTTCCCAGTTGCTCAGTTTGAGCAACCCAAGTAATCGAAGCTTGTGTATATTGATTGGTAATTTCTGACTTTACTTGATCACCACCAAATCCATGAACAATGATGGTTTCATCAACAGTTAACTGATGACAAGTATCTAGCACATGACCTAATAAAGACTTCCCAGCCAATGTCTGCAATACCTTTGGCTTTGCCGATTGCATACGTGTGCCTTTACCGGCAGCTAAAATAATTACAGAAAGAGGAGATGTCATAATAGGCTCGCAAATGTAACAAAATATAATATTGGATTATAGCGCAAATGTTCATTTATAAAAATGCTGTGATGTGCAGGCTTTGTAATTTGAATACCAATAATTTAAGTAAGTAAAATCAAATATATAAGACAGCTAAAACTGTAGTAAATATTTCTGTGCGCTAATATCAAAAAGACATGAACATCATCACAATGATGTAAATAACCAACCAAATGACCGCTGCCATGATGCCTGCAATAATATCATCTAACATGACCCCAAGACCGCCAGCAACTTTTCTGTCTGCCCAGCCAATCGGTGGCGGCTTCAAGATATCAAATACGCGAAATAGGATAAAGGCGGTCGGTAGCCAGCCCCAAAACATAGGCATCATCATTAACGACAATGTGTTTTCAGGCTTAGGAAATAAATAAGATAAAATGTAAGATAACGGCAATAAGGTAATCCACATGCCTGCCCATTCATCCCACACAATATGTGGATCATCGTGCACCTGCATTAATTCAGAAGTACGCCCACAGATCCAGATACCAACCAAACAAGATAAAATAGTCAGCAGTAAAAAAGGAATAAAACCTAGACTCATGAGGGGCACGCCCACAATCAGCCCACCAACGGTACCCCAGGTACCAGGTGCACGGCGTGGTAAACCACTACCTAAACCTAGCCCAAGCCAATAGACTGCACGGTCAAGCATACTGGCATCGACCGGTAGCGGTGGGCAGTCATTTGCTTTACGGATGTCAGGCTTAGATAAGTCGTGATCAGTCATGGATTAGCCTGTAAAGTGTTGGTAACCAGTAAGATTGGGCCATATTGAAAACGGTGCGGGCTGAGTTGGCGTCACTGGCTGATTTTGATAAAACAGTTCAAGACGTGAGTTATCAGAAGACTTGGTATCTGTCGCTATCGGATCTGCTAGTGCAATTACCTCGCCGATACAGGTGACAGGTGTATTGCCAGTAGGAGGTTTAATATGCGCAGGTAAGGTAAATGCCAATTCATAATCATCACCGCCCGCTAGCTGACCTAATAAGCGATCAGACAAATCGACAGTAGATAATGACTCGCTACTCGGTAGCTTGTCTAAATGGATGCGCATACCTACAGAGCTTTGCTGACAGATATGGCCAAGATCTTGGTAAAGACCATCGGAGATATCTATCATCGCTGTTGCACCGAGCTTTGCCAACGCTGCACCTAGTGCAATACGCGGCGTTGGCATATGTAGACGATGCGCCAACTCGATACCTTGTACGCTTTCAGGATACTTTAAGGCGAAAGCGGCATCACCAAGGGTGCCTGATACATAAATCTTATCACCAACTTGCGCACCTGAGCGGTAAATGGCAGGTGTATCTGCGGACAGTAATCCCTGCGCGCTGATACTAAGTACTAAGCGCTCACTACGCGTGGTGTCACCACCTATCAGCGTTACGCCAAACAGCTGGCACGCATGAAACAGCCCTTTGGCAAATTCAGTGAGCCATTCGTGATTTGCTAAACGTTCAGGTAATGCCAACGCTAGCATAATGCTATGCGGCGTCGCACCCATAGCAGCAATGTCTGAGACATTAACGGCGACTGCCTTATAGCCAATCGCAAATGCTAATTCGTCGACTTTTTGCCAATCAGCATGAAAGTGACGACCTTGAACCAGTGTATCAATACAGCTAACCAAGCGTGATCCTGCTGGCAATGCCATCACAGCCGCGTCGTCACCGATACCTTTTTCGATACCTGTTAATGGCGCATGCGTGGCCTGCATCTGTGAGAATATACGCTCAATCAGCTCAAACTCGTTCATGGTTAGTCTTAGTCTTTGGTATCGTTAGCGTTTTTCTTGCTCGCCTTAAAGTCACTGATATTTGCACTGGCTTTACTGGCACTACTGCGTTTAACGTTGGCTTTGTTAGCACTGATACGCGGCTTGTTTGATGCAGTCGGCTCATCGACGATAGCGCTTTCTGTTTCAGCAGCAGTTTCGATATTATCGGCTACCGTTACTTCAGCCGAACTCACTTCAGATTGTTTAGCTGCTGCTTTTTGTGACGTACGTAGATTGGCATTAGTATCTGCTTGTACCTCTAAAGCACGCAGCTCACCAGCCATTTTATCCAGTACCGCATTAATCAGTTTGTGAGCGTCAGTCGCCCCAAAGTGATTATTTAGCTTCATCGCTTCATCAAGCACGACTTTATAAGGAATCTCTACACGGTTCTGTAGCTCATACGCGCCAATCAATAAGATAGCGTGCTCAACCGTATCTAACTTATCAACCTCACGATCGAGATGCTGACTGATAAGCGCATCAAGAGCTTCAATTTGCTCTGGGATGTCGCGCATCATTTCATGATAATAACCGATATGGACGGTATGCATGGCATTGGTTGCACGCGTGCGAGCAGCAATATCGTGCGGAGCATTGGCTTTCCAGCCAAGCTTACCATCTACATCAAAGCGGCGATCAGTGACGAGCCATTCGTATAGGCCTTGCATCGCAAAGCGACGTGCCTTACGGATAGCAGTGTGACTGGTCTTGTAAGAAGACTCACTCATATCGAATGTTTGATCACCCGCACTACTGCTCGCTATACGGGTAGCTTCAGCTTGTCCATCATTGGCTTGTGCGGTTTTCGCAGCGCTAATAGCGCGCTTGAGTTGGTCAGTCATAGGGGGTCTGTACCTAAATTTTTGAGATGATACCCAGTCAAAATATAAATTAACAAAGTAGCTTTTTAGCTATGCTTATTCAAAATTTCAAAGGGTATAGAAATACGGCGAAAATTCAAAAAATAGCCAATTATTTTGATAGCTGGCTAGTGCTATAAGGTGCTGTTATTACTAAATAGCAGCACCAGTTAAACTAATAAATTTGAGCTTTAAAGCTTATGCTTCATCGATATCATCAATATCTAGCTGTGACAAAACAGCGATCATTTCTAGTACAACCATCGCAGCTTCAGAGCCTTTGTTGCCCGCTTTAGTGCCAGAGCGCTCAATAGCTTGCTCGATGCTGTCAGTAGTGATGATACCGTTAGCAACAGGGATATTATAATCCATTGCCACAGCGCTCAAACCTTTGGCCGACTCGCTGGCTACAATATCAAAATGCGGCGTGCTGCCACGGATGATTGCACCCAGTGCCACAATCGCGTCAAAACGATCTGATTCAGCAGCACGTTGGGCCACAAGTGGTAGCTCAAATGCACCAGGAACGCGGATAACAGTAATGTTGCTACCCAATACGCCGTGACGGAGTAGGGCATCGATTGCACCATCGACCAATGACTCAACGACAAAACCGTTAAAACGACCAACAACGATACCAATGCGAGCATCAGCGTTTTGATGTAGGTTACCATCGATATGAGTCACGTCGTTGCGCTGCTGTTGTAAGTTCGACATAAAAAATCCTTTGCTTAATAAGCGTTCAATTGAAATATAGGCGTCAATAAATAGCTAAATAGTCTGATGCGTTCAATCGATTCGGTCGCCTATGATTTTGGCGTTGCCCTAGTTAATTGAACGAAAATAAATGGTTAGCGCTATGATAGCATTTTTTTGGGTTTTATTTGTATATTACGAGCGTGCTAAAGACGCATCTGTATTCCTTGCGCTGCCATGTACTCTTTGGCCTCCAATACCGTGTACTCACCGAAGTGAAAAATACTGGCGGCAAGTACGGCATCTACGCCACCTTCTAGTACGCCTTCTGCCAAATGTTGCAGGTTACCAACACCGCCTGAGGCGATAACTGGTACATTAACGCGGCTCGTAATTTGCTGCATGAGAGCCAAATCATAGCCTTTTTTGGTGCCATCACCGTCCATCGAAGTGACCAGTAGTTCACCAGCGCCCAGCTCGGCCATTTTGCTCGCCCAAGCAACGGCATCGATCCCCGTTGGCTTACGGCCACCATGGGTGAAAATCTCCCAACGTGGCACGACAATACCATCGACGTTGATATCAGCGACGCGTTTGGCATCGATAGCAACGACGATACACTGATTACCAAATTTCTGCGCGGCTTCACCAACGAACTCCGGCGTAAATACAGCTGCTGAGTTAATCGCCACTTTATCCGCGCCAGCATTGAGTAAATTGCGGATATCAGCGATTTTTCGAACGCCGCCGCCAACAGTCAGCGGAACGAATACCGTTTCTGCCATGCGTTCAACAGTATGATAAGTGGTATCGCGCTCATCATTGGTCGCAGTAATATCCAAAAAAGTAATCTCATCAGCGCCTTGCTCGTTGTAACGTTTGGCTACTTCAACAGGATCGCCTGCGTCTTTGATATCAACAAACTGAACACCTTTGACCACGCGGCCATTGTCTACGTCAAGACAGGGAATAATACGTTTTGCTAGCATAAAACCGCCTATTAATTCGCGCAAGAATACAAAGATACATCACATAAAATGCTATGATACGCGTAACTATTTTACAAAACAAATGCAAAGGGTGCTTATGTGTCAACTGCTTGGCATGAACAGTAAAAATCCTGCTGATATCGGTTTCTCTTTTGCTGGTTTTCGGGCTCGTGGTGGCCTTACAGACGATCATGTTGACGGTTTTGGCATCGCTTATTTTGAGCCAACGGGACTGCGTTTGTACTGTGATAATCGCGCAGCGATGGACTCTCCACTTGCTGAATTGGTCAGTCAAACCCGAGTAAAAGCTGACAATACTATTGTCCATATACGCAAATCAGATGATCAATTACTCAGTAATGCTCATCCTTTTACGCGTGAGATTTGGGGTGAGGCTTGGGTGTTTTCTCATAACGGTAAAATGACCATCGAAGAAGCAGACGATAGTGACCCTATCAAGCAGGGCAAGTCACATCACTATTGTCCAGTAGGTGACACCGATTCGGAGTTTGCGTTTTGTTATCTGCTTAATCAGTTGAAAGACCAATTTGAGTACAAGCCTGATGCACGGACACTGTATGAGTTCTTAACCGTGCAATGCCGTTTTTTGGCAAACTATGGATTGTTTAACTGTTTGATGTCCAATGGTGAGTGGATGCTTGGTTATGCCAATACGTTGTTATTTCATGTGACCCGTCAAGCACCATTTGGTTCAGCATCTCTCATTGATGTGGATGTGACGATGGACTTTGAGACCGTCAATGAGACAGATGATGTCATGACAGTGCTCGCTACCACCCCGCTTACCAGTGATGAAAACTGGCAACAGCTAGCCGTTGAAGAGTGCATTATTTTTGCAGATGGCCATATAGTTTATCAAGATGTTCCTAATTCCCCTGTTTATTTATCGATTGAAGAGGGTTTGAAAATCGCAAAAAATGCCTAGCCTATGTGTTAGCTGATTTATTAAGTAGTTGTCTTAATGAGTCGCTATTTTGCTAAGTGAATATTTTATTAGTATCAACTACATTGTAGAGCACCGCTTGTTGACAAAATATCCTAACGATATTTAAAGTTTGCTTATCGGCGACGTAATGGTCACTATTATTGTTTGCCGCCACATTTATTATTACCCAAATTGAATTTATTATTTCACCTACTACTTCTACCATTTAACCGTCATAAGTGAGATGTCATGTCCGTCTATACCCAGTTAACCGATGATCAGTTTGCCGCCTTTTGCCAAAGCTTTGGCGTGTCGTTTGCCCGTGCGATTCCGATCACTCAAGGTATTAAAAACTCAAACTGGTTTATTCAAACGACTGACGATGTAGATGGCAGATACTCTTATGTATTTACCTTGTTTGAAGAACGTCCGCCTGCTGATATCGAAAAAATGGCCGTTATTCTTAATCAATTAAATGGCAAGCTACCAGTCGCCGCGCCGCTAGCTGTTATTGAATCAAATAGTGCTCAGGCGGATGGCGCCATCGATGATAAACGCTATGTCATCCATTATGAAGACAAAGCGATTACGCTAGTACCGTGTCTAGCAGGCTCACATCCGGATCAAACCACGCAAGCGATGTGTCATGATATTGGCGCGGCATTAGCGATGCTGCATGAAACGCTACAAGCACTACAACCAAGTGAGCAATATGGCGTGCCTCTGTACCCATGGGCAGATGTGCGCGACCGTGAAATGCAGTTTATGCCAGGTGACGAAGCCAAGCTGATGAGCGATATCTGGCGCTCTTATTCGGAATTGCCATTGGCAACCTTGCCAAAAGGCCTATGTCATTTAGATATGTTTGCCGACAATACCTTATGGAATCTACAAAAAGGCGAAGCGCGTTTGACGGGTCTACTAGACTTTACTGAAGTCAGCGTTGAGCATTACGTGATGGATATTGCGATCACTATCAATGATTTTTGTACCACGTGGGGCGTTGCAGAGCAAGGCGAATCCGTTAACTTTGACCGTAGTAAAATGGCAGCGTTCTTACAAGGTTATGAATCGATACGCCCGCTAAACAGTGATGAAAACCGTGCACTACCTGTTATGCTAGCAAAGGCCGCGGTGATTTTCTGGTTGTTACGTCTAAATGTGATTCACTACAACCGTACCGAAGGCCGTACGGGTGATAATATCATGGTCAAAAACCCTGACTTGATGAAACGTCTGGCCGCTTACCATTGGGCGCATGTTGAAAAGTCGCAAAATACCGTATTTGTACTATTAAACAAACCAGATAATCAAATAGTCGGCGTATTTAGCAGTATCACCCAAGCCGAACAAGCACAGGAAACATTAAATAGTAGTGAGTTTGCAATCAAAGAATATATGCTAGATCAATTATCGTAAGCATTGCCTATTCATTTATTCTAGTATCAATGCTAGTACTAATTTTAGTACCGAAACCTTAGAGGCGACCCTATGACCGATCAAGTTGATAACTGGCACAAACTGGCGCGCTACGATACCAATATGCAAGGTGAGCTGCACGCCAACCTATTACGTAATAATGGCATTACCGTGTCCTTGCAGCCGCTAAGCGCTATCCCTGGGATGAACTCGGGTATCGTTCTTTGGGTAGAAAGTACCGATCTGGCAGAAGCTCAGCGCATTTTGGATACCATCCCAACTGATGGTGCGGCCTTACTAGATGAAATGAGTGATGCTGACTTTGATGCGCTATCTGCTGCTCAAAGCAATCCTACTCAAGGTAACTCGATAATAGACGACAATAACGGCGGTAATGATTAAATGTGTCAACTCTTAGGAATGAACTGTAATACCCCAACGGATATTGGCTTTAGCTTTGCAGGATTTCGCAAGCGCGGCGGGATGACGGACAGTCATGAAGATGGCTTTGGTATTGCCTTTTTTGAGCGCAGCGAATGCAGCAATAATGACAAAACCGATGAGACGGCAAATGACTCAACGGGTCTGCGTTTGTTTCATGATAATCGTCCAAGCCATCTGTCGCCAGTCGCTGACTTGGTCAATAACTATCCAATCAAAGCCATGAACGTCATTGCGCATATTCGCAAAGCGACGCAAGGGCAAAACTGCTTGGCAAACACCCATCCATTCGTCCGTGAAGTATGGGGCGAGCAGTGGGTGTTTGCGCACAATGGACAGATGAATAGCGAATTTATCAAACGCTGTCAGCGCTTACAAGACAATGGCAATGCCTCACACTGTCAGCCAGTTGGTTCAACTGATTCTGAAATGGCATTTTGCTATCTGGTCAATCGTCTAAAGAGCAGCTTTAAGTCACGCCCTGATGACAAGACACTGTTTAATTTTTTGACCACGCAATGTCGTTATCTATCGGCCAATGGGTTATTTAATTGCTTGATATCGAATGGCAGGTGGCAACTGGCTTATGCGGGCAGCTTACTGTTTTATCTCACGCGTAAAGCGCCATTTGGTGAAGCGAAACTCGCTGATGATGATATGGCGATTAACTTTGGTGATGTGACCACAGATACGGATAAAGTTACTATTCTAGTCACCGTGCCACTGACTGAAAATGAAAAATGGCAGCAGCTCGCCGTCAATGAATGCTTAATCTTTCAAGATGGTGATGTCATTTATAAAGACAGCCCAAGCCAGCGCAAGTTTTTGACGGTTGATGAAGGCATTGCGATTGCACGCGCGGTTGGGGCGAGTGTTTAGATAAGCTAAAAGGATAATATGAATGAACAAAATCAAAGATTTTTATGTTTTACGATATTCTATAGTGAAAGAAGATCCTGTGCTCATTGAAACGCCACCGCTTCCAAAAGTTAAAGGTAATACTATTTTGTCAGCTCTTTTACAGAGTCATCAATGGGAGGCAAGGGGAATAATCTATCAGTTCATTGGATTTTCTAAAGAAACTATAGACGACTCTGATTTTTATGTTGGAAAAATTGCGAAATTAAAGACAACACAGTTAGGTGTAAAAGTTTCTGAAGATATAGTTGAGAAAGAAACAGATGATTGGAAAGCGATCATATTAATAATAGATACCAAAAACCAATTCATTTTTGCTAGGAAAAATTCATCTTTTGGTGATGTTTCTCATATATGCAAGTCTATACAAAATGGAATTAATGAGGTTGTTACTCCTGAGTATAACCATAAAGTCTTTGTAGAACCTTTACCGTCTAAGGGTAAGTTTTGGGAAATCGTAAACAATAGCGAAAAGATTTATAGAGTAGAGCTAGTGATGATTTCTCCAAACATTATGGAGACGGATAAAAGGGCGCGGGATGCTCTCGAGGACTTAAAGAATTTATTCAATCAAGATACAACTGTAATAGAAATGAAAAATGATGCTGGAGAACTTATAATTCCTCATGACCCCATTGATATGTATATTGAGTACATAGAAGAAGGTGAAGGTAAATGGGAGTTAATCACGGATTATAATAAGACTAATCGTAAGAAAAAATTCAATAGCGATGGAACACCAGAGGTTTTAGATATTGAACATGTAGATAAATACCACGAAGAGCCGATGGATAAAAGGCAATTAGAGTTATATGAGATAAAAATATCACGTACGAATCAGTTTCTTTTGAAAGTTAAAGACTATATTGAGGATAAAGTGAGAAAAAATTGAAAACGATCCTAATAATTCTAGGTATAAGTTTAATACTACTAGTTCTTTCTAGTATTTTAGGATGGGTTTCGATTTCTTGTAAGAGTTTTGAAGGTTTGTCAGTTTTATATGGTGCAATGACTGCTGCAACAGTTGCTATATCATTAGCGCTATATAACCATATAGATACTATAATTAAAGATATACCTGAGAAACTAAAAGATAAAAATGAATCTTTTTACGTAAAATCAATCGATAGTTTAACTTTATTGAAGAAAGAAGCTTTATCAAATACTTTTTTAGCAGTAGTTAATATTTGCTTATATTTTTCAGTAAGAAGTTTAGATGTTTTTTCATGTAATACTGAAAGTCTACTCAGCTACATAAATTTATTAGTATCGATATTCACATTTCTTGCTTTTGTCTATATGATATTTGACCTGATAAAGGCATTCCAAGTATCAGCTGAGTATCGAAGTATTATTAAAAAGGGATGATTAAGAAGAGTATTTACTATATATAAACCCCACAACACCGTTTAAATTTCTCACCAGACCCACAAATGCACGGTTGTTTTTGGCTGACAGTCATCGCAACCGTCGGATCTAAGAAATACCAGCGCACATCGTTATTAGCCTTGTCTTTTACCTTTACAAAGGTGGACAGCTCATGATGCGCTTGTACTTTTTCTTCTAAACTAGCGGTATTATCTTTGGTATTAAAATACGCCTTAAACTCAACTTGTGCATGACGTTTACCCAGTTTTGGCGTGTGCTCTACAATCTCTAATCCTGCCCAATCTGTCTCTTTGGCCCAACTTTCAATCGCGTCAAAGTCAAGCAAGCCTTGCTGCGCAGGCACTGTGGTCTTGACGATATACTCTGGTTTCACCAATGCAAAGGCACTATAGCGTGTACGCATAAGCCGTTCAGCTGTCTCCGCTTTTATACTATCTGCTTTATCAACCTCATTATTATAAAAAACACCATTATAAAAAGCATCATGATATGGCTGGCAGCAGTCTTGATAGGATAGCGGAGCGTCTGTCGTCTCTGTTGTTGGATTGATTTGGCAAGGGCAAGTATCTGGGTAAGGTTGCATGTTTTACTCTAATTTTTGTTTGGGCTTATTCGTTTAGGCTTAATGGTCTTTTGATAACTTTATTGCAGCATGCTTTTTATTAATTCTGGCAATATACCGACCTTAAGCTGCGCCCATGCGGAAGGATCACTTAATCGTGACCAAAACATCTCAAAAGGCGGAGCAGCATATACCAGTAGCGCAAGGATAGTGTATAAGAGCAAATACCACCATTTGTCTTTTGGCTGATAAAACTTCATCGCTGTACCCGATGAGCGCTTCATTTTCATATTGGACAAATTGACGCTATACAGCTCGTCCAATGACAAATGCACTATCGCGCCACCAAATAAAAACAGCCCATAAAACCAGCTAGTCGTCAGTGGTAGGTGCAAACCATAATAACTCAGGCATGTCAGGCCTAATCCCAGTATCGCCATATACGGCACAGAGTGGATGACACCGCGATGCACCGTCATAGTGGTAAAGATATGAAATACCACGTAACGCATGAAACCGTAGCCTGCCAGCCACAATACTATCAGTGCCAGTAAGCTCAAATCACTACGCCAGTGCATGACCAGACCAAAGGCAAATATGAATGAGGTGATATTAAAACCGAGCTTAATCGGTGTTGAATTATCAGAATCTAAGTCTGGCAGCAACCCACCAATAGTACCAAGCGCTACGCACACCAAAAATCCTGAATCATCAATCAATCCCGCTTTATAAACCGTCAAACTCAGTGTGCCGCTGACCATAAATGCGACATTTAAGTGGGTATTAAAATTTGCCATAAAACTCATTCATCCATAGCGCTCAAAAAGTCCTTTCGAGCGGCGTATCTAGCAGTAAAAAAGCGCACCATGATACCATAGACCGTCCATACGTCTAATAGAGATAGCCTGTAAGAGAGAGCTTCTATGCCTGCCAGTGATTTACCCGCCACACTTAACTCTGATACTCATACTAAGCAGCTGCCTGTAGTAGAAGGTCAGCTTGATAACAGCTTTGCTACTATTGACTGGCAAGTGCCTTGGTTATCGCATATTACTCAATTGAGTTATATCAGCAACACGATTGAACACCTTAGTCGCTCGAAATCACAGAGAAATAGCTTGGATGGTTTAGGTAATTTGGGTGATTCAGAAGGTTTGGATAATGTGAAAAGCCTAGATGAGCACGATATAAATGCTTCTGAAATCAATATGCATGACACGATTGCCAAAGTCTTAAAAACGGCGATGATGCAGCAGGCTGAACATTTGCAACAGCCGTTACCACATACTAAACCTGCTCATGACCACAAATCTCAGACGCTACAGTTCGTTTCTCAAAATGCATTGCCTGAAGGGGAAGCCTATGAGCATTTCATCGGCACAACTGGCAATATCCCGACGCGTGATAACTTACATGACTTGTTTAATGGCAGTATTTGGCTGACCTTTCCGAAGACTAAAGCTATGCTCAATTACTACCATATGCTAGAAATCGCAAAGCAGGGCATTAGTGAGCGTCGAGGGCGTGTGCGCGATACTATTACTGTTTTTGATGAGAATGGCGCAGTGCTAGTGACTTCTGATGCTAGTATCGGTGAGGCATTGGTTGATTTTGACTGGCAGGCAAGTTTGGTGAAACCACGTGCTAAATGGGACAACCCAGCACAACCAAATACAAATGTTCAGGCAGCAGTCTATATTTTTGGGCATGCACTGCTTGAGCAGTTGGTACATCCTCGCAAACCTCTATGCGCACACAGCATTGTCATTCCTGTTGCACAAGAATTCTTTACCTTATCGTTAGCTGAACGTATGCGCTATTTGGATGACAAGGTTGCCGAATATATGAATACATTATTATCCAATGATGACGTCAAGCCGCGCCAGCTTGCGCCGTTACCTATTTTAGGGGTGCCGCATTTTTGGGCAGAAAACGCAGATACTGGCTTTTATAAAGACAGCTACGTGTTCCGCAGTGGACGACGTGAAAAAGACAAAAAATAAATAGAAAGGGATTGCTTAAGAATAGCTCGCTAAACCGTTGTTACGTTTACGATTGTGCCACGATTCGACAACGTCCAGACGTTAACAAAGCCTTGTATGTTTGTTATGGTAAAAGGAAGTTTCTGTTAATCACTATAGATATGATTATCTCTTTTGTTAACACAGACTTCTATTAGACAGTTTTGCGAAACTGCTCTGCTGATCCAAGACAGATCAATCATTTATTGAGCCACCAGTCATACATAAACTTATAATAATTTATGTCCAGGATTTATAACAACGATAAGGAAGCTATCATGAGTGATATTTTTGATGTAAAAGACACCCTTTCGGTTGCTGGCAAGGAACATGCCTACTACAGCCTGCCAAAGCTGACCGAAACTTATGAGCATATCAAGACACTACCATTTTGTATGAAAGTGGTATTAGAAAACCTATTGCGTAACGAAGACGGCGGCCAGTCGGTTGGTAAAAACCATATCGAAGCGGTTGCCAACTGGGATGCAGGGGCTGAGGCGTCAAAAGAAATCGCCTTTATGCCGGCACGTGTGGTATTGCAGGATTTCACTGGTGTACCTTCAGTTGTCGATTTGGCTGCGATGCGTGATGCAGTGGTCGAGCTTGGCGGAAAGGCTGAGCAGATCAATCCGTTTATCCCTAGTGAGCTGGTCGTCGATCACTCTGTACAGGTCGATGCTTATGGCCGCGAAGATGCGCTAGATTTGAACGAAAAGATTGAATTTAAGCGTAACAATGAGCGCTATGAATTTTTGCATTGGGGCAAGCAAGCCTTTGAAAACTTCGTCGTGGTACCGCCAGCGACAGGTATCGTGCATCAGGTCAACCTTGAATATCTAGCCCGTGTCGTGATGGCAGCAGACGTCGATGGCGAGCTGACAGCTTATCCAGATACAGTGTTTGGTACAGATAGTCATACCACGATGATTAATGGTATCGGTGTACTTGGTTGGGGTGTGGGCGGTATCGAAGCTGAAGCTGCGATGCTAGGCCAACCGTCATCGATGCTGATTCCACAAGTAGTCGGTTTTGAGCTAAAAGGCAAGCTAACCGAAGGCGTCACGGCAACTGATTTGGTATTACGTGTGGTTGAGATGTTGCGTGCACATGGCGTAGTGGGTAAGTTCGTCGAGTTTTATGGCGAAGGCTTACACAGTATGCCGCTAGCGGACCGCGCTACCATTGCCAACATGTCACCAGAGTACGGTGCGACTTGTGGTATTTTCCCAATTGACCAAATGGCGATTGATTACCTGCGTCTATCAGGCCGTGAAGAAGAACAGATTGAGCTGGTTGAAAAATATGCTAAGGCGCAAGGCTTATGGCACGATGCCGATACACCAGCGGCGACTTATTCGAGCAAGCTCGAACTAGATCTATCGTCAGTACAGCCAGCACTTGCTGGTCCAAACTTGCCACAGCAGCGTATCAATTTGTCTGATATGCATGAGAAGTTTGGCGAAACGCTAGAAAAAATGACCAAAGATCGTAAGTCAGAAGTAGAAGGCAAAGTACGCTTTGATCAAGAAGGTGGCGAGCAAGAGCAAGCTGAACACTTAGCGGCTGAGCCAAATATCGAAGTTGATACCAGTGATGACAATGCAGGTTATGCGCCAGCTAACAATGTCTTCTCAAATGTCAGTATCGATGATAAGCAGCACAAGTTACGAGACGGGTCGGTAGTTATTGCTGCCATTACTTCTTGTACCAATACTTCAAACCCAGCAGTAATGATTGGTGCAGGTCTAGTGGCCAAAAAAGCGGCTGCAAAAGGGCTTAAAGCCAAGCCTTGGGTCAAGACATCGCTCGCACCGGGTTCTAAAGTGGTTACCGATTATTTAGAAAAAACTCATCTGATGGATGAGCTAGAAAAAACAGGCTTCTATCTAGTAGGGTATGGGTGTACCACATGTATTGGTAATTCAGGGCCATTATCAGAAGAGATCGAAAAAGGCATTGAAGAAAACGACTTAGTCGCGGCAGCGGTACTGTCTGGTAACCGTAACTTTGAAGGTCGTATTCACTCGCATGTTAAAGCCAGTTATTTAGCATCACCACCACTAGTGGTTGCCTACGCGTTGGCAGGTACAGTCGATATCGATCTGACCACTCATCCACTAGGACAGGATCAAGATGGCAATGATGTATTCCTAAAAGATATCTGGCCGACCTCGGAAGAAATTAACGAGCTGATTGCCAATAATATCGATGCTGATATGTTCCGCAAAAACTACGGCGAAGTATTTGATGGTAGTGCAGCGTGGAACGCGATTAGTTCAGCGGATAGCCAATTGTATCCATGGGATGAAGGGTCAACGTATATTAAAAACCCACCGTTCTTTGATGGTATGACCATGGAGCCAGAAGGCATTCCTGATATCGAAGGTGCGCGTATTTTAGGTCTATTTGGTGACTCAATCACCACCGATCATATTTCACCAGCAGGTAATATCGATCCAGACTCACCAGCAGGTAAGTACTTGCAAGAGCGCGGTGTGATGGAAGCAGACTTTAACAGCTATGGTTCGCGCCGTGGTAATGATGCAGTCATGACTCGTGGTACCTTTGCCAATATCCGTATCAAAAATACCATGATGGGCGGTAAAGAAGGTGGCTATACCTATTACTTCAAAGATGACAGCGCTACGCTACAAGATGGGGAAGAAATGCCTATCTATAACGCAGCGATGAAGTATAAAGAAGACAAGCGTCCACTCGTCGTACTTGGTGGATCAGAGTATGGTTCTGGTTCGAGCCGTGATTGGGCAGCCAAAGGTACTATCCTGCTAGGCGTAAAAGCCGTATTGACCAGCTCGTTCGAGCGCATTCACCGTTCAAACCTAGTCGGTATGGGCGTACTGCCATTGACGTTTAAAGATGGTCAAAATGCAGAAACCTACAAACTAGATGGTTCTGAAGTGCTCAGCATCACAGGGCTAGATAACGGCGAAAGTAAAACAGCCACGGTTACGGCTACACGTGCTGATGGTTCGGCAGAAACCTTTGAGGTCAACGTCGGTCTACAAACGCCAAAAGAGCGCGAGTATGTGCGTCATGGCGGCGTATTGCACTATGTACTACGTCAATTGGCTGCTGAGAGCAAAGATGCAGGCTAGTAGTTAGTTAAGCTTTATATGACAAAAGCCCAATTTCCTTCAAAGTAGGGGGTTGGGCTTTTCTATGGAAGACGTTTTTCTTCTTGTTACTTTACTCTTCAAGCCTTTTCAGTCAACAGTTTAATTCCTAGCCCCATAAATACGACACCACTTATTTTATTCATCATAGATTCAACTTTTGGATTCTCTCTTAGTTTTTTGCTGAACTTTGACGCCAGCAGTGCCAAACACAAGCACCATATAAAGCCTGTGGTGGCAAAAGTCAGCCCCAACATCAAAAATGACAGCATGCCATAAGCATAACTAGCGTCGATAAACTGAGGGAAGAACGCCAAGAAGAATAAAGCGACTTTTGGGTTAAAGGTATTGGTCAATACACCTTGCTTATATATTTGCCAACCATCTACAGCGTTTTGGCTAGTCACGTTCTGATCTTTGGATAAATTGTTTGCAATCGAATTAGAGTTTTTGCTCGTCAGCATCTTAAAGCCTAAATAACACAAATAGCTGGCCCCAATATATTTGACAATCATAAAAGCGATAGGGGAGTTGGCAAGTAACACGGACAATCCTAGCGCCGCCAATAAAGTATGTACCAAAATACCCGAAGTAATGCCAAGAACAGAATAAAACCCTGCTGTTTGCCCTTGTGAAATACTACGGGTGATGATGTACATGCTATCCGTACCTGGCGTTAGGTTTAACAAAATAGCCGCCAAGATAAACCCTAGATAATTCTCGATACCAAACATAGCAATCACTTCCCTTTAATCACGCTAAGCCCCATCATTTATAGTATGTGGCTGCACTTTATCAATACGCTTATCAGATCGATATTAACGAGTATTAGATAGGTTGGCAATAGCGCTATCAACAGTAAGCTAGCAGCTATTAATAATAAGCTAACGACAACAGAATAGAGGATTTCAAAAAACGACAGGCATAAAAAATCCCAGTCACCGTATGATGACTGGGATTTTTTATTGTTCGCTTATTAGTCTAATCTGATGCTAAGCAAAAGTGCTAATAAGTGACGCCGAATAGTGGCGTCCCCAGGGGGATTCGAACCCCCGTTACCGCCGTGAAAGGGCGGTGTCCTAGGCCTCTAGACGATGGGGACGCATAGAGTGTTATAACCAGTGGTTACAACGGTACTTCACAATATCAGATAGCTTAGTAAATAAGCATTGCCTAGGTGCTGATATCGTCCTACTAACGAGTATTTATTATTACGTTTCAGTAATACTGAGCGTTGCTATAAATAAGTATGGTGGAGCTAAACGGAGTCGAACCGTTGACCCCTTGCATGCCATGCAAGTGCTCTACCAACTGAGCTATAGCCCCTCGCTAAGAGTGTGCGTATTTTATGTAAGAGCGGCAGTCTTGTCAACAACTATTTTAAAAATAATTCATAAATATGCAAAAAAAAGCGATTTAGCCTATTTTAAAGGCTCAATAAGCCCAAATTAGCGTGGATTTTGTTTAAGCGCGATCTCTTTGATGGCTTTATCGGTATAAAACTCTTCTTCGCTACCATCAGAAAAAATAATCGCACAGCATTCAGTTGGCACATATTGACCGCCTTTTTCTCGGATCGTTCTTATGCTTTTGACGCCAATGACATCATATTTGCCCAATTTATCTAGATTATGTTTGGTGTAGCCACAGTAAGTGCTGTATATCCATTTTAAATCTTCGAAGTCTTGGCCCTTGGTCAGGGTCAAAGTTGCATCAAACAGCTCCTTTACGATGGCATCATAATATTTCTGTGCTTCTTTTAGGGTATTAAAGACATAGTCTTTGCTTTCTATCGTGACGGTTTTGGCGGCCATGTTTATTTCCAATTAAAATATTTAACGAAAGACGTTTAATAATACGAGGGTAGTTGTACTGACTAACAACGAAAAAGGGTCAGAACTGGCCTGACCCTTTTATACTCGACAAGTTGAGCTAATTAACTGTTTAGTAGAGAAGTTATTCAGCTTCTGAACTACTCAGCAGCAGCCAAAAAATCTGGTAACTCAGCCGCTTGTTTCTCAAGTTTTTTGAGTTTCTTTTTACCGAGGCCACCCAGTACATCAACCGCATGACGCAAGCGAGTCAGAGTCATATCAGCGCCGATAATTGCCATAGAGTTCATGACTGGCGTCGATGAGGTGCTACCAGCGATAGCGATAAAGAACGGCGCCATAAAGTCACGCATCTTAATATCGAGGTGAGCAGCAAGGCCTTTTAGCGTGGCATAGATGTTTTCTTCTGACCAAGTTGGCAAGACTTCTAATTGCCAAAGCGCCAATTGCAGCATCTCGATGATTTGTTCAGGTGTGAGTGATTTATGAGCGAAGCTCTCAGCATTGATGTCAGGTAGGTTTTGGAAGTAGAAACCGCCCCAATTAACCGCATCAGACAATAGCTCGATACGTGGCTGAATAGCCGCTGCGATAGCAGTCAGTTTGTCACTGTTGCTGGCCCACTCAAGGATTTTATTCTTTAATTCTTCAGGAGTAAGCGCACGTAGCCATTCTGCATTGAGCCAGTTTAATTTTTCGATATCGAAGATAGGGCCGCCAAGCGACACGCGCTGAATATCAAAGCTGGCAATCATTTCTTCTAGCGTGAACTGCTCAGCATCATTGGGCATTGAGTAGCCCATACGACCAAGATAGTTTAACAGTGCTTCAGGTAGCACGCCTGCATCACGATAGTAGGTGATAGAAGTTGGGTTTTTACGTTTAGACAGTTTTGACTTATCAGGGTTACGCAATAGCGGCATATGACAAAGGGTCGGCATTTCCCAACCAAAATAATCATATAGCAGTTGATGCTTAGGCGCAGAGTTCAGCCACTCTTCACCGCGCATAACATGGGTGATTTCCATCAAATGGTCATCGACGACGTTGGCTAAATGATAGGTTGGCATGCCGTCTGTTTTTAGCAGTACTTGCATATCGACTTGAGTCCAAGGGAACTCAACCGTACCGCGCAGCATGTCTTGTACCTGACAAGTGCCTTCGGTCGGTACACGCATACGAATCACGTGCGGCTTGCCCTCGCTTACCAATTGCTCGGTTTTTTCTGGTGCAAGATGGGCACAGCGACCATCATAACGAGGAGTCTCGCCATTGGCCATTTGCTCAGCACGCATAGCGTCTAACTCTTCACTGGTACAAAAACAGCGGAACGCATGGTCTTTTTCTATGAGTATCTCGGCGTGTTTTTTGTAGATATCGCTGCGCTCGCTCTGACGATAAGGGGCGTGTGGGCCGCCAATATCTGGGCCCTCGCTCCAATCCAGACCAACCCAACGTAGGGCATCCAAAATCATCTGTTCTGATTGCTCAGTTGAGCGAGTCTGATCAGTGTCTTCGATACGTAAGATGAATTCGCCGCCATGCGCTTTGGCAAAGGCCAAGTTAAATAGGGCAATATAGGCAGTACCTACGTGTGGGAAGCCAGTTGGTGATGGGGCGATACGCGTGCGCACAGGGCGCGTGCTGTCAGTAGAGGTTTGCATGATAAAAGTCTCAAAGTTTGCTATCGATATAAGCTATCAGTATAAATAGCGATGAAAGATATGAAGTCGATGTTAAGAAATAGCGTAAAATATAGCGCTAGTATAACAGAGACATGTGATATTTTTAATGAAAAGCCCTTCTAGTGCTTGACTACAGGTGTATCCTTGCGATAATAATGCTAAGCAAGTCATAACTTGTTTATTTTCATCTAATTACTGGCCAGTACGGTCGTCATCTATTGAGTTGTTTGTGTCCCTATCAAAGTCTAAGCCAAAATCGAAAGCCAGTCCTTCTGCCGCCGCTGATCTCTCTGAGTCAGTGTCTAGTCCTTCTGCTGTAAAGGATGCGTCTACGCAAGATGTCGATCTGGATGTTACTCACGCCCGTCATGAGGGCGATATCACGTCTGATGAATTGAGTTTTGTCCATGATGCGGTGTTACTGCAAGAGACTGTCGCAGCAGTACTGGGTATAAAATCCTTGCCTAAGCAAAAAGAAGGCGACCAAAATAGCTTAAATATAAGTGGTATCTATGTTGATGCGACCTTTGGTCGTGGTGGTCATAGCCGACTGCTATTAAGCCAACTTGCCGATGATGCAACACTAATTGTCTTTGATAAAGATCCAACAGCCATTAGTGTGGCGCAAGAGCTGGCAAGCAAAGACAGCCGTGTGCGTGTGGTTCACGATAGTTTTGCGACGTTGACCGACAGTCTGGCTGCTATGGGCATCACTGAAGTTGATGGTTTGATGGCAGATTTGGGCATTTCATCACCGCAGATTGATGACGGTAGTCGCGGCTTTAGCTTTATGCGTGATGGGGCAGTAGACATGCGTATGGATACCAGTCGCGGCCAGTCAGTTGCCGAATGGCTTGAAAAAGTCGATGATGAAACGTTGGCCAATGTGCTTTATGAGTTTGGCGAAGAGCGTCACAGTCGCCGTATTGCACGCGCTATCAAACAGATGGAGAGCTACGAGTCTACACTTGAGTTGGCAGAAGTGATTAAAGTAGCGCATCCCAACTGGCAACGCGGCAAACATCCAGCGACGCAAAGCTTTCAGGCCATGCGTATTTTTATTAATAATGAGCTGGGCGATGTTGATGACTTTTTAGAGCAAAGCATTCCTATCTTAAAGTCAGGTGGACAGTTAGCGGTCATTAGTTTTCACTCATTAGAAGATCGTCGTATCAAGCAGTTTTTGCAGCGACATAGCAAAGGGCAATATCCAGAAGACGAAAACCTGCCAATGCCACCGAATCGTCCGCGCTATTTTAGCAAGCCAAAACGTGTTGGCCCAAGCAAAGCTGAGACGAGTCAAAACCCGCGCGCGCGTAGTGCATGGCTGCGTATGGCAATGCGTACTGACACAGCTTATGAGCAGACAACAAAATCATAGAACAACATGATGCCACAAGCCATAGTCGAATAAGATTGCTAATGTTTGTCTAAATGATGCGCAAATGTCCTAATGGCTACGCCACTGTTAAAAATCTGTAAATATTGTCTGTTAGGCTCAGCAGTTGGTTTTTATCTGCATGATAGTTGCATGGATTTATATGTAGTACAGCCATACAACGTGTTTGGTTGTGATATGGCATATTGATAGCCATGAGTCGTGAAGACTTGTGGCGCCTAAATATATTAGCTATCAAATATATTTTCTATGTTCGGTTTTTTAGGTTTAGTTTTTACACTTACAAGTGTCTTTGGTTTTATATTTATCGATGGTATGACCGAATAATGACACGTTCATCTTTCGAAATCCATTATCTACTCTATCGTTTACGTTCACCTTTTTGAGATCGTCATGGCAATATCTGACAAACCTGCGAAACGCCGCACTGCTACACCTTATAATACCGATGTCGGCGAGCTGTTCGTGCGCCGGTTTAATGTGGTGAGCATTTATGTGGTCGTGCTACTGCTATTGGCAGCCACGATTGTATGGAGTGGTATCAAAACTGCCGAAGAAGTTCAGCAATATCATCAGGACTATAAAACCTTGCAAGACATGAAAAAACAAGAACGTAAGCTGCAAGTAGAGCATCAGCGTCTATTGATTGAGCAACAAACCTTTAGCGCCACGCCGCAGATTGCCAGTCGAGCGGTTGCTGAATTGGGTATGTATTCGCCAACATTAAAGGATAAGCTGATTATCCAACCTGGTGTCGCTACTGCATTGGTGCCAGTGGTTACGGAAGACTCAGAGGAAGATATGTCTGACGTGATTGGGCCACGGGCCTCTACTGACATCTCTCCTGAAGAGCCAGCGACGGAGGCAGGACAATGAGTGAGAAAAAGCCTAAATCCACCGCAAAAAATACCAGCAAGAAACCAGCCAGCGGCAAGGTAACCAAACCTCTCCGCCGAGCCAGTGCTGCTAAATCTGGACAGACGAGCAGTAAGCCTGATAAAGCTGCAAGTAATCGTAAGGCCAAATTGTTTGGTCGCATCAAAAAAAGTGACACCCAAGGCGCTTATACCAGTGTAAAAAATCGCAAAAGTAAAATGGTTTTTTCGAGCAAAGCGTCAGGTGCGTCAGCTCTCGGTGGTTTCGAACAAGACAAAAACCGTTTTCGTATGGTCTGGGGTCTAGCGCTGGTTATATTAGCGCTACTGATTAGCCGCGCTTATTATATTCAGGTTGCCAACGCACAGTTTTATCAAGACAAAGGCAATGAGCTCATTACCAGTGAGCGCACCCAAAAGTCTTATCGCGGTATGATTACCGATCGCAATAATCTACCGCTTGCGGTCAGCGCACCGCTCGCAACGGTTTCGTTTAGTCCGCATGATTATTCGCGTGAATATTACGAGCTAAAGCGCATTATCATTACCAATCCTAGCAGTCCCCAATTACAGGCGCGTATGCAAAAGCGTCTGGATAATATGGACCTGACAAAGCTAGCCGCTGCTGCCAATATCTCAGTCGATGAGTTGAAAAAAGTCACGGCCATTGATGACAGTATCGATGTGACCGATGAGAAAGCCGTAAAAGCTGCTTTGCCATCTGGTGCGGGCTCACACTATTTGCCACTACTTAATAAGGTCACGCCTGAGATTGCCCAAAGCGTCAGCTCGCTTGATTTCCCTGGCGTCTACGAAAAGAATTTCTTTCAGCGTTATTACCCGCAGCCACAGTCTAACGCACAGCTGCTAGGCTTTATGGGTCAAAATGCCAAAGATCCTGAAGGCGGTTACGAAGGCCGTGCTGGTATTGAGCGTCAGTATGAAAAAGATCTAGCAGGTGATGATGGGAAAGTACTGGTTCTAAAAGACGCCAAACAAAACAGCCTAAAAGAAATCAAACAAATCGAGCCAGAAGTACCCGGTAAAGATGTGGCGTTGACGATTGATTCACGCTTACAGTATTTGCTGTATAAAGAGCTAGAAAAGGCTGGGCGTTTGCAAAAAGCACGTTGGTCAACGGGTATGATCGTTGATGTGCAAACTGGTGAAGTGTTGGCGTTATCGACATGGCCATCGTTTAACTCAAACAACCTTAACGAGATGACGGGTGAAAACCAGCGTAACCGCGCACTGTTAGATGTGTTTGAGCCAGGCTCAGTGATGAAACCGTTTACCGTTGCAGCAGCACTAGACTCGGGTAAATATACGCCAACGACTTTGATTGATACCAATCCCGGCTCGATTCGCGTACGTGGCTATACCATTCGAGATCATAATAATTTGGGTATGATTAACATGGCCACGCTATTACAGAAATCTAGTAACGTTGCCTCCACCAAGATTGCGCTATCACTGCCAGCCGATGCTATTAGTAATATGCAACGACAGTTTGGCTTTGGCTCAAAAACACCTTTGCAGTTCCCAGGTGAGGGTAGTGGTCTGATCGTCACGCCAAAAGAAAAAGAAACCTCGCGTCGTGCGACGGTTAGTTATGGTTATGGTCTACAAGTGACATTGGCACAGGTTGCACAGGCGTACTCAGCCCTAGCAGCAGGTGGAGTCATGCATCCATTAACTTTAATTAAAGATGACAAGTCGCAGCCAAGCAAACGTATTATGGCGCATGAGCAGGCAATGTCGATTGTACAGATGCTTGAGAGCGTGACTGAGCCTGGTGGTACGGCAAAAGCTGCTGCCATTGACGGATATCGCGTGGCAGGTAAGACAGGTACGTCACGCCGCATCAATCCAGATGGTGGTTATTATACGGATCAGTATCGTAACGTCTTTGCTGGCATGGCACCTGCATCCAATCCAAAGCTGGTAGGCGTAATGCTTATCGAAGACCCGCGCGGTCAGATTTATGCTGGTCTAACGGTCGCCCCTGTCTTCCATAATGTGATGAAAGAAGCATTACGATTGTATAATGTGCCTTTGGATAAGCCACTAAAAACGGAAGCGCAGTAAGCGTTCAATTATTTTAAATGTCCAGTTCTACTGAGCTGACACGTTTTAACTGTTTAGGATTTATCTATGACTATATCATCGCTAGATAGCGCTACTGTTACTTTACAACAGCTTATAGATGCCAATAAAAGCCAGCAGCAAAAACTGGCTGAGCAGCTTACAGCGATGATAGCAGCATCGATTCAGAAAGCATCCAATCAGGCGGGTTTAGCTCAAGCCCAGTCTATTGCCCATACTCCGTTTCAACAATTTCGCTTAGACAATCGCCAATTGGAAGCGAATGACGTATTTGTCCTGTTAAAAAGCCAAACAGCCAACCCTCAAAAAAGTCGCGATTATCTACTACAAGCCGCTGAGCAAGCCGCGTTTATTCTCTCAGAAATTGACCCTAGTGTTTTGCTGAGCGAAGCAAACAACCTCTCAAATACCAATAGTGAACCTAAGACAGATACTATTGCTAATGCACAGCAGCAACTAGCAGCATTGCCATGCCCTGTCTTATACGTTTCTAATATCCGTGACTTTTTGGGTAGCTTAATTCAAGCGCGCCTGCAATATCAGCAGCCAGTGACTCTACCGACCGTGGTTGCGGTGACTGGTACGAATGGCAAAACAACCATCAGCCAATTAGTAGCACAGCTTACTCAGTTGATGGGTCAGAGTAGCGCGGTGATGGGTACGGCAGGTAATGGTAGACTTGGCGCTCTGGTACAAGCCAGTCATACCACGGGCGATGCGTTAGCTGTCCAACAGTTCTTATATCAAATGGGAACAGAGCAGGCAGAAATATTGGCATTAGAGGCCAGCTCTCATGGGTTGGATCAGCAACGATTACAAGGTATGCCAGTCACCGTAGCGGTTTATACCAATTTGAGTCGTGACCATTTAGACTATCATGCTGATATGGCAGAATATGCTGCTGCCAAAGCAAAACTGTTTGATAAAGCTCATTTCCCAGATTTGACCCATGCCATTATCAACATCGATGATGAGCATACTCAGGTTATGTTAGATATGGCAAACGCCAGCGGTTTGACAGTATGGACATACAGTTTGGATTCATCAAAAGCTGCTACTTTTGTTGCCGCTAATATTATGCCCAGTCTGCAAGGCGTCAAAATAAATCTGCGTACTGATTTTGGCGATGACAAAGCTGACAACATAGAGATTGTCAGTCCATTATTAGGTCGATTCAATGTAGCCAATTTGCTCGCAGCGATAGCAGCTGTCGTAGCACTTGATGTTGACTTGGCTATGAATATCGAGCGTATTGCGCCTGCTGTTGCACAGTTGCAAGGTGCAGTTGGGCGTATGCAGCGTGTACCGTCAAATGATGGTTGTTTTATCGTTGATTATGCGCATACTCCAGATGCGCTGAGCCAAGTGCTGGCAAGTTTAAAAACCCACTGTAAAGGTCAGCTATGGGCAGTATTTGGTTGCGGCGGAGATCGCGATGCAGGCAAGCGACCGTTGATGGCGCAAGCAGGTCTGGCAGGTGCTGATCAAGTTGTTCTGACTGCGGATAATCCACGTACCGAAGACCCTAATATGATTTTGCAAGATATGCAGGCTGGTATGACAGCTGAGCAATATCAACGAACCCATATCGAGCCTGCCCGCCAAAAAGCCGTTGAATATGCAGTTAGTCACTCAGGTGTGGATGATATCGTGGTCATCGCAGGCAAAGGTCATGAGACCTATCAGGAGATTAATAACGTTCGCTATGATTTCGATGACAGTGTTGTTTTGCAGCAGGCATTAAATCAAGCTGGCCGTGTGTAGTTGATTGACTCGCGATACATGTATTAGTAAAAATTGATCATTAAATATAAAAATTAAGTAGTCATCATATAAGGTAATCATTATGACAGCCGACACCGATAATACTGCCCAGTCGCAAGGGCTCTATGTCTGGCAAATGGACAATCTGCTCGCAGCGACCACGTCGCTCGATGGGCATTGGCAACTACCACAAGGCCGTGCAGCAGAGCAGACGGCCTTGTCCAGTAAACGTATAGCCACCGATACCCGCACGATAAAGCCAGGCGATATATTTTTGGCGCTAAGCGGCGATAATTTCGATGGACATGATTATATCGACACAGCAATATCAAAAGGCGCTGTTGCTGCTGTCGTCTCGCGTCCTATCTCGCTATCCGGCCCAAATGCTATTCCGCAATTGGTGGTCAGCGATACTCGTTTGGCACTAGGTCAATTGGCAGCGTATCGTCGTCAGCAGCATACAGATTTAACCGTGATTGCTATTACGGGTTCTAGCGGCAAGACCACTTGCAAAGAAATGCTAGGCAGTATTTTTGGTAGATTGGCACCGACCTTGATCACTCGTGGTAACCTCAATAATGACTTGGGTGTGCCAATGATGCTGCTTGAGCTATCAGATCATCATCGTTATGCTATTTTGGAGTTAGGCGCAAACCATATTGGCGAGATTGCTTATACGACTGAAATCGTTCAGCCTGACGTGGCCTGTATTTTAAACATTGGTACAGCGCATTTGGGTGAATTTGGTAGCCGTGAAGGCATCTGCCAGACCAAAGCAGAGATTTACCATACATTGACGGACGCACAGTTTGCAATTGTTCCTGATAAGGATGATTTTACCAATCAGCTACGCCGTATTGCTGAAAAGCACACTTCACATGTGATTGGCTTTGGTAATACGGATGTCAGTGCAAGCCATCTAGACGTAGAGCCTGAACGTAGCGAATTTAAGCTACATATCGGTAATCAAGTCCATGATATCAACTTGCCATTGGCAGGTGAACACAATGTCAATAATGCCTTGGCCGCTGCTGCCTGTGCACATGCGCTGAATATTGAGGTGAGCGACATCGTCATTGGGCTCGAAAATGCACGCCCTGCTAAAGGTCGTTTAAATAGCCAGATACTTGGTATGCATCGTCTCATTGATGATACTTATAATGCCAACCCTCATTCGGTACGTGCCGCTGCTAAAGTATTGGCTGCGCAAACAGGTACGCAGGTCATGGTGCTAGGCGATATCGGTGAGCTAGGAGAGGCGGCTATCAGTGAGCATCAAAGCTTGGGCCGTACTATTGCGACCACGGGTATCAACGTGCTGCTTTGTGTGGGCGAGTATGCCCCTTATACCGTTGCGGGTGCGCAAGAGGTGTCTGATATCAGTGCTCATGCCTTTGCTGACAAAGACAATCTATTACAGTATTTACAGCCGTATTTGCAAGCGCAACAAGCTAAGCCTTGTACTGTGTTGTTCAAAGGCTCTCGTTCCATGGGAATGGAAACACTTATTCATGCGCTAGTAGAGGAGTAGGCGGTGTTAGTTTGGTTGTTCGGCTGGCTTGGCCAGTATTATACGCCGTTTTCTGCGGTTTCTTCGTTGACACTGCGAGCATTGCTTGCCGTTATTACCGCCCTTATGTTTAGCATGATGTTTGGTGGCCGTGTCATTCGGCACCTGCGATCGCTCAAGTACGGTCAGGCCATTCGTAATGATGGGCCTCAATCGCATTTAGCCAAGACGGGTACGCCAACTATGGGCGGGGTATTGATCCTAAGTGCGATTGGTATATCGACGCTACTATGGGCACGACTAAACAATCCTTATGTTTGGATTTTGCTCGTGGTTATGGTTATTTTCGGTGCCGTAGGTTGGGCTGATGATTGGCTAAAAATTAAGTACAAAGATCCAAAAGGCTTAATCGCTCGCAAAAAGTATTTTTGGCTATCTATGGGCGCACTGTTTGTCGGTGTGTCTTTGTATTATATCGCCACGCTACAACCCGATATCAACACCACGCGCGAGATGCAGGATTTGCTATTGCCAGTATTCAAAGACTGGATGATTCCATTTTCAGCAGTACCATTTGGTATTGGCTTCATCATCTTTACCTACTTTGTGATTAATGGTGCTTCTAACGCAGTCAATCTAACCGATGGTTTGGATGGTTTGGCGATTTTGCCAGTCGTTCTCGTTGCTGCAGGTTTGGGTGCGATGGCCTATGTATCAGGCGATGTACGCTTTGCTGATTACTTGCATGTGCCTTATATTCCTTATAACTCTGAGGTCATCATCGTTTGTGGCTCAATGGTCGGAGCAGGCCTTGGTTTCTTATGGTTCAACGCGCATCCAGCACAAGTCTTTATGGGTGATGTTGGCGCGCTAGCATTGGGTGCAATGCTGGGTACTATCGCCGTGATGACCCGTCAAGAGATTGCCTTTGCGATTATGGGTGGTTTGTTTGTCGCAGAAGCGCTGTCGGTGATGTTGCAAGTTGGCTCGTACAAACTGCGCAAAAAACGCGTCTTCCGTATGGCACCGCTGCATCATCATTTTGAGGAAATTGGCTGGAAAGAAACGCAAGTGGTGGCGAGATTTTGGATTATTGCCATTATCCTTGTCATCCTCGGGCTAATGACGCTAAAACTGCGTTAAGCTATAACCGCCAAGTATCTATATGGATATCAATTTACAAAAATCCAAAAAGCCGTTTCAATCATGATTGAGACGGCTTTTTGTCGCTCAAGGCAGATGAATTTTGTTAAAATACGAAGCATATTGCTGTCACTTTGAGATGCCCGTGTCATTATTTATTTGTCCACTTTGTCAGTCACCACTACAGCCTGCCGCAGATACTTGGCGCTGTGATGGTAGTTTGCACCCTAAGCAAACCTCACATCCCTTTGATGTGGCGCGTCAAGGCTATGTTAACCTGCTGCCAGTACAACAGAAAAAGTCTAAAGCACCTGGGGACAGTCAAGAGTCTATCGATGCGCGTAAACGGTTTTTGAATCATGGGCACTACGCACCGCTACAAAACTTAATTAGCCAAAAGATGACAGAGTTACTGTCTAACGATGAGTTAGTGGATAAACAAGATAACAAGCCAGTCAATTGGCTAGATATTGGTTGCGGAGAAGGATACTACACGCACGCAATGGCACAAATGGGATCGGATGTTATAGACACGCTGATAGCCGCTGACATCAGTAAGCCTGCAGTGGTTGAGCTGGCCAAAGTCAGTAAACTAGCAGGTCATCTATGGTATCAGCCGCGTAAAGAAGATACTGCCAAGACGACTGCGGTCTATCCATTAGTGACCAGTGCTGCACATCTACCGTTACGCCCGCACAGTATGACGGGTATTAGTAGTATTTTTAGCCCTATTTTGCCCGAGGCGTTTGATAATGTATTGATGGATGGTGGCTATCTGATTATTGCCAAGCCTGATGTCGGGCATTTGGCAACGATGCGTGATGCGCTGTTTGATGATGTACGTGAGCATGATTCTGATAAATTTTTGCAAGAATTGGCACCATATTTTACGTCGGTTGAGACCTGCCGTGTCAGTACAGAGCTAACGTTATCCGCAGAGGATTTGGCTGATTTGATGACGATGACGCCTTATGCGTACCGTGCCCGCAGCGAAAAAAGGCAAGTACTATTGGCTGCCGTAGAAACAGCAGCATTTGGTACAGAGGCGAAGTTTGTGGTTTATATTTTGCAGAAAACGTCTGTTTAGCACATTTAGAGCATAGCAGTATGGAGTATTGCTATGCTCGTTTTAAATATTAGCCAGCAACTTCTAATGAGTTAGGTTTTTCGAATAGCAGAAAGGTCGATACAGAAGACTTGGCTTAACCGTTTCCGTATTTGCATTCTTCACCAATCAGCTAGTCATTCGCGTTTTTATAAATATCCTGTCTACGATGCTTACCGATAAAGCCTAAATACGCTTCCATTTAACCAAACATTACGCCAACACCTAACATCCCTTTGATCGCGCATGCCCTCGTAACAATCGCAACCTTTCTTCAAGTTTCATAAATCTACTTAATACTAGAATCATTTATCATTCTCTTTGTCGATAGAGTAAAGCTTTATCACGATAATTCATTTAACACTAAGTGAATTATCTATAACTACTCTAAATATGAATTCAAAGGAATAAAATGATGAAAAAGATACTAGTTAGTTCGATTTTAGCCGCTACTGCTTGTTTGTCGATGGTAGGTCAAGCCAATGCCGCGCCCAGTTATGATCAACATCATTCAGCTCAAACACAGCAACAAAAGCACAGCAGCAATAAAGCGAGTAATAACTATAAGCATGCCAAAGCTAAGGCAGCAAAGTCACATCACAAAGCGAATGTAGTGGCTGCTAAACACAAAGCAACAGCCAAAAATATCCATGCTAAAAACAGCCACGACAAAAACAATCATGACAAAAATAACCATGACCGTCGCTCGTAAAAACCCGATTTTACTATCCAAAAATAGCGCCTTAATGAGGCGCTATTTTTTTTGTTCTTATATGACACTATTGATCGTTACTAATTGAGCAAATGCTACTGACTGATAAACGTCATTGATTTCGATATGCCGCTTTTATTAGGCTGAGTGAGTGTGACTTTACTACTCAGAACATCGCCTTTGGCATTGATTTTATAGCATTCTGAGGACGTACCTGCAGTATCAGAAGTCAAAAGCAGATTGCCTGAAGTTTTTATACAGAGCCACGCCGTGTTATTTGTATCTTGTGTGAGCGACCAGTCCTGCTTATAAGTGGCAGTTTTCTGACGCTTACTACTGTCAGCATATACGTTTTCAGTGATGAGCTGATTTGAGTCGCCTACAGTAGCCATTTTAGGGATACTAGTCGTTTGTTTAGCGATTGAATACTCACCCGTACTATCCGTAAAACCATGGAACACCAATGGATTTAGCGTAAAGTAATTGATAGCGACGGACTGATCCGTAATCTGCTGATTCACTGTGTTGATTGTGCTGACTTCTGCGCCTTGTACCATTTTATTATTAAAGCGCATGCTGCCTTTAGGAGTGATTTGAATATCTGCGGCTACGCTTTGTCCGCCGACAGTAGCTACTAGTTTTTCACTACGTTGTTTGGTATAGATATTGAGTAAGGCAGTCTCAACTGGGTATTGAGTGACGACTTTATCAGAGCTGTTATTTTGATTGGTATTACCTGTTGCCATGCCGCCCATGCCAGTAGCACAAGCACTCAATCCGAGTCCTGCTACGATACACATTCCTAGTGTTTTCATTATTGTATCCTTTAGTTTATTTAAATAAATATTCCCAATATCTACTATAATCCAATTTTTGGATAATGGCATCTGCCGAGTATCAGAGACCCTATTGTGATTACATTTTTGTACGGTATAGCAATGATGGTAAATATAGATATAAAGCTAGATTGAGCGCCACAGAAAATCTCAAAGCCTTTTCGTATAAGGATTTAGGAATAAAACAAAGCTGATAATAAAACGAATCGTAATAGAATATCGACTCATTTTATGAATCACTCTCAGCCCATGGTACGAAATTTTTAGCTTGGTCAATTAATGTGTTATTTGACTAGGTATATAGTTATTAGACTCATACAACACCCAGAATTAAGGCTAAACAGAAGTGTTTCAGACAGCAGTAGAGAATGAGTATAGACTGAAAGTCTTACTGCTAAAAAGTATAAAAAATATGTAGAAAAGGGTAAAACAGGATAGAAAAACTGAGGCTTTGCTTACGCAGAATAAGATTGGCGGTGAAGGAGGGATTCGAACCCTCGATACGCTATGAACGTATACACACTTTCCAGGCGTGCGGTTTCAGCCACTCACCCACTTCACCGTTTTTTGAACGCCTAAGTATAGCGGATACCATTTAAAATGTCACGACTTGCGCGCTATCTTTCTTTATTGGCAAGCGCCTGCTAGGATAGCAAGTATGTAACGGCAAGTATAAATGGTTGAAAGTTGAATGATAAGTTTTAGTAGGCTTAAGTACGGATGTAAGAATAGTGCGCTGATGGCAGTCTTGCTTATCGCGACGGGTATTACCCAAGCGCACGCTGATGATCTGACCCAGTGTAGCCAGTCTTTTTATGGTGGTGTTTATCCTGAATTTACCAATACCAAGCTAAAAAAAGACACACAAGCACTATGCATGGATGGCTTTGCGGTGATGTACTCAGGGGTATCGCGTACACCGCTATGGTCAGCAGAATATCTCGATCGCACACGTCTGCAACAAGCTAAACAGATCGATCGTGAAGATAGCTTTCACGAAGAGAGTAAACTGCCAAAGTCAGCACGAGCCTCATTATCTGATTATTCAGGCTCTGGCTATGATCGAGGGCATTTGGCACCCAATGCCAATATGGCCAATCGCAGCCAGCAGTATGATAGCTTTAGTTTAGCCAATATTGCCCCGCAGTCACCACGTAATAATCGCTATATTTGGCGTAATATTGAATCTGCTACTCGGTATTTAACGCAGCAATACGGTGAGGTGTATACCATCACAGGTGTGGCATTTACTGATAAAAAAACCAAGCAGCTCGCTAACCGTGTCCTTGTGCCTAGCCATTTCTTCAAAGCGGTATATATCCCAGCAACCAATCAAGCAGGCGTGTATTACGCCCCAAATGATGAGTCAGAACGCATCGATGTGATTAGTATCGATGAGCTGAACACTGAGATTGGCATCGATGTATTACCCATGCTAGATAGTCAGTCCAAATCTCAAGCATTTGATTTACCATTGAAGGCGGGTGAGAGCTCAGATACCCCCGAGGCACCAGTGGAGGAGCCGGAGTGGATGCTGTTTGTCTGGGCTATTTTAGAATGGTTGATTGCACAATTAAAGGCTTAAACTGAAAGTAAGACCCAAAAATAGCCTCAGTTCGAAAAATATAAAATGTTACTGATAATAAGGATAATCAAATGATTGAGCCATTCGCCAACGACCATCAAAGCATGCAGATTGGTGATCTTGTCATTGAAAATCAAAAAGACAAGATTATTATATATGGTGATATTGATCTCACTTTTGATGAGTTAGGATACGCGCAAGCCCAACAGCTGCATGAGCTGTCGGAGAAAATCGTACAAGCATTTGCAGATAAAAATCTATATAGTAAGAATGATGCTAAGTCAAAGGAAAATGATGACCAATTAGATAAAGATATCGACAATCCTTTCCTATAAGTCTTTGATATGGTTTTATTTTTATAGAAATAAGAAACTGTAAAAAAATTACTAGGCAAAACCTAAAAATTGCTTATAATGAGTTAAGACATCGCTTGTGTCGCTCGAATCTTTAACCAAAAGCTTATAAGTTGTAATGGTAACTATCATTTAAAAAGGTCGAAACCGTAAAGCTCGTAATGAAAGGTTCTAGCAAAGGATAAGCATAGGACAACAGAAACATAACGTTTCGAGTAATCATTGTATGAAGGGAGTCAATCTATGAAATTATTTACAAAGACCACTTTAGCAGTTGCTGGTATTGGTATTGCTAGCATGGCATTCGCCGCTGACCCATTAGCCAACACTACTTGGCAGACATATGATGATGGTGAACCAAAAGGTACGGTAAAAATCACTGAGTCAAATGGTGTTCTGACCGGTACTCTTATTGCTGCCAATACTGCGAAAGGCAAGAAGCACGTTGGTACGACCATTATTAGAGGTCTAAAAGCTGACGGTGGTGGTAAATATAGTGGTGGTACGATTACTGATCCAGCAAAAGGTAAAGACTATCGTATGACTGCAAGCTTAAGCGGCAACACATTAAAGCTAAAAGGCTATATCGGTCCATTCTCTCGTAGCCAAGAGTGGAAAAAGAAATAAACTAAAAAATTAGTTTTAGCGTAATACATAAAAATCCCGCGTTACCGAAAGGTCTCGCGGGATTTTTACGTTTTAGATTTAAGCTTATATTTCATATATTCAATAGGGGAGAACTTTAAACACTAAAATTATAAACGCCGATACTACAGTAGGTAGTATCAGCGTATTTAACAGCAATCTTTAGCTTACTTCAAAGGAACTTATCTTATAAATTCTGGGTAAGCTTCCATACCACATTCTGCAATATCAGCACCTTCGTATTCATCTTCTTCAGAGATACGTAGACCGATAACCAGCTTGATAATAGACCAAACCACTAGGCTGGCAATGAATACCCAAGCAAAGATGGTTGCAGCGCCCACAATCTGACCGATAAAGGTAGATGCTGGGTTAGTGATAGGTACAATTAGCAAACCAAATAGGCCGACCACACCATGAACTGAGATTGCACCAACTGGATCATCAATCTTGATTTTGTCTAAGGCTAAGATTGATAACACTACAATGATACCGGCAATAACACCAAAGATAGTAGCTTGTAATGCAGAAGGCGTTGAAGGCTCAGCAGTAATGGCTACTAGACCAGCTAGTGCACCGTTTAGGAGCATGGTTAGATCCGCTTTACCAAAAATGATACGGGCTAAGATTAAGGCACCGACAGCACCACCAGCAGCAGCAGCATTAGTGTTCAAGAATACCATTGCAACAGCATTAGCACTAGCGATGTCGCCTAATTTAAGCACTGAACCACCGTTGAAGCCGAACCAACCCATCCACAAGATTAGTGTACCGAGTGCTGCCAACGGTAGGTTAGCACCAGGAATAGCGCGTATCTCGCCGTTAGGGCCATATTTACCTTTACGTGAGCCTAATAGTAGTACACCTGCTAGAGCTGCTGCTGCACCTGCCATATGTACAATACCAGAGCCTGCAAAGTCAGAGAAGCCCATGTCGCCTAGGTTAAATAGGCCAAAGACATCGTTGCCGCCCCATGTCCAGCTACCTTCTAGTGGGTAGATAACACCAGTCATGACCACAGCGAATAATAAGAATGACCACAGTTTCATGCGCTCAGCAACAGCACCTGATACGATTGACATACAGGTCGCTACAAAGACCACTTGGAAGAAAAAGTCTGATGCGGCAGAGTAGACAGAGTCGCCACCGAAGCCGTTTTCAGCAGAGGCTGCTAGGGCGTCTTCTACTAATGTATCACCGCCTGCAATTCCGCTTAAGAATAGATCGCCACCATACATAATCGCATAGCCGCATACCATATACATGATGCTAGCCGTTGCAAATAGTGCGACGTTTTTGGTTAAGATTTCGACTGTATTTTTTGATCGGACCAGTCCGGCCTCTAACATAGTGAAGCCTGCTGCCATCCACATGACCAACGCACCACATATCAAAAAGTAAAACGTATCGAGCGCATATTGGAGCTCAAAGATTTGACTTTCCATTTAAATTCCCCCTTGAATTTATAATATAGATATCGGCATTACCGATAGATAAAAATGCTGTAAGAGTCTGTACCTATAAGTTTATGCCCGTAGGTAGGTCTTCAAATTTAGATAGCGTCAGGTCCCGTTTCACCCGTACGGATGCGGATAACTTGCTCAAGTGCAGTGACAAAAATCTTACCATCACCAATCTTACCAGTGCTAGCGATACGAGTGATTGCCTCGATAGCAGGCTCAACCATCTCGTCGATCACAGCGACTTCGACTTTTACTTTAGGTAAAAAGTCCACCACGTATTCTGCGCCGCGATAGAGCTCTGTATGACCTTTTTGACGACCGAAACCTTTGACTTCAGTGACAGTGACACCTTTAACACCGATGTCGGAAAGCGCTTCACGCACGTCGTCGAGCTTAAACGGTTTTAAGATCGCAGTGATTAGCTTCATAAAAAATTCCTTATTTGTGTGATGCCGCAGATTGATAGAAGTACTATGGTGCATCATCATATCTCTGCCTTGCTTACTGTAAGTTATTCAAGAACCGTGCCAACCTACTCAAGGGGGGAGGTAGAATTGGCGTTGTTCATTAAAAAGTAATGACAGTAGTAACATAGAATATGGGCTACGATGCAACGATTAGAGCCATCGCTACAAGCATAATAAAGGTGAATCAATCTTTAGCGTTTGGTTAACGAAAACTTTATTATAACCAACTTTTTGAGTGCTTGGGGAGGCTATCCCTTTATTTCATGTGACGATTTGCTAACTTGAGTTTGGTCGTTAGCTTGGCCTTTTCATGCAAGCGTATCAAAGATGAATGGCGAGAAGGTAGAGATAAGCGGTAGAGCCTAACATAGTAGTTAGACCCTTGCGCTTAGGTAGATAAAGGGTTTGGGCGTGTTTATATATACGTCGTTAGGCTTTAGGAAATAATAGATAAGGGGTTTTTGTACTGACCAATAGTTTTTTTGTATCGCTACCTTGTAGTAATTCGCGGAGACGAGATTGGCCAAAAGCCCCAGTCATAAGTAAACCGATATCATGCTGATTTTGATAGTAGTTCAAAGCCGCTGCAACATCACGGCAGTCAAGCAATGTCTTTTTGGATTTGATACCCGCCTGTTTGAGCTTGGCATAGGCTTCACGCAACGCATCACAGTTATCAGAAGTTTCCTTGCCGACCATCACAATATGAACCGTTAGTGCACGCACCAGTGGCGTTTTACACAGCCAATTTAGTAGTTTATGGCACGTTGGACTGTTATCAAACGCAAATAAAGCGGTAGTAGGGGGCAAAAATGGTGCATGTGTCACCAAAATGGGGCAGTGACTGACTCGAATGAGTTGGCTCAGTGTTGATTTGCAGGTGACATGGTGACCTATAACGATCAATTGTGCTTGGTCATCGACGTAATCAATGCTTTGATTTAGGTTCTCATGACGATGCAGTGTATATGTCTTTAGCTTATGGCGTTGCTGCTCACAATACGAGGTCGCTTGAGATAATAGCAATCGGCCCTGTGCTTTTAGCTCACAGTTGCTCAAATGTTCTTTGGATGTGAATTGTTCGAGCAAAGCATTTTCGTCATCAATATTGAGGCAACCAGAATAATTAATAGCGGCTTTTTGCTGCAAACTTGGCATCGAGTGCAATAAGCCAACAGGCGCACGCAGGCGAATAGAAGCCCACATACTGGCCTCTAGTACCGCTTGAACATGATCAGGACAGTCCAAGCAAGCAATCACACTATCTGGTTTTAAATTACTCATAAAACGACCACATCATTTTAATAATAAAAATCTGCTATCTCAGTTTAGGGTTGGCGTATGAAAAATACATCCAACCCTTTTACCAATATAACTGTCTATTAATATCCGATACATTATCCATAGACTAATAATATAGTCACATGGCAACCGCGTAGATTCGCTTAGCAGTGTCGCTTAGTCCAACAAGCCAATGTCTCGGCGGTCATGAACAGAGAAGCGATCAATCAGTGTTCGACTCGCATTGTTGAGTCCTACCACTTTGACATCAATACCTTCACGTTGCAAGCGCATCACTAGTTTGTCTAATGTATCAACAGCGCTGACATCCCAGAAATGTGCTTGGCTTACATCAATCTGAATACTATCTACAGCTTCTTTGGTATCGAAACTATGCAAGAACTGGGTGGTAGAGGCAAAGAATACCTGCCCTTGAACATAATAGTAACGGGTGTTGCTGCTGTCATCATATTCACTAAAGATAGTTAAGAACTGACCAATTTTATTAGCAAATGCTAAAGCAGATAGCAAGACACCTACGCCGACACCGTAAGCCAAGTTGTGAGTAAAGACGGTAGTCAATACAGTCGCTAGCATAACGATATTGAACGACATTGGATGCGTCTTAAACTCGCGAATAGACTGCCAGTTAAACGTGCCAATCGATACCATAATCATCACTGCAACCAAGGCTGCCATTGGAATTTGACTGACCCATTCACTTAAGAACACGACCATGATCAGAAGAACAACACCAGCCATCAAAGTAGATAGACGTGTACGACCACCCGATTTGACGTTGATCATTGATTGGCCAATCATCGCGCAGCCTGCCATACCACCAAAGAAACCTGATACAACGTTGGCCATACCTTGACCACGACACTCTTTGTTTTTATCACTTGGTGTATCGGTCAATTCATCGACGATCGTCGCTGTCATCATAGACTCTAAAAGACCAACGATGGCAAGCGCGATAGAGTATGGCGCAATAATCAGTAAGGTATTTAGGTTTAATGGAATGTCAGGTAACAAGAATACTGGCAATGAATCTGGCAAATCACCCATGCTGCCAACGTTGCGAATATCGAGATTCATATACATTGCAACAGCGGTCAAACCTACAATACAAATAAGCGGTGAAGGAACGATGCGACCGATTTTAGGGATAAGTGGAAACAGATAAATAATCGCCAAACCAGCTGCCGTCATGATATAAACAGTCATGCCGACACGCTCAGTCATTGGGTTCAGTTCTGGTAATTGCGCAGCAAAAATCAATATTGCTAAAGCGTTGACGAAACCGATAACCACTGAGCGAGAGACAAAGCGCATCAGATTACCAAGCTTTAAAATGCCCATCACGACCTGAATGGCACCACAAAGCAAAGTTGCGGCAAGCAAGTATTGCAGACCATGGTCAGCAACCAAGTCGACCATGACCAGTGCCATCGCGCCAGTCGCTGCCGAAATCATACCTGGACGACCACCGACAAAACTGATCACTACCGCGATACAAAATGAGGCGTATAAGCCAACCTTTGGATCGACACCAGCGATAATAGAAAAGGCAATGGCTTCTGGAATAAGGGCTAGGGCTACAACCAAACCCGATAAAACGTCACCGCGAACATTGGAAAACCACTCGTCACGCAAGTTATCAATAAAAGATGTCATAAGTAAACTACATAGGGTTAGAGGCAAAAAAAGTAATCATTACTCATTTATAAAATGATCGCGTTGCTAATAATAGCTATTCATTTTTCTTTTACTTCAACATGCACTAGGTCATGTTGCTGTGTTGGATTGTGAGAAACTAATAACCAAGATATCTAACTAATAACCGAGGTATCTACTGATTTTTTTGGTATCAAAAATACGCTCATCAATAATCAATACGATGATAGGGGCAGTAAATTACCTAAAAATATTTTTTAAAAGATTGCTTAAAATAGGCAACTAGATAGATGTACCTACAATAATATATAGAGTCAGCAATCACTTGCTGTAGTAGAAGGTGATATATCACTCGTCAAATTATCAAAATTGTCTGATATACCCTTATCACAACAAGAATCGTTGATGAAGAGGCGTGACAATAGCGCGATAAATGTGACAACATGCTAAACTAAAATGCTTGAGCAATGTGCTCAGCAAAATACTGATAAATATTAATCAAGCTAACTATTATAGCATTAGCCACTTAATATAAAAACAGGCGAATAATAGCATAAACTCATAAAAAATCAGTACCGAAATCTGAACGATGGCGTTAAGATGCTGCACATCTTAGCAGCGCCGATTAGAGTCGCTATACAACAAATTTATTTGATACAATTTTTCTCGTTTAATAGAAGGAATAGATATGACCACTAATACAGCAACAGAAGCCTTACTTCATAAGGGTAGTGGTCTACAAGTCGTGGTGGGTTTGGGGCAGTCTGGATTGTCAGTCGCGCATTATCTGGCCAAGCAAGGCTATCAAGTCGCAGTCACTGATGCTCAAGTTACCCCTAAGTTGGCCGATCATTTGCCAGCCGAGATAGAGATTCGTCAGTTTGGTGGGATAGATGCCGATTTATTGCAGCAAGCCGCACGTATTATTATTAGTCCAGGTATTTCTCTTGAGACTGCCGCTGTGGCTGCTGCTCGCCAAGCCAATATTCCAGTAGTTAGCGATATTCAACTATTCTGTGAAGCGTGTACAGCACCCATTGTAGCGATTACAGGCTCCAACGCTAAAAGTACGGTCACTACGTTAGTTGGCCAAATGGCAGCTGATGCTGGCGTTAACGTGGGCGTCGGTGGCAATATCGGTGTACCAGCTTTAACATTGTTAGACAATCCTGATATGGAACTTGCGGTACTTGAGCTGTCTAGCTTTCAGTTAGAAACCGTCACTAACTTGGGCGCAAAAGTAGCGACTGTGCTCAATATGTCGCCTGATCATTTAGATCGTCATGGAGATATGCTTGGCTACCATCAAGCTAAACACCGTATCTTCCAAGGTGCCAAGTCGGTAATGATTAACCGCGAAGATGCACTTACTCGTCCATTGGTCGCAGACAACCTACCGAGAATTAGTACGGGTATTCATGCCCCTGATAAAGGTCAGTATGGTCTGATTACCGATACAGAAGGCCAAACTTATCTTGCTCGTGGTACAGAACGATTACTGTCGGCAGATAAACTGTTGATTAAAGGCCGTCATAATCTACTAAATGCGCAAGCGGCTCTGGCCCTTGGCGAGCTGGCAGGATTACCGTTGGAGAGCATGCTAACCACTTTACAGCAGTTCACAGGTCTTGAACACCGCTGCCAATATGTGGCTAATGCTGCTGGTATTGATTATTTCAATGATTCTAAAGGCACCAATATTGGTTCGACCATGGCCGCTATCGAAGGCTTGGGTGCAGTCTATGCGCCAAAAGACGGTAAGCTATTATTGATCTTAGGTGGGCAAGGCAAAGGGCAACAGTTTGGTGAATTAACGCCTTTTATCAATCAATATGTGAGCCAAGTTTTGTTTATTGGTGAAGATGGTCCGCAGATTGAACAACACCTAAAAGCTGCGAAATTGAGTGATGATGTTGCGCTACATCAGTGTCAGACATTAGAGAATGCCTTTGCGACTATCCAACAAGTCACTACCAGTAGTTTATCGCAAGTACAGGCTGTATTGTTGTCACCTGCCTGTGCTAGTTTTGACCAATATAGTGGTTATGCGGCTCGCGGTGACCACTTTAGCCAACTGGTCAATCAATTGGATACCGCACAATCAGAAGCTTGATAGGTAGTCGAATATATTAAGCAGATATATAGATTGGCATAGCGCATATCGCGTCTTTAGCAGCAGCCAGTATTTTCTGGATAAATGATTGTTTTGCTTACAGATTGCTGCTACTGTCAAGCATATAATCCTGATTGTTGAAATAGGTGCTAGCTAAGGCGTTTGCCGATAGTTACAGGTTTTCTATCACCATCTATTTAGTACGATTTATTTTATGATTTTTTAAACGGTGGCGTTTCATAGACGCCGTGTTTTTCGTTTGTTAGTGTATATAAAATTATGGCGCTCTCTTCTTTTTTTCGTTCCTCGCCCCAAACCAAGCAAACCTCTGGCTCAGACGGTGTTCTGTCTATGCCGTCAGCGCGCGCAATTTTATTATCAAGCGTCGGCTGTATGATGGTGCTTAGTCTGCTGATGGTTGCTTCTGCTTCTATCCCTTTTGCGCTTAGCCGCGGTATGACCGAGCTGTATTTTTTCAAAAACCAGCTGTTGTATATGACGATTGGTTTAATCGTTGCGGTCATTCCTTATTATGGCGTGTCTTTGCGCACACTTTATAAAACTGAGACCCAGTTTGCTTTGTTAGGCATCACAGGGCTACTGCTTGTTGCCACGTTGTTTAGCACACCAATCAATGGTTCCAAACGCTGGCTCACAGTAGGCGGCTTTAACTTTCAGGTAGCCGAGCTAGCCAAATTGGTCATGATTGTGTTTGTATCTGACTTTGTGGTGCGGCGATCTTTTGAAGTTCGTAATGGCCTAGATGGTTTTTTGCGAATTATGCTGGTAGTGGCGCTGATAACGATACTGCTATTGTCGCAGCCAGATTTTGGTTCTTTCGTCGTCATTATTGGTACGCTGTTCGCGATTTTTTATATCGCTGGGGCGCCTTACAAGCATTTCTTAGCATTGGGTGCTGCTGCTGTTGGCGGTGCAGTGTTAATGGTGACTACGGCAGAGTACCGACTAGTGCGTGTGATGTCGTTTATGGATCCATTTGACGATGTACAAGATACTGATTATCAGTTGGCACGTAGTTTGATCGCCTTTGGCCGTGGCCAGTTCACAGGTGTTGGCTATGGCGAAAGTGTACAGAAACTGTCGCATTTGCCTGAGGCGCATACGGATTTCTTATTAGCCATTACGGGTGAAGAATTAGGGTTCGTCGGTGTCAGCATGGTACTGATACTTGAAGCGTTGATCATCGGTAGTGCGATGCGGATCAGTTACAACGCGCTAAAACGCCGTCAAATGCGCATGAGCTATACTGCTTTCGGAATCGGTGTGGTATTTATTGCCCAGACGATTATTAACGCTGCGATGAATATGGGTGCTATTCCAACCAAAGGTCTCACTATGCCGTTCTTTAGTTATGGTGGATCGTCTATGTTGATTAGCTTGGTTATGGTCGCGCTATTATTGAAGATATATAAAGAAAGCCCTGAAATAGAAAAAAGCCAATGCCGTTATTACTAATAGGCTCTATATATAATAGTCGTTGCATAGATTCAGAGTTTCGGTAAATAGTTTTTAGCATTATTGAAATGAAAGTGTCACTCATAGTGGCGCTTTTTTATTGTCTATTTATAGCTTTTGAACTCTCATTAATAAGACAAATTTAATTGCTGCTTACCTTGTAGCGGGGTGTTATCCCATTGCGCAATGGCTTGTTTAAGCATGTTTTCTGGGGTATCGATATCGACCTTTGCTTGCTGTAGTAGCGATAGGGCTTCAGCAATTAGCTGACTCGGATCTGATGTGTCGATTGGTTGAGCAAGATTTTGCTTAGAGAGCTTTTGGCCATCAGCATTATTAATCAATGGCAAATGATACCATCGGTCAATAGTGGGTAGGCGAGCAGCTTGCATGATGCCGATTTGCGCGGTCGTCATAGGTAGAATATCAAGACCACGCATGATATGAGTAACCTGCTGTAGACCATCATCGAGGCTGGCTGCCAGTATATAGTTAATCATGCCATCTTGACGACGAGCGACCATATCGCCTAACGTCTGCTGCGGATTATCCCATTGTAGTCCCTGAATACCATCATTGAACCCAATCCGATAGTCTGGTAGTTGAATACGTAGCTTATGCTGCTGTCTATCAAGGTCAGCTGCCACACAGCGACGCGGATACCGCTGTCTATTTGGTTGTACTTGGTCAATTGATGGAACTTGTTCGTTTAATGATTGGTCGGTCAGCGCAGCTAAGCTAGCACGACTATGGTTTCTACTTATCTCTTCTTGCGCCCAGTACTGTTCTAAGTCCTTACGGGAGCATTGGCAGCCATAGGTCAACGGCCCTAGGTATGATGATAGATAATCGTTGTAGATATCAATGCGCTCAGACTGATAAATGACATCACCATCCCAATGTAGCCCAAGTGCCTCAAGATCCATCAAAATTTGCTCAGTGAACTGTCTATCGCAGCGTTCAGTATCAGTATCTTCCATACGCAGCAGCCACTTACCACCGATTGATTTGATATGGCAGAAGCTGGCAAGCGCAGTCGTTAAAGAGCCGAGATGTAACTCACCCGTTGGTGAAGGCGCAAAGCGGCCAATGGGCTGTGATGGTGGCGTTTGATTTGGCATGGTGGTAGGCATTGTTTTCAAAATAAATGGCTGTCTATAAGAGGTAATAAAGATAGAATAATAAATATAAGTATCAAAAGATATTCATTAAATGAGATTGTTTTGTTAGTCATGTCATTATTCAAGCGATTGTGTTTTTCAGAGCAAAATTAGTAATGCAGCAAAATAGTGACAGTCTAAAATACAAAAAGCGACCCATTATAAGGTCGCTTCTGTTTACATTCATATCTGTAATATCTGATCTAAGCGCCTTGGTTTTGACGTTCTTTGATTTCAGATAAGGTTTTGCAGTCGATACATTGGGTAGCGGTTGGACGTGCTTCAAGGCGACGTAATCCAATCTCTACACCACAAGTCTCACAAAATCCATAGTCATCATTTTCGATTTCTAACATAGATTTGTCGATTTTGCGGATAAGTTTGCGCTCACGGTCGCGAGTACGTAATGCCAATGCAAACTCTTCTTCTTGAGTGGCACGGTCATTGATATCTGGCATGGCGCTTGACTCATCTTGGATGTAGTTTTTGGTACGATCCGCTTCGCCAATCAGTTGGTTTTTCCAATCCAATAAAATAGCCTTAAAGTGCTCTAACTGCGCATCAGACATATACTCTTCGTCTTTGGCCGGCACATAAGGAGTAAATTTAACTTCACTCGGATTCGTGGTCAGGGTGCTCATATGGGTATCCTACTTTTTCAAATTAATTCAATAAAACGACGTATCAAAAGACAAGACGTTATTAATGCTACAAACGCTACAATTTGTCCTTTTATCAAACGTTTCACCACTTGGTAATACAAGTAACACAGCTGATCAAATAATATCGTAGACTTTATATCTTGACAGTTATATACCGATTGTTAGATAGGTTGTTATATAAACTTCGGTTTTAATAATACTGTCTAAAGCATGCCGTAGGTCATTGATTGTGAAAACTGAGCTTGTGGTTAATGGGCCATCCTAGCTATCTTGCAGTGGCTTCATATCAGATATTGGGCCACCCTTGCTTTATTTCATAAGTTGTATCATTGTTTGTAATAATAATGAAGTGATTTTTTATATTGAATGCATATTTTATTTGTTTATCATTGCATTTTTTATTAGGAATTATTGACGAAAGCTATAAGTATAAAGGGCTAAGAGTTATACTATTCCCAATAATTCTGGGCATCAAGTATCCAGTCTTTCAACCCAGCTTGCAACTGTTCCATTGTTGGCTAATTGCAACCAGCGATATCCTGGTAATGCATGCTCATCATAAGAGAAATCATCTTCATAGGGTTTGAACTGATAGCAGGTAGATGGCGTGCTATACACCGTGACGCCTTGGCGCAGTCGAACTTGCTCTTGGTGAGTATGTCCACTGATCACCACTTGTAGCTGTTCAAATGGCGCCATATGCTGCCAAAAACTCTCAGTGTTTTCTGCCATATGGGTATCAATCCAGTCGGAATCAACTGGAACAATATGGTGGTGTAGGGCGATTAATGCGGGCTTATCACAGGTGCTGAGTCTCTCACATAACCAGTTGATATCAGTGGGCGTGATCTCGCCTGCGACCTTACCGGAAATGGATGAGTCTAATAACAACAGCTGCCAGTATTCAGTCTCAATGACATGACGACTTAACAAACGTGAGTCAGCAGGTTGAGCGACAAGCTCTCGCTGAAAAAATGGCAAGTCTTTACCATTTTCATCCGTTACATCATGATTACCAGCAATACAAGCAAACGGAATCTGAGTCGCTTGTAATACAGTAAAAATATGATCGTAAATTGAGGACTTCACTCGATTGACCAAGTCACCGGTCACAATAATCAAATCACAGCGAATATCTTCACTAAGCGCCTGTTGGAGAACTGCTTCAAAGCTACGCTGACAAGCCATGTCATCACTATAGGTGTTACTTTCATCAACAAGGACAGGCGTCGATAAATGCAAATCAGTAATCTGTAAAACATTTATTGTTTGGTCAGAGGTGCTTAACTTATTGGCAGGATAGTTTGGCATTGGTTCAGTCCCTTATCGAATCACAACAATAAGTATTGTTAGCGCGAGTATGGATAAATGAGCTACTATTTTTCACTGGGTATTCATAATTATTATCAATCTACTATAAAAGAGAACGGCGTTTGCCTAGAGCTTACTTTGACTCTAATCAACTATATTTATACTATCAACTAGTAATATCGAAGTTAGAGCCTACTTATAGTATTATCGAGCTAAAGTATTCATTATATTAATAAAATAAAGTCGAACAAAAAGATAGCGAAAAACAGTCATGTTTTATTTATTATAACGTATTTACAGCGACGCTAACTAAAGTTTTATCTTTATTAGCTTTGAAAAAATGAGTGCAGCAAAAAATAAAGCAGCTAATATCAAGACGATAGAAAGACCTGTTTGAATATCTAGCCAAATACTCCCCCACACACCGAGTGTCACACCCAGTTGAGCGATTATCAACGCTATAATCACCATTTGTTTTGGCGATGCTGACCATAGACGTGCGGTCAGTGCAGGTAGCACTAATAATCCGCTGATTAATAGACTGCCAACCGCCTGTAGAGCAATCGCACAAAACCCTGCCAGTACACCCATAAAAAACAGCCGTTGCCGTGTTGGATTGATACCTTGAATACGTGCCAATGCTTCATGCGTTGCCAGCTTGATTTGCGCGGGCCAAATATAAGTAAGCAGTCCCAAGCCAACTAATACGCTACCAGCAAGCAAAGGCAAATCTGCCCAATCAAGATCCAACAAGTTACCGAATAAAAACCCGAGCACATTGGCCTGTTGGTCAGTCAATTGGGTCAAAGCCAGTAAGCCTAGGCACAAGAGCGACACTGACACGACTGCCAATACAGCATCCACTGGCAGACGCTCATCATCAATCAAGACCAGTCCCAGTACGACCATGACACTGACTAATGCAATGCCGATACCCATTGGTAATTGCCACCACACAGCCAAAGCCACACCTAGCAACGTGCCATGAGCTAAGGCATCGGCGAAAAACGCCATACGCCGCCACAATACCAAGCAACCTAACGGCGCTGATAATAACGCTAATATACTGCCAGCGATCCAAGCAGGCGCAATGATGGCTAACCAAGCAGTCATAATGAATGTCCGTAAAATTTTTTATAAAAGAGTAAAGCCGTATTATTTATATGTTTAATAGTTTTGGCTTTAATGAGCTGGATTTTGGCGATTTTGAGCCTTGATTACTAACGCTATAACTCGCTTGGCGCATGGTGTTCACAGGCATGGGGCTGATGTACGTATGGCTGCTCATAATGATGACCAAATAGCTTTTGAAACTCAGTACTAATGGCCAGCTCGCTTGGTTGTCCTTCACAGCAAATATGCTTATTCAAACAAATGACGCGGCGGCTGCCTTTCATGACCCAGTGCAAATCATGAGACACCACTAGCATGGCGCAACGTAAGAAATCAGGCAGCTCATCAATAAACTGATATAGCCAAACTTCTGTATCGGGATCGAGACCCTGCATCGGCTCGTCTAAAATAAGCAAATTGGGTTTGTCTAGTAGCGCTCTTGCTAATAGGACGCGCTGCGTCTCACCACCTGATAAATGCAACATCTGCCGTGACAGTAAATGCGTTAATGATAAGTTATCAAAGATAAACTGCCGCTGCTCAGAGGTTAAACGTTTCTTATCTGCTTGCCCCAACAAATCGCAAACGCGCAATGGCAATATCGGTGGCACAGCAAATCGCTGCGGTACGTAACCAAGCTGTAGCGGCTGATGTGCTGTCATAGAGCCATCAGTTGACTCAATCAAACCTAAGATAAGTTTGACTAGCGTTGACTTACCAGCACCATTAGGACCGATAAGGCTGACCGTCTCATTAACAGCAATGTCAATATCGATGTGAGAGAGCAGACGTTGAGGCCCGATATGATAACTGATATTGTTTAAGCTCAATAATTTTTCAGTATCACTCACAGTACTGCCATTCGTAACGGCAGTATTTGACTGATTAAAAGGTAGGGTAGAGGTATTCATAATATGACAACGCATAGGTAAATAGACAATCGACGAATCATGCTTAAAACGTTCACAAAAACCACAGTAGCATTACTGGCAAGCTTGACAACGACCGCTAAGCTCAATGACACTACGCTCAACCACAAACCCCACATCTTGCTCGGCGAAGCTCATCATTTCCTGAACTGGGAGACTGCTGCATTCTTGTACTCGTTGACACTGATCGCAGATTAAAAAGGCGGCTGTATGCTGGGCGCGAGGATGACAGCAAGGAACATAAGCATTGATAGACGTTAATTGATGAATCAACCCTTCACTTAGTAAGAATTCTAAACTGCGATAAACCGTTGGTGGCGCGACATTTTTCGGTGCGCGTTTTTTGGTTGTCTTAGTGTCTACTGACAGTGTTGGTGAGCTCGCTACTTTTTGAATATCGCTGTTATCAGGTATAGACAATCGCATTTGCTGTAACTGAGTGATTAGGTCATAAGCGCCGACCGGCTGATCCGCCTCTAAGACCAATTGATATATCTGCTGACGCAAAGGCGTAAATCGCGCGCCATTTAGACGGCAATGCTCTTTAGCTGCTGCTAAGCGTTCATGAACATCATGCGGAGTCAGATCTTGCACATCATGTAAATGTTCGTAGATCGATGAAGTAATAGACATGGTACAAGCTCCTAAAAATAGCATGGTAATCGCATGACATTTTTTATGATAGCGTTTTTTATTGTTATAGTATAACATACTAAAATAAGAACTGAGTGAATTGTCTTATAGTAGTCTTGTATATCTACCCTTTTTACAGGAGTGGGGCAGGACACTATTACTCATACGTTCGTTATCCAACAATGCTATCTAACAATAAAAGAGCTTACTATGAACGCTGTTTTTACTTACTCCGTACGTTCGCTTATCACATTACAGCGCTTGTTAATGACAGGACTGATAGTTCTAGGGTCTTTCACACTGAATGCACAAGCTGCAACGGTCAGTGTTAGTAATTATCCGCTATTCTTGTTAAGTGAAGCAGTAACAGAAGGTGCGCCATCAGCCAATCGACTATTGCAAGCGGGGGAGGTGGGTCATCATGGTAGTATCAGCCCTGGTGATATCAAGGCAATCAAAGACAGCAAGTTCGTGGTATGGTTCGGTGAGCCGCTAGAAAACAATCTAGCAGCAAGTCTAAAAACAGCCCCAAATGCTATTGCTTTATTTGAGTTCGATGCATTCAATCGACATCCATTACGTGATGTAAAGGGCGACGCTATCGCGGGTACACTAGATCCACATATTTGGTTAGACCCTGAAAATGCTAAAGCCATTACCCGTGCATTAGCTGTGATTCATAGTCATGCCAATCCACAATATAAAGATCTATACCAAGCCAACGCGAAAAAATTTGCACAGCAACTAGATAAAGAAGTTACTGCATTTGAGCAAAGCTCTATTCAGAGTGAGTCAAAAACACGACCTTATTGGGCTTATCATGATGCTTATCAATATATCGAAGATAGCCTAAATTTAACGCTCGTTGGTAGCCTTAGCGTGGATCATCACCTATCACCCAAAGCAAGCCAACTACGTTGGTTAAATGAGCAACGCCCAGCTAAGCAAATGTGTTTGGTCAGTCCAAGTGAGCCAGCAAAGGGCTTACTTGCGAAATTGCAACCAGTGAAGAGTACGGTACAACCTGAAGATATGAGTAGTAGCGATGACTTTATCAGCGGTTGGCAGAATATGACCAAACAGATATATCAATGTATCTCATAATGTAGCTAAAAACAGCAATTTGCTAGGATTGTTTAAGTTGGTTGTATAGCTTGTCTTCAAGCATTTATTACAGACTAAATAGTATAATCATCTTATCGAAATGCGTTAGGTGACTGATAAAAGTCATATTTTACTTGCTTAATAGTTACGCTCTACCTATAATAAGTAGCGTTTTATTTTGGCCGAAAGGTAATGCCTGTAGAGTAAGTCATTCACGGATAAAATTATCATAAGTATGATATATTGTCCCAATGCTATAAGGGCTATAGGAATACCGATGACCAAGCCTGCCAAACGCACGCAAAAAGACAAGATTGGCATCTATATTAAACGACAAGCATGGATACTATTTATCCTTATTATCATTGCTTGGATAGTAGATACTATTTGGCTACATAGTGAGCTTACGATAGCAAAAAGTGCTGCAATTGGTGCGCTACTAAGTTTTATCACTCAAGCAGTATTTGCGTTTTTTATTTTTTGGTATACCGGATATCGCGCGCGCCAACACATCGTTAGCCAGCTATATCGGGGTCAAATGTCAAAATGGTTATTGACCGTGTTTGGTTTTGCACTAATTTTTATTACCGTACAACCCCTATCTGCGCCAGCGCTGTTTATCGGTTTTATGGTAATGCAAATTAGTCACAGTTGGATGTTGTGGCATATACGCTAGCGCTAATAAATGATCGCTAAACAGATGGTTTATTAATAGTACTGGCAAGTCACCCTGCCGTCCAGCTTCTCTATGACTAGTTCGAAAAGTCGAAGCACAACGCTGTCTTAGGATAGCACCAGTGATTATAAAGACCGCACTATGAGTCTCAACGTTAGACGTAGTATGCAGTGAGAGAGTAGGGATTACTAAACTATCTGTATTGCTGATAATTAGAGTACTGATATCTAATTATGGTTAGTGGCTATATTAGCAAGTAAAACTGGTGGCTAACTTATTCATACAGTGGATAAAAAAATCACAATTGACTTTACACGAATACAACGCTGCATTAATATAGGCGGCTAAATATTTTGCTTATAAGCGCTACATTAAGCGCCGATCGTAAAAAACGGTCAGTGGGCAAGCACATATATAATAATTTTGCGTATAAAAATGCAAGGGCTATTACTGAGTTATCATAAGCCCTTTTTTGATAGCTAAAATTTATCTCACGCTATCAAATATTGCATATTAGTAATAGAACTATGGGTTGGATGTTGTTGGTTACATGAGTGATTTAGTACGGTTTATTTGTCTGCTTAATAGCAAGATAGATATAAATACTACACCTCATCAGATGACAACCATATTTTTGGTAGTTGATTAAATCGTTGATTAATAAGAAGCTTACATTATGGCATCCGAGCAAACATCATCAGAATATATCTCTCACCACTTAACGAATTGGACGTATGGCTATCTGCCGGGCGAAGGTTGGAAAGTTGCTCATACTGCTGAAGAAGCAGGGGCGATGGGCTTTAACGCTATCCATCTTGATTCTATGCTATGGTCGATTGGTCTAGGTATCTTATTTTGCGCCGTCTTTTGGATGGTTGCCAAAAAAGTCACTTCAGGCGTGCCAGGAAAAACTCAGGCAGCAGTTGAGATGATCGTTGAGTTTGTTGATAACAACGTTCGTGATTCATACAGTGGTACATCAAAACTGATTGCGCCATTGGCGTTGACCATTTTTGTCTGGATTTTTTTGATGAACTTGATGGATTTGATACCTGTTGATTTCATTCCAGGTATTGCTGGGCAAATCGGTGCTGCTATGGGCCATGATCCACATCATGTTTTCTTTAAGATTGTTCCAACGACTGATCCTAACATCACGCTTGGCATGTCGTTCTCTGTCTTTGCACTGATTATCTTTTATAGCATTAAAGAAAAAGGTTTGGGCGGCTTTATCGGTGAGTTAACACTGCATCCGTTTGGCGCCAAAAACCCAATCGTACAAGCGATTTTGATTCCCATCAACTTCATCCTAGAAGCAGTTACTCTAATAGCCAAACCTGTATCACTTGGTTTGCGTCTATTCGGCAACATGTATGCTGGGGAATTGATTTTCATACTGATTGCTCTAATGCCGTTTTGGATTCAATGGGCGTTATCGGTACCGTGGGCTATCTTCCACATCTTAGTTATTACACTTCAAGCGTTCGTATTCATGATGCTGACGATAGTTTACATGTCGCTTGCATCATCAACTGAACATTAATTAGACATTCAATAGGTAAATGAGGATACATCAATGGATCCAGTATTAGGTGGTTACACAGTTATCGCAGTAGCACTACTTATCGGTCTTGGCGCACTTGGCACAGGTATTGGTTTTGCTATTCTAGGTGGAAAATTCTTAGAAGGCGTTGCGCGTCAACCAGAGCTTGGCTCACAATTGCAAACTCGTATGTTCATCGTAGCAGGTCTTCTTGATGCTATTCCGATGATCGGTGTTGGTATTGCTATGCTATTGTTGTTCGCTAACCCTCTAGCAGGTTAATCCGAAAGCTCAGTTGTAAATGTTTGGTATTCGGAGACTTTCTATCAAATATAGTCAAGATTTGACTACCAAACATGATCAATGAAACTGATTTTTCATTAACAAAGAGGTGATCACGTGAATATCAATTTTACCCTCGTCGGTCAAGCCATTGCTTTTGCAATATTTGTGATTTTTTGCATGAAATTCGTGTGGCCACCACTTATCGGTGCCATCAATGAGCGTCAGCGTAAAATTGCTGAAGGTCTGAATGCCGCAGAAAAAGCAAAAGCAGATTTGGCGACCGCGGAGCAAAATGTCCAGCAGGAACTTGATCTTGCAAAGACCAAGGCTGCCGCTCTAATCGAGCAAGCGAACAAGAGTGCCAATCAGCTCGTCGAAGATGCAAAATCGCAAGCCCAAGCGGAAGGCGAGCGCATTCGTCAACAAGCGCAAGCATCTATCGATCAAGAAATCAATCAAGCGCGTGAATCATTACGTGCCCAAGTTGCTGAACTGGCTGTACTTGGTGCAGAGAAGATTTTGCAAGACAAAGTCGATGTGCAAAAACATGCCAGTATGTTAGACCAACTGGCGGCGAAGCTGTAATTGTGAGGATATAATGGCTGACTTATCAACCTTAGCACGACCGTACGCTAAAGCCGCGTTTGACTATGCCAACGAAAACGGCGCAGTCAACGAGTGGGAAAACTTCTTACTTGTTGCTAGCACTGTTGTCAATGACAAGTCGTTCAGTACTTGGCTAGACAATCCAGCTGTTTCTGCTGAGCATAAGTCAGCTGCTTTGGTCGATCTTTATGATACGCAAGTAGCTAGCGCTAATGATTCTGCTTTTAAGCAGTTATTAAGCGAAGCTCAAGGGACTAGCCTTGACAGTAACGTAAGCTATCCAAAAGTATCAGTAGCACTTAGTAACTTCGTTAAACAGTTATCAGAACAAGAGCGTCTGGCGCTGCTTCCTGAAGTTTATGAGCATTATCGCCGTCACAAGGCAATAAGCTTAAAGCAGCTTGACGCATATGTGACCTCTGCCTACCCATTGACTGATGAACAGCGTCAAACGCTACAAACGCGTCTTGCTGCCTCGCTAAATGCTAGTGTAGTGATTCACGAATCAGTTGATCCAAGTCTATTGGCAGGCGCTACAATCAAAGTCGGTGACAAAGTCATTGATGATTCGATGCGCGGCAAGTTACAACAGTTAAAAACACAGCTAACTGCCTAATGCCAATCATCAATACAGTCAAATATTGGCTGTATGATTATAAGAGCAATTAAGTCAGTGGGCGGGTTATCATAAATTAAAGGAAACAAGGCAATGCAACAATTGAATCCAGCGGAAATCAGTAACCTGATTAAGCAGCGTATTCAAGACCTTGATGCGGGTGCAACTGCAAAGAATGAAGGCACGATTGTCAAAGTATCTGACGGTATCGTGCAGATTCATGGTCTTGAAGATGCCATGTACGGCGAAATGATTGAGTTTGAAGGCGAAATCTACGGAATGGCTCTAAACTTAGAGCGTGATTCTGTTGGCGCGGTAGTACTTGGTGATTACCTAAAGCTGCAAGAAGGTCAAAAAGCCTATTGTACTGGTCGTATTCTTGAAGTACCAGTAGGTCCTGAGCTGTTAGGCCGTGTTGTTGATGCTTTGGGTAATCCTATTGATGGCAAAGGTCCTATCGATGCCAAGATGACTGATAAAGTCGAAAAGATCGCTCCAGGCGTTATCGACCGTCAATCAGTAGATCAACCAGTAATGACTGGTTATAAAGCCGTTGATACCATGATTCCAATCGGTCGTGGTCAGCGTGAGCTTATCATTGGTGACCGTCAGACTGGTAAAACAGCGATGGCTATCGATGCGATCATCGCACAGAAAGCGTCAGGCATTAAATGTGTATACGTAGCTATCGGACAGAAACGTTCGACTATCGCTAACGTAGTACGTAAGCTTGAGCAAACTGGCGCACTAGAATATACCACTGTTGTGGTTGCTTCAGCATCAGAGCCTGCAGCACTTCAGTATATCGCACCGTACTCAGGTTGTACGATGGGCGAATACTTCCGTGACCGTGGCGAAGATGCATTGATTGTATTTGATGATTTATCAAAGCAAGCAGTTGCTTATCGTCAGATTTCACTACTATTGCGTCGTCCGCCAGGTCGTGAAGCTTATCCTGGTGACGTATTCTATTTACACTCACGCCTACTTGAGCGTGCATCACGTGTAAATGCTGATTATGTAGAAAAGTTCACTAACGGTGAAGTGAAAGGTAAAACTGGTTCTTTAACCGCACTACCAATCATTGAAACACAAGCTGGTGACGTATCTGCATTCGTACCAACCAACGTGATTTCGATCACTGATGGTCAGATCTTCCTAGAGTCTAGTTTATTCGCCTCAGGTATCCGTCCAGCAGTAAACGCTGGTATCTCGGTATCTCGTGTGGGCGGGGCCGCTCAGACTAAGATCATCAAAAAGCTATCTGGTGGTATTCGTACCGCTCTAGCTCAGTATCGTGAACTAGCAGCATTCGCTCAGTTTGCATCAGATCTTGATGACGCAACTCGCGAGCAGCTTGATCATGGTGAGCGTGTGACTGAATTGATGAAGCAGAAGCAGTATCAGCCGATGTCAATCTCTGAGCAAGCAGCCGTTATCTATGCTTCAAACGAAGGCTTCTTAGCTGACGTACCTGTCGAAAAGATTGGTTCTTTCGAAGAAGCGTACCTACGTTATATGCATGATGAGCAAAGTGAATTGATGCGTGAGATTGATGACACTGCGAACTACAATGATGATATCGCAGGTCGTTTAAAGTCATCTCTAGAGACCTTTAAACAAAATCACAGTTATTAATTTAACGGGTTAAGCCGAATTGGTTATAACTGTAGCTTAGAGCTGATAAAGTGGCGCGTTGTCTGACCAGATATTTGCGCCACTGTTTTAACCATTACCGGTATTAGATCGCGTAATGCCACAAGATATAAAATGTTATTCTGTAGGATTGATGTTGTATATCAAACGATTGTCGCATGCGCCAATGCTTCTTAACCCTCTTATATTGGAATCATTATGGCAAGCTTAAAAGAGATACGTGCCAAAGTCACCAGTATTAAAAGCACCCAGAAAATTACTCGTGCTATGCAAATGGTAGCGGCAAGTAAAATGCGCCGTGCGCAAGAGCGCATGGAAGTGGGTCGCCCGTATGCTGATAGTATGCGCCGGGTTATTTCACATTTGGTGCATGCCTCATCAGACTACAAACATCCGTATATGGTATCGCGTCCAGTCAATAAGGTTGGCTATATTGTCATTACCTCTGACCGTGGCCTAGCGGGTGGTTTGAATATTAACTTATTCAAAGCCCTAACTAAAAGTATCCAAGATTATCAAGATCAGTCTGTACAAGCTGAGTTTGCAGTCATCGGTGCCAAAGGTGTGAGTTTCTTTAAAAACTTTGGTGGTAAAGTTACATCGGCTGTGACCGATTATGGCGATAAACCAACGTTTGAACAATTGAATGCACCGGTTCAAGCAATGCTTGAAGACTATAGTAACGGTAATATTGACCGTATCTATGTGGTCTATAACCGATTCATCAATGCGATGACTCAGAAACCAACAGTCAATCAGTTGGTTCCTCTACCAGAGCAGTCATTTGATGATGAAGACAGTGGTCTACAGACAGAACTTAGCTGGGATTATATCTACGAGCCTGACATCAAGACGTTAATTGATGAATTGCTTGGTCGCTATATTGAGTCGATTGTTTATCAAGCGGTAATGGAAAACATTGCCTCTGAGCAGTCTTCACGTATGGTTGCGATGAAAGCGGCAACAGATAATGCTGGTGACCTTATTAACGATTTACAGTTGGTTTATAACAAGCTGCGTCAAGCGGCGATTACCCGAGAAATCTCGGAAATCGTTGGCGGTGCTGCTGCTGTTTCATAATTGACTACACCTATATATAGAAGTTCAAGGAGAACGCAATGAGTAGCGGTCGTATTGTACAGATTATTGGCGCGGTTCTTGACGTTGAGTTCAACCGTAATGAAGTTCCTCAAATTTTTGATGCCTTGCAAGTAGACGGTACCGAAACTACCCTAGAAGTACAGCAACAGCTAGGTGACGGTATTGTACGTACTATTGCAATGGGTTCAACCGAAGGTTTAAAGCGTAACCTACCTGTTACTAATACTGGCGCACCTATCTCTGTGCCTGTAGGTACTGGTACGCTAGGTCGCATCATGGATGTTCTTGGTCGTCCTATCGATGAAGAAGGTCCTGTTGTTGCTGACGAAAAATGGTCTATCCATCGTGAAGCGCCAAGCTACGCGGATCAGTCAAACAGCACTGAGCTACTAGAGACTGGTATTAAAGTTATTGATCTACTTTGCCCGTTCGCTAAAGGTGGTAAAGTTGGTCTGTTTGGTGGTGCTGGTGTTGGTAAAACCGTTAACATGATGGAGCTGATCAACAACATCGCTCTAAAACATGAAGGTTTGTCAGTATTTGCTGGTGTTGGTGAGCGTACTCGTGAAGGTAACGATTTCTATCACGAAATGCAGGAAGCTGGCGTTGTAAACACTGAAGACTTCAGTAAGTCTAAAGTAGCAATGGTATATGGCCAGATGAATGAGCCACCGGGTAACCGTTTACGTGTTGCACTGTCTGGTTTGACCATGGCTGAGTACTTCCGTGATACCAAAGATCCTGTGACTGGCAAAGGTCGTGACGTACTATTGTTTGTTGATAACATCTACCGTTATACACTAGCGGGTACAGAAGTATCAGCACTACTTGGTCGTATGCCATCAGCGGTTGGTTATCAGCCAACACTAGCTGAAGAGATGGGCTTACTACAAGAACGTATTACGTCAACTCAGTCAGGCTCTATTACTTCAGTTCAGGCGGTATACGTACCTGCGGATGATTTGACCGATCCATCACCTGCTACAACGTTTGCTCACTTGGATGCAACAGTTGTACTAAGCCGTGATATCGCATCACAAGGTATCTATCCTGCGGTTGATCCATTGGATTCAACATCACGTCAGCTAGATCCACAAGTAATCGGTGAAGATCATTACAATGTTGCTCGTGGTGTTCAGGAAGTTCTACAGCGTTATAAAGAGCTTAAAGACATCATCGCTATCTTGGGTATGGATGAGTTATCAGAAGAAGATAAACTGGTTGTTTATCGTGCTCGTAAGATTCAGCGCTTCTTGTCTCAGCCATTCCACGTAGCTGAAGTCTTCACTGGTGCACCTGGTAAATACGTACCACTACGCGATACCATTGCTAGCTTTAAAGCAATCATTGCTGGTGAATACGATGACCTACCAGAGCAAGCATTCTACATGGCTGGTAGCATCGATGAAGTAGTCGCTAAAGCTGAAAAAATGAAGTCTAAGTCAGCGTAAGTTGTATGAGCATAAGCTAACGAGTAGATATAATATAAACCTTGTATCTACTCTTCAGTAACGCATCGCAGTTTTACTGTTTTTTGATCGCGCTTTGATGGTAAGGAATTAAGTATGGCAACGTTACAATGTCGCGTCGTAAGTGCTCGTGAAGAGTTGTATTCAGGCGAAATTAGCATGTTAATAGCTACTGGTACCGAAGGCGAGATTGGTGTATTGCCAGGTCACACACCGCTTATTACTTTGCTAAAGCCAGGTGCAATGCGAGTGCAAACACCAAACGGTGAAGAAGAAGTAATTTACGTCTCAGGTGGTGTATTAGAAGTACAGCCTAAGATGGTTACAGTATTGGCTGATACGGCCATGCGTGCACACAATCTTGACGAAAGCAAAATCGTCGAAGCACGTAAAAAAGCTGAGCAAATGCTAGTTAACCAGTCTGATACGCTACAAACCAATGCGGCTTTGGCCTCACTTGCAGAGTCAGTAGGACAATTACAGACTATTCGTAAGTACAAAAACCGCGCGTAATTTATTACTGATAGCTCTAGCTAATCATTTAGAGTTATCGCTAAAAGTAATAATAAAAAGACAGTCCATTATATGGGCTGTTTTTTTATGTCTATTCATTATGAAATTAAATGTTCTGCGTTAAATACACACGGTTATTACTTGGATAGTATTTGTGGTAGTTCAATCTATTCTCAGGAAAAATCTTTTATTATCAATGAATCATCACCTATTGGAATTTTCTTAAAAAGACACTGGCGACAACGTTAATATATGGTTATATTAGACATAACGTATTATAAGCAACGAGCAGTAACTGTACGCGATAACGTTGGCTCGATGGTTTGGGTAATTAGCAAACGATAGATAATATAAATTGCGATGTACTAACGAAGTAATTGGCGTAATTTCTGGACGCAAACTAAAGTTTTGATAGGGGTAGTTTATAGGTTTTGTTACCGACTATAAGCTATAGTATAGGAAGCTGATAATTTAATAGTATACTGTGCTACCAAGTTTGTAACAGCTATACGAACATCAATTGTGCCACTATATGGTGCTATTAATTTTACCGCTCTTACTTTTACTGCTTTTAAATTAGATGTATTAGAGGATATAACAATGACAACGAATGAAGAAGACAACACCCCCCGAATCTTGATTGTTGAAGATGATGAGCGTCTGGCCATGTTGACTCAAGATTACTTGGTCAAAAATGGTTTAGAAGTGGCAATTGAAACTGATGGTAATCGTGCTATTCGCCGTATCGTCAATGAGCAACCAGATATGGTTGTACTTGATGTTATGCTACCTGGTAGCGATGGTTTGACCGTATGCCGTGAAGTACGCCCGCATTATCAAAATCCAATTTTGATGTTGACTGCACGTACTGAAGACATGGATCAGGTATTGGGTCTTGAAATGGGTGCTGACGACTATGTTGCCAAGCCTGCTCAGCCACGTGTATTGCTTGCACGTATTCGTGCGCTACTGCGCCGCTCAGAAAATGCACCATCAGAAGATGTGCCACAACGTCTAGAGTTTGGTGAATTGGTTATTGATAATGGTGGCCGTTCAGTTAACCTAGGTGATGAGTTGGTCGATTTCACCAGTGCTGAATATGATTTACTATGGTTGCTTGCTTCTAATGCAGGTCGTATCCTATCTCGTGAAGATATCTTTGAGCGTCTACGCGGTATTGAGTATGATGGTCAAGATCGTTCAATTGACGTACGTATCTCACGTATTCGTCCAAAAATCGGTGATGATCCAGAAAATCCAAAACGTATTAAGACCGTACGTAGTAAAGGCTATCTATTCGTAAAAGAAGGCAACTAATATTGTTGCTTCTATAGGTTGATTAATTATTAATCACTATTCAAAAAAACCAGCAACGATGCTGGTTTTTTTGTGGCTAAATTCTAATTTTTAAACTTAAATGCAGTGTTATGTGGTTTAATTAACTCATTATTGTAGACGATGACTAAATATATGTCATACATATAAGTCTTTGGATGATCGCTGCATATGGATTAAAATGCGGTAATTAAAAGTCAAAGTTAAAGTCTATCCCTATTCGATCATGTTCGATATCGTCAAACACATAGCACTATCTATATGTTTGATGAGATTGGCAATCTCTATTTATTAAGTTGGTCACGGCACGTATGTCATTAGTCTCTTCTTTAAAACACAGTATTTTTGTTCGTATCTATGCTGGGCTACTTATAGTCTGCTTGTGTGTGGCACTGTTTGCGCAGTTATTGATGGATACCATTAATAAGGAGCGTGTGCAGTCCTATCGTGAAAATATGGCAATGGGGGCGTTCCATTTGGTGAGTGAAGGAATCTCTCACCAAAATAGCGAGGAAGAGCGTGAATATTGGTTATCAGATGCGAGTAGTTTGTTTGGTACTACTTTTAAAGTCTTGCCTATTGACGAAGTAGACTTTAGTGCCAGTGAGCTACGCCGTTTTAAAAATGATAATACCGTTGTACGTTATTTCAACCAGCCTGTATATGCAGATGTTTATTATCGCTTGCCGGATAATAAGAGTGTTTTAACAGCGAAAATCTCTCAAGTTACCGAGCAGCAAGTACGGGCAATCGCGGTCTTTTTATTAGATGACTTGTCTTATCACATGACATTATCGGATAAGCGCGCACGTTTGGCTGAATTGGAGAAAAAGTTTTCTTTTCCTTTAGCGTTCAAAGCAGTCAATACACTTGAGTTAGATTCAGATCAGATGTCTCGTCTGCGTCGTGACGAAGTCGTCATATCGTTGCAAGATACTAACAGTAGTACGAGTAACTCTGCGATTAGGGTAATAGTACCTTCTGAAATTAATGATATGGCAATTTTGATTGGGCCTATACCATTATTTAACTGGTTTCCGCTTAACTTAATTATTAGTATGATTCTTATCAGCATGTTCCTAATTAGCTTAGGTGTATATGCGCTCATCTTCCCGCTTGAACGTAAGCTACAATTGATTCAGGTAGGTGTGAATGAGGTCAGTCAAGGTAACCTTGATATTCAAGTACAGGTTATTGGTCAAGATGAAATAGCGCGTTTGTCAGCGACTTTTAACGCTATGACCTCGCATATTAAGCGTTTGATTGAATCACAGCGAGAGCTTACCCGAGCAGTCTCACATGAGCTTCGTACGCCAGTGGCTCGTATTCGATTTGCAGTAGATATGCTTGCTGATACGGATGACGAAGACTCACGTTTTATGCAGCGTGATTATATTGATGAAGATATTGAGTCGCTTAATGGTTTGATTGATGAGATTTTGACCTATGCTAAGCTTGAGGAAGGGTCACCAAAGTTAGATTTAGAACCAGTGAACTTAAGAGAACTGTTAGAGCAGATCGAGCGCGAAACCAATGCACTCGGTAAACCGATTAAAATAGTAACCAGTTTGCCAAATGCAAAAGTAACAGCAGTGGCAGATAGACGCTACTTGCACCGTGTGATTCAGAACCTTGCAGGTAATGCGTTACGCTATGCAGAAACAACCATTATCATTAGTGCTGGTGTCAAAAAAGGCAATGCCTTCGTTAGTGTCGAAGATGATGGTCATGGTATTCCTGAAGCAGATCGCGAAAAAGTATTTATTCCATTCTCACGCTTAGATGATAGTCGTACACGCGCGTCAGGTGGCTATGGTCTAGGCTTGTCTATTGTATCGCGCATTGCCTTTTGGTTTAATGGTAGTATGAAAGTAGATGAGAGTCGTGAGTTAGGCGGTGCAAGGTTTGTGATGACATGGCCTATCAAACCATTGACGCAGATTCTTGCTGCTGATGAATTGACCCAAGAGAAAAGCGAGCGCGACTTCGATACTAAGTTGTCAGATTAGGTCAAGTTATAGAGCTAAGCTATAAGAGCGAGCTATCAGGCTAAATTATCAGGCTAAGTTATCAGACTACGCCATAATTATTAGTCATGATACTAAAGACAATCAGCGGCATCTTAATGGTATAGCGCCATAGCGCTTTGTAGCTAGATGACGCGCTCGTCGCTATTTTTAAGACAGTTGGACAATGTCATAGGAGGGCATAGGATGCCATATTTATTTGGTGGCTTGGTAGTGTTGAATGCGATTACGCTAGGCTATTATTTATTCTTAAAACAGCCGTCAACGACCCAAACACTACAAACAGCTCAGGCTGAAATTACCCAACCATTAGCTTTCACGAACAGTGCTGAGTATATTCCGCCGGCTATTGGTAGCAAAGACTAGCTTTGATATCTTTGCTTATTCAGATTGAAGTCTTATCACTATTTTGAATCTGGCGCTGTACTGTCTACCTCAGTTACTTCGTCTATGTCAGCCGCTAGCGTAGTATCTCCAGCGACTTTAGAGAGTAGGGGAATACGTACGCATACTTGTAACCCACCTTCAGGGTGGTTGATGGCTTCAACGGTACCATGATGTAATCGTGCAATACGATCAACAATCGCAAGACCTAGTCCGCTACCTTGAGTAGTCCGTGCCGTCTCTCCACGTTCAAACGGTTGCATAATTCGCTCTAATTGATCGTCAGCGACACCATCACCGCAATCTCGTACACAAATCACTAGCTGTTCTTGAGCTTCTTTGTTCACCACATTTTCGCTGACCACATCCGTATCTTCGTCTTCGACAGTTTCTATGAATGTCGGTACAACCGTTGCCGATAAATAAATTGGTGGTTTTCCATAACGATTGGCATTATTAACCAAGTTGATAATCAGGCGCTTGATGGATAATGGACGTACGGGAACGACCTTTTCGCATTCTGACTCATATATAAACTTCATTGGCGCAAACTGCACCATAATTTCGTTAAATATAGTGTCTAGATTGGTCAAACTGACTGGCTCATCAGAACCATCTTTCATAAATGAGATGAATTGCTCCAAAATAGCATCCATATCCTCAATATCGTAAATCAGCCCTTCACGGAAAAAATCATCTGGTAGCATCTCTGCGGTCAAGCGCATACGTGTCAATGGTGTCCGCAAATCATGTGAGATGCCGGCAAGCATAATTGTCCGCTCTTTCTGCGCTTGATTCAATGTCGTAAACAGTCGGTTAAAGGCCATATTAACTTGACGTATTTCTGTGGGGCCTTTTTGCGTTGGCAGTGTGGTTGCATGACCAAGCCTAATATAGTTAGTAGCCGCCCGCTGTAGGTAGCGTAGCGGGCGATTTAATTGACGGGCTAATAGAATAATCGTTAATAGCGATAAGATAGGCAGTCCGATCAAAAATAGCACCAGTAACGTAGGGCTATATTGTGAATAGTAAACCACAGGCTCGCGCACCCAAAAACTGTCATCACGGCTATCTTGTACCCATAGCTGCGGCGTTGGCTTAAATTTAAAATAAACCTCTACAGGGCGACCAAGCTGTGCGCCGATTTCACGTTGTAGTACGTCCGTAAAAAAGCTCACGAACGGCTTGTCAGCGACTTCTGGAAAGTCACTCGGATTGTTTACCACGACGACATGAGAGTGCTGGTAAATCCATTGGCGTACTTCGGGACGACCTTGCCAGTCTTTATTGACGCTATTGATCAGCTGTAATTCACTCGTCAAATAGCGCGCATGGTTTTTTAACTCTGGCAGATACAGACTGCGCCAAAAAAACAAAATTGATAAGCTCACACTGATAAGCACGATAAAGGCAACCATTAAGGTCGTTAGCCAAGTGTTGGAATAAGAGCGTGGCAGCCAACCTTTACGACGCGGCTTTGGGTTCGGAGAGATCATATGTGTCCAACAGAGTAAAAGAAAAGTTAGTGTGATATAGCGTGTAGCTCTTTAAATACGATTGCCTTAAGGCTAGTCCGTACAACAATCTATAGCGGTATATCATAGAATAACATAATCAATAAATAGTACTGATACAGTATGCAATCGATGAACAAGCCAGATAATCATAGGAATAGATATAAAGTTAAGCTTGAGAGTGAGACCATTTGATAACTGTAAAACCTTTATAAATAACCATAGTAGTCTACAGAACCTAAAGAAAAACTTTAAAAATAAGCCATTATCATCAGTTATATTTTACTTAGGTCGTCATTTAAGCTATTGTTAATAAATAATTAAATATGCACAGTTTATGTTTTCAACAAATAAAGACTGTGATATAATTATGCCCTTTTTGGTATACCTGCGAAAGAGAGAATTCACATGGTTGTTATTCGTTTAGCACGGGGCGGTGCCAAGAAACGCCCATTTTATCAAGTAGTTGTTGCTGATCAACGCCGCGCGCGTGACGGTCGCTATATTGAAAACATCGGCTTTTTTAACCCACTCGCTAAAGAGTCTGAAGAAGCAGTACGCCTAAACATGGAAGCGTACAATGCGTGGATCGCAAAAGGTGCACAACCTTCAGATCGCGTTGCTTCATTAGCAAAAGCTTACAACAAGTCTGCAGCTCAAACTGAAGCAACTGCTTAAGTTTTGGTTGTTACTGAGACGTTCGTAGCAAAACTATGATATGACTCAGTAGACTTTAGAATACATAGCGTAACTGGTCTGACCAGGGTGCGCCATTAACTGTTTATCGCTTTTGACGCAATTGTTTTTGCAATTGCTGTTTTAATCATTGTTAGGTTAGCTGCTATGTCATCTGTTCCAAACGCTAGTGCCCTTATGAAAATTGGTCAGCTTAAGAAGCCTTACGGCATTAAAGGCTGGCTTTGGGTATTTAGTGATACGGATGACCGTACAGCGATATTCGACATGAAGCCGTGGTGGATGAAAACTGCTACTGGCATGAAACCTTTAACTGTGAAGGCTTGGCGTGAGCAAGGAACAGGAATTGTGGCTCAATTTGAGCAGATTCCTGATCGTAATGTTGCTGAGACTATGAACGGTGTTACCGTTTGGGTCGAACAAAACGTCCTACCTGAAACAGCTGAAGACGAATATTATTGGTCGGATTTGGTCAGTCTGCGCGTGATGAACGAGCAGGATGAGTATCTAGGTAATATCACTGAAATGTTTGAAACTGGTGCCCATGACATCATGCGTGTAACGGCAAATTCAGACAGTTTAGACAATGAAGAACGCCTGATTCCATGGCATAAGCAAACTGTGATAGAAGTCAATATGACTGAAAAAACAGTGCTTGTGGCATGGCCAAGTGATTACTAATAGTGTTTCTGACTTTTTAGTCAGACGTTGTTAGTACTTACACCGATTGTTTTAGCCTTAACGCAAGTAGACATCAGATGTATTTTGCCGTAATTAGTATTTTTCCTGAGATGTTTGCCACGATTCGTGAATTTGGAATCACGGGCCGAGCAGTGACTCAAGAGCAAGTTACGATTGAATGCATTAATCCACGTGATTATACCACCGATAACTATCGCCGTATTGATGAGCGCCCTTATGGGGGTGGTCCTGGGATGGTGATGATGGCTGAGCCATTGTCGAAAGCCATTGAGGATGCACGATTGCGTGCCAGTCAGCATGGTTGCCGTGTCGATAGTGAGCACTGTCCGGTGATTTATATGTCGCCGCAAGGACAGACGCTTAGTGAGAGTAGCGTAGTCAATATGACTGATTACGATGGCATGATTTTATTATGCGGTCGTTATGAAGGTATTGATGAGCGTTTACTATCACAATATGTCGATATGGAAGTATCGTTAGGTGATTACGTGTTGACTGGTGGTGAGTTGCCAGCAATGGTGCTGATGGATAGTGTGATACGTCGTCTACCCGATATCATGGGTGATGACAAGTCAGCGGAGCAAGACTCTTTTGTCGATGGCTTGCTTGACTGTCCACACTATACTAAGCCGCATGAGTTTGCGGGTATGGCGGTTCCTGAGGTATTACTTTCAGGTCACCATGCCAATATCGCTAAGTGGCGTTTTAGTCAGCAAGTCAATCGTACGCAAACGCGTCGTCCAGACTTATGGCAAGCGTTTACTCCAACGGTAGAGCAAGCGAAGTGGTTGAAAGCATTAGCCAAAGCAGATAAAAAGTAGATTTTTAGAATCTGACTTTATCGTTACTAGGTTTGATAAACAGTTAAGAAACAGAATTTTGAGCAATAATAAAACGAGTCATAGCATAGTGGCCGTTGGTTATAACCCATTTACGTTGTGTCTCACTATAAAGAGATGCGATTAATTATTACAAACAGGTGATATGCGTCAAGCCTCTATTATCTAATGTGAGGAGATAACTCTCATGAGCAACAAGCATCCATTGGTTCAGGTCATCGAAAACGCTCAATTGCTTGAGCGCCCAAGCTTTGCACCCGGCGATACCGTTGTGGTACAAGTAAAAGTACGTGAAGGTGAGCGTGAGCGTTTACAGGCTTTTGAAGGCGTTGTAATTGCTAAGCGTAACCGCGGTTTAAACTCAGCGTTTACCGTACGTAAAATCTCAAGCGGCGTTGGCGTTGAGCGTGCATTCCAATTGCATTCACCAATCATCGAGAGCATCGAAGTGAAACGTCGCGGTGCTGTTCGCCGTGCGAAACTATACTACTTACGTGAGCGCTCTGGTAAATCAGCACGTATCCGCGAAAAACTTGGTGCTCGTCCAGTTGCTAAGAAAAAAACTGACGCTGGCGTACCTGATGCAGTTGATACTGCACCTGGTATCTAAGCACAAGTTTGCCGTTTTGAGTTAATCCTATGATTTAGGATTGGCTCAAGACAAGGTAATAGTAGATACAAGCCCTTATTCATAGGTTTATTTATAAATAAGCGGGCCATACCAAAAAAGACGAAACCCCAATCTCTGCGAAAGCTAGATTGGGGTTTTTGTATATATAGCATTAATAATTTGAGTTTTATCAGCTCTACTACTATCAGCTCCAATGGTGCCAGTTATAAGCTAAAGCTTATTGAGCATCAAATGTATCGATGCGGATGACTTGCTCTTTGGACTTACTGTATTTGCGCAGTCTAATGTATAAAGTCTTGGTGACGGTCGCGATTAGCTTTTGCTGCTCGTCAACGATGTCGACTTTATATTCACGGAATACCGCTTCGCCTTCTTTTGCCAGCTCTTGAATAGTAATAATTTCAGAGCTAGGTATTTTCATGCGTGCAGTGACTTTGCTATTGCCCGGTGCAACAAAATCGATGTGTGAGCTTTTGTCCCACACCACGTAATTGCTACCCAATTGATGCATCAGCATGAGCATATAAAAAGGGTCAACCATCGAATATAGGCTACCACCGAACTGAGTACCGACGATATTTTTGTTTAGAGTGTTTAGTCCCATGCTTACTACGCACAAACCCTGATCAAGACTGATATGATCGATTTTGATACCTGCGCCAATGTATGGTGCATAAGTACTAAGGCGCAGCTTTAATAAATGCGGTGTCAGCAATGGCATGATGCTTTGCTTTGCCCGACGTTTCAAAGTCTCAAGGTTGGTAGGTAATACGCTCATAAACTTGTCCTGTTGCCTTTTCTCAATTTTTTGATTGTATCAATAATGCGGTTTTACACAGTATCACTGAGAAATAAATTGATAAAAAGTATTTATCATAATTAAAAAGTACTCAACCCGCTAGCTCTAAAGCGTAACCAAAATGACATATTTATGCCCACTTACAGGTAACGATCGTTATTTATTATAACTATCTTTGCTATTCATCTATGTGATAAAAAATCATCTAGATGTAAATCATTATCAATAAAAAGTTCGTTTGTTCTAATTCAAAGTCTATAATAGAAAGATTTTTTCCTCATGGTTTTCTATTAAGAGCAGTTTTCTATTAAATAGAAACTTTAGTTTATATATTATAATGAGATACATAGTATCTTTAAATGGTTTTAGGTTCGCATTTCATCAAGTCTTGGCATACAATAGTTCGCAGTTTGTAATAGGCGCTTTGGTCTATGACATTAGAGCAGAGCGTGTGTAGTCAATCAAAGACGTAATCGACACAAGGAAATGTGATGAGTAACCCTCAGACCCCCTCTTCAGGGTCTAATACGCCGACCTCGAACGTAAACCACGACAGTCAAGCACAAGGCAGTTATGTAGATTTGCATAAGCCCAGTTCTAGTTTCGACAGTCGTGATGCTTATTTAAACCATGAATTACAAATCATGCAGCCGAAACGCTGGCGTCCTAATTTACCATTCCGTGATTACCGTTTTGAATACGAAGATACTATTCCAGCAATGGCAGCGACCATCGGTAAAGTTGTTATGGTGGGCGCCATTGCAGCAACCTTTGCAGGTCCACTCGGCTTAGGTGATGCGTTTGTTTTAGAAAACGTGCGCTATGAGCTATTGATCGTCTCCTTCTTTATTATCTTATTTTCGGGCTTTCTACTGCCAACGGCCAACCTCGCTGGTACTCACGGCCCACTTATTCCTCTGATTCCTATTGTGGTAGCAGCTGGTGGGCACCCGATGGCCTTTGGTTTGCTTATCGGTGCTTTTGGTCTGCTCCTCGCGATTAGTAAAGGGGGGAGTTTGCTGGCTAATTTGACCAGTAAGGGTGTGTGCGGTGGCCTCTTGATTTACTTGGGCTTTATCGGAACCACGTCACAGGTCAAAAATCTATTTGCTTGGGCCGAAGGGATTGGCATGTCGCATATCGCTTTCTTTATTATTTTGGCGACTATCCTGCTGTATGCATTGCTTGAGCATTGGCAAAAACGCTGGCTCGCGGTTCCCCTAAGCTGTGTGTTAGGTGGTGGTCTTGCATTTGCATTGGGCGCACCTTTTGCGTTCAAAACAGCACCAGGCTTACCAAACATGAATCCAATGTATTGGTGGGGCGAAAACACAGGTTGGATGTTAGGTCTGCCGACGATTGAAAGCTTCATTGTAGTATTGCCGTTTGCTATTTTGGCCGTGGCAATGTGGTCGCCAGATTTCTTGGGCCATCAGGTATTCCAAAAAATTAGCTATCCTAAGCGTACTGAAAAAGTGCTTATGGATATCGATGATACGATGACTAGTGCTTCATTTCGTCAGGTAGTTGGCTCTGTATTGGGCGGTGCCAACTTTGCGTCATCTTGGGGAACGTATATTGTTCCTGCGGCGATTGCTAAACGTCCAATTCCTGCTGGCGCTTTATTGACGGCTCTATTCTGTATTATCGCAGGAGTTTGGGGCTATCCGATGGATTTGGCCATTTGGCAGCCAGTGATGTGTGTGGCCTTGATCGTTGGGGTATTTATTCCATTACTAGAAGCTGGTATGGAGATGACGCGTGAAGGTAAAACCACGCAATCTGCTGCTATCGTGGTATTCGCATCGGCATTGGTCAACCCAGCCTTCGGTTGGTCGCTCACATTGTTGCTTGATAACTTAGGTCTGATCGGCTCTAAAGAACGTAGTGCCAATTTGACTAAGATGAGCCGCTGGATCATACCGGGTATTATGTTCGTGGTACTGACAGGCGTCATGGCTATCGTCGGTATGCTACCGGGTATCCCAGCATTGATGGCAAACTTCCGTCATTAGCAGTAGGTTATTGCATAAACGATAATAGAACAAACTAAGCCGGCGAAAGCTGGCTTTTTTATGGGTAGCACTGCGATAATAATTAGCTTGTAAAACAATGACTCCCGCCCCATAACTAGCAGTATTACTAAGGTTTTTAAGAGCAATAAATTCTATGGTTAATGTCTCAGAATCGAGTCCTGTCGATGATAAAAAAGCCCGTCTTAAGCATTTGATTAAACGCCTGCCTAACTTGCCAGGGGTATATAAGATGCTGGGTAAGAACGGCGATATATTATACGTTGGTAAAGCTAAGTCGCTAAAAAACAGGGTAAATAGCTATTTTGCCAAAACGATAGATCATCCAAAGACACGGGCGCTAGTGGCTCGGATTCATAATATTGAGACTATCATTACGCGTAGTGAGACCGAAGCGCTATTGCTCGAGCAGAATCTAATTAAGGAGCATCGCCCACCTTATAATGTGCTGCTGCGTGATGATAAATCCTATCTTTATGTGTTTATCTCAGCCGATAAGCCTTATCCACGTTTGGCCTATGGCCGCGGCAAAGGCAACCACCAAAAAGGTCGATTCTTTGGTCCGTTTCCCTCTGCACATGCGGCAAAAGAAACGCTGGTCTTGATGCAGAAGATGTTTCAAATGCGTCAATGTACCAATACCTTTTTTAAGCAGCGTCAGCGTCCTTGTCTGGAGTATCAGATCAAACGTTGCCGTGCGCCTTGTGTCGGTTTGGTAACGCCAGAAGAGTATGCAGAGGATGTGAATAATACCATCCGTTTTTTAAAAGGCGACTCTAGTGATATTCATACGACTCTGATTGAAAAGATGGAAGCATCAGCTGAAGCACTAGATTTTGAGAAAGCAGTATTTTATCGCGATCAACTTTCCATGTTACGTGAAGTACAAGCAAGGCAAGCGGTCTATACCGTACAAGGTGAGGCAGATGTGATTGCGATTGCCAGTCAGGCTGGCATGACCTGTGTGAACGTACTGACGGTACGTGGCGGCCGTGTATTGGGCGGGAAAAACTATTTCCCAGATGTGGATAGTAGTGAGTCGCTAGCAGACAATTTATCGGCTTTTATTACGTCATTTTATTTCCAAGTGACCGATGATTTGCCTGCCGAAATCATATTGAGCCATCAGATACCAGATCAAGTGGCAGTGAGTGAAGCATTGGCAACGCATTTCGGTAATAAAGTAGTCATCAAGACTAATGTGCGCGAGCACCGTTCAGAGTGGCTAGACTTAGCAACACTAAATACCAGTAATGCATTAAAAACCAAGCTTGGCGATTATTTAGAGCTGCATGCACGCTTTGGCGCACTAAAAGACGTATTGGCGACTGTCACAGATCGGACGATTGATCGCATTGAGTGCTTCGATATCTCACATACGATGGGTGAGGCGACCATTGGTAGCTGCGTGGTGTTTGACCAAGGTGGCTCGCGCCGTCGCGATTACCGTCAGTATGCTATTCATGACATCCAAGGCGGCGATGACTATGCAGCGATGAAACAAGTGCTGACCCGACGTTATAAAAAGCAGCCATTGCCGGACTTGCTATTGATTGATGGCGGTAAAGGTCAGCTTGGTATTGCTAAAGAAGTATTAACTGAGTTGGGTATTCTTGGCGATACCTTGCTCATTAGTGTGGCAAAAGGGGAAGGGCGCAAGGCTGGGCTTGAGGTATTGCACTTTATCGATCATGAGCCGTTAGATCTACCGATGGATAGCAAAGCATTGCACTTGCTGATGCATATTCGTGATGAGGCGCATCGTTTTGCGATTACCGCTCACCGTAAAAAACGCGATAAGCGTCGCTCGTCATCAGTGCTAGAGGTAATACCGGGACTGGGTGAGAAACGTCGTCGTGACTTGCTCAATCACTTTGGTGGTATGCAGCAGCTGCTTGGTGCTTCACAGCAAGAGTTGGCAGGCGTACAAGGTATCGGACCAGTACTCGCAAAAACGGTTTATAAAGTACTGCATGAGTAAAGAGTTAGATATTATCAAGCATCAGTTTTTATCTTATTAATTGACTATAAATAAGACTTTGTGAAGAGTAAACGAAGAAGGGGCAGTCTTAGATAATTTTACTTATCCAAGACTGCCCCCTTTTTAATAAGCTTTTACTATTTATCAGTTTCTACTTTATAAGTGGTAAATTTAAAGCTTAAGTCGCTTTTTTCATCGTGCATCTGCTCAGACTCGTCTGCTACTTTAAAGCGTTCTGGCAACTCAGGGTAAAATGCATCGCCGTTAGCAATGTCAGTATCTACATGAGTCAGCTCAATACGGTCGGTATACATCAGAGCATCACTAAATACTCGCTCGCCGCCAATCACCCAAATCGTATCAAGATGCGCGCCATGAGCAAGGCTAGCTGCTTGTGTCAGGGCATCATCTAAGTTGTGTACCACATAAGCATTGCTGCTATCTGCAAGACCTTTTGTCTCAGCATAATCCATCTGTGTCGTAACAATGAAGCTCACACGCTTTGGTAATGGTTTACTACCCATCGACTCAAATGTCTTACGACCCATGATTACGATACCTTGAATCTTGCTATCGTTTTCTTTGGTCGTCATGCTTTTGAAATGTTGCAAATCTGCTGAGATATGCCACGGTAGCTCATTGTTTTTGCCGATACAGCGATTGCTACTAATAGCAGCGATTTGGGCAACTTCGGTATGGGCATAGCTCATAATATATCCTTTTTATTGTATTTTTAAATCTTGCTTTTATTTAGCGTAGTTAACCAGACTAACTTTATACGGCAACTTTGGCTTTGATAGCAGGGTGCGACTCATAGTCATTGACGCTAATGTCTTCGTACTCAAACGCAAATATGTCTTTTACTTCAGGATTCAAAGACAATGTCGGCAATTTATATAGTGAGCGTGTCAACTGTAGCTCAGCCTGCTCACGGTGGTTTTGATAGATATGGCAATCACCACCTGTCCAAACAAACTCTCCAACTTCTAAACCACACACCTGCGCGACCATATGAGTCAATAGCGCATAGCTCGCAATGTTAAAAGGCACGCCTAAAAATAAGTCAGCCGAACGTTGATAGAGCTGGCATGACAGCTTATTGTCTGCGACAAAGAACTGAAATAACGTATGACATGGTGGTAGGGCTACTTGCTCTGCCTCACCTGGATTCCAGCCTGACACAATCAAACGGCGCGAATTCGGATTGGTCTTTATCTGTTCAACGACTTGTGCGATTTGATCGACACCATCAGCGTTATAACTGGCATCTTCATTTTTGGTTGCGCCGTAGTTACGCCATTGATGACCATAGATAGGACCCAAATCGCCAGCAGGTCTGTTAAAGCGTGCGGTCTGTTCTGCTGTCGCCCACTCATTCCAGATACGAACATTATTCTGTTGTAGATAATCGACATGAGTGCTGCCACTTAAAAACCATAATAGCTCATAAGCGATAGATTTAAAGTGAACCTTTTTGGTCGTTAGCAGCGGAAAGCCTTCTGCTAAGTCAAAGCGTAGCTGCGCGCCAAAATGGCTAAGCGTACCCGTGCCAGTACGATCGCCTTTTTCGGTGCCATTGTCGAGAACGTGGCGTAGTAAATCTAAATAGCCTTGCTCGTTATTACTTTGGATGCCATTGATCATAAAATGCTCTTTAGTTACTGCTGACAGCGCATACAGGCTAGATGGGTAGTCGATATATACACTGTCATTATTGAAAGTATTGCTAGGGTAGGTGTTTTGACAGCGTACCCTATTTTAAGTCCTCAACCTTTATCACAAAAGGGTAGGCTTAATAAGCAGCTTGCTTACCCCAGTCATAGATGCCGCGTTTGTAAGCGTAACCGATCAAAAATAGACCGATAATTATCATTGGGGCGCTTAGTATCTGACCTTTGGTCATCCAACCTAGCAAGATGAATCCTTGGTCAATGTCTGGCTGGCGGAAGAACTCAATGATGAAACGGCTAAAGCCATAACCAAGCATAAAGACACCGGTCACTGCCATACGAGGACGGGGCTTCGATGAGTACCACCACAAGAATAGAAACAACAGCAGACCTTCTGCAAGGGCTTCATACAGTTGCGATGGGTGACGAGGCAACAGGTACTGACCATTGACTTCAGTCATAAGGTCTTGTAGCGCAGGATTGGCTTGTAGCTGCTGCATATCAACACTAGCGGCCTGCGGGAAGTAGGTCAACCAGTTATAACCACCGTCAGAGACGCGGCCCCATAGCTCGGCATTGATATAGTTACCAATACGTCCGAACAATAAACCAGTTGGTACACAAGGAACGACAAAATCGAGCACTTGGAAAGGTGTCTTTTTATATTTGCGGGCAAAATACAGCATACCCAACATGACACCAATCAGGCCGCCATGGAATGACATACCGCCTTCCCAGACTTTGAACAGATAAGCAGGGTTTTGGAGTAGCTCGCTGAACTGATAAAACAATACATAGCCGACACGGCCACCTAATATCACACCAAGTGCGCCAAAGAACACTAGGTCAGAGACCATATCTGTCGTCCAGCCTTCACGCTTGGTACTGCGATACCATGCCAGTCCGTAGGCAGCGGCAAATGCCAACAAATACATCAGCCCATACCAATGGACTTCGACAGGTCCAACTGCTAATGCTACAGGATCGTACTGAGGATGAATCATCATAAGGGCATCGTAATATTGATAATAAAATGCTGACTATAATAGCAAATTTCGTTCGCTGGGCATACATAATTGCTCTGGTGCTAATCAGAGTGTATGAGTAACTTGAGTTTTTGAGATGGTACAGAATGTATAGGCTAAGCGTCAAAAAAATAAGAAGTGAGGTGAAAAAAGTGACTTTAATTAAGGAGTGTTGTCGTGATGATATGTAATCTTGGTAGCTAGCAGCTTGAGATAAAAGTGCTATTTTTAGCATTATCGAGCGTTCACTACCAATTTGTATTATTACATTTATTATTAAAAGAGATCAGATGGCGACTAAATCTTGTACTTTGTTTTCGACCATCGTATCGCCTGCGCCTTGCGATACTACCTTACCACGTGATAGTACGGTGTAATTGTCAGCAAGCTCTTCGGCAAATTCATAGAATTGCTCAACCAGCACAATGGCCATATCACCTTTGTCAGCCAAGTCACGTAGGACTCGGCCAATGTCTTTAATGATAGAGGGCTGAATACCTTCAGTTGGCTCGTCTAAAATTAACACAGTCGGCTCGGAGGCTAGGGCACGGGCGATAGCAAGTTGCTGCTGCTGACCACCAGACAAATCACCACCACGTCGATGTTTCATCTCATCGAGTACGGGAAAAATATCATATAAATATTTAGGTACATGTTTGGCCTTACTGCGTGAAAACTTGGCCATACCAATTAATATGTTCTCTTCTACGGTCAGTGTCGAAAAAATATCGCGTCCTTGTGGTACATAAGCCAGACCTGCTCGGACACGTTGCTCTGGAGACATCTTGCTGATGTCTTTATCATTGAGCAGAATCTCTCCTGATTTAATCGGTAGTATTCCCATCAGGCATTTAAGTAGCGTAGTTTTGCCCACGCCATTACGACCAAGTACCACGCTACACGCGCCTACAGGCGCTGTAAACGAGACGTCTCGTAAAATATGACTGCCGCCGTAATACTGGTTGATATCGTTCACTTGTAACATGGCTGTCTCCTAAACTCTAAAACTTTTCTAATATTTTAAAGGTTATATTCGTTTGGCTCGTCTAGATGATTCATTCGGCTATCGACCTAAGTAGGACTCAATCACTGCTTCATTGGCTTGCACTTCAGCTAACGTACCTTCGGCCAAAATCGCCCCTTGTGCCAATACTGTGACTTTTTCACTGATGGCATCGATAAAGGTCATGTCATGTTCGACTACTACTAATGTATGGTTCTTTTTAAGGCGTAGACACAGCTCGGCGGTATGTTCTGTTTCAGCATCGGTCATACCGGCCACAGGCTCATCAAGCAGAATTAGCTTGGGGCTTTGCATTAACAGCATGCCAATCTCTAACCATTGTTTTTGCCCATGTGAGAGCAAACCAGCTGGCTTGTTGATTTTGTCGGTCAGGCGAATTTGTTGTAGGGTCGAGTCGAGGGTATCGCGAGTATCGGCATTGAGTTTATTAAACAAGCTTTTGACCACACGTTTGTCTTTCGGTGCAGCAAGTAACAGATTATCCATCACCGTAAAATTTTCAAAGACAGTAGGTTTTTGAAACTTACGGCCGATACCTGCTTCAGCGATTTGTTCAGTAGATAAGCTGGCAAGGTTGTGAGTCTGACCAAAAAACACGCTGCCTTCGGTAGGGCGGGTTTTACCCGTAATGACATCCATTAGCGTGGTTTTACCAGCGCCATTTGGGCCGATGATACAGCGTAGCTCGCCTTCTTCGATATATAGAGACAGATTATTAAGTGCGCGAAACGAATCAAACCAAACGCTCACATCTTCTAAGTACAGAGCGATACCATGGCTAAAATCGACGCCTGATTTTTTGGGGTGACTGAGACCGTCACGTCCATCAGTATGATCATATTCGGATAGCGCTTTGGTCGATTGTTCAGTCGATGAGGACTTATCGTTTAGCATTATTGTTTCTCCTTTTTGAATCGATCGAACAAGCCCATAATGCCATTGGGTAAAAACAACGTCACGACGACGAACAGTCCGCCTAATATCAACAGCCAAAATTCAGGGTAGGCGACCGTAAAGTAGGTTTTTACAGCGTTCACCACACCAGTTCCTAAGATCGCGCCAATTAAGCTTCCTCTACCACCAGTCGCTACCCAGACGGCTATCTCAATTGAGTTCACTGGGTTCATCTCACTCGGATTGATAATTCCGACCTGCGGTACGTATAGCGCCCCTGCGATACCAGCGATGACAGCGGATAATACCCAAGCGGATAGCTTGTACCACAACGTACGGTAGCCTAAATACTGCAAGCGGTTTTCGCTGTCACGAATCGCACCAAGTACTCGCCCATAAGGTTGGTTCATTAAATGACGCAAACCCATATAAGAGACTAATAAGGCTACGGACGTGACAAAGCACAGCATAGAGCGGGTAGAGGCAGCGGTAATGTCATAGCCGAGAAGGGTGGTAAAACCAGTAAAGCCATTATTACCACCAAAGCCTGTCTCATTACGGAAGAACAGCAAGGCTGCTGCATAGACCATGGCTTGAGTGATGATAGAAAAATAAACACCTTTGATTTTTGAGCGAAAGGCAAAGAAACCAAAGATAAAAGCAACCAAGCCAGGCACTAATACGACCAGTGCGACTGCCCACCAAAAATGCTGTGTGCCAGCCCAGTACCATGGCATCTCAGTCCAGCTCAAAAAGCGCATAAAATCAGGAAGCGCGTCGCCCGCTGTCTCACGTGTTAAGTACATGCCAAACGCATAACCACCTAAGGCAAAATACAAGCCATGTCCCAAGCTCAAAATACCAGCATAGCCCCAGACAAGATCTAGTGCCAAAGCCACCATGGCCAGTGCCATAATTTTGCCAATCAGGGTAATCCAGTAGGCTGAAAGGTGAAAGGCTGAGGTCTCCGGCATAAGATGTAGCCAAGGCAATATCAGTAGTACGGCAAAACATAAGCCAATTAAAACAGCACTACGCGGCGTATCAGACAGTAATTTGGTCAGTATCATAGAAGTCTCCTTATTCGACAAAGCGGCCTTTGAGTGCAAATAAACCTTGTGGCCGTTTCTGAATAAACAGAATCACAAGAACCAACAACACAATCTTTGCCAATACCGCACCAATACCAATCTCAAGTACCGTACCGCTGACTCCAAGTCCTAAGGCGGCTAGTACAGCTCCCCATACTTGGCCGACCCCGCCGACGACGACGACTAAAAACGTATCAATAATATAGGTTTGACCCAAATCAGGACCAACGTTGCCGACTTGAGCAAGGGCACAGCCAGCCATACCAGCTAGCCCAGAGCCCAACCCAAATGCCATCATATCGATACGTGCAGAAGGAATACCAACAGAACGCGCCATTTGGCGATTTTGAGTGACGGCTCGTATAAACAAACCAAAGCGGGTTTTGTTAAGTAAGTAAACCAGTAGCGCTACGACGATGACGGTAAAACCAATAATGGCGATACGGTTATAAGGCAGTACTAAACTTGATGACACCTGATATGCGCCGCTGAGCCACGCCACGTTACTGACTTCAACGTTTTGTGCACCAAAAATCATCCGAACTAATTGCATCAAAATCAGACTGACGCCAAAGGTCGCCAGTAAGGTTTCTAGCTCACGACCATATAGTGGACGAATGACAATGCGTTCGATAATCATGCCGATGACAGCGCTGACCAAAAAAGCAGCTGGAATAGCAGCAAGCAAATACCAACCTGCCATATCTGGCATATAAGCTTGAAAGAAGTTTTGCACCATATAAGTGGTATAAGCCCCAATCATGATTAGCTCACCGTGCGCCATATTAATCACGCCAAGTAGGCCAAAGGTAATGGCGAGACCAAGCGCCGCTAGCAGTAAAATACTGGCGGTACTCATACCGGTGAAGATATGACCCGTCCATGTACTGATTTCGATACGGCGTGACACGCTAGATTCAGCATCGATAAGCGCAGTTTTAAGCGAAGCATCTAAGTTATCCGCAGCGAGGGCAGACTCGATATCGACCAATACTTGTGGGTTATCACTATCAGCAAGTAGATTGACCGCTGCAATCTGAGTGGGTAGGTCGCCGTTTTTGAAATCAATACGAGCTTGTAGTGCCGTTAGTGCCTTTTTGACTTTAGCATTGTCCTCATTTGCTGTTGCGATGGTGATAATAGATGGGTCTACTTGGTCAATATTGTCGGCCAAAATTTTTACAGCTTGTAGGCGCTGTGCTGGCTTGTCAGATGCTAGCTTGACCTTAGCTTGTCCAAAAATGAGCGCTGAGCGAAGGGCATTGGTCAGGGTGATTTGTGATAAATCACTAGGCCAGTCAGCTGTCTCTTTTTTATCAGGATAAGTAAATAGCTGATCATCTGCATTGAGCAGATACGTTTGTCCACCATTGCCTTGATATAGCTCATCATTGGCAATAAATTCAACCAAACTATCTAAACTCTCAACGGATCCTGGCCAATCACTTAGCATGGCTTGACGCTTACTAAAATCGCCGGCTACAAATTGTTGAATGGCATCACCTGAGTTTGTAGTTGCTGTCGAAATATTTGAGGTGCTGGCTTGAGTGGAAGTGGCTACGTTGATAGGTGTGACCAAAGATTGCTCACTATGAGCGGTATCCGTATCGTGGTCATGTACCTGACCATCATGATCCGCATATGCTGTGGTGGTGAAGGTTGTTATGCATAATGCCATCAATGCAAGTAATCGCAGAGGCACATAAATTGAAAAACGAGCCGCATACTGCATGACTTCACTGGCTGATGCTTGTGGGTTATTACCATTTTTGGACGATGTGTGCCCTACAAACGGGCGTAAAGTATGGTGCTGCATGTGCGGCTCCCTGTTTTTCACAGACAACAAACCCTTAGCCACTACTACTTAACGTATTAAGCGATAGAAGAGTTGATAAGGTTTGGTGTTATTTAAAGGTTAAGAATAAGTGTTGAAAATAAATGTGAAAAGTAGGCGTTAGGACGGTTATCAGTGTCGTTTATCTATCCGCCTACTATTCAGTTACTATCCATGTGATTTTCAGTATCATTTTATTTTTAGGGCAGGTTATTTAGGAATGTACTCGCTCCATGGCTGGGCTTGGATGACTTCTGGTGTTTTGAAAATCGTATCAAACTGTCCATCGGCACGAATTTGACCAATCATGACAGGCTTCCATAGGTGATGATTTTCTTCATCCATTTTTAATGTATAACCTGAAGGTGCGTCGAACGTTTGTCCCGCCATGCTAATACGTACTTTATCGACATCAGTCGTACCTGCTTTTTCGACAGCTTGCTTCCACATGTTGATACCGACATAAGTAGCTTCCATTGGATCATTGGTCACGACTTTTTCAGCATTCGGTAGTTTTTGGTCCAATGCATACTGCTTATAGCGTTTGGTGAAGGCACTGTTGGTTGGGTTTTTGATCGACATAAAGTAGTTCCACGCCGCCAAATGCCCTTGTAGCAGACTGGTATCGATACCGCGTAGCTCTTCTTCACCGACTGAGAAAGCCATGACTGGAATATCTGACGCTTTGATACCTTGGTTGGCAAGCTCACGATAGAACGGAACGTTTGAGTCGCCATTGATGGTCGAGATAACCGCGGTCTTTTTGCCCGTTGAGAACTTTTTAACGTTAGATACGATGGTTTGATAATTGCTGAAACCAAATGGTGTGTACTCTTCCATGATGTCTGCATCAGCCACACCTTTAGATTTCAAAAACGCCTTTAAAATCTGGTTGGTGGTGCGTGGATAGACGTAATCGGTACCTAACAACACAAAGCGCTCTGCACCGCCGCCTTCTTCACTCATTAAATACTCTACTGCTGGAATGGCTTGCTGATTTGGTGCCGCACCAGTGTAAAAGATATTTTCTGACTGCTCTTGTCCTTCGTACTGTACTGGATAGAACATCAATCCGTTTAACTCTTCAACCACAGGTAATACGGATTTGCGTGATACTGACGTCCAACCGCCAAAGATAACATCTACTTTGTCTTGAGTGAGTAGCTGGCGGGCTTTTTCAGCGAATAATGGCCAATCAGAAGCAGGGTCGACGACGACTGGTTCGAGTTGCTTGCCGAGCACGCCGCCATTGGCATTAATTTCATCAATCGTCATCAACGCGATATCTTTGAGAGAGGTTTCAGAGATGGCCATGGTGCCAGACAGCGAATGTAAGATGCCGACTTTGATAGTGTCGCCATCAGCAGCAGGCTCGGTGGTTGTTTCTGTGCTGGTTTCAGTTGTAGTCTCAGTTGATGCTGCAGTTTCGGCAGGTTTTTGACAACCGATAAGACTCAAACTGCCAACGACGGCGACCGCTAGTAACGAAAAACGCGATTTGATTTTTCCGTGTGATTGAGGGTCTGCTACTTGAGTATTGGCTAAAATTGGTAACGAAAACATGGACATCTCCTAATAAATACAAAAGGTAAAATAATGTTCCTGAACACCCATTAAGAGTTCAAGTTCCGTGCCAAGTTAAAAAAGCCAATAATCGAGTAATAATTGAGCAATAATTAAGTTCTGATTAATATATTCATTAATTTAGTGCAGGGTGGTTAATAAATTGCACCATAAAGGGGAGATGAACAAAAAAATGGTGCAATACAGAAAACCAAATTTTTAAAATTGAAGAGCTACCATATGAAGAGATTTATCGCTAAAGGCGCTGTTTACTAAAAATGCTGTCTGCCAAAAGCATTTATTGCCAAAGATGTGTAAAACGGCTACGGTAATATCTTTAAGATAGTTACTATTTTGCGCGTTGAGCCAATGCATGGCTGCCATGATGGAATTTTACTGCTAAGGAATGATGTATGAACGCACAATTAACGGATTCGTCTGTCTTAACAGGGCATGGCAACGTATTGCCGCCGCTCAATCAAATGACTAGATTTGCTATCCTGCCATTTGTACTTAGTAGTAGTGCCATTTTGGGATTGTCTTCGGCACAAGCGGCCACCAGTAGCGTCGAGCAAGTGACCATTTATCAGGGGCTGGCAAGCGTGACGCGCGCATTGCCTATCACAGGTAGCGGTGAGCAAACGGTGGTGTTTTCCTGCCTGTCACCTTATATGGATAAAGAAAGTCTAAGTGTACAAGCGACAGGTAGTGTCAACGTTGGGGAGGTCAGTATCGAAGAGCTGACAGGTGAGCAGGCAGCCCAGTGCCAATATCAAGGTGACGCCAAGGTACAGACGCAACAAAATACCCTAGCCAGTATAAATGCTGAGTTAGAAGCGGCACGATTAGCGAAGGCTTACTTGCAGAATTTGACCAAAGCCACGCAAGTCAATACAGATAGTACGATTGCCAATAATGCTCGCGATATAGAAACTCAAGCGACCAGTATTAACCAAAGAATTTTAGAGATTCAACAGCGACAAGCGCGTGCCCAAGACGCACTGAATCAACTGATGGCAGGCAGCGCGACATCGACCTTTAACAAGGTGACACAGGTGAGTGTACGTACGGCCAGCCGCTCGCCGAGTAGCGTTAAGTTGCATTATCAAGTGCAAGGTGCAGGTTGGGAACCTGCGTATCAAGCTCGACTAAACACAAATAGTGAGCAGTTAAGTATCACAGCTTCTGCGATTATTGCTCAGCAAACTGGCGAGAACTGGACAAACGTACCACTGACACTCAGTACCGTGAACCCTAATCAAAGTACGACAGGGCAACTGCCGTATGTACAGCGTCTGTCATTATATGAAGAGAGCGAAGATGCTCGAGTAAGACGTGAGCTGCCTATGATGGATGCGTCCCCTGTTATGATGGAAGAGCCTGCTTATAACAAAGGAGCAGGGGCAGCTATGGCACCGCTACCGAATTTTACCGTTAGTAGCCAAAACAAGAATGGCATCATCGAGTATCGTTTACCGCAGCTGGTCAGTATTCCGAGTGACGGGAGACGGGTACGAACAGTGATTGGCGAGCAGACAGGTAATAGTAAGCTCTGGATTCGTAGTACGCCAAGTGTTGAGACTGCTGCCTACTGGTATGCGTCAGCGCCGTTTTTGACGCCGGACTGGGTCGATGGTTCGCTACAGTTGTACCGTGATGACAACTATGTAGGTCAGTCGCGTTATAATTATCAAGTGCTAAAAGAGCAGGGGATTGGATTTGGTCGTGACTCAAGTATGCTCGTAAAAGAGCTGACCAACGAAGATAAGCAAGGTGAAAAAGGTGTGCTAAACCGTACGCAAACACTGACGACCACCAAGGCCTATCAGTTTACCAATCAGCACAATCGTAGCGTACGATTGCAAGTACTGGGCAGTGAGCCTATCAGTCGTGACGATAGTTTAAAGGTTGCGGTAACGCATACGCCGCCTGTCACTGAGCGAGATTGGAATGACAATCAAGGCATGATAGCGTGGGAGTTTGACTTACCAAGTAAGCAATCACAAGTAATACGTTCAACCTCTCAAATTAGTTATCCTGCCAATAAATTACTGACTGGCAATTAATAAGTACTGCCTGTAAGTGCTACCTTATTAATAGGTAAAGTCTGAAATAATATCTTTGCCTCTATTAAGAATTACCCGCATAACGAAAATTATTATAAAAGGAAAGCTATGTGTATTGTCGCTATTGCTTGGCAATTATTTGATGAGTTACCGCTAGTACTACTGTCTAACCGTGATGAGTTTTTGCAGCGCCCAACTGAGCAGCTCCACCAGTGGTCTGACCAACCTATTTATGCTGGACGTGATAAGCAAAGCGGTGGCACGTGGTTAGGCATTCATCAGCAAGCGTCACCAGCGCAGAGTTCAGAGTATTATGAACAAAATGGTCGTTGGGCTGCGGTATTGAACTTTCGTGATGGGGTGCAAGCAAGCAGTGATGAGCGCTCACGTGGTGCACTGGTCACTGAATTCTTGACAGGGGCTTTAAGTCCAATGGATTTTGCACGGCAGATTGATTTGCAGGATTATGCGGGTTTTAATCTGATCATTGGTGACGCTGCGCAAGCTGTAATCGTCAATAATCGTGGCCATGCACCCACGCCATTATATTCAGGTCTGTATGTTATCTCTAATGGACAACCAGAGGACAGCTGGTTTAAGACCGAGCGGTTGCGCGGGCGACTACGTCAAGAAGTGCTGCCATTGATTGCGGAGGATAGCTCACCTGCGTACTGGCAAGCGGCGGCTTTTAGTGTCTTGTCAGATAGTACCAAAGCACCAGAAGACAAACTGCCTGTTACTGGCGTGGCATTTGAAGTAGAGCAGATGTTATCGTCTGTTTATATTGAACCCGTCGCTTTTGGCGATACTGAAACTAGCAAACCTACGTATGGTACCCGCACTCAAAGCATCTTAACGTTGCGCAAAGAGAGAGATACGGGAGCAAACTACACGGCGAATATTATTAGCCGAGAGTTTGATAGTCATTCAAAATGACCGTTAAGAGATAATAAAAAAACACCCACGGTAATTGCTAACATTCTAGCTACTATCGTGGGTGTTTTGCATTGTACTATTGAGTGACTCATTACATAAGCAAATGATTATTTTGCTCAGGAATGATCAGCTCTTGCTTTAGCGGAAGTTCGCGTACCAATTCTTGTAAGGCACGACGATAAACGCCTCGTTTAAAGTGAATCACTTGTCCGAGTGGATACCAGTAGCTGACCCATTGCCAATGGTCAAATTCAGGTTTCCCTTCATCAAAGCGGATATGTTGAGTATTTGGCTCATCTAAGCGTAGCAAAAACCATTTTTGTTTTTGCCCAATACATAAGGGATGCTGACCATGACGTACATAACGTTTTGGCAAACGATAGCGCAACCAGTCTTGCGTGACTGCCAATAAGTCTACATGACGCGGATGTAAGCCGACCTCTTCCCAGAGCTCGCGATACATTGCATCCATCGGCGTCTCCCCGCGGTCGATACCACCCTGCGGAAATTGCCAAGCGTTGTGACCAATACGTTTTGCCCACAGAACCTGCCCTTGTGTATTTGCCAAGATGATGCCGACGTTGGCGCGAAAGCCGTCTGCATCTATCATGACTAAACCTTTTAATTTGTTTAAAAATAGCTTGTTTTGACTTGAAACCGTGACAGCAATCGTAATTATTATAAGGTGATTGTTATCGATATCCGCTCAAAACAAGATTCATTACCGTTATTAAACCAAGAAACAAGCAAAATGTGTAACAGTATTTTGCTATAAAATGTTTCACGAGTTTTACCTTTTAAAATCAACTATTTATAAGCGAACTTTTGTAGGTTTTTATATGCCATTTTTAGGCAAGTGTTGAAGAGTAGTAATAGGCGTATGGACATACGATTATTTAGTAAACTATCGAACTCCACTATTTCGATATGTATAAAGTGATAAAAGTACAGATTTCACTGGTGAGTTAGTAGCAAAACAATGAGCCTATAAAATCTTGCTTTGGCTTATGCTACACTAGCTGGGCAATATATCATTCACACAATAATAATAGGCAATACGCCATTTAAAATAAGGAACATCTACAATGTCAGAATCAAAAGCAAGCGTCATATGGCAAGAAAACAAAGCCTTTATGGGCGTGTCACCATCAGGACATAATGTACAAATCGATGCTGATAAAGAGAAAGGCTCAAGCCCAATGGAGCTGATTTTGCTAGGACTAGGTGGTTGCGCTAGTTATGATGTCGTAGAGATTTTACAGAAATCACGCCAAGCAGTGACGGATGTACGTTGTGAGCTAACCGCCCAGCGCGCTGAAACTGTACCAGCGGTCTATACTGATATTCATATGCATTTCGTTGTCACTGGTCAAGAGGTTAAAGAAAAACAAGTCGAAAAAGCCATCCAGTTATCAGCAGAAAAATACTGTTCTGCTAGCCGTATGTTAGTAGCAGGTGGGGTCAATATCACCCATGATTTCGAAGTGGTTGCAGGCTAGGGACTTATATAATGATAAGTGCATTTTTTGAGTTGGTAACTGACAAAGTGGCGTCTGCCATTTTAGCCATGGTGGTAGCAAGTCTACTGCCATGGGCGGTGTCAATCGTTGCAAAAGTATCTGGTGGCTTTAGAATCAGCAATAATGCACATCCTCGCGAATTTTTTCAAAATGCGACAGGCATGGCAGCACGTGCTAATGCAGCACAACAAAACAGTTATGAAACCTTGCCAGTGTTTTTGGCAGCAGTATTGGTAGCTATGCTGTTCTTTGTACCGCAGTCGATTATCAACGTATTGGCTTGGTTGTATGTGATGATACGAATTGGTTTTTGTGTGGCGTATATTACTAATTTGGCAATGTTCCGCTCTATCCTCTGGGTATTATCAATAGCCTGCTGTCTAATGCTATTTTATTTAGCGATACGAGTCAGCGTCTAGGGCATGTCCTCAATTCAAACGACAGTTATCTAAACGGATTAAAAATGGCTAAATTTTGCCAAACAGCGTCAAATCGCTTGCTAGTATCTCGATATTATCTACGCTATTTTTCTCGTTTGACGGCAATTTATCTCATTTTTATCTCCATTTTTGAAATGAGGACACACCCTAGTAAAAATACCCGTAACCGCCAAAACGCTCAAATACAAGCAGGTGATTAATCTCGTACGCTTGCTTGTAGGGCACTAATAATCACCGCTTTATTTTTTTCTCGTTTAATACCTTCCCATACTGTTTGCGCCTCAACATAGCCTTTGGTGAGCATACCTAGCCATTGTTTATAGCGACCGACCAATACCACATCGTTCTTTGCCTCACCTTCCAAAAACTTAATCTGATGGGCAATTAAGTCTTGCCATGACAATGTAGCCGTATTCTCTACGCTGTCAGTACTGTTGTCAGTATCATTATCAACCTGTGCCACTAAATCAGGACGCGTTACTGCGCCGCGACCTAGCATTAAATGCTGTGTACCTGCTTGCGTCATACAATTTTGCGCATGCTCAAAGTTCCAAATTTCTCCATTGGCAATGACTGGAATATCGAGCGCATTAAAACTCTGAATTTTATCCCAGTAGGCGGGCGGCTTATAGCCTTGGGTCTTAGTGCGTGCATGAATGGTTAGCCAATCAGCACCGCTAGAAGCAATCGCGCCGCGAATATCATCCATTCGGCTAGTGTCGGTATAGCCCAGACGAATCTTAGCTGATACCGGTATATGAGTGGGAACGGCTTGGCGTACGGCACTGATAATCTGATACATGGTTTCAGGTTCATCCAGCAGTACCGAACCACCGCGATGACTATTGACCGTTTTTGCAGGACAGCCAAAGTTTATATCAATAGCAGGCGCACCAAGCTCGGCAGCATAAGCAGCGTTTTCTGCCATAAGCTGTGCTTCGCTACCCAAAATCTGTACATGAATGGGTGTACCAGAAGCCGTTTTGGCATCATGATGTAGCTCAGGCACATATTTATAAAACACATGCGCAGGTAAGACGTGCTGAGTGATGCGAATAAACTCACTGACCGACCAATCATAAGGACGACCCAAGTCAGACGCAATTTGGGTTAATATTTGGCGCATTAATGGATCGGTTAAGCCCTCCATGGGTGCGAGGAGTCGGACTGGATTGACGAAGAATTTATTTGAAAAGGACATTAATTTCATAGGATGTGATATAAAAATGTATGATAACTTATTCGCATTGGTTTTAAATCTTTAATTTCGAGGATAAAAAAATGTTACCAAGAAAAATCTTAGTGAGAAGAGAGGAAGATTATCATACTCATTACGTAGGAAAATATGGGAATGATCTCACTTTTATCGGTTTTAATTTTTTTGGCGGATCATCTCAAACAAGACCTCTAGCCGTTTTACATCTACTTGATAGCAGTGGTTCTTTAACAAGTTCAGAGATATGGGAAAAAGAAAAAATAGGGGATGCTGAGTTAGAGTTAAAAAAGGCAATTAAGCATTTAGATAATGCAAGATATTGTGATGTTGAAACAACAACATTTAATGTGGTACTAAATGGCTTGACCTTTGGTTTTATCGCTAGAGAAGACTCAGCATGCATTGAGTATCAACCGTATGGCTTAGCATTTTTTCCTCCTTGGGAAGGCTACTACGATACTTAAGTCATAGCTGAAAGGCTGGGTTTTTCATCCAGCCTTTCTATTCTGAAAAGTCTTGAAATTGGATGAAAAACACGAGCTTACGGAACTAAGTTTAAACGTCGTAAAATACGATACAACCTTAAGACCCAAAAATCACCTTTTTCCCTGTCTGTAATCCTGATATCAGGTCTTTAATATTATGAATATCCAAATTGCTTTGCGCACGCGTGCAAGCAACGTAGAGCAAACGCAGCTCTTCTGGACTGATCTTGACTGCATTGGTGGTTACATCATAATAAAAGTCATCATCTAACTGTACTTTTCCCCATTCGAGCCCTTTAGCTTTATGAGCGGTAGAGATGACATAGTCAGCATTTTCGATACTGGTGAGACTATTGACTGCTTGGCTCAAGACATGGGTACCGTGGTCATCGACCAGTTTAACCAGTGTTTTGAGATCGCTACCCTCATTGGTTTCGGCATACTCTTGCACATCACCCCAGTTATAAAAATACGCCAGCTCGGGTACGCCATAAGCCGATTTGCCATTTTTTAAGTTTTCAGCGGCTTGACAGAATTTGAGCATACGGTCGGTATCGGCTTGTAGCGCTACGCGATGCCCGTGCTTTAAACCTGTCAACAGTTGCGACATAGCAGCAGCATTGGTACGGCACAAAATAGCATCTTTTTTGCTATGTACCATGCCCTTATCGGTAGAGGACTGTTTATTCGGATTGCCTTTTAGCGGTACGTCCTCTTGTAATGCTTTTAATAAGGTATTGGCCACTTCTGCAATCGGCTCACCGAATCTGAAAGACTGTGTCAATAACGTCTGCGGCAATGGCAGTTTTTTCATCGCATTGACCGCGCCGCGCCATTCATAAATCTGCTGATGCGCGTCGCCCACATAGATGACTTGTCTCGACTGCTGGGTCAAGATACCCATCATCAAGGGATCGGCATCCTGTGCTTCATCAAATAAGATAAAGTCCGCTGGAATACTAGGCTTAGATAATGCCCATAGCTTGAGATAAATATCATGGCCAATACCAGCAGGGTGACGCGCATCAATCGACTGTAACCAGCGCTGCTCAACAGCAGGGTAGAGCATCTCGCGCAGCTGTTCTGCATCTGAGTCATCGAGCCAACTTGGGAAGAGTATGTGCCTTGGCGCAGGGTAGCTGGCATGCGTACTACAGAAGTTACTGACCGCGTCGCTGACGAACCGAGACAATCGTGCGGGTGTCAGTGTGATGTATTTATTAACCCCATCCATCTGCCGACGCACTTGCACAGGCTGTAGTCCCAAATCATCACCGAGACGCTTGGGTGAAAAGCGCGGCAAAGATAGCTTGGCGGTAATATCACGAGCAACATGACGATAAGCTAATGAGTGAAAAGTACGGCACTCTACATGTGGCGGAAACTTTGACCGAGCATCATTGGCAATCGCTTTGTTAAAAGCCAGATACAGTCCGCGGCCACGTAAGCGCTCACCGATTAGCTTGAGCGTCGTCGTCTTACCGGCGCCCGCATAAGCGACCACTTTAAACGACTTGTGATCCATCGCCATATTCAGCGCGCTCAGCTGCTCATCAGTGGGATCGCTCATATAAGCTGGCATAGATGCGGACATAATAAAGCTACCTAAATACAAAAATTGATTAAAAACAAAAGGGGCAAAAAAAGCCACTGGGTAAACAATGGCTTATAGATGATGGTGATGCTAAAACGTGATAATAAGCAATCAGCTTACTGATGAGGCAAGAATAAAACGGTGTAATGGTAGTTTAACGCATAGCTATATGTAATCAATAACTTTATTTCAGTCTGGATTAGACTAATAAGTGTTTTATTCTTTTTCTGTCGATACGAGAGTAGGACTGGGCTCTTCTTTGATTAGAATCTTCGCCAAAAACAAACCAAGCTCAAACAACAACCACATCGGAATCGCTAGCATGAGCATCGATACGCCATCTGGCGGCGTGACAACGGCAGCCACAGCAAAACAGCCTACAATGATATAACGACGTTTCTCTTCTAAGCTCTGAATGGAGACAATACCTGCCAATATCAATAGCAAAGTAACAACTGGAATCTCAAAGGTTAAGCCGAATACCATAAATAATTTCAAGGAAAAACTGAGATAGCTGTCGATATCCGTCATGGGTAGTACGTTTTGCGGGGCAAACATGATAAAGAATTTTAAGACCCCTTTGAGCACAATAAAATAGGAAAAAGCCACACCAGCATAAAACAGAAATATAGAAGATAGCAGCACTGGAATAGCGATTTTCTTTTCTTTCTTATACAGACCGGGCGCTACAAATGACCAAATTTGATAAAGGATGTAGGGCATTGCCAAAAATGCGGCTACAAATACGGTCAGACGTATCGGCGCCATAAAGTTTGACGTGATATCGGTGGCAATCATGGTTGAGTTGGCGGGTAACTGCGCAACTAATGGATCAGATAACAAGTTGTATAGCTCGCGCGAATAGCCGACCAAACCTAAAAATATTATCAGTACCGCCACACATATTTTGATCAAATGCCGACGCAGCTCAATCAAATGCTCGGTAATAGGCATATCAGCCAAAGGGCTTAAAACATCATCTGATTTTTTATCTTGAGTGGTATTGGTCGTTGCTGCAGCACCTTGATTAAGGGTGTTTTGATCGATAGCTTCTTGATCAATAACATCTTGGTCAGTAATGGCAGAAACAGCGATTTTCTCTTGACGACTTTTTTTGCGCTTGAATAATGGCATCAATCAGTCTCCTGCTTATGGTCAGAAGTCTGCATGTTGGCAGGACTGTTGAGTAGGGCGTCCGCTTTATAGTTTGGCACATATGGCGGCATTGGGAGCCGACGTGCTTTGTCATAAGCACCCAGTCGAAACCACATGTTTTCCCATGGACGGGTAGTGATGGTCTGAACAACTGGCGCTGCCTTGGCGTTGTCACCTATATTTGCATCGCCCACATTTGCATTATCTACATCGTCACCGCTGTGACCACGCTTAGATAATTGTCCATTTTCTAATGTATCTGGCTGCTCGTCAGAGGCATAAGCATAGTCGAATGCTTTTGGCGTAGCTGATTGCTGCTTTTGTGTGCGGTTATTTTCATCAGCTTCGTTGCCTTTGCTATTTTCAGCATTCATAGCGGTTTCAGAAGCTATCGAAGCAGGACTATGTGAGCTTTCAAAAGCTTTCATATTGCCGCGCATCTCAGCCATCTCACGCCTCATTTCAGCTTCAGTCTGACGAATTTTGGCAAGCTCTTTTTGCATTTGCTGGCGTGTCTCAGCCAAGTCAAGCTCAGCCTCTATTTCAGACTGCAATGTTGAGACTGTGCGGCGAATTTTGGCATACCATTGCCCAGCCGTGCGCGCTGCCTGTGGCAGTTTTTCTGGGCCCAGTACGATTAGGGCGATAACGCCAAAGAGAAGTAGTTCAGAAAACCCGATATCAAACATAATGGTCCGATGTCACTGTTTAGATGCTATACGTTATGCTTATCATCAACCTTTGTGGTTGAGCGCTCTTCAGTGTGTGCCGTCGCATCGTGGTCAAGAACCGCATGTTTTTTGGCATGCTCTGTATTTTCATCTTTGACAGCTTCTTTAAAGCCTTTCACAGCACCGCCCAAATCTTTACCAGCATTTCTGAGTTTTGAGGTGCCAAACACGACAACGACAACGACCAATAGTATCAGCCAATGTGTAATAGAAAAACTACCCATAATGGTATCCTTGTGACCTGGTTTTGTGACCTAGTTTTGCGACTTAGTTTTCAGTCTTTATACGCCTGCTTTGAGTTTGCAAAAAGGTCTATCTAGCAAACAAAAAGCATCGACATATAATGCGAGATAAAACAGAGCTATATTATAACCTGCACTTATTACAAATAGGTGAAAGCAACAATAATCAAATAAAATAGACGTTTATTTTTTATTTAGGCTTATCTAGCGGCTTTTTCATCGATACCGGATAACCCAAAACGTCTGCCTAGCTCGTTTAACACAGCATCCGACTCTATATCAAACCATGCCAGTCCAACCAAGGTATGGAACCAGACATCGGCGACTTCATAGATCAGCTCATGACGAGCTTCATCATAGCTTGCTTTGTCTGCAGTCTCATCACAGTTAGCAAAATCTTTGGCAGCGATAATGCTCTCTGTGCTCTCTTCACCGACTTTTTCTAATATTTTATTTAATCCTTTAGCATACAGACTGGCCACATAAGAGCTGTCGGCATCGGCTTGTTTGCGCTCTGCTAATACGCTATCAAGCTGCTGTAGTACAGAGGCTTTATCGACTTGTGCTTGAGCAGTATCAGATTGTGCTTGGGTAGTATCAGAATCAGTATTCGCACCAGTATTCGCACCAGTGTTTTCAGTTTCATGAGTATCGCTAGTAGATTCATGAGAATGATAAATATCCGCAGGCTCTTTTAATACTTTATCGACGGTTTGCCATTCAGGCGTTTGGCCTGATAAATCCAAACGCTGATAAAAGCAAGACTCACGTCCTGTATGGCAAGCAATGCCGCCAGCCTGAGTGACACTAAGCACAATCACATCTGCATCACAGTCTAGACGAATATCATGTACGGTTTGCGTATGACCTGATGACTCACCTTTGTGCCACAGTTTGGCACGTGAGCGCGAAAAATAAACCGCTGTCTGTGTTTGTGCGGTGAGCTGTAATGCTTCTGCATTCATCCACGCCATCATCAAAATACGACCTGTTTGATGATCTTGAGCAATTGCAGGAATCAAACCATCATCATTAAAAGTTACGGCAGTCAGCCAAGCAGGTAAAGTCATAATGTATTTGTCGTCTTATAGGTGGAAAGTGAAAAAAAGTGATAAGCAATTATACTACTTATGATTAAAGCGGGGAGATTATCTGGAATGCTCTGCAATATGCTGACAGCTAGCAACATCATGTCAACTAAATGCGCTATAAAGTGCAATTATGCTAAATGACAGCATATTATTTATGACAAGCGATTCTACAGTCTAAATAAATGCGGATATAGCGCTTCTTTGATCGAGTTATCAAGCTTGGTCACTTTATTGAGGTTAAAGTCGTAACCTCGAAAATGCTGGCGCGCTTTTGCTACTATTTCGCCCATGTGCATCCGCGTGACTTTTAGGATTATATTACCGCCATTATCATATATTGGCTCAACACCCACTTCAAATAACAACTCTTCTCGTACGCGGATACGGCTCACAATATCTAGCTGCAATTTATCAATAATTAAGCCTTGATGGTCTGCATTGATTTCTTTGACACCTTTAGCATATAAAAATCTTAGCCGTGCTTCGGACAATAACGCTGTCAGAGATTCGACCGTCATGTGTTGTCCTGCGTCGGCTTCCGTATGACGCACACGCATCACTGTCTCAAAAACAAACAAGTCGTCGTCAAATACTAACTCTTGTTTTGACACACTATCTCCTAGAGTGATGGCCAAAGATTGTTCTACTTATCGCGCTATATGTTGGCAACATTGTTATCGTTATAGCTATACATTACAGCCTAAATATTCATGGTGAAAAAGCGGGTTTTAATAGTGTTTATATGAAGATATAGCTCAGTCTCTACTTAAGCACAGCTTAGGCTGACATTCAATCTATTTGGAGAAAAATTAGCCGTTTTATTGGCGTTTTTAGGAGAGCCGCTATCGCTTATTTGATGCTGATTACTTGTCTATATTGTCTACTAAAACCTCGCCAAAACTTTACTTGGCAAAACAAGGCACTATCTGCTAAAATAGCGCCTCCCACCTCGAGGCAAATAGAGGTTTAGTGGTTATCTATATAACGATTATTCAGTATGACTATTTGACGACCAGGTTCTAAAACAGAAAAAGAGGCAAATCATCATGAAAGTTAAGATGAAAACCAGAAGCGGCGCAGCTAAACGCTTCAAAAAAACAGCGAATGGCTTCAAGCGTAAGCAAGCATTCAAAAGCCATATTTTGACCAAGAAATCAGCTAAGCGTATTCGCCAATTGCGTGGTCTTAAGTTGGTGCACAAGTCTGACGAAGCAGCAGTTCGTCGTATGTGCCCATACATTTAATAGCCTACCGTCATCTATCTTTGATTGAAAATATTTGACTTTGCAATCTGACAATGATGTTTGTTATTTAACGGCATCATCACTCGCTTAACAGTGATTAAAAAATCTTGGAGTAAATTATGGCCCGTGTAAAACGTGGTGTACAGGCAAATCGCCGTCACAAAAAAATCTTAAAGCGCGCAAAAGGCTACTACGGTGCCCGTTCACGTGTTTACCGCGTAGCGGTACAGGCAGTGACCAAAGCTGGTCAATATGCTTATCGTGACCGTCGCAACAAGAAACGTACTTTCCGTCGTCTTTGGATCGCACGTATCAATGCTGGTGCACGCTTAAACGGCTTAAGCTATAGCCGCTTCATCAATGGCATGAAAAAAGCAAACATCGCAATCGATCGTCGCGTTCTAGCAGACATCGCTATGCATGATGCAGCGACTTTCACAGCATTGGTCGAAAAAGCAAAAGCGGAATTGGCCTAAATATTAACCGTTCTTTAGGTATGATGCTTTTAAATAATTATTTATCAGCAATTGTCTAAATGGATAGGACTAATATTGATTAATAGTATGATATTAATAAAAGCTACCGCTGGTCGGTGGCTTTTTTTATATTAAATTATTTTAAGTGTGCTCTATATTGAACATTGTTGAGCAAAAATACGCTTATTATCGTCTAAATATTCAAGCCATTCTTATAGCCAGCCTTTATATTAATCTTTTATATAAACATAACTGGATAAATGGTTTGCAATATTTGGTCAAATCCCTACAATTAATAGTCCGTTCAAATCAGGAATAATGCGTCTTATGACTAACCCTGCTGCCACCAACGACTTGTCGGCGCTACCGACCTTGTCTTCAGAGCTTAATGAGCTTAACGAAGCTCAGCTTACCGAATTTGCAAATGCTGCTGAAGCTCTAATCCTACAAGTAAATGATGCGCGTACACTGCAAGATTTGCGTGTGCAATTGACTGGTAAAAAGAGTCCGTTAACGGGCTGGTCAAAGCAGATGGGCAAACTCGATGCTGACGACAAAAAAACCTACGGTGGCTGGTTGCATGAGGTACGTAGCCGCATTCAGCAAGCATTGACCGATCAACAGCAGCAACTAGAAGTCGCCGCGCTCAATGCCAAGCTAGAAGCAGAGAGCATTGATATTACGTTGCCTGCTCGCGGTGGTCAAAAAGGTCATCTGCATCCAGTAACGATGATTACTCAGCGTATGCAGCAGTATTTTATTCAAGCGGGTTTCAATGTTGCAACTGGCCCTGAAGTTGAGAGCGATTACTATAATTTTGAAGCATTGAATATCCCGTCGCACCATCCTGCGCGCGCGATGCACGATACATTCTATTTCGATGCGCATTATCTACTGCGTACGCATACCAGTCCTGTCCAGATTCGTACCATGGAAAAGAACGAGCCACCGATTCGCATCATTTGCCCAGGCCGTGTTTATCGTAATGACTCAGACCAAACCCACTCACCGATGTTTCATCAGCTAGAAGGCCTTATGGTCACCGAGTCGAGCACTTTTGCTGAGCTAAAAGGTCTGATCAGTGAGTTTCTAGAAGCATTTTTTGCCAAAGAGCTGACCGTACGTTTCCGTCCGTCGTTTTTCCCATTCACTGAGCCGTCTGCAGAAGTGGATATCTTAGATGACAATGGCAAATGGCTTGAAGTGATGGGCTGCGGCATGGTACATCCACAAGTATTGACCAACTGCGGTATTGATAGCGATAAATACACAGGTTTTGCTTTTGGTATGGGTATCGAGCGCTTTGCAATGCTGTATTACGGTATTGATGATTTGCGTTTGTTTTTCCAAAATGACGTGCGCTTCTTAAAGCAATTTGGCTAGAGAGTTTTTGTTGATATAAAAGTGCTCCTTGTTAATACAACAAGTTAATTTGCCAAGCTTTACTCCAACATCTTTATTATAAAATTCTGATCCGAGATATTTATGAAAATTAGCGAACAGTGGCTACGTCAATGGGTAAATCCCCAAAATACCAGCGAACAGTTAGCTGAACAGCTGACCATGGCAGGGCTTGAAATTGATGATCGTTACGCAGTTGCCCGTGCATTTAGCGGTGTGGTCATCGGTGAAGTCATCAGCGTTGAGCAGCATCCAGATGCAGACAAACTGCGTGTCACGCAGGTAAATATTGGCGATGCTGAGCCGCTACAAATTGTCTGCGGCGCGCCCAATGTGACCGTCGGTATGAAAGCACCGGTTGCTACCGTTGGTGCGGTATTGCCAAGCGATGATAAGACAGGGTTTAAGATCAAAAAAAGCAAATTACGCGGTGTTGCCTCAAACGGCATGCTATGCGGCGCCTCTGAAATTGACTTGGTCGATGATATCGATGGCTTGCTTGAATTGCCTGAAGATGCACCAGTTGGTACCGATATCCGTGAATATTTATGTCTAGATAATCAAATATTGGATATCTCTATCACCCCAAACCGTGGTGATTGCTTTAGCGTTCGCGGTATCGCTCGCGAGATTTCAGTCATCAATGACTTGCCTGTACAGTTGCCAGAGATTCCTGACAATGTAGTCGCTTCTGATAATGGTGCAACGCCCGCTGTAACCGTTGATGCGGTAGAAGCGTGCCCTCGCTATTTGTTGCAATCTATTAGCAATATCGATCGTAGTATCGACACCCCAAAATGGATGCAAGATGCATTGGTACAGTCCGGACTACGTTCACACAACTTCTTGGTCGATGTGACCAACTATGTTTTGATGGAATTGGGTCAACCACTACACGCTTTTGATGCTGATACCATCGAAGGTGATATTGTTGTGCGTTTAGCACAGCCTGATGAAACCATCACTTTACTCAACGAGCAAACGGTTACGCTAACCGGTGATGAGCTTGTGATTGCTGATGACAAAGGTGCCTTGGCACTGGCTGGTATTATGGGTGGTCAGCGTAGCAGTGTCACCGATAGTACGACCAATATCGTTGTAGAAAGTGCTTTCTTTAATCAACTGGCTATCGCTGCACGCGCACGCCGTTTTGGATTGCACACCGATGCCTCGCAGCGTTTCGAACGCGGCGTCGATTTTGAATTGCCGAAACTTGCCTTGGCACGCGCTTGTGATTTGATCACTAGTATCACTGGCGGCGAAGCAGGTCAAATAGTCACGGCCGAAAACCTCGAGCATTTGCCAGCACGCGCACCGATTACATTGCCAATCGCGAAAGTACGTGATGTTATTGGTATTGATATCGATCCATCAGAGATGGTGCGTATTTTAACCCAGCTTGGTTTTGACGTAGAGCAGCAAAGCGACGCACTAATTTGTAAGCCGCCGTCTTATCGTTTTGATATGAGTATCCGCGAAGATCTCATCGAAGAAATTGCCCGTATCTATGGTTATGACAATATTCCAAGCGTCCTGCCACATTTGCAAGTCAGCATGGATTATGACGATACTGCAGATTTGACTCATGGGATGAAGCTAGCACTGGTCGATAACGGTTATATGGAAGCGATCAGCTTTAGCTTTAGTGATGCAAAATTAGAAGCATTGCTTGATGATGAAGCGTTAGGGGAGGTGTTGGCACTGGCAAACCCTATCTCTAGTGATTTGGCGGTGATGCGTCGTACCTTACTATCAAGCCTACTGCCTTGCGTGCAATATAACTTGAATCGTCAGCAGCCACGTGTACGTTTCTTTGAAACGGGTCTTAGCTTTGTGGGACAAAGTATCAGTGATTTGGTCCAAACTCCAAGCATTGCCTTGGTCGCAGTGGGCGATGTCTGGAGCGAGCAGGCTTATCAAAATCGTGCGCTAGACTTTTATGATCTAAAACATGACATTGAACAGTTGTTACCAGCACAGATCGATAGTGCCCGTATTCGCTATGAGCGTAGTGCGCTAAGCTTCCTCCATCCAGGACAAAGCGCTGAGTTATATATCGATGATGTATATGTTGGTTGGTTGGGTCAGCTACATCCAAATACTGCTAAGCAGTTAGATCTGCCGACGACATGGGTCGCCCAATTGTCACTGGCACCGCTATTGACGCTTGCTCGTGAGCAGCATGCGATTACGACGCCTAGCAAGTTCCCACAAGTGCGCCGTGATATTGCCATCTTAGTAGACAGTGATATCAGTTTGCAGACTTTAGAATCGACAATACGAGCTGCGGCAGGTGATCTGTTGACGGATCTGTGGCTATTTGATGTTTATCAAGGCGATAAAGTACCAGCAGGCCAACGTTCATTGGCGTTTGCACTCGTATGGCAAGACAGTACGCAAACGTTGTCTGACGAAGCCGTCAAGACTGCCACAGATAAAGTGGTACAAGCGCTAACTGACCAGCATTCTGTACAGCTGCGCGACAGCTAACATTTAGTAAGTATTATACCCAATGCTCTGTAGTCTTTTTACCATGAGGCTACGGAGCATTGCTATTCATAGAATAAGTTAAGTGGTTATTAATAAAGGATTTTAATGAAGACTTTGTTAAAAAACGGTCAAAAAACCTTTATAATAGCTAGCCTTAACCCTCATACCGCTAAACCATGATATTCGACATCACGACATAGCATAGGAGTCGTACTGTGAGCACCTTAACCAAATCTGACATGATTGAGCATTTGATGAGTCACCTAAACCTAACACGCCAAGAAGGCCGCTGTCTGGTGGAGAACTTTTTTGATGAGCTGTCAGAAAGTTTGATTGATGGCAAAGAGGTCAAGCTTTCAGGCTTTGGCAACTTTGAGCTTAAAGATAAAAACAGCCGTCCAGGCCGTAACCCGAAAACAGGGGAGCCTGTTGCAGTATCCGCGCGCCGTGTGGTTACTTTCAAGACAGGGCAAAAATTTCGTCAGAAGGTTGACGAGCGTTTGTTTGATAGCTAATACTTAGTTTGGCACTGCGCTGAACGATAGTGTGTCTGTTTTATCGTGAGTTTATAAGAATGCTAGTGCGTATTTGCACTTAGTTATTTTTGCGTACATCTATATATTTCGATATTGCAGCATGCATCGTATATTAGGGTTATCTATAAAGTAGAGTCCTACTAAGATCATAAATCATAGACATAAAAAAAGAGAGCATAGGCTCTCTTTTTTTTACTACAGTTTATCTATTGTATGAACAATAAATTACTGAGCTTCTTCAACTACTACTTCGTCAGAAGCTTCAACAGCAGCAGTATCAGTTTCGCTAGCTACGTCCATGCTAGTGGTGTCGCCGTCTACAGGAACTTCAGCGTCCATTTCGTCAGTAGCAGTTGCAGCTTGTGCATCAGCGATGTCAGCTTCAGCGCCAGCAACAGCAGCGTCAGCATCAGCAGTCATTTCGCCTTCAGCAGCAGCTTCGTTTAGCTCTTCAGAAGCGTCTTGCACTTCTTCTTGCGCGTCAGATAAATCTTCAGCAGCATTTTCTTTGCTGCTATCACAGGCAGTAAGGCCCATAGTTGCAGTCATGATACCAGCTAGAGCAAGTAATTTAAGTTTCATATGGTTTTCTCCGGAAAAATGAAATGAGCAGTAGCAGCAACAAAGGTCGAAATCCGAGGTTTCTCAGAATTCAACTAGTCTTAGTCACAGCTACTCAGCTTCCACGCATTCTATAGGTTTTCTAAGTAAATAGAAATAGCCTGTACAATTAAGTAACAATAAAATTTAAAATAATATTTTACTTTCTCTATCCGATATACTTTTTAATACAAGAAGTCAGATTAATCGACGTATAATCAATGACATCAGAGGGATTGAGCGCTTTTTCGGTTCTTGTTTTTTAACTCAAATTGTCTATATTAATCCCGTTTGTATGAGTAAAAATGAAGTTAAATAGTCCGATTATCATCCTATATTACATAAACACTAGTGAAGTTAGCAGTTTTATAGGTTTCTCCTTGCTTTTAGGATAGTAGACTAGGTCATAGCGCAAATTGACTGGCCAAATAATATATAACATAAGTAATGAGTAATAGAAGTAGTGGCTAATAGAGATAGTGATTAATAGAAATAATGAATCAATCTATATTTGAGGAATAGAATTATGAAATGGCAAGGTAGACGAGGTAGCTCAAATGTGCGCTCTAGCACAGGTGGCGGTAAGATGATCGGTGGTGGTATTGGTGGTATTATCATCGCAGGTATCTTGTGGTTGGTATTTGGGGTAAACCCAATGACCGCATTACAGACAGGTCAAGCGGTTACAGGTGGTGGTAGTGAGTCATCTACCGAGCTGGCAACCAGCACAGACCGAGACACGCAGTTTGTGAAAGTTGTACTAGCAGATACAGAAGAAGTCTGGCATCAAATCTTTAATGAAGCTGGTAGCACTTATCAAGAGCCGTCATTGATTTTGTTTAATGGTCAGGTTAGTTCGGCATGTGGTAGTGCTAGCTCTGCAACAGGTCCATTTTATTGTCCAGGGGATCAGACTGTTTATTTGGATACGTCATTCTTTGTAGAGATGCGACAGAATCTTGGTATTTCAGGCGATCAGCAAGGCTCTGGTGGTGAAGAGAACCAAGGCAAGGCTGGCGATTTCGCACAGGCCTACGTGATAGCGCATGAGGTAGGTCACCATGTTCAGACGTTATTGGGCATTAGCCAACAGGTCAATGAAGCTCGTCAGCAAGTGACACAAGCACAGTCCAATAAGCTATCAGTATTACAAGAGTTGCAAGCGGATTGTTTTGCTGGTGTATGGGCACAGCGCAATCAAGAGCGTGTACAGTTTTTAGAAGCTGGTGATCTTGATGAAGCGGTAAATGCAGCTAGTCAAATCGGAGATGATCGTCTAGCGAAAGCGAGTGGTGGTGCAGTAGTGCCTGATAACTTTACTCATGGTACCAGTCAACAACGCGTCGAATGGTTCACCCGTGGTCTACAAAGCGGTAATGTACAATCTTGCGATACGTTCAGCGGTGCACTTTAATGGCCATATATATTAATAATCGTGTATTTGACTAACGATGTTTTGTAATACTGATGTTTTTGACTATAAGTCTAGTGCATGGACTTATAAACAAAATTAAGACACAAAAAGCCTGCAACGAATTGCAGGCTTTTTGTCATCTTTTATCTGATACTACTCAATCAATTTTCAAATAATATCAGCGTAGAAAGATTTAGTTGTTATCAAGAACATAACCACCAGCACCGCCAATCGCTGCACCAGCCAATGCGCCACGAGCGATATCTTTGCTGTCGCCTTTGCTTTTAATAAGAGCACCAGCTGCTGCGCCAGCAGTAGCACCTTTAGCAGTGTTGCTCATACCGCTATAAGAGTTACAACCAGTCATGATTAGTGCTGAGCTAGTAATGGCAGTCATTGCGATCGTTTTAGCAAATTTCATATTATCACCTATTAAGTCATCAAGTTTAAAATACAATACCTTCAAAATACTGTGTCCATGATATTTTCAAGTATATTCCTACTGTCTGTCATAATAATCGGTTACTAATAATATAGTCGTAGTAAAAACGCTAAACTTTGCAAACGAGATGTAAGCGATGTTGCCGTACTGTATCATCGGCAATGCCTGTGAACGACAGAGCAGCATAGTTTAATTGGCTTAACTGTTAATACTTCGATACTGCTATAAAAAAGACTACCCATAGGTAGTCTTAATATTGAATCAAAGCTGAATATGTCTAGCAAACTAATCAATAATTAGTTTTGTGATTTACGCTTCATTTGCTCGAAGAATTCATCATTGGTTTTCGCTTCTTTTAGGCGATCCAATAAGAACTCAGTAGCTTGTACGCCATCCATCGGTTGAAGTAGTTTGCGTAAAATCCATACTTTACGCAGTTTGTCTTCGTCCAATAGACGCTCTTCGCGGCGTGTACCAGATTTTTTGATATTAATCGCAGGGAATACACGTTTTTCAGCCAAGTCACGCTCAAGCGTAATCTCTTGGTTACCCGTTCCCTTAAATTCTTCAAAAATAACGCTATCCATCTTACTACCAGTATCAATCAATGCACTGGCAATAATGGTCAAACTACCACCTTCTTCCACGTTACGCGCAGCACCAAAGAAACGTTTTGGACGTTCCAGGGCATTGGCATCTAGACCACCCGTCAACACTTTACCTGACGATGGAATGACCGTGTTATAAGCACGTGCTAAACGCGTAATTGAATCAAGTAAAATCACCACGTCTTGCTTATGCTCGACCAGACGTTTGGCTTTTTCGATGACCATTTCAGCGACTTGTACGTGACGCTGTGGCGGCTCATCAAAGGTAGAAGCAACCACTTCACCGCGTACCGTACGTACCATCTCGGTGACTTCTTCTGGACGCTCATCAATCAATAGTACGATCAAATAACATTCAGGGTTATTACGAGTGATTGATTGCGCGATGGTCTGTAGCAACATCGTTTTACCCGCTTTTGGCGGTGCGACGATAATAGAACGCTGACCTTTACCAATCGGAGCGATTAGATCGATGATACGACCAGTCAAATCTTCAGTGGTTCCGTTACCAAGCTCAAGCTTTAGATGCTCAGTTGGGAATAGGGGCGTGAGGTTCTCAAAGATAAGCTTATGACGTGAGCGATCTGGCGTATCAAAGTTGATTTCGCCAACTTTTAATAATGCAAAATAACGCTCAGAATCTTTTGGTGGACGAATCGTACCAGCGATACTGTCACCAGTTTTGAGGCTAAAGCGGCGAATCTGGCTAGGGCTGACATAAATATCATCAGGACCGGCTAAATATGAGCCTTCTGATGAGCGCAAGAATCCAAAACCATCAGGAAGAACCTCAAGTACGCCGTCACCATAAATGGCTTCACCGTTACGCGCATGGGTTTTTAGAATAGCAAAGATAATGTCCTGTTTACGGCTGCGCGCCATATTATCAAGACCCATTTCTTTGGCGATAGCCAATAGCTCAGCGATTGATTTTTTCTTTAATTCAGTAAGATTCATAGATAGGTCATTAGCAATTGATCAGATGAGAGATGCCATTAGCAGCACAAGTCACGACAGTGATTAAAATAACGGTAATATGATGATATGGGTGTGTGCACAGCGCTGTAGTTTATGTAGTTTTGGTTTTATATGTCTGCTTATGTATGCATTGCCATCATTGGAGGCAAGGTAATAAGAAATAAGGATAAAAAAGGCTACATAAGAGTCTGCGTCAAAAACTCAATATCAGTAATTGCGTTTAGTCATTTTGTTCAGCAATGGTGTTTATAATGACGATTGTGTTTTTGTTGATAAACACGAGGAGAATAGCGACAAGATACTTAGGAAAACAGTTGGTTTTCTCTTGTCAGCAGACTATACGGTCTTCACAATAGCGTTGTCAATAAATTTTGCCAAAAAAGTCACATTATCGAGTTTTTTGCACAAAAAACAAGCAAAAAAGCCACTATCTTAGTCAGATAATGGCTTTCTCGGTTATTCTATTTTGCCCACTCAAGGTAATCTAGAGCGAGAAAATTTAACTTATAAATGCTTGTCTAGTACTTTAGCCAATTCAGCTTTTGGCTGAAGGCCCATTACTGAGTCAACTTTTTCGCCATCTTTAAATACAAATAGCGTTGGGATGTTGCGAATACCGAAACGGCTAGCCGCTTGTGGGTTGTTGTCTACGTCTACTTTGACGATTTTAACTTTACCTTGGTACTCAGTCGCTAGATCTTCTAAAATAGGAGCGATGGCTTTACAAGGACCACACCATGGTGCCCAGAAGTCTACTAGTACAGGTACGTCTGATTGTAGAACGTCTTGATCAAAGTCTGTGTCGGTAGTATGTACAATAAGGTCTGACATAATTTTATCTCTCTTGTTTTATTACTTCTATCACCACTCATCAACATATATATTGGTTTAATAATAAATCGGTTGGTGGTCAAAGAATTGTTTAGAAGGGGTGAAAATGTGCCATTATATTAACATGTTTGCCCTAATTTGACAGATACAGGCTGGTTAAATTGTTTAACAACTAGTATTAGCACAATAAATCGAAACGGTGCAGCACAAGAGTATCTAATCTGTTATTTGATACGATTATACTTATCAAAGTATGTATCTCAGTGCGATATAAGTCGTATTTTATACCTCGTTTGTATAGTAGCCAGTGATTAGTAGCTAGCGATATGAATAACGTTAAAAATCAGTCAAAGTCTTGACCTTTTGTCCAAATAATCATTGTTCATAAAATGGCTATCGTGCCAAATATAGCTATCATGTCTAAAAGACTAGCCACCAAAAATCCTTATCTTAAAACCAATTTACATAAGTAGTTAATTTTATGCCTTTTACCGATGAAGAAGTTAATGCCCTCAATGCCCAAGAAAGCGCTTATCCGCTTGAGTTTTTTAAAAATTTTGCACAAGAAATTACGGTTTACGAAGACGATGATATTTGGGTGGTTGATAAACCTGCAGGCCTATTAAGCGTCGATGGTAAAACACTCAAAGTCAGTCTGCTTGCTCGTCTTGAGCGTGCCAATCCAGCCGTAAAATTGATTCATCGTTTAGATATGGACACCTCGGGACTGCTTATTTTTGCAAAAAATGCAGCAGCGCAAACCAATATCAGTAAGCAATTCATCGAACGTCTACCGCAAAAAAAATACCAAGCACGTGTCTTTGGTGAGTGGAAGCAGGTCGGCGCAACTGGTGAGATATCAGTGCCAGTGCGCTATGAGCCAAGTACCAAACCGCGCCATATCGTCGATCACGACTGGTCAAAGCATGCGCTAACCTTATATGAAGTTGTGGCTCATGAAACCTGTAATGGCGAGGCAGTCACGCGGGTCATGTTAAAGCCAGTTACAGGCCGCAGTCATCAGCTACGCGTACATATGGTGCATGTCGATCATGTGATGATTGGCGATCCGATTTATGCTGAAGGTACGGCATTAGAGATAGCCCCTAGGCTCAACTTACATGCACAGCAATTGCGTTTAAAGCATCCAGTACTGGGTGCTTGGATGGACTGGGAAAGTCCTTGCCCATTTTAAATCGTTAGATTTTGCCGCTTGCTGTTAATAGATGCGATAAACGGCTCTAAAGCCAGCTATAAAATACCAGTCATGCAAATACAAGGATGAAAGTATGCTTGATATCACCACTACCAAACAGGCCATTAAAAACCGCCTTAAAGGTAAAAAGTCAAAGACGGATAAAGTAGCCGACTATGAAGTATTGATTATCGGTGCGGGTATCGCAGGTATTGGTATGGCTTGCCGTTTACAGCAACAGCAGCATAAAGGTCTATTCGGTCATAAAGTTCCCAAAAAGCAAAAGCAGGCAAAACCGACTAATAAGCAAAAACCTCCACAGCGCTTTGCTATCTTAGAAAAGCGTGCTGATTTGGGTGGAACATGGGATTTATTTACCTATCCGGGGATTCGCTCTGACTCTGACGCCCTGACCTTTGGCTATAACTTTAGGCCGTGGCTTGATTATAGAATGCTTGCAGCAGGCGATGATATCAAATGCTATATCGCCGATACGGCACGCGAGTTTGGGGTGACCGAACATATCCACTATCAGCATGAAGTTCAGGAGATATCATGGTCTAGTGATGATCAACAGTGGTCAGCAACCATCAAAAACCATGCAAGCGGTGAGATGTTTGTTAAGACTGCCAATTTTATCGTAGGTGCCACTGGCTATTATGATTATGAGCAAGGCTATCGCCCTCATTTTGATGGAGAGGAGGATTTTCACGGTCAAATCATTCATCCACAGCATTGGAATAATCTAGATTATAATGATAAAAAAGTTGTCGTTATTGGTAGTGGTGCCACGGCGATGACGTTGCTACCTGCACTAGTAGATAAAGACAGTGCTCAGTGTGCGCGTCATGTCACGATGCTGCAGCGTACGCCGACCTATGTGGCAAGCGTGCCGGGTGATGACCATGCTATTGACTGGTTATCAGGCAAGTTTTCACCATTATCAAAAGAGCAGGCCTATACGGTATTACGCGCGCGCAACGTGTTACGGCAACAAGGCCTGTACAAAGTTGCGACTCACGCACCCAAGGTGATGAAGGCAGTCTTAAAAAATGGGGTGAAAAAAGAGTTAAAAGGTAGCGGCGTTGATAGCAAGCATTTTATGCCTGACTATAATCCATGGGATCAACGAGTATGTGCGGTACCTGACGGTGATTTATTCAAAACTTTACAGGATAAACGTGCAACAGTGGTGACCGATCAAATTAGTCACTTTACTGAAACAGGGATTATGCTGCAATCTGGTCAGCACCTCGACGCTGATATTATCGTTACCGCGACTGGCTTAAAGCTACAGATGCTAGGCGGGGCTGCGGTATATATCGACGGTCAAGCTGTCGATATTGGCACGCGTATGACCTATAAGGCAGTCATGATAGAAGGCATACCTAATCTGGCTGCACTGTTTGGCTATACCAATGCCTCGTGGACACTAAAAATCGATTTAGCTTGTCAGTATGTAGTGAGGCTACTGGGGTGTATGCATAAAAACCGCTATCAGGTCGCATTACCACAAGCACAGACTGCGGATATGACAGCCTGCGCTCAAGCAGATACCGTGATGGGTTCGCTATCGTCTGGTTATGTCAGACGCGGCAAAGACGAGCTACCTAAGCAAGGCGATCGCTATCCTTGGTTCGTGACCAACAACTATTTAAGCGATCGAATCATGCTTAAGTATCGTAAGATAAAAGACGACTGGTTACGATTTAGTCGTTAGTATCTTGGTAATTATTGATGATGGTTGTCGATAAAGTCAGTAACTTGTTTGCTTAACATCTGCCACAAGGTCTCTTGGGCGCTTTTGCTGCCCCATGCATTGTGCGGACTAAAGATAACACGCGGATGGTCGCTGATACTGAGCAAAGGGTCATCGTCAGCGATCGGTTCTTGTTCAAACACATCGCTAGCATAACCGATGATCTGCTCACTATTAATCGCGTCAGTTAATGCTTGGCTATCAACGATGCCGCCACGTGCGACATTGACGATGAGCGGTTGTTTGGCCATTTTCGCCAGAGTATCTTTGTTAATAAGATGCTCAGTGTGTTCATTCAATGGACAGTGTAGACTGATCACATCCGCACGCGCTAGTACTTCATCAAACGCGGTATAGTCGTCGCTGCGTGGTTCACGTCCTTGGTGCTCTGCCCACAGTACGGTCATACCAAAGGCGCGGGCAATCTCGGTTACGCGCTTGCCGATGGTGCCAATACCGATAATACCTAACGTCTTATTTTCCAAATCTATCAACGGAATATCCAGCAGGCAAAAATTACCGTTTGCCAGCCACGTGCTATCAGCGACTTTTTGATGGTAATGGATACCTGCGCGCATCGCTGTCAGCATCAACATAAAAGTATGTTCGGGCACGCTTTTGACCGCATAACCAGCGACATTAAAAAGCGCAACACCTTGCTTATCGCAAGCGGCTTGATCGACGTTGTTCATACCAGTAGCAGTCAGTTGGATCAGCTTAAGTTTCGGCAATTGCTCTATCACCTCAGCACCGATTTGCACTTTATTAGTGATAATAATGTCGGCGTCTTTGCAGCGTTCAATGATGACAGCCGTGTCTTTTGGCGTGTCGTTATAAGTGATGTAATCGCTCACACCCATTGGCGCTGGCAGGTCAATACCTTCAGAAAACGTTCCTTTATCTAAAAAAACGGCTTGCATGGCTAGTCCTTACTTATTGTTGTCTTATAGATAGTTAGCGAATAAATTACTATCGCATGATTTCTTATCGGCTTAATGTAGCACGTTGGTATTTTTAGTCAAAAAGAAGCAAGCAGTAAAAAGGCATTTTCACTGTATTTTTAGCGTAAAAGCAGTATCTATAAAATGGATGTTATTTTAAACAAAGAAAAGACCTCTATTTCAATATTGAGATAGAGGTCTTTCAGTTAGACAATGCACTTTTTCGTTGATGCAGCTTGTATTACAAATGCTATCAAGCCAACTTCGCAAAAACTGTTAATAATAGGTGCTAAAAAGAAAAACGCTTGCGCAATTTGCCAATGAAACTGCGTACGCGATTACTCAAATCAATACGCACATCATTGTCAGGGTCGTGCTCGACTTCATAACGTTTTACTAAGTCAGGACTCGCTTTGAGTTTAGTATGATGTTGGAAAGCACGATTAACACTAATCTCTAGCAAACTCGCGCGCATCGGCTTCGGTAAGCATCGATAGACTTGACCCTTGTTAATTAAATCAATCAACAAACCTGCATCTTGGAATTCAGTTTGCACCAAAACGACTAAATGCGGTGCATCTTGCTTTAAAGTGAAGATTATTGGTGCGATGTTTTCGCCACTAACATTGATGTCAGTAATACACACACCAATGTCGTAGTTTGCCAGATAGTCATAAGCCTCCTCTAAACCTTCAGCATGCAGTACCTTATAATTATTGGAGAACTGTTTGCGGATTTGTTCGATTAGCTCATTTGTTTCATCGATAACCAACAGGGTTTGCTTATTGTCTGAGCTATCAATCTGATCGGCGTCTTCATCTGGATTGTAAGTCAACGCGATTTCAGTGGCACGCCCAACCACAGCGATGAGTTCCTCAGACTTGCAGGGCTTGGTTAAATAACGATAAATCTCTCCATCGTTAATAGAACCAATAATGGCATTCAAGTCGGCATAGCCTGTTAATAAAATACGCATGGTAGACGGTGATATGTCTTTTACTTCGCGTAAGATATCGACACCGACACGCTCAGGCATACGTTGGTCACTGACTGCTACGTATACATGGTTGTTTTTAATATAGTCGATATACTCAGTGGGGTCGGTCGTGATAAAAACATCATGAGTTTTACGAAAGAGGAGTTTCATAGAACGTAAAATGCGTTGTTCATCGTCAATAAACGCGATTTTCGGTTTAGGTTCAGTACTTAGAGCAGAGGGTTGTATGTTATCTTTAACTTCATTCATGATCGTATCCTTACGATGAATAATAGAGGCTAGATTGTAAGTATTATGTCTGTTGTCAGCACAGCGCATAACTGAGCTGCGCCGACAATATAATAAGCGTGTTGCTTATGCCGACATACTTTGTTCCGTTAAATTATTGTTGATGGGTAGGGTTAAGGTAAACACCGTGCCAACACCTTCAGTAGATGTGGCGGTAATCGCACCATTGTGTTGTTCCATGATTTGCTGACTGATTGCCATGCCGAGGCCAGTGCCTTCACCTGCCGCTTTCGTAGTAAAGAAGGGCTCAAATATCTGATCCAATACCGCTTGGCTCATGCCTTTACCATTATCAGTTACTTCAATGTAGACGTTGGTTTCATCAGCGTAGGTACGCACCTCAATCTTGTCATCAGGATTGCCCTCCATTGCTTGCGAAGCATTGTTTAATAGGTTGACTAATACCTGATTGATTTGCGATGGTGAGCATTTGATTTCAGGCGTTGGGCCAAAATTGGTGACAATATCTTGATGTCTGATAGAGTTTCCAGCGATTTTGAGAGAAGATTCTATACATTCGCGTACATCAATGGTCTTCACTTTTGACTCATCAAGGCGTGCAAAGTTACGTAAGTTGAGTACCATCTCGGTAATCTGTTCCACCCCAAACAAAGAGTCTTTAATCAGCTCTTTTAGCTCAGAAGATAAGTCATCTTCTTCGATTTCATCCGAAGCACGGACAATATCTGCTAACAGTTTATCTATTTTGTCATCGGCAGCCGTTTCAGATTGAACGCCTTTTAACCCTTGTACCAACTCAATCAGCTCTTCGTATTGCTCAGTCAATTGACCGATGATTTCGAGGTTGTTTTGTACGTAAGATAGTGGTGTATTTACTTCATGAGCAACGCCTGCAACCATCTGACCAAGTGTGGCCATTTTTTCAGAACGGATCAGCTGTAGCTGAGAGTTTTTCAGCTCTTTTAGTGTGTCTTGTAGTTCAGCGGTGCGTTCTTCGACTTTAACTTCTAGCTGTTGATTAATATTGGCAAGCTTACCTTCATTAGATTGGATACGATGGAGTAGCTCACTGATAGAGTGGTTTACTAGGCCAATTTCATTACGTCCGCCTGAAAATTTAACGTCACTAAGCTTGTTATATTGCTTATCATCGATTAGTTTTTCTGCGAGAGAGATTTTGTCTGTGGTCTTTTTCAATGGTTTGAATGCTAAGAATGTCAGCATGAAATAGATCAGTGCAGCGGTTATAAATAGCGCTAGCATGATTAAGTTAATTAGGTTTTTGCTTAAATTGTCTGCGATAGCATTAACGGCAGCATCTGGTTGTACTACGATTAGTTTCCAGTAGGTCTCAGGAATCTGGAAAACATATGCCTGACTACCATTGTAGTAGCTGTCATTGGTTAGATCGAAACTTTGTAGCAAGCGACTGTCCATCGTGCTTGTATTGCTTTCATTAGCATTCAAATAGGCGGCGTAGTTGATAAGCTCAGAACTACTAACAGCAGTGGCCTCATTTTTATCAAGTGTTGCAATGACTTGTTGTACTTCCGGAGGCATTTTTGCGGCAATTTGTTTGATGATCTCACTATGCTGAGCATCTAAAAAATCTAAGATAGGTTGCCACGCAGGGTCTGAATCAATGACTTGTTTGATATCCAGTGGGACACCAGTTTCTTCGTCAATATATTTTAAGCGTTCAGGGTTAGATGAGGCGATAACCTTATTACTGTTGTCAATCAATAAAATATAACCTGAGCCAGAGCTTTCACTCAGCTTAACGATGTTTTCTTGTAGCTGGTTGAGCGTAAAGTTAACGGTACTTGCACCCCAAAACTGATTGTCACGTTCAATAGCGACACCGCAGCTCATTGCCAATTCACCTTTGGTTTGAGTGGGGCTTACGTCAGCCCATATACAGCCATTAGGTCTGAGTACTTTTACTTTGTTAAACCAGTTTTCATTGTAATAAGGATTAGCAGGGTTTGGATCCGTTAATATTGCTCGGTAATCGCCATCTTGGCGCACCATCAAAAAGGGATGAGTCGCCGTACTGTCTCCGAGTGCACCATTATCAGGCCAAATACCACCACTACCTAATAAGCTATAATCCCGCTTATCAAAAGCGTTAGCCGTGCTGGTCTGCAAAATATTTTCTTCGATTGGCAGTGTTTGAGCGCTTTGCTGTAGTTGCAACGCGCTACGCATGACGCGATTGACATCAGCCGAGATGCTGTTGACGGCGGTATTCCCTCGTTGAGCCACTAGTTTTCCTGACTCAAGTCTGATTTTTTCATAGCCTTCTTTTTCGACAATGTAAACCACAACGGCAACAACAACGGCAAAAGCAAGAAACAAAATAATGGTAACTTGGGTGCTGACTTGGTTAAATAAGCCAACTTTTTTGGAGGCACTCATAAATGTATTCATCCTTGAATTATATAAAGTACAAAAAATACGATTAGCAGTATTTTTAGTATAAAAAGAGCTGCGATTATTAATGCTGAATAATTTGTTGACTAAATATCTGAATAAATAGCATAACGATGTGAAGCCGTTACTTCTAACGAAGGGCGCAATCCATAAACCCATCCGCTTGTCTACAAACTAAGTCCCTATAACAAGTATTAAAATTCGTCTACTTGTGAATATTGATACCTGTCGATAAGTAGAAGGAAAGCGCTAAATACTATTTTTTAATCATAAATATGAACAATTGAAGTAACGAAAAACACATCTATTTTCATAAAGTAACAGTATAGAAACAATTTTATGATGTAAATGTTTTTTCTATACTTGCGAGTCGTTATCTTATTGTTTTATATGACCAACTTATGCTTAGCATTCGCGTCATCTTGTATGAATCTGCTCTTGAAAAGTCAACTTAACGCACTCATCTACCCGCTAACGTTATATAATGGTTGGGCTGGACGATTGGCTTGATTGGTGTTGTGGCACTTCTTCTATGTCTTTTTGACATTTTATGGTGTGAACAACCTTATTTAGCTATTGTTAGCCGCCATTGCTGTTTTTCTAAGCTATCTATCTAAATTTCATTATCTGAGTACAAAAGACATCGCCTTATGACTATCTCTATTGCTTCATTGCACAGTACTGAATTCGCCGTTGGTCAACGTTATTTATCTGATACGGAGTCTGAGCTTGGCTTAGGTGTGGTCATCGATGTTGACGACCGATGTGTGCATATTTTATTTCCGCAAAGTGAAGAGACACGCGTCTACGCAAAAAACTCTGCGCCATTATCGCGCGTGGTGTTTAAAGTGGGCGATAGCATCTACGATCAAGATGGCAAAAGCTATACGGTCAATGCCGTTGATGAAGTGATGGGTGTACTTAAATATGGCGTCGATGAGCACGAGCGCGGCATCATGGAAACCCGCCTTGCTGCCAATATCACATTGGCCAAGCCGCTTGAGCGTTTGCTTGCTGGCCGTATTGAGCGCGGTGACTGGTATGAGCTGCGCCAAGATATCTTGCGCATGCAGTCAGCGCTAGCAGGTCATCCATTAAAAGGTCTAATGGGTGCACGTGTCGATATCATCGAGCATCAGCTATATATTGCACATGAAGTCGGCAAACGTATCGCGCCGCGTGTACTACTGGCTGATGAAGTTGGCCTTGGTAAAACCATCGAAGCGGGCATGATTATTCATCAGCAGTTGCTAACAGGCAAAGCTGAACGTGTGTTGATTTTAGTACCAGATAGCTTGCAGTATCAATGGATGATTGAGCTGCGTCGCCGCTTTAACCTAAACTTTGCCTTGTTTGATCTAGTGCGTACTGCGGCTATTAAAGAACACGATCCTGAACAAAACGTCTTTGCTACTGAGCAATGTATCATTGGTGGCATGGATCTATTGCTCGATCACCCAGACTTATACGATCAAGCGATGGATGCAGGGTTTGATTTATTGGTTGTTGATGAGGCGCATCATCTGCATTGGGATGAAGCACAGGGCGGCAATGATAAGTATGACCTGATTGCAGATTTCGCCGAAGAAACGCCAGGCGTGATGCTATTAACAGCAACGCCAGAGCAGCTTGGTGCGCAGAGTCACTTTGCCCGTCTGCGTTTGCTGGATCCAGATCGCTTTGATGATTTGGATGAGTTTATCGATGGTCAAGAAGCTTTTGCAGAGACAGCAGCAGTTGCTGGCGTCTTGATAGAAGAAAAGCCATTAAATGAAGGTCAAATCGCTGCTTTAAGTAGTTTATTAGACATTAGTATTGAAGAACTATCTTCAATCAATGAAGATGAAAAACTGCGTACACATGCGTTAAACGAGCTATTAGATCGTCATGGTACAGGTCGTATTTTGTTCCGTAATACTCGTGAGAGTGTCAAAGGTTTCTATGGCCGTAGTAGCCAACCATATCCATTGCCACTTCCTGAGGCATGGAAAGATAGCTATCAAACCAATGGCAAGTTGCGTGAGCAGCTATGGGGCGAAGAAAACCAACCAGACGGTGGCTGGCTAGAAGATGATCCACGCGTTTCTTGGTTGATTGATATCTTACGCGGTGAGCTTAAGCATCAAAAAGTCCTATTAATCGCTCGTAGTGGTGCGACGGTAGAGAGTTTAGAAGCGGTATTGCGTCTGCATGCCGGTATCAAAACAGCTATCTTTACTGAGCAGATGACTTTGCTTGAGCGTGACCAAGCGGCCGCATTCTTTGCAGATAGTGAAGGCGCGCAGATACTACTGTGTTCAGAAATTGGTTCAGAAGGTCGTAACTTCCAGTTTGCAAGCCAGTTGATACTATGGGATCTACCTGCTAATCCAGATACCTTAGAGCAGCGTATCGGCCGTCTAGATCGTATCGGTCAGACGCAGCAAATCATGCTACATGTGCCTTATGTACAGGGTACAGCGCAAGAGCGTCTGTATCAGTGGTATAACGATGCGCTGAACATGTTCAATCAGATATCGCCAACTGCCCAAAGTGTACAAGAGCAATATATCCAAGAGCTTAAGCCAATGCTTGAGGGTGCTGATACCGCTGAAAATAATGTCATCTTGCAAGACATCATTGACGAGGCGCTACAGACACGTTTGGGACTAGAAGCACAGCTACAAGCTGGTCGTGATCGCCTGTTAGAGTACAACTCATGCCGTCCGCGTGTCGCTGGTCGTATCGCTGATGCTATGCGTGACTTTGATGGTAATAATTTGCTGCCGCACTTCATTGAGCGTTTCTTTGCATCTGCTAATATTGATCACAATATCCAGCGTGATGGCTCGTGGGTTATCGCGCCTATCGATAGCACAGAGATCAGTGACTATATTGATGGCTTGCCACTTGGTGATGAAGACGGTATGACGTTGACCTTTGAGCGTGAGCAAGCGCTTCAGCGTGAAGACATCGAGTTTATCACTCACGAGCATCCATTGATGCGTGCGATTTATGAGCTAGCGAGCACTAGTACCTTTGGTAACACGACAGTTGCCATGCTAAAAAGTGCCGCTGTTCCGCAAGGTATGGTACTGCTAGAGGTGAACTTCCGTGTTGAAGCAATCGCGCCAAAAGTGCTTAATCTGCCAGCGACTTTGTCCACGCAAAATATCCGTGTCTTTATCAGTGAGCAAGGCAGTGATTTATCGGCTCGTATCAGTGCTGAGATGATTATGCCGCACGTTGAGCGATTGGATAAAAACCGTGCTCGCCAAGTGATTAAAGTGCGCGGCGATGTGATTGAGCAGCGTTATTACGAAGCTGAAGACATCGCTCGTCAGCAGATCGCTGAGATTGGTGAGCAAGCAAGTAGCCGCTTTAGCCAGCAGTGGTCACGCGAAATTAAGCGTCTAAAACATCTACAGACGATTAATCCAAACGTACGTCCTGAAGAGATTGAGCGTTTAGAGCAGCTTAAAGCTCAAGGTGAGCAAGCGCTTGGTAACTTGTCATTAGTACCGGATTCTATTCGCGTACTCGTAGCAGTTAAGCCATAAATATCGGCGTATTTGTCAAAAACGAGGTGTTGTTATACATCTCGTTTTTTTATGGTTGAGATTGCTTGCTTTGCTCTTTAGTTGCGATTTTTCTGGCAAAAACAGATAAGCAATACTTATGAGTAAGCCGACAGTAACTAGTCAAAGCCACCAATATTGGGTAAGATGTTTACCTTTTCTATAGAAAATAAATATTCGGTGATAACATCGCTAACGATGTCTGTATGTTTATTTTAAGGTCTCCTTCGACAGATCTTAACAAGTGATCTCGCATTATTTTACATTCAAATATGATGGCTATATGGCATCAATATCATCAGATGCTGAGCGTTTTTGATAAAAATAAGGAAACATATCGTCATGTCCGATAATCTACAACTGATTGATGAGCTGCTGGCTACTATTGCGCTTATTGAAGTTACCCCTGATGTGTTTGAGGGTAAAAGCCATGACTATGTGGGCAGTCGTATATTTGGTGGGCAAGTGCTCGCCCAAGCGATTATGGCAGCGGCGCATACATTAGATAAAGACAAACCTTGTCACTCACTGCATGGATATTTTTTGCGTGGTGGCGATATCAACCAACCAGTGATATACCAAGTCCGTCGTTTGCGTGATGGTCGTAGCTTGTCTGCACGTGAAGTCACCGCTATTCAGTATAAAGAAGTACGTGGTAAGCCGCCTGTTGAGCAAGTGATATTTTCAATGATTGCCTCGTTTTCGCCGATGGAAGATGGGCTTGAGTATCAAGAAGACATGCCTGTCTATCCACCGCCAGAAGACTTGCTGACAGAGCAAGATTTAAAAGAAGAAAATGTCGGAAAAGTGCCAGAAGCGCTAAAAGCAAGATTTATGCGCCGCCGTCATGTCGAGATTAAGCCAGTTAAGCCGCGTAATCCGATTAGCCCAGAACCAATGAAACCTAAGCAAGCAAACTGGCTACGCATTCGTGAATTGGGCAATCAGCCAGTGGCTATTCAGCAAGCGCTATTGGCATTTTCGTCGGACTTTTATTTGGTTGGCACAGGGCTGATGTCACATGGTGTTAGCTTTATGACCAGTGGTCTACAAGCTGCCAGTATCGATCACTCGATGCATTTCCACCGTGATTTTGATTTGAATAAATGGATGCTTTATGACATGTGGAGTGATACCACGTCTAATGCGAAAGGGTTGAACCATGGTCAGTTTTGGCAAGATGGTAAACTGGTCGCCACTGTGCAACAAGAAGGCCTCATGCGTTTACGTGTGCCAAAGTCTTAGGGTGCTTTAGACCCAGTTATCTTTATATTGTATTATAAAAAAGCGACTCGTTATTAATAATGAGTCGCTTTTTTTGTTCCAATTTCTTACTCTAAGATCTTAACCATCGCGCGAGGTAGTCCTAGGCTGTCCTGCGCTTTTTGTTCGGTTAGCCACTTAAAGTCGATTTCAGCCGCTGCTAATTTCTTATTTAGCTCAGTTATCTGCGTCGCATCAATCATCAATTTACGCGGGGTCAAATACCAGTGAAAATGCGTCAGCGAATGCTTGATAGGGGCGTCATCGAGTAAAGTATTGCTGACTGATTTTGCGACCAGTTTATTTTTTATGAGCCATTCATTTATGATTTGCTCAGCAGTAGTAAACTCTGCTTCGTATACTTTTTCATTACTGCGGACATCGTTTGCTACGTTTGATGGCTTATCAGCGCTAGCTAGCGTCTTTTTAACAGTAGCCTTAGTGTTTTCTTTACCATTAATTTTCTCCATAAACTGCAATGGCAAACTCCATAATCCACCCCAGATACCATTGTCAGGGCGTTGTAGCCATAGTATGTCACCATTTACACTTTCGATGAGCAGTGCATCACTGAATTTACTAGGTTTGGGCTGCTTTTTTGCTTTGACGGGATAATCAGTCTCGCGCCCTTGCGCATGGGCTATGCAGTCTTCTTTCAGTGGGCATAATAGACAGGCAGGCTTGCTACGGGTACATAATGTCGCGCCCATATCCATCATGGCTTGCGCAAACAATCCTGAGTTCTCTGTCGGTGTCAGTCGCTCTGCCAATGCCCATAAATCTTTGGTGGTAGCAGATTTAGTGATATCGCCGTCAATTGCCGCCCAACGTGTCAGCACTCGTTTGACGTTACCATCGCAGATAACGCCATAATGATGTAATCCCATCGCCATAATCGCGCCAGCAGTCGATGGCCCAACGCCCGAAATCGCCTCCCATCCTGCTAGCGTCTGTGGAAACTCGCCCGTTTCATCGATTACCTCAACCAACTGCTTAGCACCTTTATGCAAATTACGTGCGCGTGCATAGTAGCCAAGCCCTGCCCAATGCTCGGCAACCAAATCCCACTCCGCTGCAGCCAAATCCTGCACGGTCGGAAACGATGCCATAAATCGTGCAAAGTAGGGCAGTACAGTGGTCACTTGCGTTTGCTGCAGCATCACTTCTGATAACCAAACGATATAGGGATTGGGCGTATCAGTTTGGTGCTGTTGCCAAGGTAAGTCATGGCGACCGTTTTCGGCAAACCAATCGAGTAGGCGCGGGGCAAAGGAGTTTAGAGCAGTAGATGACTGAGAAAATTGAGTAGGCAAGAGTATTCCTTGTAAGTTGAACAGGGATATATAGGATTTGGATTTATAGTTGGCAAGCGAGAAGGTAAATAGATAAAATTGTTTACCAATATATGAGGCTTAATTGTTTATAAATAAAGGGGATAGATAGTATCACTATAGAGAAGTACGAGTTTATCGATAAACACTGTCTAAAGTTTCGCCCGATTCATTTTTCCACTCAATCCATCCGTTGGTCGAACGTCCTGATACTAGAGCACTGGCTCCACTGGGTGTCTTAAATAAATGGTTTTCAGTGAGTTTATAGCTTGTATTGTTTACGGCTACGAGTTTGCCGCTACTGAGCAGACTCTCTTTTAATTTAGTCACGAATGGCGGAGCTGATGACGTTTGTGTTTGCCGTATGAGAGAACCTGCTAATATTACAAAGCCATCGTCGTCATAGTATCCTTTAGCATCACCATCTTTTACCTTATAGTAAAACAGAGATGGAATAGGTTTCGATGGAGCTTCATCGATTATTTGAGCAACTTTAGCAATGGTGGAGTCAGGCGATTTACTTTTATAAGTCTCGTTGCTATAAAGACTATCATGAATAGCCAAGGACTCGAAAATAGGCTGTCCTAAGGTAGATAGTAAAACGTCAAGGGTGTGGAATAATTCCTCGCAATCAGCCTTTAATGGGTCAGGTGTATGCGGTTTATTTCCATTATTTCCATTTTTTAGTTCGTAACGTCCCACCTCAATGGCAGTTGTGATAGCCTTATGTTCCATATACAGCGCATGGGTTTGCGTCATAGAGTTATTAGTTGAGAGCATGACAAAAGCCCGTGTCCAGAACTCTTTGTCATCGTGTTGGTTAAGACGTCTTTTAAGATCGCCAGTTTGTCCAACATAAAGTAACGGCTTCTCTACACTATCGGTATCACCAATCAAAAAATACAAACCAACTTGATTGGCATCGGGCATCGCGAAAAAGTCGTTAATGTGGATACGCGGGATTTCAATTAATCTTACTGTACGCGTAGTCATCTCTGCCAAACGCAACCCACGAGGGTTACCTTTTGGCAGATAAATTTGAATGGTTTTAGCCGATGGTATTAAAGGATTCATAGTAACTTAGATTATTGGTGAATCTACTTCCGATTCTTTCGCGTTTTTAGACGACGTAAGCGCTTTTCTTCCTCTTTCGCTTTTTTCTTCTCTTCAGCAGCGAGTCGTTGTTCTGCGACGACGATTTCTTCTGCTTCTATCATCGCTGGTGTTTCTAGCGTGATACGACCAATCTTTGCGCTACGTAGCTCGTTAATCAGAATCTCAGACATACGGTACGTATCGACTTGATTGCCCGAACGTACACAGCCGCGATTACGTCCAGCCACTTCAAAAAACTCCCAGTCAGTCTTGGGCAGTTCTTCAATTTTATATCGAGTTTTTAGCAGCTCAGGATAGGCTTGCATTAGGTACTCAGCGGTATAGCTTGCCACATCAGCGAAATCAAACGCCGTATCACGGATGCCGCCCGTTGCGGCTAGACGATAGCCAGAGTTTTCGTTTTCGACCTTTGGCCATAGCATACCAGGCGTGTCATAGAGCATGATGTCATCGTCGAGCTTAATCAACTGCTGCGACTTGGTCACAGCTGGCTCGTCGCCTGTCTTTGCCACAGCGCGTCCTGCTAGCGTATTAATCAGCGTTGATTTGCCAACGTTTGGAATACCCATAATCATCGCTTTGATTTGACGACCAGTCCCGACTTTATTGGGTACGAGATGCTTACAGATGGCGATGATGCGTTTGACATCGTTGGCTTTTTCAGTATCGCAAGCAATGGCTTTGACCCCATCTTGCTGCTCGAGATAATCCATCCAAGCTTGCGTCAACTCAGGATCGGCAAGGTCAGCTTTGTTCAGGATTTTGATAACAGGTTTTTCGCCGCGTAGTGCTGCGACCATTGGGTTTTCACTACTATAAGGAATACGCGCATCGATGACCTCGATGACCAAATCCATCTGCGGCATGACTTCTTTGATTTCGTTACGGGCTTTGTTCATATGCCCAGGGAACCACTGAATACTTGCTCTCTTATCCATCTGCTTTCATAACCTTTTATAAAAAATGCTAAAAGTAAAACAATCAACGTTTACTTTCTAATGGTGTCCAGTTTACTACAGAACCACCTTGCTCACGGCACAATTTCACCCAACCAGCTTTGTCATTACGCTTGATTTTGGTTTTCTGTTTCCTCATGCGCGGGTGGTAATGGGGCGAGATAGCCAATTAATAGTATTAAACTGCCTGCGCCAATGAAGGATATCACTCGCCAAATCGCTTCGGTCTGTGACAAATCTACCAAGACCAGCTTGAGAACGACGATACCTAACAATCCAATACCCATAAACCAAAGCGCGCGCTGCCAGTAGCGACTCGCCATGATGGTGGCGACCAATGCCAAGAGCGTCCATAAGATCGTCAGTCCAGTTTGTACCTGCTCGCTCTGCCATGCGCCGCCTTGATAGTCATTCCAAAGCGGTGTGCCAATAAAGGCATGTAGCGTTCTGACCAACATGCTGGAAATCAACCAAAAGCTGATCAGCCCCAATATAATTAGTAAACTCTCAGCGGTGAATACGCGCTTAGATTTGGCAGCAGCGCTCGAATCGATAACGGCTTCATTGTGGCGGCGTTGGCTGATGTAATACAGACTAAAGCCAACTGATAGCGTCAGCCAAGATGTGATGTCATATAGGTTGAACAATGGAAAATAAGACAGTCCCCAAATCACACCGTCATAAGACCAATTGGTAAGAATAACCCACAGTAAAGCAATAGGAGCAAAGATGGCAGCGCATCCTAATAGTGCCTGTTGCCAATCAAACCAGTACAGCAGACCTTGTTCTGAAGCTCTATTGGTCGATGTATTTTCTTCATTTTGACTAAGATAACGATAATTTAACCATAACCCAATTAATATGAGTGTCGCTGAAAACAAGAAAGCCATTACGCCATCAGAGTCTGGTAGGCCATAATACGCAGCGGCAGCGACAAGTGAGATACCCGTACCTAGCCAACTTGCAGCAGTATAGCGTGAGGTATTGTTGTTATCGGACCATGTATCAGTCCATGTATCAAACCATGTTTTTAGCCATAACTGCCCCATGATTAACCATCCGACTATCAACCCTGCAAACACCAACCATTCTGCTGTTGCCCATGTTAAATTTCGATCAAATTTTTGTGGCAGTTGCAGTATTAGCATGAAGTAGAACAGGGCCAATAATCCATGACTAAGCTGTCTAATTTCCGCCCATGGACGATAACGATTGATGACCCAATAAGCGATCAAGCTGATGAGTGCTGCCAATGCAATTACCGTCGTGCTTGATTGCCAGATATCAAACCAATGATGCAAATCAAGCATTAGTACTTGTAGCATCCAAGCCATCGCGGTCAGTGTCAAAAATTTGGTTAATCTAGGGCTGTGCCAAACGAATTTAAATACGCGGCTCTGACTATCGATCGAGGTCAGCCATTGCTGTGCTGCTTGCGTACTGACGCCCAGCGCATGGGAATAGCTGGTTAATGGATCTGATGTGCTGTCCAATGTTTGTGTTTTTATTACTGAGGATTGTGATTGTATGACCGAGGATATTGTAGCGCTTTTATTGTTAAGGCTATTAAGGCTATTAAGGCTATTACTACTATCTAAGCTATTAATTAGCGCGGTAGGGGAGTTGCTAGCGCGTAATATAAAGACGGTCGCTAGATAACTGAGCGCTGAAATACTAAAGGCCAAAACGGGATAGTCTTTGATAGAGAATATCGCTGTCGTCACTAGCATACCAATACTGACGAGCTGTAATAGTAAGCCGAATAATACCGACCACGACCGCAGCGAGCGTCGTCCAAACCATACTAGCGCCAATCCTTGTACGGACCAGCCAAAAGCAATCCATTCAGCATCTAGTGCCAACGGAATAACGAGCGCAAAAAATCCTAATCCTAACGCCAGCATGCCTTCAGTAATTAAGGCATAGCGTCTACTGCGCTGGATGAACAGCCAGCCCATCCCAAGGTAAACCGTAGCCAAAATGGCACTGGTAATCGTGAGGGCGTTAGAGATGTCGTTTAGTAAGGCAGAAAATAAACCAAAAGCCAGTAGCGGTACTGAAAACAGTAAACCCGTATCAATGGGGAATACATAGGAGCTGCCTACATGGGCTTTGTCCAAGTGTTTTGTATCATCTACATTATCAGCATGACTGAGGTCTTTTTCGTTTAGCGCATTATAGGTAATGATTTGCTGCGCATAACGAATGACGACAAATAAGTAAAGCAGCCAGTGTAAGGCTACTAATGCCACCAATGCCCAGCGCTGCGTTTCAATGACGGCGCTCAGGTTTTCGCTGATACCCCAATAGTATGCCAAGCCAAATGTCACAGTCACACCGAATAGATTTAATATTTTCCACGGTCGATAATGAGCAATGACGGCAATCGTGACGTTTAGCAGTAGATAGTAGCTGAATAACGTGACCAAGCTACCAGTATCTTCACTGGTCAAAATTGGTGCAAAAAATCCACCCGATAATGCCAGTAATGCTAATGGAAATGCGTTTTGACGTACGGCAAGGGCAATGGTAATGGCAGACAATAACCCAAGCCCGATAAAGCTTGGGGCACTAGGAATGATTTCATAAACACTGTAAGCAAAAAAGGTGCTTAGATAAGCAATCGCTAAGCCTGCGCCCTGTAGCGTAATCCCATATGAGAAGCGTTTTGCCGTCAACTTTAACCCAAGCGCTGCCAATGCTAATCCTATAACGCCAACTGCTATCAGCTTTGTGGCAATCGAAATTTCGATATATTCGCTTAATAAGCGAAGCAGGAGCACCACACCTACCAATAGCACTAATACGCCGACTCGCACGACTAAATTGCCACCGAAAAACCAGTTTTTGATTGAGTGAATCAGTGATGTCACCATAGGCAATGAGCGTTCATCTGGCTCAATCGGCGCCGTATTTTTCGTATTTATCGAGGCGTTATCGTCTACAGGTTTATCGTCATAGACGTTTGATGCTGCATGTATGATTGAGTTTGAAGCAACGGTAGGAAGCGGTGGTGGTGATACAGGCAGCCGATTATCTGAAGAAGAGTGCTGTGAGTCAAAAGCTATTTCTTTAGCATCATGGTCTTTAGCGTCACTGTCTTTAGGAATATTGTCTTTAAGATCATTATCGTTAGTAGTAGTGTTGCGTGCGTAATTGCTTTTATCGATCAAAGGTGCAGATGGAGGCGACATAATACGATGTCTTTGCTGCTCAAGCTCAGCTTGCAGCGTCGTTACATCACGGCGTAGATGCTCGATTTTTCGAGCTATCCTAGTATATAACGCGACCACTACGATCAATAAAATCGTAAAAGCCAGCCAGCCCAACTGGGTCACCAGTAGATACAACATCTTCGTCACTCAATCCAGTTTATAGTAAAGTGATAATGACGTGATTTGATAAGAAGCACAAGACTACTCTGATTACTGGGCTAAAAGACAAATGCTAGAATGACACTCAAAATAAAAGGGCAGCTTAATAATTAAGCTACCCTTTTTAATGGTCTTTATACCAAATCGTTTCTTATGCTAGATTGGCTTTCATAAACTCAAGCATATTTTCCCAGCTTTGTTTAGCAGCGGCTTCATTGTAGCCAAGATCTACTTCATTTTTGGCTGCGCGCTCATCAGCATGCGGATTGGTAAAGCCATGTTTGGCGTTGTCATAAACGTCGATAGTGTAATCAACATCGGCTGCATCTAGCTCTGATTTTAGACCTTCGATAGCATCCATTGATACCATTGAGTCATCACGGCCATGAGCGACCAACACTTTTGCTGCAAAGTTTTTGTCTGCTGGCTGCTTTGGCGTTGGGTTACCATGGAACGTAGCAACCGCTTTTAGCGGCATGCCTTCGCGAGCCATATCTAGTACAACTTTACCACCGAAGCAGTAACCGATTGCGCCTAGGTTGTCACCATCGACTGATAACTGATCGCTGAAGTCATTAAGGATTAAGCGGCAGCGTGCCATTAGCATGTCTTGATCAGCCAGTACTTGCTCCATCCACATGTTTGCCATTGCTGCATCGGTGGTTAGTTTGCCTTCGCCGTAGACGTCCATAGCGACTGCTGCATAGCCCGCCTCTGCCAAACGCTCAACCACTGATTTTGGATGATCGACCACGCCCCACCATTCTGGTGCAACCAAGATACCTGCTGCTGGATTTTCATCTGAAGCATTCTCTGGTAGTGCTACATAACTGATAAGTTCTACACCGTTTTCGGTAGTACTGATTAATTCAAAAGTCTTAATTGACATATTATTGTCCTTTTTTATGTTGTGAGTTTTAATTGTTCGTCATTGTGATGGTTCGTTTTTCTAACTCGTACTACCTTAACGCCCATGTCTAGCAAAAACAGCTATAATACTGTAACGCTCTTTATCAAAATGCTACTGCGACTTTATGACTATAAATTTGTTAAACAAAAATAATGACCAATCTGACTTGAACTTAGGTCTCGATGTAGCGGCCAAGCCTGCTCAATCGGTGAGTTTGTTCCCTGATAGTGCCGATGTCGATTCTAATGCTGATACTGACTCTAAGTATGAGTCTGAGCCACTACGTCCGCAGTTTTGGTCGCGATTTGCGTTGACAGAATTAAACCATAGCGAGTGGGAGGCGTTGTGTGATGGTTGCGGCAGTTGCTGCTTGATTAAGTACATCGATGAAGATGAAAGCGGCAATGTGGATGAGGAGCTGGTCGAGTATACCGATGTCACCTGCCAGTTGATGGACTGCGCGACAGGATATTGCAGTCACTATGCAACACGTCAGGAGCACGTGCCAGACTGTATTCAGCTGACTATGGACAACTTGCCCAAGATGATGTGGCTACCATCGCACTGCGCTTATAAGCGTTTGTATAAAGGGCAGGGCTTACCAAGTTGGCATTTACTATTGGCTGGCGATGCGGTGGTGACACAACAACAAATGCGAGCGGCCAACGTGGGCGTCGCTGGTCGCTGTGTCACGGAAATCGGTATGTCTGATGAAGAAATGGAGACACGGGTGGTTAACTGGGTTAAGCCTTAATCTACAGTTAGTTAGATGCCTGAGCAGTGGATTTGGCCTTTGCTTCAGCACTGGCTTGCGAGTTAGCCAATGCTGGTATCGGAATATCTTGACGAATCTGCTGTGAGAATTTACGGCTGTTTTTATCTCTATCGATATTAGACTGTGAGTTGACTTGATTATCGAAACCCTTTGCTTTTGGGTTGATATGAGTGCGCTCGTACCACGTGTTCATCGACCAAGGCTGGTTGTTCTTTTCTGGCGCCGCATCCAACATGCCTACATCATATAGATAATTCGGTAACCAACCAGAAACCCAAATTCGATAATCCCACGGCAAGCGATCGCCACTGACGATACGCGCCATATAAAAGATAATATTGGTACAGTTGCTGATCAATGTATTGTACCAAGCAGGTTTAGCGTTCAAATCATCAGCCGCCGTTAGATAAGACTTAAACAGCGACCTCACTTCATGCTGCTGCAAATTGCTAATAGGAAACAAATAAACCTGTTCGCCGCGCGCATTGCTGCGAGTGTAAATAATATCGCGCTCTTCTGCGGCAATCAGGCTCAGCTCATAACGTCGAAAAAACCCAGCAAGCGCTGAAAAAGACTCGCCGTCTTCTTTACGTATCTCAAATGAGAAGGCAAGTGGTCTATCATCTGCAAATCGAAAGCTAACTAAGGTATGAGCGATTAACGGCCCCATCCAATAAGAATTGGTCACATCAACGCCAGAGAGTTTAGATAAATTAATCGTACGGGTGTCCCAATGCTCGGTAGCGTCTTCTTCAGTCCGCCAATCAAAGTTACGAACATTGGTTAAAGTAATCAAGTCAGGGTTAGTCGCATCGCGCTCATAGGAGACTCGTTGGTCGACCTCAGCCATCCATTCTCGATCTTGTTTCGGTTCGATAGAAAAAAACCAACCTAGACCTACCAGCCAAACAGCGCTATATATGCCGATAAGTAGCTTGGTTGCTATATTTTTGCTAATTGACTTTTTATTAGACAATGAGTCACTGTGCAATATTTTTGTGACAGTATCCCAATAACGAGTACTTAGCAGCGCCGCTAATATACCTACAATCGCTATTGTCGCAAGCCAAGTCAATACTGAGCTGACGCCATACTGATACCAAATCGCGAGTAACAACCATAGCGCCGATAACAATAACGTAACGGCAATTAAAAAAGTCACAAGACGCTGGCGCCATGTAGGCTTTGGCTGATTGCTATCTGATGGGCTGTTTTTTGATGTTTCGCGTTTTAAGTCAAGACTCTCTAAGCCACGACTGTCTGACTGTCGACTGCGTGAACGCGACGAGAGTAAGCGAGAAAAAACGGAACGTAGCGACATAGGGTTTGCTTTGATAAATAAAGGCTTTGACCATAGCAAAGTTTATAACACGCTGACAATACAATTTGAGTGAATTTGTCGTTGAATGTCGGTGAGCCTTGCGATAAAGTGAAGCTAATTTGTACTAGCAAATTTGTTATTCATGCAGTAATTAATAACAAATCAGCTGTTTTATTTGCTACTTTTATCCCCATCTAGGCTCTACTTGTTTTTTTATTGAGTATTGTTCGTTTTTCTATTGAATACTATTCTAATTTTTATTAACTAAAGAGGTTAAATCACACCACCATGTCTGACGACACTCCCAGCCCGAGTAGTTGGTCGATGCGCGGCTTAAAACGCTGGCTATCGACCGCCCCCGAAACCCGTGATGAATTGATTCGTCTGGTACAAGACTCGCGCCAGTTTTTAGAGCCTGATACTGTCGATATGTTAGAAGGCGTGCTAGATTTGCCTGCGACACAAGTCCGCGAAATCATGACACCGCGTCCGCAAGTGATTGGTCTGCACGAGAGCACCAGCCTTGCTGAAGTGATGGACATCATTCTTGAGACTACTCACTCGCGCTATCCTGTTTTTGACAGTCAAGATGATGATGCCGTCATCGGTATCTTATTGGCAAAAGACTTGATTCCAATTTTGGTACATATGGTTCGCAATCAAGAAGACAAAATTGACAGTAAGCGTCTCAGAGACTTGGTGCGCCAGCCGTTATATATTAGTGAAACGGCTCGTTCTGATACCTTGTTGCGCTCATTGCAGCGCACCCAAGTACATATGGCGATTGTCGTTGATGAGTTTGGTAACTTCGGTGGTGTGGTCACCATGGAAGACTTGTTGGAAGAGATCGTTGGCGACATCGTTGATGAGCATGATGACTTTGATGAAGACAGCGATATCAATAACATTGTCCCTGACCCAGAAAAACCAAACACATGGCGTGTCCAAGCATCTACAGTAATTGAAGACTGTAATGATGAGCTTGGTAGCCGTTTTGACGATACCGATGTCGATACGATGGGTGGTCTGGTCATGCAAGCACTTGGCTTCGTTGGTGATTTAGAAGGCGAGAGCGTCGTGATAGATGATTGGAAAATTACCATTACCGATGTAGAAGGGCGATTTATCCAAAATCTAGAGCTGACCAAAACCAATGCTGAGCAACAGATATTGATAGGCAGCCACTAGCTTGCTTATAGTGTCACGATAATTGGTCAATGAATAAAACTTGTTAGCAAATTCCATAAAAAACACGATGAAAAATCGTGTTTTTTGCTTTCTGCCTTTTGGTCTTTAGAATGAGGTTTTAGCTACGCAAATTTACCCACTTGTAGGTTTTGACTGGTATCATGGGTGGGTTTTATTTGTGGCCCTGCATAAAGCATTGTGCAGTCAGGTTTTGCGTGAGTGTTATCTCATCGCTTAGCTGAGAAATTTTAGAAAATATGGTTTTGGATAACTGCTATGCGTCTGTCTACTGTGGATTTGCAAAAACGTCTGAACCCTGATAAGCCAAAAGGTTTGCATATGGGTCTGACGGTACTAATAGCTTGGCTGGCAGGGGCAGCTTTCATACTCGCGCTCGCGCCTTATGGTATTTGGCCAGTTGCCTTAGTATCACCTGCCGTCTTATATGCGTTATTGGTACCAGCGATGACAGGTCGCCGCGCCTTTCTAATCGGTCAGGCCTACGGTACGGGACTGTGGTGTGTTGGCGCGTTTTGGCTATATACCTCGATACACGTTTATGGTGATACACCCGCATGGCTTGCGCTGATTATGATTGCGCTCATGGGTCTGGGCATGGGTTTGTTCCATGGTTTTTTAGCACTCATCTTTAATCGTGTGGTCGGCAAGCAGCCGTTATCTTTTGCTGCCTTATGGATACTTCAAGAGTGGATGAAAACTTGGTTGTTTACGGGTTTTCCTTGGCTATTCGTTGGTTATGCGTTTACTGAGCAGTACTGGTTGTCGTCGCTCGCGCCTGTGGCTGGTGTCTTTGCGGTTTCTTTCGTAGCGGTATTATTGGCTGCCAGTATCGTTGAGCTATTGCGTCGCCGCGGTGGCTATATGATTCCATCGATAGCATTGCTAATCATTAGTAGCGCGCTATGGTTAATCAATCCGCAATGGACCAAACCAAAAGGCACTCCTGATTTATCGGTATCTTTGATTCAAGGTAATATCCCGCAAGACCTAAAATGGCTCACTGAGTATCAGATTGAGACGCTAAAAATCTATGCAACGTTGACCCGAGATGAATGGGGACGTGACATCGTGCTGTGGCCTGAATCGTCGATTCCTATGTTTCAGACAGAAGCTGTTGGGTTTATCAGTGAAATGGTCGCGATGGCCAAAGAGACTGACACGACATGGGTGACAGGTATTCCTTATAAGGATGAAGCAGCGTTTGATGCCAGTACAGATAAATATCCGCCATTTTATAATAGCGTGGTTGCGCTAGGGGCACAGGCAGAGGGGCTGTATAAAAAGCAACGTCTGGTGCCATTTGGGGAATATATTCCATTCCAAGGCGTGCTCGATATTCTACCTAATCTAGCAGGCAGCCAAGACATTATGAGCTATAGTCGTGGTAGTGATCAGCAGTCACCGCTACGTGTGCGAGGGCATAATTTAGGTGCAGCCATCTGTTACGAAGTGGCGTATCCAGATACCACGCGCAAAAATGCCATTGGCACGGACTTCTTATTGACCATCTCAAACGACGCTTGGTTTGGTACGTCAGCAGGCCCACTACAGCATCTACAAATGGTACAGATGCGCGCACTAGAAAACGGCCGCTGGTTTATGCGTGCGACCAACACAGGTGTGACAGCTATTATCGACCATAAAGGTCGTATCGTAGAGCGTGCACCGCAGTTTGAACGTACTGTATTGCGTGGTGATATTCAGGCGCGAGTTGGTAATACGCCATTTATGCGCTTTGGTCAATATCCTATTTTGTTTATCATGGCACTGTTGCTGATACTCAGCTATTTGGGTAAACGTCCGAAAACTCCAGTACGTTTGGTTAAGTAGTATTATTAAGTAAGATGTGTTGATAGTGAATAAGAGATAACTGATTAAGTAGTTAGCTGTCACAAGTGTCAAAAATGAATATTTAAATTGTGGATAATAAACCCTTTAAATACTTAAGGGTTTTCACAAATCAGTATAAATTGCGATATAATAGGTCAATATTTCAAATATTTTGTGCAAGGTGGATAAGGTATGTCAGAAGGTATCGTTAATAACAATCCAAAAAAAGAGCTGTTATTCGCTTTAGGTGGCATTGCCATGTTCTTAGGTATTGTCTTACTTATTGGTGTTTCTGCATTTTTGCGTCCAGCAGGCGAGCATATCACTGCTGAGACAACTGAAGCATCAGCCGCGGCAGATGAAGCAGAAGCCACTGCTACTGAAGAAGCGGCTCCAGCTGATGCAGAAGCTGCAGCAACAGAAGAAGCGTCAGATGCTACAGCGCCTGATACTGCAGCAGATGCAACCGTAACACCAGCGGCAGATGCAGATAGTGCAGTTGTCACTGCAGAAGCTGGTACCGCAACTGCTTCTGGTACTGTAAGCCAAGCCGCTGTTGCTGATGCTGATTTGACAGCTGAGCAAGCGGATGGTGATGTAGATGCTGGGAATGCTGGCGACGCTACTGATGAGACCGCAGCACAGTAAGCTGTAGTATGACTATGTAACTGATCTAAAATAGTGTAAATGATCCAAAATGGTGCTACTCGATTGTCAAATGAGCTGCATTATGAAGTCTGTATCAACAGTGCTATAAGCATAATATTACTGTCCTAGATACCCATAAAAAGAGTCCGTTCTCAACCATTGAGAGCGGGCTTTTTTTATGAGTATTTGTGTAATTTTTGACCAATTCTTTCTTTACTTGATTATAGCCAAGTGAAACAATGTTCCGCCTATATGACCGTCCATCTGGATAATCAGGGGTTTGGTCATTACAAATATGATCTTTAAAGGAATAAAGTTATGGGCACAGAAACAAAATCGGGGGCTAGTGCAGCAGAGCTAGAAGCACTAGACAATGGCTTTATGGGACATCCTGCGCCCTTACGCTCATTGTTTTTTACCGAAATGTGGGAGCGATTCTCCTATTATAGTATCCGTCCACTATTAGTTCTATTTATGGTGGCAACAGTGAGCAGTGGCGGTTTTGGCTTCGATGAAGTCACCGCTTCTGCTATTTATGGTATTTTTGCGGGTTCGTTATACTTAGCAGCAGTACCAGGTGGTTGGCTGGCAGATAACTGGCTAGGTCAAGAGCGCGCGCTGTGGTGGGGCAGTATTATTATTGCCCTTGGTCACTTGTGTATCGCGCTTTCAGCGATGTTTGGCATGACGCTGTTCTTCGTTGGTTTAATCTGTATTGTCTTAGGTTCAGGGTTATTTAAGACCTGTATCTCAGTGATGGTTGGCGCCTTGTACCCCAAAGGCGACTCTCGCCGTGATGGTGGTTTTACCTTATTTTATATGGGTATTAACATCGGTGCGTTACTAGCGGCACTTATCGTCGGCGTATTCAAAGAAAAAGGCATGTGGCATGTCGGCTTTGGCGTTGGCGGATTGGGTATGCTGGTTTCATTACTGATTTATCGTTTTGTCGCGCAAAAGAACTTAACGCGTTATGCACGCGCCAAAGGTATTTCTGCTGAGTGGGAAAAATCTAACGACCATTACAAAAACATCGGTCGCTGGGTTGGTGGTTTTGTCGCCTTGCTAGTAGCCGCAGTGCTATTAGTGTCTACCGGTATAATATCGTTCAATCCTGAGATGGTTGCAGAGTATATGACGTATATCATTGCTGCGGTCGTCATCTTGTATTTCGCTATTATGTTTATCTCTCCGCGATTGGATAAGACGGACAAACTACGCTTGTTAATTTGCTTTGTCTTAATCATTGGCTCGACGCTGTTTTGGTCAAGCTTTGAGCAGCAGCCAACGTCTTTTAACTTGTTTGCTGATCGTTATACCGATCTGAATGTTTTAGGATTTGAGATACCAAGTATTTGGTTCCAGTCATTGAACCCACTATTTATTTTAATATTGGCACCTATCGTTAGTATTATTTGGGTCAAGCTTGGTAACCGAGGTCTTGAGCCTAGCAGTATGGCTAAGTTTGCACTCGGTATGCTGCTGGCAGCCGCAGGTTTCGCCTTGATGATTTTTGCTTCAAAAAGCATTTTAGCGCCTGGTGCTGGCTTGGCATCACCACTATGGTTGGTTGGTAGTTTATTATTATTGACGCTAGGTGAGTTAGCATTAAGCCCAGTTGGGTTATCTGCCATGACTAAGCTGGCGCCAGAGGGTATGCAAGGCCAAATGATGGGGCTGTTCTTTGCTTCTATCGCTATGGGTAACTTGGTTGCCGCCTTCTTTGGTGGGCATGTATCTGCTGACAAAATCGAAGGGTTACCAGGTCTGTTCACAACCATGACCATCTTCTTGGTAGTTACCGCTGTACTATTATTGATACTAGCAAAACCTATCAATAAAATGCTTAAAGAAAGCGAGCGTGAGAAACAACTGGCCAAGCAATAAGATAGTCTGATGTACATTTGTGAATAATAACAGCACAAGTGACATATGATGAGACGTGTTACCATTACTGGTAGCACGTTTTATTGTTTTAGTTAGTGAGATATTTGGCACAAGCCATTGAAAGCTTGCTATCTGCCCAAACATCTAATGATAGCTCACTATAAACAGCAGTACAGCGTTTTATAAGCCTATATTAGTTCAATTTTTTATTCTGAATAAGTAGAAGCAACTACCCAAACAAATACAGTCAAATAAGTAGACTGTTTGCTTGAATAATTGCTATCAATGATAAATATCTTATTAAAACTAAAGCGGTATCAACAACTCAAATAAGACGACTATTAGAACAAGACGATTGTAAATAATCGCTCCATCATCAAATTTTATAACCTCTATAAGGACACATTCAATGAATAAACAAGCCATTCACGAACGTATTGCTAACTTACGTAGTGCCTTAGCCGCGCAAGATCTCACCGCAATTATCGTACCGTCTGCTGATCCACATTTATCTGAATACCTACCAGAGTACTGGCAAGCACGCTTATGGCTGTCAGGGTTTACCGGTTCTGTCGGTACGCTTGTTGTGACTGCTGATTTTGCAGGTCTATGGACGGATAGCCGTTATTGGGTACATGCTACCGATCAGTTAGAAGGCACAGGTATTACTTTAGAAAAGCTTGCGCCAGGTCAGCCAAATCATATCGATTGGCTAGCCGAGCATTTGCAAGAAGGGGATAGCGTATCAGTAGACGGTAATGTGTTATCTATCGCTGAGCAAGATCGCCTGTTAAATGCTTTTGATGCCAATGACATTACTTTGATCACTGAGCGTGATGTGCTGACAGAGATTTGGACAGATCGTCCAGCACTACCAGCGGCCAAGTTATACGCTCATGATGAGCAGTTCCTTGCTCAGTCTGCCACCTCAAAGCTGGCTGCAGTACGCGAAGGCATGGCAGAAGCAGGTGCGACCCATCATTTACTTTCCAGCTTAGACGATATTGCTTGGTTGACGAACTTGCGCGGTGCCGATGTTGATTATAATCCGGTATTCTTGTCACATATGTTGATTGACGCAGACAAAGCAACGTTGTTTGTTGATATTAATAAAGTAAGCGAAGATATTGCACAGAGTTTAAAAGACAGCGGTATCACATTGGCTGACTATCCTGCTGTGCAAGAGGCATTGAGCGCATCAACGCCAGACGATTTACTACTGTTAGATCCGAGCAAAGTCGCAGTAGGCACACTCTCAAAAATGGCAGACGATGTTGGCTTCATTGAGCAAATGGCACCTAGTACATTACTCAAATCTGTAAAGTCAGATGCAGATATCGATCATGTCCGTGAAGCGATGCGTCAAGATGGTGCTGCTTTGGCTGAGTTTTTTGCCACATTTGAGCAGCGTCTAGCAAACGGTGAGCGTTTAAGTGAACTAGATGTTGATAGCATGCTGATAGACGTGCGCAGTCGTCAGCCGCATTATGTTTCGCCAAGCTTCCCAACCATCGCAGGCTTTAACGAAAATGGCGCATTGCCACATTACCGTGCAACGCCAGAAAAATTCAGCTACCTTGATGTAGCCGAGGGCGAAGGCGGATTGCTACTGATTGACTCAGGCGCACAATATCAGAATGGTACGACTGATATCACCCGCGTAGTTGGTATTGGACAAGTCACTGCTGAGCATAAACGCGACTTTACGATTGTGTTAAAAGCTCACATTGCGCTAGCTCGCGCTCACTTCCCTGATGGCATTGCCTCACCGTTGATTGATGCCATTTGCCGTGCGCCATTGTGGCAAGCACAGATGGACTATGGTCATGGTACGGGTCACGGCGTTGGTTATTTTTTAAACGTACACGAAGGCCCACAAGTCATCGCCTATAGCGCTAGCACGCCAAAAGAGCGCGCAATGAAAGTCGGTATGATTTCTAGTAATGAGCCAGGTCTATACCGCGAAGGTAAATGGGGTATCCGTATCGAGAACTTGGTAGTGAATACGCCAGTTGCTAAGCCTACTGAGACAGAGTTTGGTGATTTCTTGAACTTTGAGACCATCACTTATTGCCCAATCGACACGCGTCTGATTGAGCCGTCACTGTTGGATCAAACCGAGATTGATTGGCTAAATAACTATCATAGCCAAGTCTTCGCAGAGCTAAAAGATCGTGTCGAAGGTGCAGCGCTTGAATGGTTGACTGAACGTACCAAAGCCATTTAATACCAAGCTCAAAACATTAACTAAAATTATTAAAAAGCCCCGTAAATGATTTACGGGGCTTTTTAGTGTTCGTGATTTAGTACTTGCTACTGAGCGGATGTTGCTAACTGTGGGTTTAACACTGAAAAATAATCACTATTAGTGAATACTTTTCTTAGCAGCTTCATTATTAGTAGTTGAGTCATTTTGTTCGCTAAAGTGTTGAGTGACCTCAGCACGTAGCCAAGACTTTAGGTTTTCAGACATTAGCATCATTTGCTCACTTAGATAGTCATCGACCTGTGTTTCTAGCTCGCGGATTAGCTGTTGATGTGTTGCATCTAGCTTCGCATCTTTTAATGCCAAATTAATCGCTGCACTGGCTTTATTATTAATATCTTTAATGTTGTTATCACTAAGCGCATGTGCCTGTTCGCTAATGGTTTTGTTGTCAGCATTTTTATTATCGCTAGCATTGCCTTCAGTATTTACGACTTCTGATGCCGCTTTTTCAGTCTTTGCACTAGAATTATCAGTAACGAAATCCTCAGTAACAGCGCTATCTACCACGACTTTATCTGTGTTTACTTTAGCTACGTCGGTAGCAGCCAGTTCTTTGTCATTGTCTGTCTTTAACGCTGACTGCTCATTTTTTTCTTGTTCTTTTTGAGTCGCTTCTGCCTTGCGTGTGGCTTCTTCTGCTTCTTTTTGCTTCTGTTCGGCTTCTAGCTTTTGTTTTGCAGCTGCTGCGTCTTCTTGCTCTTGTTTGTCCGTGATTGCTTTCGCAATGGCCTGCTCAGCATTGTAGTTGTCATATAGCTCGTCTACATGAGCATCTAAATCATGAGTATTAAAAGTAAAGTCTTCAAATGAGGTGTCAGATTGCAGCAGGGTGGTGATGTCTTTTAGTTCTTGGGTAATCGCTGCGCGTACTGGCTCAGGTGCACACGTCCAGCGTTGATAAAACTGATGGGAAAATGAGTAGCTTGACATGGTATCTTCCATAAATGTTCCAAAAATTACCCCTTATCATACGCAAGTACGATAAGGGGCTGCAAGTGGACAAACGTAGCAAATCTGACACCAACGTTACAACGCATTCATTACCATGCGCTACAATGTAGATGGGCGGCTGTTATTGATTGATAGGCCAGCGAGCAAATACCAATGAGCCATTGGTACCACCAAAGCCAAAGCTGTTGGATACTGCATACTGCAAGTTATCAACTTTGCGTGATTGATTAGCCACATAATCAAGGTTACAGTTGTCCTCGACATCATCTAGATTAATCGTAGGCGGCACATGCTGATGCTGTAGCGCTAATACTGTAAAGATAGCTTCAACTCCGCCAGCAGCACCAAGTAAGTGACCGGTCATTGACTTGGTTGAGCTAACTAGGATGCTATCTTTCACAGGAGAGAACACAGTTTCGATAGCAATAGACTCAGCCACATCACCCGCAGGGGTACTAGTACCATGAGCGTTGACATAACCGACGCTTGATGACTCGATACCAGCATCGTTTAGTGCATTTTGCATCGCTCTTGCCGCACCGCTACCGTCTTCTGGTGGTGCAGTAATATGACTGGCATCGTCGCTCATACCAAAGCCGACTAATTCTGCCAATATCGTTGCACCGCGCGCTTTGGCATGGGCAAGGCTTTCTAATACGACCACACCAGCACCATCACCAAGGACAAACCCGTCACGACCTTTATCAAATGGACGTGAGGCTTTGGTTGGCTCATCGTTGCGCGTAGATAGTGCGTGCATCGCACTAAAGCCAGCTATACCAAGTGGGCTAGAGCCTTTTTCACTGCCGCCTGCCAACATAACATCGGCATCACCATAAGCGATCAAACGAGCAGCAAGACCCATAGCATGAGTCGCCGTGGTACAAGCCGTTGATGTCGCAAGGTTTGGGCCTTTTAACTTATGCTTAATCGCTACTAGTCCAGCGGCCATATTGACGATAGAGCCTGGAATGATAAAAGGTGAGACTTTGCCCGCGCCTTTTTCGTGTAGGGTATCACGACTGTTTTCAATCGTTTGGATACCGCCAATACCTGAACCTAAAATAATACCGAAGCGATCTTGGTCAACACCTTGTACAGGCGCATCAGCAGCACTGACTTCATCGATAAAACCAGCGTGTTTTAGTGCCATGGCAGAAGCGGCAACCCCATAATGCATGAACTCATCGTAGCGACGCGCATCTTTGGCATTCATATATTGCTTGGCATCAAAGTCTTTGATCACGCCTGCGATTTGCGCACGGTAGCCGGTGGCATCGAAATGCGTAATCGGTGAGATACCACTCTCGCCATTGAGCAATTTGGTCCATGAGCTATCGACGTCTAGACCGAGCGGCGTAATGGCGCCCATACCTGTGACTACCACACGCGTATCATCAGAACGCTCGTGGTGAGGTGGTTTTTGACGCGATTTATGTACAGGTGCTGCAGTCATATTATTTGTGTCATCAGTGGTGGCTTGGTCGATAGGTGAACTACTATTCTGGCTCATGCGATATATCCTATACTTACAGGTCCTAAGAGGATGGCGTTTCAAAAGTCATTATAAAACACATAGGTGCACGTATGTAAACTAAAATTTAACTGGTCAGGCAAAACATACTTGACCCAATACCACGCCTTTATTTGCACCAGTTACCGCTGGTAAATTACCAGTTTCACCCATCAATGTTTGTCTCGCCAACCATGCAAAAGCAACGGCCTCTACCCACGTTGGCGCAAGTCCTAAATGTTCAGTGGTTTTTACTGTGCAATGGGGTAGGTGTGCTTGCAGGCGTGTCATTAAATAGTCATTCAATGCGCCGCCACCGCAAACATAAACTGAGCTGTTTTTTGAGTGACTGATAAACATATTGATTTGCATACTGGCACTGATAGCCGTTAGCTCAGTCAAGGTTGCTTGCACATCGGCTGCTGAATAACTGATGTTAGCATTGGTTTGCTCAAAAGCCTGTAGCTCACCCTGCAACCAAGTTGAATTAAAGTCCTCACGGCCTGTGCTTTTTGGATGAGAGTGAGCAAAAAATGGATGTGCCAAAAGTTGCTGTAATAACGGTTCAATGAGGGTTCCAGACTGCGCCCAAGCGCCACCTGCATCATAAGCATTGTCGGTATGCAAAGATATCCACGCATCCAATAATAAGTTGGCAGGTCCAGTATCATAGCCAACAACTTGATCTTTTTCATTGGCTGGCAAGACCGTTATGTTCGCAATCCCCCCTAAATTTAATAGCACACGTGTGCTATCGGGATTGGCAAATAATGCCTGATGAAATGCAGGTACTAAAGGCGCGCCTTGACCACCAACTGCCATGTCACGACGTCGGAAATCACTGACCACGCTTATGCTTGTGCGCTCCGCGATGATATTGGCATCGACCAATTGCAACGTGAATCCCATCTGAGGGCGATGGCGTACGGTCTGTCCATGACAGCCAATCGCTAGCACTGACTCAGGGTCGGTATCTGATTGCTGCAATAGCGTATTGACCACTTCACTCGCGAATTCAGCATAAGTGCGACTTGCCCAGCCGAACCAATCCAGCTCACTGTTTGGTTCATCGGCCTCTGGTACGAGTTGATTCACACCATTCGGCTGACATAATGCCAATAATACTTCACGCAGACGTGACGGAAAGTCTTGGCTATAGGTCGCCAGTAGTTGCATCGGCGGTTGAGTGTTGTCTTCGTTGCTCATCGCAGGATTAAATTGACAAAGAACCGCATCCATACCGTCCAAACTGGTGCCAGACATCATGCCGATATATAAGCCATCATCGAAGCTTTCAAATACGGTTTGCTCAAGGGCATCCGTTAAGGTGGCATAGTTCGAATTATCAGAGGTCAAATCATCAATATCGTCTGAAGGGTTATCCAAACCATTATTCATAAGCAAGTCTGCGAGGGCATTATGGTCAGTATCAGCAATCGATGTGGGGTTGGTCATGGCAATTTACCTTAAAAAACGCTAGTATATCCGTCAAATTCTAGCATTTTTTCTGACCTTTTGAGGTTCTAAACTTCCTAAGGTGTTGAGCCAGTAACCGTCATTCATAAAAATCCCAATTAAAGTGATATATAGAGAGCATCATGACCAATCAAACTTACACCCTAGAAGAACAACTGGCCCTTATTCAGCGTGGTACGCAAGAGATATTGTCTGAAGATGACTTAGTGGCTAAGCTAAAGCTCAATCGTCCACTACGTATCAAGGCAGGCTTTGATCCTACCGCACCAGATCTGCATTTAGGTCATACAGTATTGATCAATAAGCTTAAACATTTTCAAGATTTGGGTCATGAGATTTATTTTCTAATCGGCGATTATACCGCCAAGATTGGTGACCCTTCTGGCAAAAACAGCACGCGTCCACCATTGACTGATGAGCAAATCAAAGCCAATGCCACGACCTACGCTGAGCAAGTATTTAAAATCTTGGACAAAGAAAAAACCCGCGTAGTCTTCAACTCTGAGTGGTTCAACGACATGAGCGCCGCTGATATGATTCAGTTAGCCAGTCAGCAAACCGTCTCGCGTATGCTTGAGCGTGATGACTTCTCAAAACGCTATGCATCACAAACGCCCATCTCTATCCATGAATTTCTTTATCCGTTAGTACAAGGCTACGACTCTATCGCTCTAAAAGCCGATGTTGAGCTTGGCGGTACCGATCAAACTTTTAACTTGCTAATGGGTCGCACGTTGCAAGGACGCTATGGCCAAGAGCCGCAAGTTTGTATCACTGTGCCAATTTTAGAAGGGCTAGATGGTGTCAATAAAATGTCCAAATCACTGGGTAACTATGTCGCTATCTATGATGCGCCGGGCACCATGTACCAAAAAATCCTGTCGATGCCGGACACACTGATCCATCGTTACTTTGAATTTTTAAGCTTTAAACCGATGGAAGAGGTTGAAAGCTTGATGGCAGACATGGAAGGTGGCCGTAACCCACAAGAAATCAAACGTATCTTAGCTGAAGAATTAATTGAGCGCTTCCATGATGCCGATGCCGCTGCTAATGCGCACAAATCAGCGGGTAACGTCTTAGCAGATGGTGAGCTACCAGTCGACTTGCCAGAAATTATGTTGGATCTAGAAGGGCAAGATGCGTTGTTTATCACTCAAATCCTGAACCAAGCTAAGCTCGCTAAAAACAACTCAGCTGCCAAAGACATGGTAAAACGTGGCGCGGTCAAAGTAGATGGCGAAGTCGTTGATGGTGGCTTTAGTCTAACCTCAGGTCAGACGGTCGTAATTCAAGCTGGCAAAAAAGCGTATGCAAAAGTGACGGTTGGTTAGATAATCTATAAAAATGATTAAAAGCGAGGTCGGCAGTCATTGTCGACCTTTTTTATGGAGCGATAATTAGCAGTCATTTTTTAATAGTAGGAGTTTGCTATGACTAAAACCATTCCCCAAGGCATTTACCGCCACTATAAAGGCAGTTTGTATCAAGTATTGCATACAGCGCAGCATTCAGAAACCGAAGAGTCGCTAGTAGTCTATCGCTGTCTGTACGGTGAGTATGGCGTGTGGGTACGCCCGCTTGCGATGTTTGCTGAGACGGTCACTGTTGAGGGTAAAGAGACTCCAAGGTTTGAATTGATTAAACCCTTAAACGATTAGTAATGAATCATGATCGAATATGAATTTTAGCAAATAAAAAACGACCCATTGAGGTCGTTTTTTTATTCTATATATAGCGAGTCAATTAACTATTTAAAAAGGCAATCAATGTTTTATTGAACTCTTCACTATGCGTTACGTTGATACCATGTGGGCCACCTTCAACGACATGCAGTTTACTGTCTGCAATCATATCGTGAGAGCGTTCACCGCTGGCTTCAAACGGGACGATTTGATCCGCATCACCATGTATGACTAAGGTTGGCACATCAAACGCTTTTAGATCATCGCGGAAGTCCGTGTAGCTAAAAGATTTCACGCAATCAAACGTTGCTTTGGCAGAAGCAAATGCTGCGATGTCACGGTTATATAGGCGCATGGGCTTACTGACCAGCGACTTACCGTCTTTTGGCGTAAAGAAATTCTTGGTAAAGTCATTCAAAAAGGCAATACGATCATCGCTGACACCGTCCAAAAATCCTTGAATGTCTGCTTCTTCAAGACCGCCATCAGGGTTATCATCTGCCTTAAATAGATATGGCGGAACAGCAGATGCCAGTACCGCTTTGCTCACACGCTCTGAGCCATATTTACCCAGATAGCGAGCCACCTCGCCGCCGCCCATAGAGAATCCAACGATGGTCGCGTCTTGTAGATCGAGTGCCTCTATCAAGCCTTTTAAATCTTGGGCTAGGGTATCATAGTCATAGCCATCCCATGGTTTAGACGATTGACCAAATCCACGTCTGTCATAGGTAATGACTTGGTAGCCAGCTTCGACTAGCGCAGGTAGCTGTGCCTCCCAAGCGCGTCCACTAAGTGGCCAGCCATGAATGAGTACGACAGGTTTGCCAGTACCTTGGGTTTCGTAATAGAGTTCGACCGGTTGATCGTCTTGAGTCGCAACGGTAGCGTAGGGCATGATCTTATCCTTTTGGTATTATTATATTCATATATTTTTATGTTGATGCTTATCAGTAACTACTATTCGCAGTGATTAGCATCAGCCTTTTAGTATAGAATCAGCCCAAATGAATTGCTATGACAGGTTGTAAATTTATAGTAGTGATTATAAAGTGGTTGTGTAAAATCCTAGTCAATCTTGTAGAAATTCTTTTAGTATCTTATGAAATCGCAATGGCTCATCTATTGGCACGGCATGTCCTGAGCGTGGCAGGATGACATCACGAGCATTGGGTAGCATGCGTGTGATTTCTTGCTGCCACTTGGGATCATAAAGTTTTGATTGTTCACCAATGAGACTGACCACTGGGATGGTGACGTTCTCTATACCTGCCCGAAAATCATAAGGTATGGCGAGATACGCTTGCAGGCAGCGCATTTTATGTTGCCATGTTTGGTGATTATAAAATGCCAGCTTATGATCGTTTTGATGAGTAAGTGTCTGAACGATGGCTTTTGAACGTGGACGACTAACAGACAGTAAAGAAAACAATCTTTCGACATCCGTCACATGGCGTTTGAGAGAAAACGGCAAGTGCGTAAAGTGTTCAACTTGCGCATAGGGTAGTGTCCTATCGACAATGTCCTGAAACACGGCAAACATCTCTTTTTGTCGATCCCCAAACAATCCGCCTTGCCAATTTGGTTGATTGTGAATCACAGGGCTTTGATCGATATTCAGATAGCGACTGACTCGTGATGAACTAAAACGTTCAAAATAAGACCACATCACCAATGCGCCCATAGAAATCGCCGCAACGGGCAATGACTCTATCTGCCGTTCAAGACAGACATGCTCAATTACTGTATCAATATCATCAGCATACTGATGTACGAAATCAAACTGCGTCAACTCAATATTTTTTGCCGCACCAAAACCTCGAAAATGTGGCAAGTAAAACTCATATTTACCTATCAGTGGCAGTATAAAAGGTAAAAATTCACGTGCATCCATGCCATAAGCATGCATCATCATGACGGGTTTACCATTCCCAATGACAGACATGGGTAGCGCCGTACCATCAACTGTCTTTATATTAATTGTTCGTAATCGATATGATGCGGGTAGAGAAAGAAGAGTTTTTTTCATAGAATGACATCACTTTTGGTTATCAAGCCATCTTGGTTGAGTGGTCAAGATGTATTTTAACAAACGTATTCATACCGCGAATAAAAGACTGTTATATTGAAGCAGTCATCTGACCATAGCATAGAATTTGGCTAACGGTAAAAGCAGTAGTGATAACTGATAAGGATAGAAGGGTATGAGCAAATCGATATTGTCGTCATTGGATAGTAGCTTGTATCCACAAGTCTGGGAGCAACAGACATTTACTAGCTCACAAGCGCTTTTATTATCGATGCTAAATAATGAGGTTACGATAGATGCCAATACTTTTACCAAGCGACTACTGGCGAACGATATTTATCAAGAATGGATTAATGCCACGGTATTTGGACGGTATTTGCATCGCAACTTTACCGCGTTTTATCAACAAACAGAAGACAGTTTTAATGTAGAAATGCCCGCCTTGTTTCGTCAAGAGCTGACCCGCCATGCGCAATATATGCCATTAGGTCAGGTACTATTCTTTGCAGGAGAGATGCCCAAAGTGGTACGACAAACAAAGCTGCTCACCACCACCGTAAATCCTGCCACGGCAATCATTAACGCGCAAAAAGTGGCGACACATCAGGTTTCTCATTCAAAGATGATTGTTAATCAAATCACCATCGTTGGTAAGCAAGTATTAGGGTTTCCCATACGCCACAATAAACGTACTAGTGAGCGCTTGCGTAATGAAGTATTGATTATGGACTTTCAGGATTTGCGCTTGGTCAATGAGATAACGATTGAAGACACAAAAAAAAGCAATATAGAGTCATCTATATTGCTTCGGTCTTACGAGTTACGTTGATTGTTAAATAGATGCGCTTTTAACTGTCTTTTTTAGCCACCGTCAGACCGTTATAGGTTTGTGCGACTGGCATCACTTCCAAACGATTGATATTGATATGCGCAGGCGATTCAATCAACCACAGTAATATATCGCCGATATCTTCACCTGTCATGGTCTTAAAGCCATCGTAGACTTTAGCTGCTTTATCGTCATCACCATGATAGCGCACGTTTGAAAACTCAGTACCCGCAACTACGCCCGGTTCAATATTGGTCACACGCACCTGCGTACCGATAAGATCAGCACGTAGATTTAGGCTAAATTGTTTGACAAACGCTTTAGTTGCGCCGTAAACGTTGCCACCGAAGTAAGGCCAGCTACCAGCAATCGAACCGACATTGATAATATAACCGCTATCGCGCGCGACCATCGCTGGCAAGACCGCATGGGTCAACGCCATCAAGCCTTTAATATTGGTATCAGTCATACGCATCCAGTCATCAAGACTGGCTTTGTGAGCAGGCTCTGTACCCAGTGCTAATCCTGCATTATTGACCAAGACATCGATTTGTTTAAAATCATCAGGCAAGTCAGCAATGATTTGCGGGATAGCAGCTGTATCACTCACATCCATAACCACGGGCAAAAAAGCCTCACCTAAAGTTTCTGCCAAAGCATTCAGTTTATCAAGGCGTCTGGCGCAACCAATCACGCGATGACCGTTAGCAACCAAACGCTCTGCCAATGCTTTACCAAAACCTGCGCTCGCTCCTGTAATCAATACGTTCATGATCTGTCCTTATTATTGATGCTGTCTGCTGTTGCCACAATTTTGATGATGGCTTTATTGACCCTAATGCGACTTATCTATTAGATAACTGCTTACCAAAAATCTTATCACCAGCATCACCTAGACCTGGGATGATGTAACCGTGCTCATCTAAATGGCTGTCTAGCGCAGCGGTATAGATAGTCACGTCAGGATGCGCTTCATTTACCAAGCGTACGCCTTCAGGTGCAGCTACCAATACCAATGCTTTAATATTAGTACAGCCATTTTTCTTTAGCATCTCGATGGTCGCAACCATTGAGCCGCCCGTGGCTAGCATTGGATCAATGATCAGCGCAGGACGTTTGTCCATGTGGCTCACGAATTTTTCGAAGAAAGGGACTGGCTGCAACGTTTCTTCATCACGTTGTAGTCCGACTACAGAAATCTTAGCAGTAGGGATCAAGTCGAGCACCCCATCAAGCATGCCAATACCTGCGCGTAAAATCGGTACGATCGTTGCCGTCTTGCCGATGATTTGCTCACCAGTAATTTCGCCACACCAGCCTTCCATTGGGAAAGTCTCGATTTCAAAATCACGGCTTGCTTCATAAGCCATCAAGCGCGCAAGCTCTTTGGTCAATGTACGAAATTTATAAGTACTACAGTCTTTTTCGCGCATAAGGCTGAGTTTATGACGGACTAGTGGATGATCGATTACCGTAATTTTTAAATCGCTGTTTAAGTCACTCATAAGTACTCTCTTGGTTTCTTGTCTGATGCTTGCGCAGTTACTGCGGTTGCTATTAGTATAAAAGATACAAACATTTACCGCACTTTAACCATATTCTTAGCTCATAAATAGTAAAGTGAAACCCTTTACAATCAAGCCAATTAACTACTTTACAACAGTGCTCATTTATCGCAATCACAATATTTGCGTTCACAGCTGCCATCAAAGCCTAAGCAATTCAGGCTAAGTAAAATGATATCGCGCTATTTAAGTCAACTGATTGAACCGACTAAGTTTGACTATATAACGTGATTATAAGTGAGGTAGTGTTTAGACTTGCTATGATACCAAAAAAACCGCTTTTCTGATGAAGAATATCATGACTATAAAAACATCAAGCACTCAAAAAACCACTGATACTGAATCAAAATCATTGGATGACAAAGCCACAGAGCTTGAAACCCATCCTTTTGAGCCTGTCTTACCGCCCAATGCAACAGTCATGATGATGGGTACGTTCCCACCGACTGCTGATAAATGGGCGATGAGCTTTCATTATCCTAATTTTTATAATGATATGTGGCGAATATATGGTCGAGTATTTTTTGATAATGCTGACTACTTTAGAATAGGCGATGAGAAGCGCTTTGACCCTGAGCGCATTCGAGATTTTATGTTTGAACGTGGCATTGCTTCTTGTCCGACAGTAAAGCAGGCCATCCGTGAGACGGGTAACGCTTCGGATAAAAATTTAACAGTAGTCACACCTGTTGATCTAGATGTTATCTTGCCGCAAGTGCCAAAGGTAAAATCATTGTTTACGACAGGAGGCAAGGCGACCGAAGTACTGCTCGGATTACTAGATGAGCCAATTGCTAAATCAAAGCATCCGAAAACCAATCAAAATATGGATTATCCTTATCAATGGCAGAGTACAGATAACCAGAAAGCTAATGTGAATAATCTAACCTTATATAGATTACCATCGACTTCACGTGCTTATCCGCTATCGTTGGATAAGAAAGTAGCGGCGTATAAAGCGTTTTTTGAAAAGATGGGTAAGTTATAAAGTGAAACTAGAGAAATGGTTGCGCTAATCGAAGATAAAGCTCAAAGATAGTAAAAGGTACTTATTTAGCAAAGCTAAACGTTTTTGATGTTAGAAAGTATAGTAAATAGCACATCTACAGCCAGTCTCTAAACCTATTGAAATTGATTAAATCATAACCCATTGAAAAAAATACAGATTTATTTCTCTCTTAAAATAAGTTTAAAAACATTAATAAAACGGGTTGACACAAAAGTTAAACCGTCTATAATACGCCCTCATCAAGACGAGCTGGAAGTAGCTAGTG
>NZ_JBNNGW010000006.1:0-155635 GCF_050268505.1 Psychrobacter sp. NPDC078409
TTTTTTAATTTGTTTCAACAAGTTAACTGGGTTATTAATGTGTAATAACACACTAGCTACTTCCAGCTCGTCTTGATGAGGGCGTATTATAGACGCTATATTTATTTAGTCAAGAAGTATTTTCTATTTAATTCAAACGATTTACATCGTTCAAATCAGTAAACCACTTCCCTTTCGACTGGGTGGCATTATACGGAGTTTTAGATAGAAAACAAGGAAACTCTATAAATAATCTCAGTTATTTTCTATCAAGGATATCGTATCAACCTAACCCATTGTTATTACTATCAAACTTTAAATACTGTCTTTTATATCTACAGATTTAGCTTTTTCATAGTGGCTGACGTATTTCAGCAGTATACAGAGCGCCTAAAAAAAGGAACTTACCTGACGGTAAGTTCCTTTATATAAAATCTAAATACAGCGTTTAACTTTTCACTTTCGTTTTAATCGTAGTCACGATACCTGATAGTGCATAGATAATACCAATAGCTAAGATACCAACAGGAATATCATAGAGCACGATGCTCATGACTAACACCCCAATGATAAGCACTACAAAAGGTACTTTCTTTTTATCAAATTCTTTAAAGCTATAGTATTTGACATTGCTGACCATCAGTAGACCACAAGTCACCACCCAAGCAGCAAACAATAACATAATCGCGGTGTCGTACTGACCAATCCATTCGTTGTGATCGACTGCAACCATCACAGCAGATGTCACCAATATGGCAGCAAGCGGACTGGCTAAACCGACAAAGTACTTTTTATCGACGATGCCAACCTGAACATTAAAGCGTGCAAGGCGAAAAGCAGCACAAGCGGTAAAGACAAACGCACAGCCAATACCGATACGACCCAATGGCTCTAAAGCAAAGCTATAAATCAAAATAGCAGGAGCAACACCAAACGCTAGCATATCTGCTAAAGAGTCATATTGCTCACCAAATGGACTTTGTGCATTAAGCATACGTGCGACACGTCCATCTGCGCCATCAAGAATAGCGGATAAAAAGATAGCCAAAGCTGCCTTATAGAACTCGCCTTGGGTACTCGCCAAAATCGAGTAAAAGCCTGACAGTAGCGATAAGGTAGTGATCAGATTGGGTGCCAAATAGACACCGCGACTAACCACTCGCTTACCTTCGGCTACTTCAGCTTCAATCACCTCAAATGTCAAACCATCATAACTGTCGTTATCCGCTAGGCGGATATTAAACTCATGCTCATCGATAAACGGCGGCTGAGTCGCTGCATTATCTTGCAACGAGCCGTCATTTAAGGACGCATTGTTCACAGGTGCGTTGTTCGGCTGGCCGATAGGTGGCTGAATCGTCATCTTAATATCCTTATTGGCCGTTATTGCTATTCGCCGACAAGCCAGCGCACATTGGTCGCACTATCAGGCGTCAAGTTTGGCGCGTCTTCTACTTTTAGTACTGGCTGTAAGAAACGTAATATCTCACGTGCATGGTTATCAAACTGCCATGGCGGATTGATAACCAGTAGACCTGTACCGTTCAGACCAACCGCAACATCATTAGGATAAATGTTTAGCTCACAAACCAGCTGACGTCTCATTTCAGTACGTTTGAGCTTTTTATAGAACAGCTCTACGGCTTCGATGTTTTTGATTGGGAACCAAAGCGCATAAGTTCCTTGTGGCCATTTATTATAAGCCGCGACCAATAGGTCGATAAGGCGCGTAAAATCTTTGTGCTCTTGCTCATAAGGAGGATCAAGGAAAATCAGACCGCGCTTTTCTTTTGGTGGAATAACAGCGGTGATACCTTCAAAAGCATCACGATGCTGGATACCAATTGGCAACTTATGTAGCTGATAGTTCAACGCATCGTATTCAGTCGCTTTGGCTTCAAAAGCCTCAGCACGCACGCCAGCATCAGGCTTTTTAGCTGCGGTTTTTTCGACGTGATGGGCCACCCACCATGGCGAACCAGGATAGACTTTATTGTCATAAGTGAATTTGGCTTGCTTGATGCCTTCCATATAATCTTTGACAGCAGCTGGGGCCTTTTCGGTATCTGCTTTTAGAAAAGCTTGAATACCGCCTTTGGCCTCACCTGTTTTGCGCGCTTCTTCACTGCTTAGTGAATACAGTCCACGACCGCCATAAGCGTCAAGCACATAAAAAGGTTTGTTTTTCTGCCCCAGTTGATTAAGCAGTTGTACCAATAAAATGTGTTTAACCACATCAGCAAAGTTACCAGCGTGGTAGGCGTGTTTATAGTTCATAATCTCAAAAGTTTAAATAAGAAAAATTGCATCTATGGTAGCATAGGCAGAGTAAAAGATAATGTGGTTTTAGTAAGTGCTTTCAATAAAAACGTATTAAATGACGGTATATTGACAGCTGATTGATAATAATGAGATGAAATGACGCAGATTATTAGCAACCTTAACAAGACAGCGTTGGTCGTTGATCATCCGATAGGTCAGGATAATCCACCATTACTGCTGCCAGATACTCATAATGTTAGCCAAGAAATTCCTACTCAGCACGTATTGCAAATGTCTGACTTTGCGGTTAACTGGGAAGATAAGCTGACGGATAAACAGCTCGATACCTTTGTCACTGACGGCTGGCTCATCATTGATGATGTATTCAATAGTACTGCCTTATTAGCACTACAAGCAGAAAGCGGTTTTATTGACTATCGTGATGCAGAGCTGACCGCTGGTGTTCGCATCAGTGATATTCGCGGTGATAGAATACGCTGGATTACTGAAGACTTTTTTGCAGGCTACTATTATCTGCAAAGCATCAATGCTTTGGCCTCGCTATTCAATCGTAGTTTATTCGCTGGTATTCGCCATAGTGAAGCGCATTATGCGTGCTATCCGACTGGCTTTGGCTATCAATGGCACAGTGACAACCCCGCTGGACGTGATGAACGTGTTATTTCGGCAGTGTTTTATCTCAATGATAATTGGGAAGCAATCGATGGCGGCGCACTAGAAGTCGTTGACAAACATGGCACGCACCATGAAGTGATGCCAGTTGCCAATAGACTGATTATTTTCGACAGTGATTTACGTCATCAAGTACAAACTGCGCATCGCCAACGCTACTCTATCGCCACTTGGCTAAGACGTGATGATGCTGTAGTTCTGTTTGCTGCGCCCTGAGTATATCTATCATTCGCTACGGCTCTAAGTAAGCTTTGTTAATTAAGGACAATAATAATGCGTAAGAATCTATTCAACCATTCTGTTTTACTTATTATGTTACCTTTGCTTGCAAGCTGCACGGCTATTAATCATCAAGCCTCAACTCAACAAATCAGTGAGCCTTTCTTTACCTATCACCTACCAAAATCCACCTCTGAAAAATCTGTGATAGTTACACCAACTGCTATCACTACTGAGTTCAAGTATGAGAACGGGTGTCTGCTTGCATTTGATGGAACAAGATGGATGACGCCAGTATTTCCAAAAGGACATGCCACTTTCGATATTAGTAATAAAACTTTAGAATTATTAGGAACAAGTTATCAAATGGGCGAAGTTGTTTTTGCTGGTGGCAATATCAGTAATTATGACAGAGACAAAGCTAAAACTTATAGCAATACTCTAGCCGAAAAATGTATTACAGAGTATTTAGCAAAATTTTATGGTGATTATGAAAAAATTTACTTAGACAGAGACTAATATTTTTTTAGCTATAGAAATCGATTAACCTTTATATATTTGCAACGTATAAATAATTAGTACCAAATAGACCTGATAAGAAACAAGCTATCTTTTATAGCAAAAAACATTAACTCAACTTAACTAGGACTGTCATGAGTTCAGAAAACAATAGTAAAACCCACCAGCAAGAAACATTAGACTTAAGTATTGCACTGTTAGAGCGCCCTTCAGTAACGCCCGATGACGATGGTTGCCAAGATATGTTGTCAGCACGGTTAGAACAAGCAGGCTTTGATTGCGAGTTTATGTATTTTGGTGATAGAAAACAAAGCGGTGAACATGCCGAAGTCAAAAACTTATGGGCACGCCGCGGTACTAGCGAGCCAGTGATTTGCTTTGCTGGTCATACTGATGTCGTACCAACAGGTGACGAAAAAAACTGGACATACCCTCCGTTTACTCCAACTATCGCTGATGGGTATCTGTGGGCACGCGGTGCCGCCGATATGAAAACGGGTATTGCAGCTTTTACTGTTGCAGCCGAACGTTTTGTCGCCAATCATCCTGAGCACAATGGATCGATTGCTTTTTTAATCACCTCAGATGAAGAAGGCCCGTCAATTAATGGTACGGTTAAAGTAATCGAGACTTTAGAAGCTCGCCAAGAAAAAATCACTTATTGTCTCGTTGGCGAGCCGTCGAGTACCGATACGTTAGGCGATATCATCAAAAACGGTCGTCGTGGCTCGCTAGGTGCAGAGCTTACCGTTACAGGTAAACAAGGCCATGTCGCCTATCCACATCTGGCATCTAATCCGATTCATGCGGCGATGTCTGCCCTTGCTGAACTGACGTCTACCGCATGGGACAATGGCAATGACTACTTCCCAGCTACGTCATTGCAAATATCAAATATCAACAGCGGCACTGGCGCAACCAATGTCATTCCTGAAACGCTAAACGTGGTCTTTAACTTCCGTTTTTCGACAGAAACTACTGAAGATGAACTAAAGGCAAAAACGCATGCTATCTTTGATAAGCACTTTGCCAACAGTAAAGCGAGCTATGATATACATTGGAAATTATCTGGTCAGCCGTTCTTAACCCCTGAAGGAAAACTGGTTTCGGCCTGCCAAAATGCGATAAAAAAAGTAACCGATGTTGATACGACATTATCTACTTCTGGCGGTACATCTGATGGACGCTTTATTGCACCGACAGGCGCGCAAGTCGTCGAGCTTGGCGTACGTAATGCGACGATTCACCAAGTAGATGAAAAAGTAGAAGTCGATGATCTAGGAAAGCTTGCCCAAATTTACGAAGGTATTTTGGAAAATTTGTTGTTGGACTGATTGCAAGGTTATTTGCACCTGCCTAATTGATGACATATGCCCAAAGAAAAAAGCGCTACCTGATTTAGGTTAGCGCTTTTTTTGTCATTGTTTTTGTCGATAATAGATCGAGCAGCTTAAGTTACTTAAGCCAATTACTAATTTTACTCGATACCAATATAAACATCAACTTGACCGTATTCTAAGTTACCACCGATATAATGCTCAAAGTCTACATTAAAAGTGCGGGTATGCTCGCAATCTGGCGTATTGAAATATTCCCAAGCACTTTCCCATGCATTCATCACAGTGTTAGGCATATAACCTTCTTCAGAAAATACCAAGTACTTTCCTGCAGGAATATCAACCGTCACTACGTTACTAGTACTGGCTACACTGTCGCTTTCTGATTGTGCATCTTGCTCGCTGGCTACTTTCCAACTGGCCACAACGTCAAATGCTCCTGCCAGATCATCGCTTTCATAGTTGTGATAGACACCATAAATATCTTCACCTTCAGGGAGTTCACCCGCGTGATTTTGATAAAACTTCTGCCATAATCTACCAAGTTTGGCAGTGTCATGGCTTATCTCAGCATTATTGGTGGTACGAACGCTGATACCGCTACAAGCTATCGCTTCTGGTAGCTCTTTAATTTGTGATGTCATGATGCGGCCTTTTCTATCTGTTTATTTAGTTTTCTGTTTGTAGCAATGCTGGCAGACCGAATCGATTAATCGGCTTCATCAATCCAGTTCATTTGAATGGCTTCTAAGATGCCTTCATTTGATTTTTGTGGATCATCATCAAAGCCTTCAAGCTCAGTTACCCAGCGATGCAAATCAGTAAAGCGAATGTACTGCGGATCTGTTTCTGGGAATTTCTCATAAAGCTCAATCGCGATATCTAAGCTGTCTGTCCATTTTAATTTTTGTGGGGTCATAACGGTACCTTTTTTTAGTCGTTTTGAGAATCATCATATTAAAAACGATGCCATCGTCCTAATACTGACGACTTGATGGGCTCTATCCTACCAAAATTCAGCAAATGATTATAGCCAAGTTATTTTACGATGCTGTCTTTCAATACTGTTTTGCGATATGGCTTAGGCTGATTTAGTCGATTTTACCGCGACTTGGTGCTCATTCCATGTGTTAATGGTATCCGTCAACTGCTCACCCATCATATCTAATACTTCTGGTGTGCGCATACCTTTACTATCTGTAAAAACAAACTTGGTCATACCAACGCCCATCAGCTGATTTTTGACAAAAAACCGATGCTCAAAATACACGTATTTATGATCCCATCCTGCGACTGCACTGCTAAGCGTCATTTTATCCAAAAATTTAATTTGCTTGAGATAAATCATCTCCTGCATGGCAATCACCCAATTCAGCGGTTTAATGCCTTTTTCATGACAGCACGCCTTTACCCAACGTGTCACGTTTAGCTCAATAAATGATAAATAACGATAATTGGGTAAATGATCTCGAAATCCCATATCGTGGGGCAAAATTCGATAATGACGGACGGTCGGTGCAGTCAACGTCTCTAGACTGATAGTCTCACTCGTCGATTGATGCTTGAGCTGTTGTTCAAGTAAGCTAACCATAATAAAAAAACGCAGTAACATGTTCATAAATCTTTCTCTTATTTCATCGTATTTATAATTGGTGATTGTCTATCGTTGAAGCAGTTCAAATTGGCTAAAAGGTTAATCAGGCGCATACCGTATAGTGAGTACATAAAGCACAGTTAATTTTGTGATTATTAAACAACTGACCGTAATTGGAAATAATCTCAGTCTATAGTCGGCTCATAAATGTCGCCCACTTTAACGCAAAAAAAGCCACCTCAGTGACTTTCTTTATCTAAAAAATTATCTGCAAATAATAATGGTTAAAAACATAGCTTAGAGATTAATGACCGCCGCCATTGATAGTACGTACCATCTCTTCTACCATTTTCTTAGCATCGCCAAAGATCATCATCGTTTTGTCCATGTAGAACAAGCTGTTATCAAGACCTGCATAACCAGTACTCATTGAACGCTTGATGACCATGACCGTCTGGGCTTTGCTGACTTCTAGAATCGGCATACCGAAGATTGGAGAAGTAGGATCATCTTTCGCAGATGGGTTTACAACATCGTTTGCACCGATAACCAAGACCACATCTGTACTCGCGAAATCTGAGTTAATCTCGTCCATTTCTAAAATATCATCATAAGGTACATCAGCTTCAGCCAATAAGACGTTCATATGACCTGGCATACGACCAGCAACTGGATGGATAGCAAAGCGAACGTTAACGCCTTCTTCTTTTAACAATTCATATAGCTCTTTTACTGCATTCTGTGCACGGCCTTGCGCCATACCGTAACCTGGCACGATGACCACGCTACTAGCATTAGACATGAGGAACCCTGCGTCTTCTGCTGAGCCTGCTTTGTAGTTCTTCGGTGCCCCATCATCGCCGCCTGCTGCCACAGCTGACGTGCCCATACCACCAAACAAGACATTAAGTAGTGAGCGGTTCATGGCTTTACACATGATGTAAGACAAGATCGCACCTGATGAACCGACTAGCGAACCTGCGATAATCAGCATCGAGTTGCCAAGCGTAAAACCAATGCCTGCTGCTGCCCAACCTGAGAATGAGTTCAGTAGTGATACGACTACTGGCATGTCACCGCCACCGATTGGCGCAATCCACATCCAACCAAAGATAACCGCAATCACTGCCATCGCATAAAATGCTGGTAATGAATCAGTGACGAAATAGACGCCACCGAACCCAATCATCGCAATAAATAGTAGCGCTTGAACCGGTTTTACCCAGCCGCCAACCAATGTTTTCGCCCAGCTTTTCGCTGCCAATTTACCAAAGGCAAAGACCGAGGCTGAGAACGTAATCGCACCGATGAAGCAACCGATAAATAGCTCAATGCGAGCAACAGCACCATGCTGCTGTTCAGTGTGTAATACCGTCGCAAGTGCAATCGCAACCGCTGCCAAACCGACGAATGAATGCATCAAAGCAACCGTTTCTGGCATTTGAGTCATCGCGACTGTTTTTGCTTTCCACATACCAACGAGGGCACCCAACACCATCGCACCGATAATCAACCAAAGCACAGGGCCTTCTGCTAAAAAGAAGGTTGTCACAACGGCAATTGCCATCGCTGCCATACCAAAACGGTTGCCGCGAATCGCTGTCTTTGGACTAGACAAACCACGTAACGTTAAAACAAAGAGGATAGCGCCGACTAGATAGAACCAATCTGCATTTGCCGCAATCATTGTTGAGAAATCATTCATGCGTCGCCTCCATTTTCTGTTGCTACAGGTGCTTTTTTCACTTTCGGTTTAAACATCGCAAGCATACGCTCAGTCACGGCAAAGCCACCAAAAATATTGATACTGGCTAAAAATACCGCAAAGGCACCAAGCAAACTGGTCGGTGTAAACATTGAACCATCAATCGTGACGGTCTGTAGCATTGCACCCACGATGACGATACTTGATAAAGCGTTGGTTACCGCCATCAATGGCGTATGTAATGCAGGCGTAACGCCCCAAACCACGTAGTATCCGACAAAAATAGCGAGCACAAATACAGTGAAAATCGCTACAAATGGTGTGCTACTCATGGCCGCACCGGCTGGCGCTGCAGCTAAAATAGTGGCAATCATCTAATCCTCCTAAAAATTTATTCATTACTGGCAAATGTGTAGTGACAAAATATGTGGTAATAGACTGTTCAAACTAGCGTTTGGCCAGTCGTACCTGACTGTCATGTGTCACTGCCAGTGCGCCCTGAATCTCGTCTTCCATGTCTAAGTTAAGTGCCAAGCTAGCTGATGCGTCATCGCCAGCAGGTGCAATCAATGTCGTAATAAAGTTAACAAGGTTATTGGCATACAAATCTGACGACTGTGCGGCTAGCTGTGAAGGGATATTGGCGGCACCAACGATACGTACGCCGTTGTCTGTGGTGATGGTTTCGTTAGGCACACTGCCTTCGACGTTACCACCGGTACCAGCAGCCATATCGATCAGTACAGAACCTGCCTTCATTTTGGCAAGGGTTGCGCCATGTACCAAACGCGGAGCATTACGACCAGGAATCTGTGCCGTAGTAATAACGATATCAGCATTGCTCAATGCTTTATCTACGACAGCTGCTTGATCTTTAACATATTGCTCTGATGGTGTCCATGCATAACCACCGGTAGACTTGGCAGTTTCAGCTTCTTCTGCGCTCATCGGCACATCAAGCCATTTACCCCCGAGTGATTCCACTTGCTCGCGAGCGGTCGGACGTAGGTCACTGGCTTCTACCACTGCACCCAAACGCTTTGCTGTCGCAATCGCTTGTAGACCTGCAACACCAACACCTAGGATAACGACTTTGGCTGGCTTAACCGTACCCGCTGAAGTCATAAACATCGGGAAAGGACGCGAATACTCATTGGCCGCGAGCAATACTGCTTTATAACCAGCAAGGTTGGCTTGTGACGACAACACATCCATATTCTGTGCGCGTGACAGTGTACGAGGCAATAACTCCATCGCAAAGACTGTTGCGCCTTTGGCTGCATAAGTATCAAGCTGAGTGTTGCGATACGGGTCGAGCATGCCAATGACGATCTGACCAGACGATAAGCTTTCAGTGGCTTCAGCTGGTAGGTCATTGACGGTGGTAATAATATTAGACTGGGTAATCACCTCGGTGCGACTACTGGCAATGTCGGCACCGGCAGCTTGATACAACTCATCAGCATAGTATGCTGCTTGACCTGCACCTGACTGAATGACGACTTCAAACCCAAGTTTATGCAATTTTTTGACTGCGTCTGGGGTTATGGCTACACGGCTCTCGCTCGTGATATCTGCACTGATTACACCGATTTTCATACCGTCTCCTTACTTACGTCCAATGACTATATTTACGTCTCACGACTACCTTTAATACCCTCAACGCACATCTAAAAAGCACAGGGGACAAAACCCATTGATCATGATTAATCCATTACAGCGACCAAAGGTTATCAATTTAATAAATGATAGCTACTTTACCATCATGCCTTTTTATTATAGAGATATCGTTCGTCAAGTTTCATTGTCTAATGATGACCCACAAGTAAAATAAAAATTTAGGTATTTACACCATTGGCATACTTTTTGTTGGTATATTAAAGCCTTTTATTTTTCCAAAAAACGCTTAGCCCTTATAGATACAGGCCTAACTGTATTTATTTCCTAATGTTAAATCCGTTCTTTTATTGAACAAATAACGTCAATGAACATAAAATAAGCAAGGTGAAGTCAAGTTCCACCCATGCATACCGTATAATAAGAATACTTGACACTCGAAAAAACCCGTCATCGATTCATTATAATAAGGAATAACTATGTATTTTTTGCTCTCCCCTGCCAAATCCCTGAACGAAACAGACGCTATACCACTAAATTTAGGCAATTATTATAGTCAACCCGAGTTAATCAAACGCTCACAAGAATTGATGAAAGTACTGAAATCAAAAGAGCCTGTTGACCTACAAGAATTGATGAGCATATCTGACGATTTAGCTCAGCTTAATGCCACGCGCAATCAACAATGGCATTGGAGCGAAGAGCAACCATTTACTAACGATGTCTCTGACAATGCCGCCAAGCCTGCAGGCTATTTATTCGATGGTGATGTCTATACTGGACTTGATATGTATCATATGGACAAAGATACCGCTACTTATGTCAATGAGCATTTAGGCATTTTGTCTGGATTGTATGGAGTACTAAAGCCACTAGATCTGATCCAGCCATATCGTTTAGAGATGGGCACCAAGCTAAAAAATGAGCGCGGTGACAATCTTTATGAATTTTGGGGTGAGGAAGTGACTAACGTTATCAATGCACGTATGGCTGACAGCGATGACAAAACATTGGTTAATTTAGCTTCCAATGAATACTTTAAGGCGGTAAAGAAAAAAGCACTGAAGGCAGACATCATTACGCCACGATTTGAAGACGAGAAAAATGGTCAATATAAAGTGATTAGCTTTTATGCCAAAAAAGCCCGTGGACTAATGGTGAAATATGCTGCTGATAATAAGCTGACCAATGCTGAACAGCTAAAGCAGTTTGATTTGGCAGGATATTACTATTGTGCAGAAGCGTCCGATAATAAAACGTGGACGTTTAGACGAGATGCGGCGGATCAGTAGATTGAGATAATACGAGTCAAAATTATAAAAAACCCATCATAAGCCGAAACTTATCATGGGTTTTTTATTCTCCAACCACTAAATATTTTAGGTCCTATACTCTAAAGCGCAATTTATCCCTTGATACATCCAGTACCACTGTTTCATTATAAACATTATAGGTATGGAGACGATCAATATCAGTTTCCCAATTCGGTTCGATATAACGTACAAAGCTTTCTTTATAAGAGGTCGGTGTCAACTCTTCTACTAGGTATAAAGCCACCCTACGCCCATATCTAAGTGTGCCATCCTGAGCAGTACGAAAGAGCTGACCATTTTTCCGGAATAATGCGCCTGCTAGTCGTGAGCCACGCACATCAATCTTTAGAGGCGCCGAGGGATGAATGGTCCAATTATCTGCTTGCAGCTTGTCAGACGTATAAATATACAACTCTAAATCTATTGTCATATTTGACACTGAACCATGCGTTGTAAAAAGATACCATAATCCATTATGCTCAATCACGGCGCTATCCACGGCCTGAACGTCTGAAACTAACTCATGAACTTTTTCCCACTTACACGGAAAGTCTGTCGCTTTTAATAAGCTAATACAATTGGTTTTTGCAGCCTCTGGAATCATATAGACAGCATCTTCATACTCGAATACATTGGGAAAGCTTAAGTGCGTGCTAATACCCAAATCAGCTTGTCCTGAACTAATAACTTGATGGCTTTCATTCAGCTCTATCCACTCTATTCGACCAATATTCTCTTTGTAGTTCAAACTTTCAAAAAATATGTAACGTCTTGAGTCGTGTTCAATATAAAAAGGATCGGCCCAAAAACATCCCTTTTCAGGCAGTATCTCCGTATATGTTTGTATCGGCTGATCAATAGAACCAATAAAAATACTCCAGTTGTTTAGATAAAGTCTTTTATAAAATCTTTTTATCATGTAGTTTTTGAGAAAATTCTGTAAATGTCGTATGGCCGTTAACTGTGGAGGCGTTTTATAAAGTGTGCGATCGTTAATTAAATTAATAGAATCTCCACTTTCGACGCCAATTTTATTTTTACGGAAGTACCAATACAGTATTGATGCTGCAACTCCTTTTAACTTATCCTCAGTCAAATTATAGTCCCAGTAAAACAAACTGCCATAACCTCTACCTACCACTTTGTGTACATCATGGTCCTTACTCACTAGTTGCAGCGTCACGACACTATTTTCCCATTGTTCAGCAAATTGCCAATACAACGCAGGCCCGCCTCGCTGTATTCTTTCATCACCATAATGAAGTAAGAGAATGCCATGCTTCGTAATGCCTAGCGCTTTCCCTATTAAGGTTTGGAAATCCATACTCAGTAGGTAATCTAAATCTGTTGCCTGCAGTCTCTTAATCACTGAGTCTTCAATTTCATCATTGGATTTATCCTGTCTTGGTATTGATGTAACGACAGGCATTTTGCCATTGGGAACTAAATCATGAATAGAATAACGCTTGGTAGTCTTTTTAGCGTGAGAAAGAATAGAAAATAACTTTTGATTAATAGATGGTATAATCTTGGATATATGAGAGGGGTTAGACTGGTGTTCTGCACTTCGTTGGATAGCAATACAGACCTCAACTATACCTTCATCTACTAGAGACTTTAATGGCATAAATTTGTGCCATGCTAATGTTTCATCTTCTACAAAGATTCCAAGCCTAATTTTTTTCATCGTGATCACATTAAATGGTACACGATATTTTGCGAATTCTAACCCGCAACACGTGTCCAAACTCCTTTTAAGTAAAGTGTCATTCCATAATATATTCATATAATAGCATATATACTAATAAACGTTAAACAGAGCACAGCGTTAAAATCAGACGCAAAAAAAGCCCTGCTACTTTTCGATAACAGAACTTCTAATAGCCAAATAGACTTTATGAAAAAATCATACTTTTAGCGAAACGCGATTTATCAAGAAAGGTGAGAAAACGGTCAATATCAAGTGAAGTGCTGAACAGCTAAAGCAGTTTAATTTGGCAGGATATTATTACTATGAAAACGCGTCTGATAATAAGACTTGGACGTTTAGACGAGATGCGGCGGATCAGTAGCTTGATATAAAAACTATATTTACTACAATCGCTAGAAGTCACTAGAAGCATTGCATTCAGTGCTTCTAACTCACTCATTAAATATCCTTTAGTTGAACATATGAACAGATTACAACAACCCTTCTTGTGCCATCATTTCTTGTACCGAGGCACGGTTTAGCATGGCTTGATAGTGTGCATTTAGGTGTGTCCAATCCTGTGCTCGACTCGCATATCGCTGACTCCAGTGAGCAATCATAAATAAATGAAAATCAGCCCCACTTAATTTATTGCCCAATAACCATGGACCATGACTCGCCAATACCTTTTCAACAATATCCCAGCAGTGGGTTAGCACATCATTCGCTTTATCTTTCACTTGCTGCAAATTGTGCTCGCCGCTAATGTACTGCTCGGGATGTGCCCAGCGATTAGCGGCTTCTTGTAGTGTAGAAGACATCCAAAACAAATACTGGTAATAGACACCGCGTCTTGGGCATCCTATATCAGGTGCTAGCCTAGACTTAGGATGCTGATCTACTACATACATTAAAATTGCCGCAGACTCATAAATAACCTGCCCCTGATGCACTAGCGTAGGTACTTTACCGTTTGGGTTGACGGCTAGATATTCAGCTGATTTTTGCATGTTCTTAGACAGATCTATTTCTATCATCTCATAAGACACGCCTAGTTCTTCAAAGACAGCATGGGTAGCCATGTTAGCGCCACCCTTATCCCAATATAAAGTATAAATAGTCGTGTCCTTTTTGCTGTGCGATTAATGGATAAAACCATTGCACTGAGCTACAAAAATTAATCTTTAACGTGAAATAATCGACATGATAGCGTCAGCCAGTTGAGGGATTTCCGTCATTTTCAAACCGGCAATATTGATTCTACCATTTGGCATGCCATAGATAGCGAACTCATCTTGCAACATGAGCATTTGATTTTCTGTTAGCGGTAATAAAGAGAACATGCCTTTTTGATGTGAGATGTCCGAAAACTCTGCAGGTGCACCCCTATCTTTTAATGCTACGCCTAACGCTTGGCGAATAGCATCTACCCTATCACGGTAGCTTGCCAGCTCGACTAGCCAAGCATCTGGGCTGTCTAGCAAATAAGAAGCCACTGCGGCACCGTGATTAGGCGGCATAGAGTAGTTGGCTCGTGTAATGGTTTCTAAAAGTGTCTGTATATCTGCGTGACGCTCATGGTTCGTCGTCATCACCGTAGCAATACCCGTACGCTCGTTGTACAGCCCCATATTTTTTGAACAGCTGGCGGCGATAAATGCAAAGTCAGCGTCTTCGATCATTAGACGAAGACCTGCAGCATCGGTATCAGGATCATCGCCAAAACCTTGATACGCCATATCAATAAACGGGACAATATTTTTCTGTTTACATTTATCAGAAAACAGTTGCCACTGCTCTAAAGAAGGATCTATACCGGTAGGATTATGGCAGCACGCATGTAATAACAACACGTCTCCTTCTTTTGCTTTTTCTAGCGCGGCAAAACACGCATCAATGTCTAACTGACCATTTTTATTTTGCCATGGATACGTATTAACCGTTAACCCAGCCCCTTCCATCAGCGGACGATGATTGATATAGCCAGGGTTACTGATCCAAACGGTTGAATCTGGAGAGAGCGTAGCGATCAAATCCGCAATGAGTCGCAACGCACCTGATGCCCCAACCGTCTGAATCGTGCATTGATCTTTTAGACTTGGACTGTCACCCAGTACAAATTTTGCCATTTGCTGGTTAAAACTAGCGTTACCCGATAACATGCCATAAGCCTTCGAATGAGCTTGATGAGCAAGATGTATTTCTGCGTCTTGCACGGTTTTCATTACAGGCGTATTGCCATGCTCGTCTCGATAGACACCAACCAATAAATCTATTTTATGTTTGCGTTGGTCAGCTCGAAACCTACCTAACAATACCCATAGTGGATCACCATTGATGATAGGCATATTGTTTAACATCATGATACTTCCTTAATTAATTTATTGCGCTCGATTGGACAAGATGACGCCAATGGTACTGAGTACGATGCCGCATATCATAATGACTGATAAAGACTCATTGAGTATCAGCGTAGCCAGTATAGCGGTTAATCCTGGTGACAAAGAGCCAAGTAATAAGGTACGAATGGAGCCTAATTGTTTGACAGCATAAGAAAATGCAATGGTTGATACCACCCCTACACCAAGTCCTTGTACTAGGATAAACGGAAGCGCTTCATCAAAAGATACAGAACCTATATTGGTCTCTACGATACCAGACAAAACCATCATCAATGTCAGAAAAAACGAAGTATAAGAGAGCACGATAGCAATAGCTATTGGACTCAGTTTGGTGCTTTTTAACCCTAATGTATAACCCGCCCAAATCAGGCTTGCCATCAACAGTAACCCCACACCGTACAGAAGACTGCTAGGTATTGACTGTGCACGCCCGCCAATCATCGTAGCGATACCAAAGAGAATAAGGATCAATGCGGCAAATTTTCTTAATGATATTCGTTGACGATAAAAAATAAAAGACAATATTGCGGCAAAGAAGACTGGCGTACCTGTCAAAATAGTACCAACGTAAGCTGCTGGTACCGTACTTGCGCCAAAAGCAGCCAATAAAAGAAAAGGTACGCCACCAAGTAAAATAAACATGATATCTGGCAGTCTTATATTTTTGACTTCATGCCAACTAGAGAGTACCCAAGGAGTCAACAAGACCAGCGGTACACTAAAGCGAATGAGCATGACATCGGCAATGCTTAGTGACGATGCTCCAACCGCTCGTACAGTCAACGCAAATCCTGACCAAATCAACAATACGACGCTCATAGCCACATAGCCTTTGGTTAGTGGCGACATTACAAACAAAGGATTTTTGCGCGATGAGGGGTGGAATATCGTATTCATAGTCGTGTCTTATGCTGCTATATAAAGACCAATTATCGATTAAAATACGCGCTTTTATCTCTATTTATTCATTGCAATTTTGCAAATATTTGGTGGATAATGCTAACTAAATCAAAATTATTGGCTTAAAAATCCAAAAGGTAAATTATGGACAAAATCGATCGCCATATCTTGGAAGTGCTCCAAAAAGAAGCGCGCTTATCTACAGCCGAACTGTCCGAACGTATAGGGCTGTCGCCTTCTCCTTGCGCGCGACGCCTAAAACGTTTGGAAGATGAAGGTTATATAGAGAACTACCAAGCGAACGTAAATAAAGCCAAAGCAGGTATTGCGATGAGTTTCTTTGTGGAGGTCAGTCTCAACAGCCACCAAGAAGAATCTATCGCAGCTTTCGAACGCGCTCTGTCCAATATGGACGAGGTGATTAATGGACATGTGGTATCGGGTTCTTACGATTATTTATTAGAAGTAGTAAGCCCTAATCTCGATGGTTATGAGCGGTTCACACGTAAACTACACAAGCTTGCTAGCGTAAAAGACATTCACACTCATTTATCGGTAAGAAAGGTAATCAATAAGACGACTTTACCTATTTTTGTGTGAGATTCTTTTATACCGACTAAGAGAATAATGTTTCGCTCAATCACCCGTGAGTAGCAAGACCCATAATGAGTTCATTTGAATTTGACAGAATGTTGCTATTACAAAGAAGCATCTGTTGATAAGACGTGGACGTTTAGACGAGATACAGCAGATTAATAGAGAATTTGATGAGCTTTAACTATAAAGCCCTAATATAGAAAATATTACTAGGACTTTATTTTAGAAGGATAAGTAAGTCATTCATAGTAAGTAGCTTATTAACAATAGATTTGTATTCACCGCATTATAGAGAGATCTCAACTTCTATTTTGATTGGTCGTTTTAAATGGATAGTAACTGTTATATTAATAGAAGCTGCTTCTGGTGGCTCGTTGTCCAAAGCGCCGTCAACGATGTGAGCGATTTTCATTGCTTCTACTTCTTTAAGCTCAAAGCCGTTTGCTTTGGCACCTCTGATCACTTTTTCATAAATTTCTTTTTCGCTTGTGTAGCGCTCTTTATTGTTAAACGATAACTGCATAACTTTAGAATAGGCAACGCTAGACATCTCCATCGGCTTTTGCATTTTAAACCTATCTAAACTAGGATCAGCTGAACTACTAGCAGAAGCCAGCATTAGGGCTGATGCTACCATTGCAATCGATAAAATCTTCATTTTGAATTCCTTTTGAGTTAATTCATTCCTTCTAAGTTAAAAACACTATTAGCGAATATATTCGCTATATCAACTATATCCTAATAAACTATTAATTGAAAATTTAAATTAATATTAGTAATACTAATATTATTAAGTATTTGATAATTTTAGTCAGTTATCCTTATTTCGGTTTTTCTACACAATACCAATTATCACTTTAAAACAAACACAAAAAAGCCCTGCTATCTTTCGATAACAGAGCTTTTAATAGTTCAAACGCTTTCACAAAAATACTTACAACTCTAGTGAAAAACGCTTTATGAGTTGACTAAAGCAGTACGGCTAGGCAACCGAGTGAAGATTGTACTGATAGTACATCGAGCGAGGTTAACAACGTCGTACAAATTTAGTCGAGGCATAAATTACATCATGCCACCCATTCCACCCATACCACCCATTCCAGCACCGCCGCCCATAGCAGCCATACCATCATCACCTTGCGGTAAGTCAGTGATCATAACTTCAGTCGTTAGCATTAAGCCTGCAACAGATGCAGCATTTTCTAGCGCTGAACGAGCAACTTTAGCTGGATCAAGGATACCCATCTCTAGCATATCGCCATATTCGCCAGTCGCTGCGTTGTAACCGTAGTTACCACTGCCACTCTTCACTTCGTTAACCACAACTGAAGCTTCTTCGCCAGCGTTGGTTACGATTTGACGTAGTGGTGCTTCCATCGCGCGACGTAGGATGTTCATACCAGCGTTTTGGTCATCGTTATCACCGCGTAGTTCAGACAATGCATTCATCGCACGAACTAAGGCAACACCGCCGCCAGGTACAACACCTTCTTCAACCGCTGCACGAGTTGCATGTAGCGCATCGTCAACACGGTCTTTCTTCTCTTTCATTTCTGTTTCAGTTGCTGCGCCGACTTTGATCACTGCTACGCCGCCTGCCAGTTTAGCAACACGCTCTTGTAGCTTTTCTTTATCATAGTCAGAAGTAGACTCTTCGATTTGACGGTTGATAGACTCAACACGGTTTTCGATGTCAGATTTGTTGCCAGCGCCATCAACGATAACGGTGTTTTCTTTACCGACAGTCACTTTCTTAGCAGTACCAAGTTGCTCTAGAGTAGCAGTCTCTAGGCTTAGACCAATCTCTTCAGAAATTACAGTACCGCCAGTTAGCGTTGCGATGTCTTCTAGCATTGCTTTACGACGATCGCCGAAACCTGGTGCTTTAACGGCACAAGTTTTCAATCCGCCACGCATGTTGTTTACAACTAATGTTGCTAGCGCTTCGTTTTCTACATCTTCAGCGATGATTAGCAACGGCTTGCTCTGCTGCATTACTTGCTCAAGTAATGGCACGATCTCACGGATGTTGCTGATTTTTTTGTCAACTAGCAAGATATATGGATTTTCAAATTCAGCAGTTAGGCTGTCTTGCTTGTTAGCAAAATATGGGCTGATATAACCACGGTCAAACTGCATACCTTCTACAACTTCTAGGGTATCTTCGAAGCTTGAACCTTCTTCAACAGTGATAACGCCTTGTTTGCCTACTTTTTCCATCGCTTGCGAGATCAGCTCACCGATTTTGGTGTCTGAGTTTGCAGAGATAGAACCAACTTGAGCGATTGCTTTGTGATCGTCAGCTGGCGTTGATAGTTTATGGATTTCTTTGACCGCTTCACGTACCGCTTTGTCGATACCGCGCTTAAGATCCATTGGGTTCATGCCAGCAGCCACTGATTTCATTCCTTCTTGCAAGATTGACTGAGCCAATACAGTTGCAGTGGTTGTACCATCACCAGCGACATCGTTAGTGCGACTAGCCACTTCACGTACCAGCTGTGCACCCATGTTTTCAAATTTGTTTTCTAGCTCGATTTCTTTGGCAACTGAAACACCATCTTTAGTGATGGTAGGTGCGCCAAATGATTTGTCGATAACAACGTTACGACCTTTAGGACCTAATGTTACACGTACTGCATTTGCTAGAACGTTTACGCCGTCCATCATTTGTTTACGGGCATCAATGCCGAATTTTACGTCTTTTGCCATGTTAAATTACTCCACTATTATAAGTATGAGAATACAATTGATTGATTTGATAGTTGTTTATCAAAAGCGATTATTAGAAACTGCTATCAAAATGTGCTGAGTATAAAATAATACTCAAAAGGATTAACCTTCTAGCACACCCAATACATCAGACTCTTTCATAATCAATAGTTCTTCACCGTCAACCTTCACGGTTTGACCAGCATATTGACCGAACAAAACTTTGTCGCCAGCTTTTACATCTAACGCACGAGTTTCACCGTTGTCACGAACTTGACCATTACCAACTGCAAGCACTTCACCTTGTGAAGGTTTCTCTTGTGCTGAACCAGGAAGCAAGATACCACCAGCAGTCTTTGTTTCTTCTTCTATGCGGCGGACGACAATACGGTCATGTAAAGGACGAATGTTCATCGATATGACTCCAAAAGTTGGTTAATAAAATTAAGGGTTTATTTGAATTAATGGTCTCAATACCAGTATCTATAGGGAACACTGCCAAAAACAACGCTTTATAGATAAGCCTTGAGCTTGTAACAAAAAGTGGGGGCAAGGTGATTTCGGTTCAAGTGTAAAGCCCAAAAATTTACAAGATTATTTTGCAAAAATTAATCAATCAACATCTTATATCGATGCTTTACGTTTATTAGAGTCAATATGCTAGTTAGACAAAGGACAAGAAGTAGCAATATTTAAAAATGTTAGCGAGCTGAATTTATATTTTGACCAATGCCAAATTAACTATAGAAACATTTGCTACAAGCACTACACGAAGCGGTATGACACCACGCTTGAAAATGTAACAGCGTATGACCATTATAGGTCTGGTAGACATAATAAGAACGAAAGAAAAAATTGCTATATCGGCAATAAATTACTGAAGGGGTATCTATGAGTTTTTCATCAATGCACAAAAAGTCATCAAGCGACAATGTTGATAATGCTAATAACGCAAAACGCAGTCCATCTAAATTTCTATCTGCCTTAGTGACAGGCATCAGTATCTCTACCGTTGGAGCTTTGAGTATGACCGCACCTACCCTAGCTAGCGCAAAAACCGTCCAACCATCAACTGCCGATTATAGTTTTACTGTTGAGGACAAATACAAAGGCACAGCAACTCGTACGCTAAGCAAATCTGGTAATACGTGGAAATATAACGTTAAGGCTCGCGTCGCTGGTGTGGCTAGCGCCTCACAAAACAGCACCTTTACGCTTAATGGCAACAATGTCAGTCCCACGCAGGCAAGCACCACGTACAAACTACTTGGCATGGGCCGCACGCACAAACTAGACTTTAACCCAAGCAGCAAAAAAGTCACCAGTAACTATAAAGGCAAGTCGACAACTATGAATATGTCGCAACAAGCCTTTGATGACTTGAGCCTTGAGGTACAGATTCGTCAGGATTTATTAAACGGTAAGTTCTCTGGTAATTATTATATGGCAAAAAAAGACAAAATCGAGAAGACGCCATTCAAAAAATCAGGCAGCACTAAGATTACCGTACCAGCGGGTACCTTTGATACAGTACGTGTTGACCGCGTCCACGATGACGATAGCCGCTCTACCAGCTTTTGGTTAGCCCCAAGCTTGGACTATATGCCAGTTAAAGTTAGCCAAATTAACGATGGTAAGAAAATGGATTTAGAATTGACTAAGATTAACTAATCTACTTATTTTTAACGTTATAAACAAAAAAGCGGCGCCCCAGATGGAGTGCCGCTTTTTTATGGCTTTAGATTAATGGATATAATTTATTAGGCTTCAGATAAATGCAATTATTGACGAGGTTTCTTCACAACGTTATTCATCGAAGGCAAACGTTTGAGCAGAATAAATAGCCAAACATTGATAGCAAGTAGTAGTAAGAAGTCCGTTAAGTACACAGCAATTTCTGCCCAACTACTGCCATATATACGAGTAAATAGCACCACGCCACTCGCGCCCAAATATACTAGGGTAAACATACTGCTTATCAACAACGCATAAGGTGAACGACCGCGCAATATCCATGGCGTCAAAATCAACGCAGGCACTAGCCATAATGCCTGCCAAGCAATACCGCCAACGATATCAGGGCTACTAGGATTAAAGATACTAATAAAGATAGGCAATCCGAGCAGTCTATAAACGAGCCAAATTAACCACGTAACCTTTAAGCGCTGTGCAATAGGTGCGATAGGCTTAACCGTTTTGAGAGGCTTTGTATTAGAGCGGGTTGTGGCCATTAGATATTTTGATTTCCTAAATGAATAATATACTGCTGAATATGAGTAGTTAGTGCTTGCTTATAATCAAGTTGTTATAAGCACTCAATCATAGACTTTGAGACTCAGACGATTCTAGACAGCAGGTTTATAACAGTTACTTATCGGCCCCAGTTAGCCTGTGCTAATGCAGCTGCCGTAATCGCTAAACGGCGACCCTGCGCAATACCTAAATCTCGCTCGTCAGCAGATATTGGCTGATCATGCGATGCTCCGCTGACATGACTGGCACCATAAGGTGTACCACCGCGATGAGTGCGGTTCAATGCTGGCTCTGCATAGGGCACACCTACGATGACCATACCATGATGCATCAACGGCAACATCATCGTCAACAGCGTCGTTTCTTGGCCACCATGCATAGAGCCTGTCGCCGTAAATACTGAGGCTGGTTTGTTTTGTAGGTTCCCTGCCAGCCATAGAGTCACGGTATTGTCCCAAAAGTACTTCATGGGTGCGGCCATATTACCAAAGTGCGTTGGGCTACCAAGCGCTAGACCGCTACAGTCCTTGAGATCATCCATCGTACAGTACAAGTCACCCTCATCAGGTATCGCAGGCTTACTTGACGTGGTTTCAGGTGCCACTGTCGGTACCGTACGGATACGCGCGGCCATGCCAGCATCTTCAATACCTTGCGCGATAGCATATGCTAATGTCTTAGTCGTACCGTAATTAGAATAATAAAGCACCAAAACATAAGGGTCGGTCTGACTCATTAGCAAAGCTTCCTCATAAAATCGTTAGGCATACTAGTCACCAAAAATGCGGTGAAATATACGACCAACTGGCATTGTAGAATATGTGCACATTATGCCCGAGTCATTCACTGTCATGCAAATAACCATGATTGATAACCTGACTTATATTGTATCTGATGTGCTACGTGGTGCATTTTGACACAATTAAACCGCAGATGATAACCGTTCATCTTTGTTACACTATTGTCACTCTTACTTTTGCTTAATGGTCGACATGGAAAAATTATCTCAAAAACTCCCGTTTTTACAGCAGCGCTGGTTTCAGTTCTTACGGTTTTTGACTCGGCATTTTTTTGAAGATAATTGCCAGCAAAAGGCAGCTTCACTGACATACACCACTATGCTGTCGATCGTACCGGTATTAACGGTATTACTGATGATTTTGTCATCCGTACCAGCACTCGCATCGGTTAGAGCTCAGATATATGACGTCATTTATAGCAATCTGTTGCCGCAGTCGAGCATGCAAGTTAGTGAGTACATTAATAGCTTTGCCGAAAAGTCATCCAATCTAACCATCATCGGTGCCATGATTTTATTCTTTACGACTATCATGACCTTGACCACTATTGAGCGCGCGTTTAACCAGATTTGGCGAGTAGAAGACCGCTCGGGTGGTATCAAAAGCATGCTGCGCTATTGGACTATCGTTACCCTAGGACCGTTAGTATTGGGTACCGCTTTTATCGCTTCCAGTACTGTACAGAGTCTGAGCTTTCTTAATCGTCAAATTGCAGGCTACGGTATCGACTGGAGCTTTTGGGTACAAATGGCATCGATTGGTATTACGATGGCGGGCTTTATCGGTATGTACTGGTTTATTCCAAAGGCGCGCGTACCGGCAAAAAATGCAGCCATCGCTGGCGTGTTTGTGGCCATTGTCTTTGAATTAATGAAGCATCTGTTTGGTACAGTAATGGCTAACTTTACCAGCTACGAAGCGATTTACGGTGCCTTTGCTGCACTGCCTATCTTTCTACTATGGATTTATCTGTCGTGGAATTTGATTTTATTAGGCGTTGAAATCAGTTATACCTTGACGATTTTTGAGACAGAAGAAGTCTACCCTCGTCACCCGTTACTCAGCTTGTTAGACATGTTGAATTTGGTTTATACCCACCACTTAAAAGGTGAAGCTGTTAGCGAGCAAGCACTGCGTAATGTCTTAGGTCGCAAAGAGCTGCCAAAATGGTATACCTATATCAACTACCTACAAGACAGCAATCTGATTACCATGACAGATGATGACGACTATGTACTTAAAAGAGACCTGAGTAGGATGACGTTATGGGACTTTTATCGTACCTTGCCCTACCCACTTCCTATCAAGGACGAGTTGGATGAGATGAAATTGGAAGGTCAAAAGCCTTGGCTAAGTTTACTGGTAAAACGTTTTGAGAATACTGAAGCGTACGCCAAACAGCAACTGCATCTGCCGCTAAATGCTATCTTTGCCAATAGCGAACCGCGTAAACAGTCTACTAGCAAGCATAGCGATAACCGTAAACTATTTAGAAAAACCTCTGCCGCCACTGAAAACGTACAACGACATGATAATCTAGATAGACATGGTGAGAGTGCTTACAACGGTAATGATCCACATCTAGAAGCCTCACCGCATCTAGAGCCGATGGCTTATGACAAAGACAGCACTATTGAACATGATGATCACGACAATGAAGCCATCATACCTCTAGGGACTAATGAGAGTCATGCTAAGACAGATATGACCAGACGTACGCATAAAAACGCTATTATTACAGAAGCAGATAACCCTAAGGCTCAACACAGTGAATAAAAATGATGGAGACAGCATCTGGACACGTACGATCAATGCAGGTCAAAACAGGCTTAAGCAGTTCACTAAGTTGTGGTCAATACAAACGCTGACCGACTTGCCTGATCGCTTAAATAATTTGTGGCAGTGGCTGATTGGCTCCTATTGGTTTATCCCAACCGCTTGTGTCATCGTGGGTATTTTGCTTGCTCCTTTACTAGTCGCGATTGATCAGCATTTTGATCGTGAAACGGTAAAAGAGATCTCCTTTGCCTTTACTGGTGATGACGAAGCGGCGCGCGCGATTATGACAGCCATCGCTGGTGCGGTACTGGGCGTGGCAGGTACGACGTTTTCGATTACAATCGCCGTCCTGTCGATGGCATCCTCACAGTTTGGTCCAAGACTGCTACGTAACTTTTTGACCGACACACCAAATCAGTTTGTCCTTGGCGCTTTTATCGGTACATTTAGCTATAGCTTACTGGTACTAAAGTCTATCCATAAGTCTGACGTAGCTTTTGGTGTGCCGCAATTGGCAGTGACCTTTGCTATTATCATGGCGATTATCTGTGCGCTGCTCCTGGTTTATTTTGTACAGCATATGGTGCATGCTATTCAGGCGTCACACGTCATTCAAAATGCTAGCAACGATGCAATTGCAAACATTTACTATTGGTATAACGATCGTTGTGATATCCAACATCAACGCGATGCTGAGCACCATGATATCGAGCAGTTCCAAAACTGGCCTGCTATGCCTATTTATTCACCAAATTCAGGTTATCTACAGCAGATTTATCTTGAGTCATTGATTGCGCTGTCACAAGATTATGGTGGCGTGGTACAAATGCATGTCAACCTCGGTAATTACGTCACTGACAAAAACGTCATTGGCTACTTCTATCAGCGGCCTGCCTCTCATCCAAATAACCAACAGAAGACAGCAACACCGCATCTGGCAGTAATTCCGAGATCGCCCGATGGACTGTTTTGGCAACGTCTTGCAGGTTGCCTACGACTTGAGCAACGATTAGCGCACTCTAACGACATCGCCTATAGCCTAGGTCAGATGACGGAGATTGCTGTACGCGCGCTATCCCCTGGTATCAATGACCCAAAGACTGCGGTCAATTGCGTTCAGTCTCTAACCAGCTGTCTGAGTATTATGATGCGTCGTCAGCCACCGAGCCCTTATCACTTTCACATACCACAGTCAGACATTGACGATAGCTCTGAAAATACTATCAAAGAGAAGCGACTGGCCATACTCGCACTAGTCACTCATATCCCAAAGATTTCTGACTTTATTAATGTATCACTTGGTGAAATACGTCGTTATGCATCTGCTGACCTCATGGTCTTAAAAGCATTGTGTCAGGCAATGGTCAATTTGAACTATGCACGGGTAAACAGCGCACAGCAGCAAACGCTATTACATGAATTGCATCTGATTCAGCGTGCCGGAGAAGAGAATTTAAATTATCAAGAGCTGGTCGATGATTTGGCCGCTATGTGCGAACAAGCCAAGCAATTTATCCTTGATAAGGATGCTCAGCACAAACATTTTATTTATGTCAGTGATTTTGAAGCGGATATTCGTCAAGCGTTACAGACACAGTCTAGTTAATGATATGACCAATGAACTGTTTAGATAGATGGCGGTATCAGCGCTTATAAGCACTTTACTTATAAACACAATACTTATAATCATAAAACCGATAGCTAGCAACACTTATAACGTCCCTATAAGCACTGCGCTTTAGATACTTTTTATATTCATATGAGACCTACTTTTTATGGCATCTGCAACCAGCCTCACTATCCTAGAAATCAGCGCCATATTTTTGTCGATTACTGCTTCACTAACTTATATTAATCACCGTTTTATTGGTTTACCGACCACTATCGGTGTCATGGTCATCTCTATCTTATTGTCAATCGGTGCGATATTTTTGGGCTTCTTAGGGTTTGATCAACTGATTGATTATGAAGTCAGTTTATTGGAGCAGCTTGATTTTACCGAAGTACTCTTAGACGGCATGCTATCGATGTTGCTATTCGCAGGCGCATTACACGTCAATATTGGTGACTTAAGACGCTACAAGCTACCTATTGGTATCCTTGCCGGACTTGGTACGATCATATCGGCAATGCTCATTGCGACTGCTCTTTACTTTATGTTGCCATTATTCGGTTTCGGCTTACCGTTTCTCTGGTGCCTGTTATTTGGTGCGCTTATCTCCCCTACCGATCCTATTGCTGTCATGGGCATTCTCTCATCAGCAGGCGCTCCAAAGAGTATCGAGACTGTCATCGCTGGCGAGTCATTGTTCAATGATGGTATCGGCGTGGTCATCTTCGTCTTATTGCTAGGAATTTTATCTAGCGGTGATATTCCTACTGCCAACTACGTCGCACATACATTAGCGGTTGAAGCTGGTGGCGGCGTTGTTTTCGGACTGGTACTTGGGGCGATTTTGTACTACTTGCTTAAAAGCATTGATAGCTATCAAGAAGAGGTGCTATTAACATTAGCAGGCGTTATCGGTGGCTACGCGCTAGCCAGTCATTGGCATTTATCAGGGCCACTTGCCATGGTCATGATGGGTCTAATGGTTGGTAATCGTGGTCGCGAGCTAGCCATGAGTGATAAGACACGGCACTATATTGATTTGTTTTGGGAATTGATTGATGAGATTTTAAACGCCATTTTGTTTGTGCTCATCGGTCTAGAAGTGGTCATGATTGCTTATTCAGGCAATTTATTTATAGCGAGTGGTTTGACGATTTTGATTGCGCTCGTTGCCAGATTTATCGTGGTAGGCATGACGACCAAAACCTTTCACCGTCAGCTTGATTTGCCTACAGGCGCATGGAAAGTCCTGACATGGGGCGGCTTACGCGGTGGTATCTCGGTCGCGTTAGTATTACAGCTACCGATCGGGGCTGAACGAGAGATTTTATTGGCACTCACTTATGCGGTGGTGATTTTCTCCATCTTGGTACAAGGTTTAAGCGTCGGTAAAGTCGCTAAAAGTATTCGTGCGGATGAAAAAACAGTAGACGTATAAGCTAAAAATATAGCAGGCACAAAAAATCCAGCATCAGATACTTGTCCTATGCTGGATTTTTTAACTTAAATTTAAACGCTATATCAAGCCCTTACGTTTCATATTACGATAAACCACAATAATAATGAGCAGATTAGAAACCAGTATCCCAAGCTTAAACCAGTCAAACGGGCTAACGATCAGATAGTAAATTTCTATAGGGATAAATACCCCGTAGCCCAGCACGCCAAACCAATACGCCCATGTTTTGTCATGCCATAAGCCATAAGCTTCGAGGAAGCGCAAACTGGCATAAGCGAATATCAATAATAAAAACATCGGCCAGTTTTTACTTGCTTGCTGAGCAATACGTACGGCACTATCGATTTGCGGGGCAAGCATATGGCCGAAGCTGCGCTGCCAAGTAACCGTTACGGTCGTCAGCCAATGTTCAAGATTGGTATGCCACCACCATAATGCCCCTGCTCCTAGTAACGCACCAACACCTTTGACTACCTCATAAATGGCCACCGCTTTGATAGACTCACTCGCCGTACTGCGCGATTTTTCTTGCTGACCATTCATGGCAACCCCTTTATCCTTTGAGGATGGCGGCAGACGGTCATCCTGTCGAGGCAAATTAGCCAAAGAATGTCTCCACAACACGTCCTTGCAACTGCTGATTGAAAAACGGCGTGTTCTTACCATTCGATAGCATAGACTGCGCGGTTACTTGCCACTCAAGGTTAGGATCGACTAATACTGCACCGCCAATCGCTTCGTACTGGTCGCTAATACCTGCAATTTTTGCAGGATTCAGGCAAATTTTGTCTACCAGCTGCGAGAGTGTTAATACCTCATCATTTACCAGCTGACAGGCCAGCGCCATAAAGGTATCGAAGTTTGAGATACCTGGCGTACTTTCGGCAAACGGTGCTTTTTTGGCCGTACTATTCAGTGGCTCGTGATGACTACAGATAGCATCGATAGTGCCATCTTTTAATCCACGGCGGATTGCCTGCTGGTCAGTATTACTGCGTAGCGGTGGCAACACGTACGCCTGAGCATTAAATCCTTCCAAGTTATCATCAGTTAAATACAGCTGATGCATCGCAACATCACACGTCACTGGTAGGCCTTTATCTTTTGCCCAGCGCATGAGCTCAATCGAAGACTTACAGGATAACTGGCTAAAATGAGCAGCGATTCCGGTCTCTTCCACCATCAATAGCTGCGTAGACAGTGCAACAGTTTCCGCAATCCAAGGAATACCTTGCAGACCATGATAAGAAGCAATATAGCCCTCATGTGCCACGCCATCTCCAGACAGACTTGGCTCATCAGGATAAAAGAATACTTTCATACCAAAAGTCGCCGCGTATTCTAGTGTGCGTAGCAATACTAAATCATTGCGAAAAGGTCTACGCGCATTGGATACTGCGATACAGCCGCCCTTTTTAAGCCCTGCGATGTTAGACGGTCGTTCGCCCTCTAACCCTGTGGTCAATGCACCCAAAATATGCAAGTAAATCCCGCCATCACTCAAGGCGCGCTCACGTAAACCTTTTAAGAGTGAGCCATTTTCTAAAATAGGATTGGTGTCAGGCGGCGTCACCACATGCAAGAACCCGTTACCACGAGCAGCGCTGCCTTCTGATTTTAGCGTACCGTGTTGCTGCTGGCCTGGCTCACGCAAGCGCGCACATAGATCTACTAGTGGTGGTAATAACCACATCTCACGGCCAGAATCGAGTGTAGATAGTTTTTCTGTTGCGGCTTGCGGCAATGCATCTTTAAATGCTTTTGGTAAATGGTCAAGAATGGGTGCATCCGTATTAAGCATGGTAGACATAACGTTATTACCGTATCAATAAAATGAAATAAATGAGAATAAGTCGCGCGGCAGCCTGTTACTTACCAGCCGCTTGATGAGCACGTTGACCTTCCATTGCAAGTGATAAGACTGCCATTCTAATAGCAATACCGTTATTTACCTGCTTTAAGATAACGGATTGTGCGCCATCAGCCACACTAGAGGCAATCTCAACACCGCGGTTCATCGGCCCTGGATGCATCACCAATGCATCTGGCTTGGCAAGAGCTACGCGCTCTGGCGTGATCCCATAATGCTTATAGTATTCACTTGATGATGCCAATAGCGGCGAACCAATACGCTCATTTTGTATTCTTAATCCCATGATCACATCACAATCGGTGACACACTCATCCATGTTTTCATATACTTGCACACCGAAACGCTCGATACCTTTAGGCAGTAAAGTGCGCGGCGCACAAACACGGATGTCGGTCACACCTAGCGTTTGCAGTGCACTGATATCAGAGCGTGCTACGCGTGAATGCTTAATATCACCAACGATTGCGATAGACAGCTCTTCAAATGGGCGCGGTGCTTCACGGTGAATGGTCAACATGTCGAGCATTCCTTGAGTAGGATGCGCATGCCAGCCATCGCCGCCGTTAATGATTGCGATATCAGGCGTCACTTCTGTCGCCATAAAATGCGCGGCACCTGATGCTGAATGTCGAACCACAAAGATATCCGCGGTCATTGCCTGTAGATTCCACAGCGTATCACGCAGACTCTCGCCTTTTTTGGTACTAGAACGTTCGATATCGATATTGAGTACATTGGCACCCAAGCGTTTTTCGGCAACCTCAAATGTCGTCCGTGTACGGGTCGATGGTTCGAAGAACAAATTCATGACCGTATAGCCGTCTAACTCAGGACGATTGATTAGCTGTCCGTTTTCATCAAAGAAAGTCTCTGCTTTTGCGATAATAGCTTTGAGCTGTGCTTTATTAAGCCCTTCAACACCTAAGAAATGCCGGATACTGCCATCGGTGTTGAGCTGCGGACGACTCAATGAGGTATTGAGCCTTTGATGAATCGTACTGGGATCAAATTTTGCATAATCAGTCGGTGAGACTGGTTTTGTAGCGCTACTATCGATAGAATTTGACATAATGGCGAGTCTTTATTGTGGGTTTATATGAGTCTATAGTAATCACTTATTCATCTTTGTTCGATCATTTATCACTGATAGGCATAGATACAAAGGACATTTTGATGCTTATTTGCTACAATTTACCGTAATCAAATTCGACCGAAAAATAACCTCAGCAGACAATCAGAAAGCGTGAGTAGACATGCTGTATTCTCATAGAGAATAATTCTGACAAAACTATAAATGAATAACAATAGATATAGTGTAGCCGATTTTGTGGTCGGGACAAAGATGCCGTATTAGCTATTTAAGAATTTACCTATTTCAGGTGTGCTAAATGCCACCTACTTCTTTACTTTGACACCTATCCGTTCTTTTACTTTCCATACCATTTATTAGGAAGCCTTATGACGACCTTAGCAGACTATCTAAACCAACATGCCACTAGCCCTGCACTTAACGACGTGATTACCACTGTCACTAATGTCGGTAAGACGATTTCACAACTGCTCAGAAAAGGCGCTCTGGCAGACATTTTGGGCGAAGCGGGTAATCAAAACGTCCAAGGCGAAGATCAGAAAAAATTAGACGTACTGGCCAATGACTTACTGCTAGATGCATTGGCAAAAAATACACATTGTGCTGGCGTCGCTTCAGAAGAGCTCGATGACGCGACCCCTGCTAATGACGATGGTAGCCTATTGGTACTATTTGACCCATTAGATGGCTCATCAAATATCGACATCAATATGGCAGTGGGCACAATTTTTTCTGTTCTGCCGTATGATCGTCAAGGTCAAACCAGTGAAAACAGTGACTATTTGCAAGCAGGCAATAAACAGCTAGCAGCCGGTTATCTGCTATATGGTACCTCTACTGTCCTAGCGTTAACCATCGCTGACAAAGTCGTGATGTTTAGCCTAGATCCAGAGACTTCTGACTATGTGTTGATAGAAGACAATGTTCAAATAGATGCCGATACAAGCGAATATGCTATCAATAGCTCAAACTATCGTTATTGGCGCGCACCGATGCAACAGTACATCGATGAGTTAATCGCTGGCGAGACAGGCGTACGTGGACGTGATTTTAATACACGCTGGGTAGCCGCCATGGTTGGTGACGTCCATCGTATCTTATGCCGCGGTGGTCTGTTCACTTATCCGTTTGATACCAAATACGCTCATAAAGCGGGTAAACTGCGTTTGATGTATGAAGCCAATCCAATGAGTCTATTGATTGAGCGAGCGGGTGGCGGCGCAACCGATGCTGTCAATCGTATCCTAGATATCGAACCGACTGATATCCATCAACGTGTTCCTGTGGTACTCGGTAGCAAAAACGAAGTCAGTTACGTGAAAGATTTGCACGTCAATTATTCTGAAAAATAATTGATTGACGCACCTGTTAAGAACAGCCAGCAGAATACTAAATTAATAGGCATTGTGCTGGTTATCTAAACGACTCCTTTACCCTTCTCTAAGCGATCCACTATGGTATTAAATTCCACCGAGCTGATTACCTCAGATAAGAACACAACCGTGAAGCTTGTAAAAGCACTGTTGTCCCAAGCACGTCAGCGTAAAAAGAACGGTCAGACAGTCATAGAAGGCGTCCATTTGATAGATGCTGCCCTACGTAGCGACTATCCTTTCGTCCAGATACTACTGTCTGAATCAGCACGTAGCCACCCTGAAGTTCAGCAGATATTGACTCGCCTGCCCACTTATACGCCTATTCTTACTTTGTCAGACGCACTTTATGAGAGTATTCGTAGCTTGGGCACTGGCATCGATATTATGGCGATAATCAAAATACCAACGCCTAGCCTATCGATGATCGATGAAGACTGCTTAATCTTGAACGATGTGCAGGATAGCGGGAATGTTGGTACGCTGCTACGCACAGCTGCAGCCGTTGGTATCCGCAATATCTTGTGCACCAGTGCTACCGCGCAAGCTTGGTCTCCCAAGACGCTACGAGCAGGTATGGGGGCACAGTTTGCACTGACTATTTATGAAGGCTTGAGTACGCAAGATATTTTAGATCACGTACAAGTGCCGCTTTTGGCGACTAGCTCACATACAGATACTATCATTTACGATCACGACTTATCTGCACCTGTGGCTTGGATTATGGGTCATGAAGGTCAAGGCGTTAGCGATGAGCTAATGCAATGTGCCACGCCGATAGCCTTACCGCAGCCAAATGGTCAAGAGAGCTTAAATGTAGCGATTGCAGGGTCTTTATGTCTGTATGAGACCTTACGTCAAAGACAATACTCTTAGCCTCCATTTATAACTGTTATCAAAACCCAATCTATCAAGCATAAAAAAACCCACTATCATTTAATAGTGGGTTTTTTATTATCTGTCTACTACTGATATAGTCAAAGAAGTCTAAAACGGATACAAGGCAGCCGACTGCAGATTGTACAAGTAGTACATCTAAGGAGGGTAACGCCGTAGCCGCTTAGTAGTTCTGTGGCTATATATTAAACCTTGCTAGTCAGCTCAGGCAATGCTTCGAACAAATCAGCTTCTAAGAAGTAGTCAGCAACGCTAGCGATAGGTGCTTCTGGGTCATTGTTGATAGCAACGATGACTTTAGAATCTTTCATACCAGCCAAATGCTGAATCGCGCCTGAGATACCAGCTGCAATATATAGCTGCGGTGCAACGATTTTACCCGTTTGACCGACCTGCATATCGTTTGGTACATATCCTGCGTCAACAGCAGCACGTGATGCACCAACAGCAGCGCCTAGCTTGTCAGCCAATGGCTCAATGTACTTAGTGAAGTTTTCACCGTTTGCCAAGGCACGACCACCAGAAACAACGATACCAGCTGAGGTCAATTCTGGACGATCAGACTTAGCCATTTCTTCGTTAACGAAGCTAGCTTTACCAGTTTCTTGTACGTTGTCGATAGTTTCAACAGTAGCTGAACCGCCTTCGCTTGCCACTGGGTCAAACGCAGTAGTACGTACTGTTAGTACCACTTTGTCTTCTGTTGTTTTTACTGTCGCTGTCGCATTACCTGCATAGATAGGACGCTCAAACGTTTGCGCATCTACTACACCTGAGATTTCAGACAGCATGCTGACGTCAAGTAACGCAGCAACGCGTGGCATAAAGTTTTTACCAGTCGTGGTCGCAGCCGCTAGGATATGGCTGTAATCACCAGCGATATCAGCAACCAATAGCGCCACGTTACCTGCCAATTGATGCTCATAAGCAGCGTTGTCAGCCAATAGTACTTTAGTCACGCCTTCTGCTTTTGCCGCTTCATCAGCAACAGCTTGGCTACCACTACCAGCAACCAATACGTGGATATCATCACCCATTTGTTTAGCAGCAGCGATCGTGTTTAAAGTTGCCTTTTTTAGACTGGCATTGTCATGTTCTGCATATACCAAAATTGCCATGGTTTTAAGTCCTTTATATATTCGTATTATCTATTCATGCGGTTGTTTGTGTACAAAGCTATTTGAGCAACTATCATTTAGTATGAAATAAAGCAGTCAAATTCTTAGCCTTATACAGGATATGCCGTAGCGAAGTATCCAATCATTAAAACATTAAATGACTTTTGCTTCGTTTCTTAGCTTATCGACCAACTCATCAACTGACCCTACTGTAATACCAGCTTTACGGTCAGCAGGTGGCACGACTTTAATAATCTCTTGCTTAGATGTCATATCAACACCGAAATCTGCTGGCGTTTTCTCATCAAGTGGCTTTTTCTTCGCTTTCATGATGTTAGGCAATTTAGCATAACGTGGCTCATTCAAACGTAGATCAGTTGTGATAACCGCTGGCAAATCAAGAGCAACAGTTTGTAGGCCGCCATCGATTTCACGTGTTACGTTTACTTTGTCGCCTTCAACTTTCACTTCTGATGCAAACGTACCCTGACCGATACCCATCAATGCTGCTAGCATCTGACCAGTTTGGTTGTTGTCATCATCAATCGCTTGCTTACCTAATAAGATAATATCAGTGCTTTCAGCTTCGGCGATACTTTTTAGAATCTTAGCAACTTGTAATGGATATGGTTTTTCGTCACTTACGACTAACACACCACGGTCAGCACCTAGCGCTAGGGCTGCACGAATCTGCTCTTGTGACTCTTTTGGACCGATTGAAGCAACAATGATCTCATCAATGACGCCAGCTTCTTTTAGACGAACCGCTTCTTCTACCGCGATTTCATCAAAAGGGTTGATTGACATTTTAGTGTTTGATAAGTCAACGCCAGAGTTGTCGGCTTTTACACGAACTTTTACGTTATAATCAATGACACGCTTGACCGCTACTAATGCTTTCATACGTTCCTCGTTTATTAATGTTATGAGTTAAAAATTGTCAGTTAAGAACCAAAGGTTCGTTGTGGTTCAAATTGTCGTTCAAAATACTGCTCAAGGTTATTACTACATCAACAGAATATTGTTAACTAAGAAAGATGAGCCAATATCTAAGAGCATATTAGCATTGTATCTCTTACTAATGAAATCTGCTAAAGCTAAGCCAACCGTTATTATCAGACCTATGTATCTTGCGTCAGCAGGCAGATAAGGTCAAGACAACGCCGTGAATAATGCGTCATAAATTTGTCAACACTCTATAATAAATACTCTATAAGCGCATCACTTCATGATTTTCATTGTTCAACAGCTCAAAATACTGATACCCTTTATAGCATTCTAAGCCTTAGCTTTACTTAATATTTTGTTATTATTTATCTCTTCAAAGTTAACGGATAAGAATAGTTAATCGAGTCAGACCTGTGACTTACCATGCTTACTAGCACCAAGCAATAATTCGCTATCACGTATATCATCAAATAAAGACCAGTCAGGTTCAACATCATTATTCTTGATAACACTCATATCACCTGTCGTCTCCATAATCACTGCAAACACTTCTGTTTTCGCTTTGATACCATTTTTACGTAGCACTTCCTGAACATCGCTAGTACTAAGATTGGCTTCTTTTAAGTTATCTTCTAAATACTCACCATGAGCCATTAGGATAATAGCTTGGTTATCTATCAGAGCTTTTAGCGGTTTTATTTTGCGTCTGATAACTGAAATAACGCCCTGAATTAAGAATAGCACTGCAACAGCAAACAATCCCTGAAATAGAGAGGGTTTATCTGACAATACCGTCGACGCCAATATACTACCAATACCAACCGTCATCGCAAAATCATGGCTTGATAACTTGGAAAAACTGCGTAAACCCATCAATCGAGTAAACAACATCAGCCCTACATAAAAGCCTATAGCGGATAAAGAAATCCCGAGCACCTGTTGCCAGTCAATTGAAAGCCAATTTTCCCACTTCATAATATAACCTTATCTATTACATCTTTATTAAATCATTGTTCGTTATTACCTGATGATGTTGATCGTCAAAATCAATAGCACTTTACATTAGCAACACTTTGTCATACCAAAAAAGTCCCATAAAAAAAGCAACCTGATAAGAGGTTGCTTCTTTTTAAAGTCGATACAGTATTTTTATTGTTTTAACAAACAAAGTAATCAATGCATATCGATAATCTTATTGTCATTAAGTTTACTGACAAGCAGTTAACCTAATAATAAATGAGATTAGATAGCTTCGATTTGCTCAGCTTGTGGGCCTTTTTTGCCATCACCTAAGATGAAAGACACTTTTTGGCCTTCGGCTAGAGTTTTGAAACCGTTACCTTGGATAGCGCTGTAGTGAGCGAATACGTCTTGTCCGCCATTGTCTTGAGCGATAAAACCAAAACCTTTAGCTTCATTAAACCACTTTACAGTGCCTTCAACTTTATCTGACATAAATTTTCCTGACTCTTTAACTGTTGGCGAGACTTGTGTCATCACCGATTAATTGATATATACCCTAATATTTTCTGCTAAATGCGGTGGCTAAAAATACTAAATAATCTTAAAGAAAATCTGGATTTTTTGCCTCAAATATTTTGAGTACAGTCTGATTATAACAGTTTTCCATGGCAGGAACAGGCTAAATTGCTGATTTTTGTAAATAAATACTAACCATTATTGCAAGCTAACATCGATAGTAATTAGCTCTATATCTTATTGATATAAAATAGTTTTTATTTATAGACATAATACAAATTCATCAGTAAACCACTAATTAAATAAGTCGACATAGATGATAGTAGGTTGGAATATTAGTTACTGCAATGGTGATGTCGGTAGCCATGCTGAACTCAATACGAGCAAACATAACGCAAAAAACACCAATGAAAATGACTGACTATAGGCAATATATTTTGATGGAATGACCAAATCTTTAGGAGAGTCAGGGATTCCTTTGCGCTTCAGCAGCTTGGTACCATATATCCAACCAAAGGTCGTGTATATACCATATGCTGCAGGCACTGCGATAGCTAACGGGGTCAAATCAATAACATATAAAATCACCACTGATATGAAGAACCATAAAGTATCTAACAATGAACTGACTTTGAAGAATTTAGATTGAGGCAGTTTACCATCGGTCTGTTTGAGCATCTCCCCTTCTATCCAAATTAAAACTGCTACCACAGCGCTAAGAGTAATATATACGAATTGCGGCGTTAGCCAGTCTGAATAAGATATTTGCACAGCATACAACCTATTATCTATAGAAAGTGAGAATGAAGCATCCGCCCGCTTCGAATACTTAGAAACGGGTAAGAACAATGATGAATGTTAATCGCAAAGGCGCTTTGGCCAATGTTAAGGTGCCTGTTTATATTGGGTAGCAATTACTGGTTTTCAACCGATAACCCAGATTCAAATCAAAGCAAAAAGCGTCCATCAAATACTTTGCATAAAAAAACCCATGCTATCAAGTGATAACACGGGCTACTTCATCTAAATCAGATTATTATCTGAATAAGACTTTTATCTGTATAAAATTTAGTTTTTGTCTTTATCGATGATTTTGTTACCACCGATCCATGGCATCATGCCACGTAGCTTAGCACCAGTAATTTCGATTTGATGATCAGCATTGTTACGACGACGCGCAGTCATTGATGGGTAGTTGGTTGCACCTTCAGAGATGAACATCTTCGCGTATTCACCAGACTGGATGCGTTTTAGTGCATTACGCATGGCTTCACGTGACTGCTCATTGATAACCTCAGGGCCAGTAACATATTCGCCATATTCAGCGTTGTTACTAATTGAGTAGTTCATGTCAGCGATGCCGCCTTCATACATCAAGTCAACGATCAGCTTTAGCTCATGTAGACATTCGAAATAAGCCATTTCTGGTGCATAGCCCGCTTCTGTTAGCGTCTCAAAGCCCATTTTAACTAACTCTACTGCACCACCACAAAGTACAGCTTGCTCACCGAATAGATCCGTTTCAGTCTCATCTTTGAACGTTGTTTCGATGATGCCTGAACGACCACCACCAACGCCAGCAGCATACGATAATGCTAACTGTTTGGCTTGACCAGAAGCGTCTTGATAGATAGCGATAAGATCAGGGATACCACCGCCTTTAGCGAACTCTGAACGTACAGTATGACCTGGTGCTTTTGGTGCAACCATGATGACATCAAGATCGCCACGTGGTACCACTTGGTTGTAATGGATTGCAAAACCGTGAGCAAAAGCTAGTGTAGCGCCTTCTTTGATGTTTGGCTCGATCACATCATTATAAAGCTCTTTTTGGAACTCATCAGGCGTCAAGATCATGATAACGTCAGCAGCTTTTACCGCTTCTTCTACTTCAGCAACTTTTAGACCAGCATTTTCAGCTTTTTTCCATGAGCTTGAGTTTGCACGTAGACCAACAGTTACATCGACGTCTGAATCTTGTAGGTTAAGCGCGTGTGCATGGCCTTGTGAACCATAACCGATAATGGCAACTTTTTTACCTTGGATAATAGATAGGTCACAATCTTTGTCATAATAAACGTTCATAAATAGAGTCCTTGTTCTCAATCATGGCTTGCCATGGATAGTAAGCGCTTATGCTGTAGTCAATATAATAACTAAGATAAGCGCTTTGTTGATTAGATAAATAAATATTGGTTTAAACTGGTTTTGATAAACAATTAAATGCTTAGGGTTTTTTCACCGCGGGCAATACCGATAACACCTGAGCGAACCACTTCCATAATGCGCTCACGGCCAATCACATCGATAAAACCATCAAGTTTGGCTTTGTCGCCCACGATTTGAATCGTATATAAGTTCGAATTTACATCGACGATTTGTGCGCGGAAAATATCTGCGCTACGTTTAATCTCTTCACGAACACCGCCTGTTGCACGGACTTTAATGAGCATCAATTCACGCTCAACGTGTACGTTCTCCGTCAGGTTAAGCACTTTAACCACTTCAATCAATTTATGCAATTGTTTGGTGATCTGCTCAATTCTTTCAGGTGACGTAATGGTCGTAACCGTTAGACGTGAGATACTTGGGTCATCAGTAGGCGCGACGTTCAAAGTTTCGATATTGTAGCCACGTTGCGAGAACAAGCCGACTAACCGCGACAACGAACCCGCTTCGTTTTCCATCAATACCGAAATCAGATGTTGTTGTTGCATTAGGTACGCTCCCCTTTTGTTAACCACATATCACGCATGGCCTGTCCAGCGATTTGCATTGGATATACATGCTCATTACGATCGACGTAAACATCGATAAATACCAGTTTGTCTTTCATAGCCATTGCTTCAGCCAATTGTGCCTCCATGGTCGCAGGGTCAGTAATTTTGATACCGACATGACCATAGCTTTCAGCCAATTTGACAAAATCTGGTAAGGAGTTCATATAAGACTGGGCATGACGACCTTCATACAGCATATCTTGCCACTGCTTCACCATACCAAGCTGCGCATTGTTAATGTTCAGAATTTTAACTGGTAAGTTATATTGCAAGCAGGTCGATAGCTCTTGGATATTCATCTGAATAGAGCCTTCACCTGTGATACACACCACATCACGCTCAGGATTGGCAAGTTTGGCAGCCATTGCATACGGCAGACCAACCCCCATGGTACCAAGACCACCTGAATTCAGCCATTGACGTGGCTCATTGTAAGTATAGTAAAGTGCCGCAAACATCTGATGCTGACCGACGTCACTTGTGATAATAGCGTTACTGTTAGTCACTTTATCTAGAGCTTGTACGACACTTTGTGGCTTAATACCATTATCTGTGCTGGTGTCATAACGTAAGCCATGACGCTTACGCCACTCATTAATTTGTGACCACCAATCGAGCAATGCGTGCTGCTCTAACTGCTTGTCTTGACCAACAATCTCTAGCATGTCCGTTAAGACAGATTTCACATCACCTACGATAGGAATGTGCGCAAGAATCGTTTTTGAAATTGACGCAGGATCGATATCGATATGAATGATGGTTGCGTTAGGGCAGAATTTTTTGACGTTATTGGTCACACGATCATCGAAACGCGCGCCGACAGCCAAAATCACATCAGCGTGATGCATGCTCATATTGGCTTCATAAGTACCGTGCATGCCAAGCATACCTAAGAACTGACGATCAGAGCCAGGGAATGTACCAAGACCCATCAAAGTATTGGTCACTGGTAAATTCAGACGATGTGCAAGATCTGTTAACTGTTCGTGCGCATTGCTCCAAATCACACCGCCGCCTGCATATACAACGGGACGCTGCGCTGCTAGTAGCGTTTCCATGGCTTTTTTGATTTGACCGCTATGGCCTTTGAGTGAAGGCTGATACGAGCGTATAAACACTTCTTCTGGATATTCGTAAGCAAATTTTTCGCTAGGCGCAGTCATGTCTTTTGGCACATCAATGACGACAGGGCCTGGGCGACCAGTCTGGGCAATATAAAATGCCTTTTTTACAATCATTGGAATTTCGCTAGCATGGCGTACCTGAAAGCTATGCTTAACGATAGGACGTGATACACCTACCATATCTGTTTCTTGGAAAGCATCTTCACCGATTAGGCTGCTTGGCACCTGACCTGCGATTACAACCATTGGTACAGAGTCCATAAAGGCAGTAGCAATAGCTGTCACGGTATTGGTCGCACCAGGGCCTGATGTGGCCAACACGACGCCAGTATTACCAGTCACTCGCGAATAAGCATCGGCCATGTGACCCGCTGCTTGCTCGTGACGTACTAAGATGTGCTCAATATTTTCTTGCTGAAACAGCGCATCATAAATGTGTAAGACCGCGCCACCTGGATAGCCAAAGATGTATTCGACACCTTCGTCAGTCAGTGCTTGCACCAGCATTTCAGCGCCCGATAGCATCACAGGCTGTGCACTACCTTCTGCAAGACGTTGTTGCTTTTGTTCAAAATTTTTGGCGGCATTACCCGTCTGGGTATGTCCCGTCATGTTCGGACTTTGCGTGGTTTGCGTCACTGTCATCACCTTTTTTTGCGGCGAGAATTTGCGGGATTCTATGAGTAAAAATAATTACTTACCGTCATTATTTCTACTTATTGAATGATCGCTAATTCTTGTCCATATCAAGAATATCTGCCCAATAGGTTTAATTAAAACTGTCTCATAGGACAATACTAATCAAACATAGCAGTGTATTTTAGGTCAGCTTTGTGATGGATGTTTATCGATATACAGTGACAAGATGCGAGTGCATCTATAAAAGAAGGCGCTTATTATTGAGGTTCGATACTAGCAAGTACCTATTGTGACTTTATTTGTACAGATGCATCGATATACACAAGCAAAAAAACTTCATAGCCAATGCTAAATTATAAGATGTTTAGAACTTACAATAGGCTTTGGGGAAATCTCTTAACAGCATACTATATCGCGTTTGATACAACTGCTAAAAACACATTTAGCACATTTCAAATAATAAGTTTATCTTAGTCATTGTAGACAGATAAGTCCGGAGACAATGTATCGCTACCAATAGTAGTCGTTGTGCCACTATGCTTGCTATATCATTATCACAAAGGAAATAAAACTGCGTAAGCTACCGATAAGTAACTCGTCGTTTTCTTTCTCAAGTGCCACGGCAACATCGTAAAAGCCGCTCACTGACCAATCAACTGCTATTATATTCGATGGTTTACGAGTTATTGTCAAGAAAAACTTCTAAAGCCTATCCCAAACTATTAGTTATTAAATAATATACATTGATAAGTATTATTTGCTAGAATCGATAGTCGATACATTATTACTACCAATAAAACGTTCAAGTGTTATATTTACACCCATATACATTTGATTTTTATTAAATAAGAGGATTGCTACTATGGCATATGCGTCTAAGATAAATACCGCTGCCAGACTGTTGATGAGTACCGCGTGTATGCTAATGCTGTCCATGAATGCCAGTCAGGCTATTCAAGTTTATAAATCTATTGGGGCACACGGCGAAGTAAAATATAGCCAACATGCGCCGCAAGTCGGCAAAAATATCGAACTGATTGAGTTTCGTAGTGACGGTAGACAGAACAATGCAGGACAAATGGCAGGGAAAACAGATCCTAACCAGAGCAGCAATGCTCAAACTGCAGAAGAACAACGAGTAGCAGCACTTGAAGCACGTATTAAAGAACAAGAAGCTCAGGCTAATGCTCAGCGCTGCCAATCATTACGTAATAACTTGACCAACCTAAATGTAGGTGGCCGTATCTATGAGATGGATGCGAACGGCAAACGTCAATACCTAGATGGCCGTGAGATTGAGCTTAAGCGCGAGCGCGTACAGCAAGCAATTACTCAGTATTGCTCCAACCCTTCTACCTAGTTAGACCTCTTGAAAGCAAATATCAAACTATCATAAGCTGCATGACGTGACGAATGGCTGCTGGCATATCTTGAGCTTGTAGCCCTCGTTGCCCTACTAGCAATATATTGATGTCGCTATTCGCTTGATTTACTAATATATCTCCTGCAAACCCATGTATAAGAACCGCTTGATGTAAGCTACGTGCCTCTGCTGATAAATCTTGCTGTGCCAATAGTCCCGCGGTCACCCCAGATAGCACATCACCCATGCCAGCGGTTGCCATGCCAGCATTCCCTACATTACAGACGTATACGTTTTCTTTTCCCTCTTTTTGTTCTAACACTAACGATCCTGCCCCTTTTAATACCCAGTTACCACCATATGTTGCAGCACACTGTTTTATAGCTTGTAGTCTATTGGACTCAATCTTACTTATCTTTTGATCAAGTAGTCTAGCTGCTTCCCCACTATGCGGCGTCAAGCAAACCCTATGATTAGTACTATATTCTCGTAGCTCTGTTATTAGCTCATGATTATCCGTATACAGCGCTGCCAAGTGATAAAGTCCATCTGCATCGATCACAATTGATTTTTCATTCTCTATAGCAGCCTGTACATAATCAATAAATAATGCGTTGGCTTTCTTATCACGGCTAAGTCCCATCCCAATGGCAACGACACTAGCCTGCTTGATTAAATCTTTTACACCGCTTGCGTCATGTAGATTAATGGTCATCGCATCTGGCAATGAGGTCAATAATGACCCATGAAAAGCCTCATGGCAGGCAACTGTTATTTTACCAGCGCCTGTCGCCATCGTACTGGCCGCAGACAGTATGGCAGCGCCGCCCATACCCTGAGAGCCATCGACGCGATTTCCCCCAATGACTAGCACATGACCATAGCTACCTTTGTAGCTGTTTTGGCGACGCGGACTCATACTATGTGCAGCCGTCAGCAGCGTAGCAACTGGCCCAAATGCTTGACTGGCATTTTTTTCAGGTATCGTGTCATTGCTGGCTGTTTGCTGACCCGCCTTTTGATAAGGTATCAACGGTATATCGACTATGTCTCCGCTATAGTCTGTACCATCTTTAGTATGTAGACCAAACTTACGCGCAATCAAACATAGAGTCACGTCAGCTTGTATTGCTATGCGCTCGAATACCTCACCAGTAGAAGCTACTAACCCACTCGGAACATCAACTGCTATTGCTAGGGCGTAACTTTGCTGAGTAAGACTATTAAAGGCATTAATAGCTAATTCATAAATGCCTTCTGGCGCACGATCTAAGCCAATACCAAATAATGCATCGATATAGATATCAGCTGGCAAGTTTCTTTTATCCGCATCATCGTGATTAACAATGTCTTCAAATCGTTGATAGTGACAACTGCTCGCTAGGGCTATCTGCAATGCCTTTATCGCGTCAGTAATATTGCTACTATCGCTGTCTTCATTGTTAGAATTTTTAGAAGTTAATGATTGATTATCGATAACAAAATCATTTTCGCTAAAGCCAACCGTTATTACTTCTACTTGCCAGCCAGCTTGCTGTAAATAATGAGCGATGAGCCAGCCATCACCACCATTGTTACCTTTCCCTACCCAGATACTTGCTCGACGTAGATGAGCACTACGGTGATAAACGTTAGTGTTGACAGAATAGCTAATACTGACGTTTCTTTGCTCATAAATCTGCTCTATTTGCTGTGTCATTTGCCAAGCAGCTTGTTTCATCAAACCAAAACTGTCATATCCTTCTGCAAACCAAACCTGTTCCATCGCATAAACCTGCTCACTATTATATAGCGCAATAGGTTTTGTATTTCTTATAGGTGATAAATTGGTATTATTTCTCATAACTTATCCTTGATATTTCTACTCATTTTTTATTTTATCTAAATTTGATTGCTCATTTGTCATATCAGCTTAGCAAAAGCTTACCTCGACTTATGTATCAATATGAATGTGAGTTTATTTTCTTTTATACTTGCACTCATTGCTCACTGGCTTATCATAGCCGTATTTACATTATCTCTGATTGTCAGATATGAATAATCTGATTAAAACAAACGAGAAAACATCTAATAAGCACCTACTATCTATGCCTACTGATAAAAACAAAATCACCATTACCAATCCAACTGTATTTGCAACCACAGCTGATGTTAAGCAATGGATTACAGCACAAGCACAGGCACTAGGATTTGCTGATTGTGGTTTTCTATCTGTGCATCATCCTTTATTTACTAAGCAGATTGAACAACTACAGAAGTGGCTTGATAAAGGTTATGAGGGTCAACTGCAGTTTATGCACAATAACCATGATCTGCGCGCTCATCCTGATCAGTTAGTCGAGGGCGCAAAGACCATCATTAGCGTACGCATGGACTATCTAACTCAAGCACCCACACCGCGTGCTGTCACTGATAATGATCATCCCAATAAAGGCATCATTGCGCGTTATGCAAGAGGGCGCGACTACCATAAGACAATGCGTAGCCGTTTAAAGCAATTGGCTTTAAAAATAGAAACAATGCTTCCTGAATGGCAACATTTAGATATCGGTTCAGAAAAAGAATTTGTGTTTAGACCTTTTAGCGATTCGGCGCCTATCTTTGAGCGGCCTATTGCAGATGCAGCAGGTCTCGGTTGGACGGGTAAACATACACTACTTATAAATAAGCAAGCTGGCTCATTTTTTGTGCTCGGTGAGCTATTTTTGAGCCTTGAACTGCCCGACGACAAACCAGTCAAGGAGCATTGCGGTAGTTGTAGCGCTTGTATTGATATATGTCCTACTCAAGCAATTGTCGCGCCCCATGAGCTCAACGCCTCTGCTTGTATCTCTTATTTGACTATCGAGCATGATGGCGTCATCGATACCAAATATCGACGCGCAATTGGCAATCGGGTCTTTGGCTGTGATGATTGTCAGTTAATCTGTCCATGGAATCGTTATGCCAACCTAACTACCGTCGACGACTTCGCACCAAGGCATGGATTAGATAATAGTAGCTTGCTTGAACTATGGCAATGGCAAGAAGCCGACTTTATGAAGAATACTCAAGGTAGCCCGCTTAGACGCACCGGCTATGTGAATTTTTTACGTAATATCGCTATCGGGCTTGGCAATGCTAATGCCAGCTTAGAAGTGGTCGAACAGTTAAAATCTAAATTGACCTTACATAATGACATGCTAGATGAGCATATCGAATGGGCTCTAGATGAGCAGCATAATAAGCTAGACTTAACCAATTAACCAATTAACCAATTAACCAATTAACCAATTAACCAATTAACCAATTATTTTATGATTATCAAATCTCCCTGAGATAAAATGGTTATTTGAAGTATACAACATAAAAAAAGCCTCTTAATAATAAGAGGCTTTTTTATTAGAATATCATATTCAAAATACTATCTTTCTATATGCTTCTTTTAACGTTATGGCTTAGGAATGCGTAGTACTTGACCTGGATAGATTTTATCTGGATCAGATAACATTGGCTTGTTCGCTTCAAATATCTTCATATAATCGCCAGATGAACCATAAACTTCTTTAGCAATCTTAGATAAGCTGTCACCAGACTTTACCGTATACATTGTAGATTCAGGTGCATCTTCTTCAATATCGATGTTATCAATAACTTTTGCAACGTTTTGCACGTTACCGATAGCGATAATTGCTTTTTCACGATCAGCCTGAGTTTTAGCATTACCACTGATTTCTGCAGTATCTGTAGAACCATTATATTTAATTTTCAGGTTACTGATATTGAGGTTTTGCTGTTGAATACGGCGCAACAAAATATTGGCAACTGATTGTGCACTCGGCTCACTGCTTTGTACTGGTGTATTAGCATCTGCTTTCGTTTCTGTCTTAGCATCATGCTTTTCGTCATCACGGTTAAAAATCTTATCACCGATATCTTTTGCAAAGCTAAACATACCCATATATCTACTCCTTGAAATATTATTATTTGTCATTCTTTTAATGAAACACACAATCAAACAATATTTTAAATGTTTAACTGGCTTCTTTTTTTACGACTTACTATTATTAGTATAAATAAAGTGAGTCGATGTAGATAGTAATAGTATGTTGAATAATGTTGAATTGACGTAGTCAATGTTAAATTCGATTGCTGTACTTCAAAATATTAGTCATACACCCATAAAAAAACCGCCTATCTAATCAGATAAGCGGCATTATAAATCTGCTAAATAAGTAGCAAATTATAGTTGGGCTTGTACGTAATCGATTGCTTTTTGAACAGTAGTCAATTCTGCAGAATCTTCATCAGGAATAGTGATACCAAAATCACTTTCAAATGACATAACCAATTCAACTAGGTCTAAAGAATCTGCACCTAGGTCTTCCATGAATGAAGCATCGTTGTTGATGTCTTCAACATTCATACCTAGTTGCTCAGCTACTGCTGCTTTTACTCTTAGCTCGATATCATTACTCATGTAGATCACTCCGTTATCATCTATTATTTTTAATAAACTGCTATATCGCCTTATTTAACGCTATAGCATGGTATATAAAATGCGTTTGCCAGACCAGCAATGCTGTCTGAGTACTCTATGACATGTTATACAGTCTGTCTGATGTCTAATAAAGCCCTGCTATCATACAGGGCTTTGACTCAAAAGTATCCGTCATTATAGCACCCTTTATTATAGTTTACACTCGTTCACACAGTTTTTTATTATAACTATGTAACGCTCGTATATTGACTACATATACATGCCACCATTGACAGGAATGACAGCACCTGTGATATAGCTGGCCTCATCGCTAGCTAAGAAATGTACCGCTGCAGCGATGTCTTCTGGCTGACCAAGACGACTGATAGGTACAGCATCTAACATAGAGTTCAATAGGCGCTCATCAAGCTCATCTGTCATATCTGTTTCGATCAAGCCTGGTGCCACGCAGTTGATGGTCACTTGGCGTGAACCAATCTCACGTGCAAGCGTACGGCTAAACCCTTCTACGCCAGCTTTAGTCGCCGCATAGTTAGATTGGCCTGCATTGCCCATTTGAGCGACGACAGAGGTAATGTTGATAATACGGCCACGGCGTGCTTTCATCATACCGCGTACAGCACGTTTACTCATGCGATAGACCGATGTCAAATTGGTATCGATAACGTTTTCCCAATCTTCATCTTTCATGCGCATCAATAAACCATCTTGAGTGATACCTGCATTGTTAACCAATACTTGCACCGCACCATAGACGCTTTCAATCTCTTCAAACAGTTTATCAATTTGAGCAGTATCACGTACGTCTAAAACACGACCAATACCACCAGTATCATGAAGATAGTCATCGATAAGCTCAGCGCCCTTTTCAGTGGTCGCGGTTCCAATGACAAAATGTCCTTCTTTAGCAAAACGCTTGGCCACTGCCTTGCCAATACCTCGGCTAGCGCCAGTTACTAATGTAATCGTACGGCTCATGATAACACCTCCAATAATTTTTCTAGACGGGCAGGCTTGTCAGTAGGATAGCTTGCGATTGGCTGCGCCTGACGCTTCGCCAAATTGCTCAGTACATTACCACTGCCGCATTCGATTAATATATTAATTTGCTTATCAGCCAGCTCTTGCATGGTTTTTGACCACAATACTGGCTCACTCAGCTGTTCAGTCAATGCTTGCTTGATACCGACCGCACTGGTTTCAACACGTGCGTAGCGATTTTGTATAACAGGAATGGTTGCCTGATCAAACTTGATACCTGCTAGTATCTCAGCCAATGCATTGCTGGCAGGTTCCATAAGGGCGCAATGAGACGGCACACTCACTTTTAGAGGAACAGATTTTTTGCCCGTGTTTTTGACTTTATCAATAACAGCATTAACACCAGCAGCGTTACCGGAGATAACCACTTGTCCTGGACTATTGAAATTGGCAGCCCCAACAACGGCATCTTCGACATGTTCGGTTGCCTGTTCACACAGGTTTTCGACTCGGTTATCTTCTAGTCCTAATACTGCAGCCATAGCAGTATCGACACCTACAACGGCCTCTTGCATCAACTGACCGCGCTTATGCACTAAAGTGACTGCATCACCCAGCGATATCACATTGGCAGCACACAGGGCACTGTACTCGCCCAGAGAGTGACCAGCTAAATAACAAGGCGTCTCTTCTATTTTTTGTTGTAGGACACGCCAAATAGCAATACTAGCTGTCAAAAGCGCAGGCTGAGTATATTGGGTTTGATTGAGTTTTTCTTCGTCCTGACAGATTGCCCACAAATCCTCACCAAGCGCCTCACTCGCTTCGGTAAATGTATCACGTATCTCTGGATAGATTTCAGCAAGCTCGCTCGTCATCGCGACTGCTTGAGATCCTTGTCCAGGAAAAATAACCGCGATACGAGCGGGTTGCTTTTTTACCATATCGGGTACAGAAGCCATAACCAATATTCCTTATCTGATTAGAAATATCCCTAAAAACAATGGGGTGTATTATATTATTAGATGTTATACAAAGCCGCTACTTCAAGTATTTATGCAAGAAAACGGATTGTCAGTAAACTATACACTGACAGACACTATTATCATAGCGGATGCAAACCAAACAGCAAGAGTAACGCTGCTCAAATTAAAGGAGCAGATTATATCAGCACATTTTTAAATCTACTAAAAATAACAAGCAAATTAAGCAATAAGTCTAGTTATAAATAACAAAAAGCCAAGTTATCCAGCCACATAATATATGATAGCGAAATAACTTGGCTTTTTTTAGCTCAAAGCTTATTGACTAATAATAACTAGGCAAAAACAATAATAGTCACCAGTACTATTATCATCTTCGCCTAAGCTATCATAGAGCCAATGTCTTAGGCGTCTTGGCTGACTTTGAACAGTTGACGACCACGGTAGAAACCATCTTTAGTCATGTGATGACGACGATGTTTTTCACCAGTAGTAGCATCTACGCTTAGTTCAGCAATTTCCATACGGTGATGTGAACGGCGCATGTCACGACGAGAACGGCTTTTACGACTTTTTTGAACAGCCATGATATAGCTCCTATACTTAAAAGGGATAAGCTTGAAATTCAGCTTAAGTCGATACTGACAGAGGCTATATAATCATAACAACCTAAGTCTTAAGCATCATTAGTTAAATAGATTGCCACTCACATAAAGCACTGACCAAGGCTGAATTTTATAAAAAATTTACCCAGTCAGTTTCTATCAGCAAGCAACAGGTTGCTCGAATGCAATAAACCGGACATTATACGCATGTTTATTAAATTAATAAAGCCCTGCCTCGCACTCTTCTGTACAAAGCTGATAAAAGGCTTTTTAAATGCATCGAGTAGATAATTTTGGCGCTTATAGTTTGCCTTTTAGCGAGGCTAAAGCAGCAAAAGGATTTTCACCTTCTTCTTCTTCTGGTATCTCACCAAACTGCTCAACAGACATTTCACAATCGTCATGCTTTGGTGCCATTGGCGTTTTGAGCAAGATTTCGTCTTCTACCAATTTCTTAAATGGCAACAAACGCTCTGGAGATTGCTCGGTGACGATTTCATCCAGTAATAAATAATCTTGTTCATCTTTAACTAGGCGAACCTGACTATCATTTTCGAGTAGCGCAATGTCATAATCATCAGACAAGTCTATAGCGATTGGTTGTAAACAGCGCTGACAAGTTAGCCAAACATCACCTGTCAAAGTAAATGCTAAATGCAAGACATTGTTACGACGATACAAGTTAGCGTTGAGCTGTATGTCTGACTGCTCATGTTCAGTACTCAAAGTAGCAGCAAGACGATCAAACGAGTTTGGTTTGACCTCTCCTGACCATTCGTAACCAGTGTCTGCCCACTTATCTAAAGAGATGTGCTCAGGCATGCCAGTAGATACAGGCGCTTTTTTATTGTCAGCGTGAGGTGCTGACGGTTTAGTTTCTGGAGTGCTTGACATGCGCGGCCTCATTCATAAAAACGGTGTATAATATTGCCTGCCATACTAACGGAAAGTGCCATATTCTGCTAGCGCTAGTATGTTAAGATTTTTTGATAGTAAGTTTGTTTAAGCTCTTTTACTACTTACCTTTTACCTAAAGTTTTTTGTCTTTAGTATTTATTAAGTCAATGTCTTCTCTATGAATCTATCCGATAATAAAATGAATTTTTCTGATTTACTTTCTTCTACTGAAGCAAGTTCGTTGCTACAACAGCTTATTCAATTAAAGAGTCATACTGAAAAGTCATCTAGCAATATGCTCTCTCATGATAAAAATGAGTATTTAAAAGAATGGAGAAGTCAGTGGCAAAAATTGTCTAGTACTCAATCTGACAATACTTACTCAGCAGAATTAATAATTGATAGCGAACGATTAGCTACCGACTGGCTCATACAGTTATTTAATACTTTATTCGCTGATCAGCAAGTTATATTGGCTCGTAGCAATGATGAACCCGAGTATTTTCCAGCTCAAGATAATGAACCCGCTCGAATTGAATTTGCTCACGGATTTTTTGCCAGTGCTCTGCATGAAATCAGTCATTGGTGCGTAGCTGGTGACGCTCGTAGACAACTATCTGACTTTGGTTACTGGTATGCACCAGATGGACGATCAGCGGCGCAGCAACAAGCGTTTGAGCGTGTAGAAATCAAACCTCAAGCATTAGAGTGTCTATTCACCTTGGCGTGTGGACGAAATTTCCAAGTCTCACAAGATAACTTGTTTGCCGACTTCGACACCAGTAGTAGCACCTTTGCTATTGATGTCTATCAGCAAGTCCAAAGCTATATAGCCAAACCTCATACTCTGCCGCGTGACGCTAAGACTTTACTGATTGCTTTACTTAGCGCTTGCATTTCTCCATCTGAAATCAACGCTTAATTCAAATTACTAAGTGTTCCTACTTATTAACGATTTTCTACGGTTGGTAACGCCTTGCCACTAAACTTATATCTACTTTGAGCTATACTGATAACTGAAGTGGTATTTTGAAAATATCGATCTGCTTTAGTTCTAGAATAGTTTTTCTAATATATCCAGTGATTGAACCACATCTAATTAATGAAAAATTTGTCTCAATTAAAAACCAATAATTATAAAATAAGGAACCACTATGGAAGTCTTTTATATTCATCCCGATAATCCGCAGCCACGTCTCATTGAGCAAGCCGCTGACCTATTGCGCAGAGATCAGTTAATCATTTATCCAACGGATACCAGTTATGCTTTTGGTTGCCGTTTGGGTGCAAAGGATGCCCTAGCTAAACTCAAGCAAATCCGTGAACTCGATGATAAGCATCAATTTACCTTGCTGTGCCGCGACCTAAGCGAAATTGCCAATTATGCAACAGTTGATAACGTGCAATTTAAACAGCTGAAAGCCCACACACCTGCCCCAATTACTTTTATTCTTACTGCCACCAAAGACGTACCGAAAAAACTGGCGCATGCAAAGAAAAAAACCATTGGTATTCGTGTACCTAGTAACCCCATTGCTCAAGCATTATTAGAAGCGATGGATGAACCTATCTTAACCAGCTCACTGATTTTGCCTAATCGAGACGATATTTTGGATGACCCATTTGAGATTGAAGATTTGCTAGGCAATCAAATCGACGGTCTCATCAATGCAGGTATAAAGACGACCAAGCTTACTACTATCGTAGATATGACTAGCAGCGTTCCTGAAGTTATCAGGCAAGGTGCGGCTGATGTCGATTCGTTATTACTGTAAGCAGCTAGCTATTGCTTTAAACAACTAATAATATATTTAGTCAAATTTAAGACAAAAAAAAGCTCCAATTGCATTGGAGCTTTTTTATGGAATATGTCTTAGGTGTAAAACTAGTCGCGATCAACCAATTCTACATAAGCCATTGGCGCATTGTCACCATCACGGTAACCGCATTTTACGATACGCAAATAACCACCTGGACGCGTCTGGTAACGAGGACCTAACGTGCCAAATAATTTGCCTACCATAGCTTTGCTACGCATACGGCTGAATGCTAAACGACGGTTAGCAACGCTGTCTTCTTTAGCCATAGTGATCAATGGCTCGGCAACGCGACGTAGTTCTTTAGCTTTTGGTAAAGTTGTTTTGATCAGTTCATGCTCAAATAATGAGTTAGTCATGTTCTGAAACATTGCCTTACGATGACTGCCGGTACGACCCAGCTTGACTCCACTCTTACGATGGCGCATAGTCAAAAATCCTTAAAGTTTAACGGCTACGATAAGAAAAGCGATCATCAACACGTAAATCAGCTGGTGGCCAGTTATCTAGGCGCATACCGAGCTCTAAATCTTTAGACGCTAATACGTCCTTGATTTCTGTCAATGATTTCTTACCAAGATTTGGGGTTTTTAGAAGTTCAGTCTCTGAACGCTGTACCAAATCACCGATATAGTAAATGTTTTCAGCTTTCAAGCAGTTGGCTGAGCGAACCGTTAGTTCAAGATCGTCCACAGGGCGTAATAGCACCGGATCAACCTCTTCTTTCTCTTTCACAGGCTCAGGCGCTTCTTCAGCTTCTAGGTCAACAAAGATAGAAATCTGTTGTTGTAAAATAGTGGCTGCTTTACGAATTGCTTCTTCTGGATCTATAGTGCCATTAGTTTCAAGCTCAATGATAAGACGATCAAGATCAGTACGCTGCTCTACACGAGCGTTCTCAACCTGATAAGCAACACGAAGCACAGGACTAAAACTTGCATCAAGCTTTAAACGTCCAATTGCTTTAGTATCACCATCTTCACGGCGCTGGTTTGCTGGCTCATATCCACGACCCATCACTACACGCAAACGCATCTTAAGATGACCACGATCGCTCAATGTACCCAAGACCAATTCTGGATTGATGATGTCAACATTGTGCGGCAACGCGATGTCTGCAGCAGTAATAGTGCCTGGACCTTGTTTATCCAAGGTCAAAAATACTTCATTTTGGTCATGAAGCGTAATTGCTAAGCCTTTTAGGTTCAAAAGCAAATCAAGTACGTCTTCTTGCAGGCCTTCAAGCGTTGAGTATTCATGGTCAACACCATCAATCTCAGCTTCAATGACTGCAGCACCAGGTAATGAAGATAACAAGATGCGACGCAGAGCATTACCTAGGGTATGCCCAAAGCCGCGTTCTAACGGTTCGAGCGTGACTTTCGCAATCGTTTCGTTAACCGTATCCACATTAATGGCATTCGGCGTTAGAAACTCAGTTGCATTTAGCATCATGATGTCACCTCGATTTATTAAACTGGTTTAATTAACGTTAATTGCTCAATGCCATTTTCATAACATTGAGCATTACGTCATTACTTAGAGTATAGCTCAACGATCAAGCTTTCGTTGATTTCAGCAGGTAGATCAATACGATCAGGCGCATGTTTAAATGTGCCTTGTAGTTTGCTGTGGTCAACATCAAGCCATTCTGGAATACCACGTTGTGTCGCTAATTCGATAGCGTTTTTAATACGTAGCTGTTCGCGAGATTTCTCTTGGATAGCGATGACATCACCATCTTGAAGCTGAATTGAAGGAATGTTCACACGAACAAACTCATCACGGCCAGCTTTTTTTACCATAACAGTACGATGACTGACTAGCTGACGTGCTTCTGCGCGAGTTGAGCCAAAGCCCATGCGATATACAACGTTATCTAGACGGCTCTCAAGCATTGCTAGCAAGTTTTCACCAGTAGCGCCACGCTTACGAGCAGCTTCTTTATAGTAGTTCGCGAATTGACGCTCTAGTACACCATAAATACGCTTAACTTTTTGCTTTTCACGCAACTGTAGAGCATATTCTGAGGTCTTGTTACGGCTTACGCCATGCTGACCTGGTGGACGACCAGCTTTCTTCGTTTTTACGTCATACGGTTTAACGCCAGACTTAAGGCCTAAATCCGTACCTTCACGACGTGATAATTTCAGTTTTGGTCCAATATAGCGGGCCATTGTTATGTCTCCTATAAGCTTTTAGTATAAAAAGCTTCGTCTTTAATATTAGACGCGGCGCTTTTTCGGCGCACGGCAACCATTGTGTGGGATTGGGGTTACATCAGAGATGCTGTTAACTTTATAACCCAATGCACCTAGTGCTCTTACCGCAGACTCACGACCCGGTCCTGGTCCTTTGACCAAAACATCGATATTCTTAACACCATATTCTTGGGCCGCTTTACCAGCGACTTCAGCTGCAACCTGAGCTGCAAATGGTGTAGATTTACGTGAACCACGGAAGCCTTGTCCACCTGAAGTGGCCCAAGCCAATGCATTACCTTGACGATCGGTAATCGTAACAATGGTGTTATTAAAAGACGCATGGATATGGGCAATGCCCTCCGATACTGAACGACGAGCCACCTTTTTGCGACTGCGAGTGTCTTTTGCCATCTTTTAGCTTCCTAAGTTAATTATCTTTTGAGAGGGCGTGTCGGACCCTTACGAGTACGAGCGTTGTTCTTGGTGTTCTGACCTCTAACTGGTAGGTTACGACGATGACGGATGCCACGGTAACAACCAAGATCAACTAAACGCTTGATGTTCATTGAAACTTCACGACGAAGGTCACCTTCGGTCATGTAGTTTGCAACTTGTGCACGGATAGCATCTAACTGTGTATCATCTAACTGACTGACTTTAGTAGTAGGGGCGATGCCAACTGCTTCTAAGATTTTCTGAGCAGTGGTACGACCTACACCAAAGATGTAAGTTAGTGAAATAACAGCATGCTTATTATCCGGAATGTTTACGCCGGCAATACGAGCCATTGATTTCTCTCCATTAAAGAAAAATAAGCGTTATCTAGCGATAAGGCTTTACTCTTCAGATTTGTTGCTGTTAATACTAGAGCTTTTATAATCATTATCGATGTTTTGACTATAAGTCTGCTCATCGATTCTATTATAAAAGATTTTGTATAAACACGGCAAGTGGCGGATGATATCGCATCCGCCGTTATTTTTCAAGTATTAATTTAATTAGCAGCGAAAACTAGAGGTTTTCTAATACTAAATATTAACCTTGACGTTGCTTGTGGCGAGGTTCTGCTGTACAAATAATATGTACACGGCCTTTACGGCGCACAACTTTACAGCTACCACAAATCTTTTTAACTGATGCTTGAACTTTCATAGCATGCTCCTTGAAATATCGTACCGCTCATTTAAGGTTGAGTGGGCGATTGAATTAACGTCTGATCATGATATTGATGGGTCATCAAATGCGCTTGAATCTGCGAGATGAAGTCCATTACCACAACCACCATAATCAGTAAAGACGTACCACCGAGTTGAAACGGCACACCAAACGATGACTGGACGACCATTGGCATTAAACAAATAACCGTCATATACATCGCGCCAATAAAGGTCAGTCGGTTTAATACATGATCGAGGTAACGCTGAGTTTGTTGTCCTGGGCGAATACCTGGGATATACGCACCACTACGTTTAAGGTTCTCTGCTACTTCACGCGGACTAAATACCAATGCCGTATAAAAATAACAGAAGAAAATAATCATTGCGCCAAACAGTACTAAATATAGCGGCTGCCCTGGAGACAACACCAATGCCATATTTTGAAGTATTTTCTGTACAAAGGTAGGATCAGTCGATTGACCAACCCACTGCCCTAAACTTGCAGGAAACAATAACAAAGAACTGGCAAAAATAGCGGGAATAACCCCTGCCATGTTTAGCTTAAGCGGCAAATGTGATTGCTGCTGAGCATAAATTTTGCGGCCTTGTTGCTGTTTTTGTGCATAGTTCACAGGGACACGGCGTTGAGCACGTTCAATATAAACGATACCCGCAGTAACCGCGATACCTAGCAGTACAAAAATAAATAGCACAATCAAGTTCATCTGACCTTGATTGACCTGTTCAATAGACTGCGAAATCATACCTGGCGTACCAGCCACAATACTCGCAAAAATGAGCATTGAAATACCATTACCTACACCGCGTTCTGTAATCTGCTCACCAAGCCACATTAAGAACATTGCGCCTGCTACTAAAGAAGTAACAGCTGGAATATAAAAGGTAAGACCAGTAGATAAAGTAAGGTTTTGGCTGATTAAGCCGGCACACATTCCTAATGACTGTACTAGTGCTAAAGCAAGTGTTCCCTGACGGGTATACTTGTTTAACTTGCGTCGTCCCGCTTCACCTTCTTTTTTGAGGGCTTCAAGCGATGGCAATACTGCAGACATCATCTGTACGATAATCGATGCTGAGATATATGGCATAATGCCAAGTGCCATGATAGACATACGCTCTAGTGCACCACCTGAGAACATATTAAACATGCTCAGAATGGTGTTTTCGTTGCGCGAAAACAGATCAGCCAAGTTAACTGGGTTGATACCCGGAACTGGAATATGTGACCCTAAACGATAAACAATCAATGCGCCGATTAAAAATAATAAACGCGTCCATAGCTCATCATACTTACGTATAAATGCGAATGGATTAAGCGGTATACCAGCCGATGACATTGATTGTTTTGACACGTTACTACTCCTCGATGCTACCACCAGCAGCTTCGATAGCTTGCTTAGCACCTTTAGTCACTTTAATACCTTTGAAAGTATAAGCTTTAGTGACTTCGCCTGATAGCATTACACGAGCACGTTTCATATCGTGACGGATAAGGTTAGCAGCTTTAAGTGTTTCAAGGCTAACTACATCGCCTTCAATTTTATTCAGTTCAGAAAGACGTACTTCAGCAGTCTTCATAGCCAGTTTACTGGTAAAACCAAATTTTGGTAGACGACGATATAGAGGCATCTGACCACCTTCAAATCCTGAGCGAATGCTAGAACCTGAACGAGATTTCTGACCTTTTACACCACGACCACCAGTCTTACCAAGACCTGAACCGATACCACGACCACGACGTTGGGCAGTTTTCTTTGCGCCAACACCTGGTGATAATTCATTTAATCTAAGACCCATTACGCTTCCTCCACTTTTACCATGTAGTTAACGCGATTGACCATACCACGAGTCGAAGGAGTATCTTCTACTACTACAGTATGATTAATACGGCGTAAACCCAATCCTTTCAAGCTCGCTTTGTGGCTCTTTAGGCGATGGGCACCCGATTTAAATTGAGTGACTTTCATTTTTTTCATCGTAACTCACCTAGTCTAAGTTAACCCAAGATTTCGTCTACAGATTTACCACGTTTAGCTGCCATCTTCTCTGGAGTTGACATATCACGTAAACCGTTAAACGTTGCGCGAACAACGTTAGCAGTATTGGTAGAACCATAACATTTAGTCAAAACATCTTTGACACCAGCAACTTCTAATACAGCACGCATTGCGCCACCAGCGATTACGCCAGTACCTTCAGATGCAGGTTGCATGTAGACTTTACTAGCACCATGACGTGCTTTGATTGGATGATGCAAAGTTGCATCATTTAGCTCAACAGTAATCATATTACGTTTGGCAGCTTCTAGTGCTTTTTGGATAGCAGCTGGCACTTCACGTGCTTTACCGCGACCAAAACCTACACGACCATTGCCATCGCCCACTACAGTCAATGCAGTGAAAGAGAAAATACGACCACCTTTAACAACTTTCGCTACGCGATCAACGGTAACTAAGCGTTCTACTAGACCGTCAGTCTGTTCATTTTTATCATTTTTATCATTTCTAGCCATGATTAAAACTCCAATCCGTTTTCGCGAGCAGCTTCTGCTAAAGCTTTAACTCGACCATGATATTTGAAACCACTACGGTCAAAGGCAACTTTAGTAATGCCAGCTGCTTTTGCGCGTTCTGCGATCATTTGGCCTACAGACGTTGCTGAATCAGCATTACCAGTCGCGCCTGAACGCAAGCTGCTGTCTAAGGTAGATGCCTGAGCAATCACTTCACCACCATTTGGAGAGATAATCTGGGCATAAATATGTTTTGACGTGCGGTTAACCGTTAAGCGATGAACGCCTAAGAAACGGATATGCGCGCGTGTTTTCTTAGCTCGACGCAGACGAGCTGCTTTTTTATCAAACATTTCAACTCACCTTATTTTTTCTTAGCTTCTTTGCGAATCACATGCTCGTCACTATAACGAATACCTTTACCTTTATAAGGCTCAGGTGGGCGGAAACCACGGATGTTGGCGGCTGCTTGACCAAGCTGCTGTTTATTGTTTGATTTCAAAACAATTTCAGTTTGCGTTGGCGTTTCAGCTGATACACCTTCAGGTAACGTATACTCTACTGGATGAGAATAACCAACGTTCAAGGTTACCTTGTTACCAGTAACTTGCGCGCGATAACCAACACCAATTAACTGAAGACGTCTTTCAAAGCCTTCGTTCACGCCAGTAACATAGTTGTTAACAAGAGCGCGCATGGTGCCAGTGTGCATCATAGCTTCTTTTGAATCGACTGTAGGTGAGAAAATGATAGCATCATCTTCCTGTTTCAGCTCGACCAATTCATGCAGGCGTAAAGACATAGAACCGTTCTTGCCTTTAACTTCGACCTGCCGATCGTTCAAAGTAACGCTTACGCCGTTTGGCAGCGTCACTGGGGCTTTAGCCACACGAGACATAGGAATATTCCTTAAAAAATTTAACTTCTTTATATTAGCGAAAAAACTAACAGGCTAAAAAGCGTGTTAGTTTAGCATAGTTGACTGTGTTAGACATCTATCAATTCAAAATAATTTAATATTACTCAATCAATAGAAGCCTAACAACCATCAAATAGACTTCATCGTCGTATAGCTTACGCTACGAATGCGACGATTTCACCACCGATACCAGCAGCGCGTGCAGCACGATCGCTCATGATACCTTGGCTAGTAGATACGATAGCAACACCCATACCTTGCTTAACAGTAGGGATTTCGTCTTTACCGCGGAACTGGCGAAGACCAGGGCGGCTGTAACGTTGAATAGTTTCGATAACCGCACGGCCTTCGAAGTATTTCAATTCAATAGTAAGGGTTGCTTTGTTGTTTTCTTGCTCAGTAACAACGGCGCTCGCCACATAACCTTCGCTAACTAGCAAATCAGCAATTGATTTACGTAATTTAGAGCTCGGCATTGCTACCGATACTTTGTTAGCCATTTGTGCGTTACGGATACGGGTTAGCATATCCCCAACGGTATCTTGCATACTCATATAGTTACTCCTTACCAGCTTGCTTTACGAACACCAGGCACATCGCCTTGCATGACACGCTCACGCAGCATATTGCGTGATAAGCCAAACTTGCGGAAGTAACCGTGAGGACGACCGGTGATAGCACAACGATTACGCAGACGTACTGGTGATGAGTTGCGTGGAAGAGCTTGTAGCTCTAACATCGCTTCCATACGAGTTTCGTCACTTGCAGTCATATCACTGATAGTTTCTTTTAGCTTGATACGCTTTTCAGCATATTTAGCAACCATTTTTTCGCGCTTTAATTCGCGGTTAATCATGCTCTTCTTTGCCATAACGTCTTTACCTTATTTAAATGGGAAGCCGAATGCTTTAAGCAACGCACGACCTTCTTCATCAGATTGAGCTGACGTGGTGATTGTCACATCCATACCACGGATACGATCAATCTTGTCAAAATCTACTTCTGGGAATACGATTTGTTCTTTAATACCCAATGAGTAGTTACCACGTCCGTCAAAGGCTTTAGGTGAAAAACCGCGGAAATCACGAATACGAGGAATTGCAATGGCAACGAGACGATCTAAAAATTCGTACATTTGCTCACCGCGTAGCGTTACTTTACAGCCAATTGGCCATTCTTCACGAATCTTAAAGCCAGCAACTGATTTACGCGCTTTGGTGACAACAGGTTTTTGACCAGCAATCGCGGTCATATCAGCTACAGCACCTTCCAACAATTTCTTGTCTTGAGACGCTCCGCCTACACCCATGTTAAGTGTGATTTTAGTGATTTTAGGCACTTGCATCACATTTGCCAAACCAAGCTCTTCTTTGATTTGCTGCTTTAGTTCATCGTTATATAAAGATTTTAATCTTGCCATTACCATTACACCCTTAGTGTCTTACGCAGTCGCCACTACTTCACCGCTTGAACGATAGACGCGTTGTTTCTTGCCGTCTTCGCCAAACTGATAAGTAATACGGTCTGCTTTTTGGGTTTGCGCATTTAAGATTGCGACATTTGAGATATGCAGAAAAGCTTCTTGCTTAAGAATGCCACCTTCAACGCCAGTTGCCTGATTTGGCTTCTGGTGTTTAGTAACAATATTAATGCCTTCAACTTTAATACGATCGTTTTTTACAGCTTGTACAGTACCTTGCTTGCCTTTGTCTTTCCCAGCAATCACGATAACTGTATCGCCTTTACGTAATTTTGACATGGATTACCTCACAATACTTCTGGTGCTAGTGATACAATTTTCATAAACTGATCACCACGTAGTTCACGAGTTACCGGTCCAAAAATACGAGTTGCAATCGGCGCTTTGTTTTGGTTCAACAATACCGCAGCATTGTCATCAAAACGTAACACAGAACCATCTGGACGACGAACGCCTTTTTTGGTACGTACAACTACTGCATTCATCACGTCGCCTTTTTTAACACGACCACGAGGAATGGCTTCTTTAACCGTTACTTTAATAATGTCGCCAACTGATGCATAACGACGATGAGAACCACCCAGTACTTTAATGCACTGAACTCGCCTTGCACCGCTATTGTCTGCAACTTCCAGCATTGACTCAACCTGAATCATAGCGTTACTCCACACGTATGAGCAATAAAAACCAGTTGCTGCCGCTAGCACAGAATGAGTAGGACGGCATTTTAATATAAATAACCGCGACTTACTCTTAATGTGAGTGATATACGCTCGGCGCAATCAGCATCCTTAAAAAGGCGGCTATTTTAACAGCTTCTGGCTTTTAATGCAATTTACTTAGATTTTTTCTACTTTTTCAACCACATCAACTAAAGTCCAAGACTTAGTTTTTGAGATTGGACGCGTTTCTTTGATGCGGACAAGGTCGCCTTGTTGGCAAACGTTATTCTCATCATGAGCTTTGATTTTCGTAGAACGACGAAGCTGCTTGCCATACAAAGGATGACGAACCAGACGCTCAATCAAAACTGTGATGGACTTGTCCATCTTGTCGCTGACAACTCGTCCTGTCAATACGCTAGCATTGGTAGCTGTTTGATTGTTATCGCTCATGAGTCGCCTCGTTGTTTCTCGTTAATCAAAGTCTGAAGCTGGGCAATCGTGCGACGATTGGCTCTAACTTCATGGGTATTACCCAACTGACCAGTTGCTTTAGCCATACGAATACGGAAAGCATCAAGTTGCTTTTCATCAAGTAACTGGGTCAGTTCTTCTAATGATTTATCACGTAATTCACTGATCTTCATTACATTATCGTCCGCTTAACAATGGTAGTTTTAAAGGGCAATTTTGCTGCAGCGAGCGTTAATGCATCACGAGCAAGCTCTTCAGATACCCCTTCAATTTCATATAGCACTTTACCAGGTTTGATTTCGCATACCCAATATTCTACTGGACCTTTACCTTTACCCATACGTACTTCTAATGGTTTGTTGGTAATTGGTTTGTCAGGGAATACACGAATCCAAATCTTACCGCCACGCTTAATTTTACGAGTGATGGTACGACGTGCTGCTTCAATTTGACGAGCTGTCATACGACCACGCGTCAATGATTTTAGACCAATTTGTCCGAATGCAACGGTGCTTCCACGATGAGCTAGCCCAGTGTTACGACCTTTGTGCATTTTACGAAACTTGGTACGTTTTGGCTGTAACATAGTTTAACCTCTGTCTGAGTTTCGACGGTTTCCACGACCACGGCGTTTTGGCGCACGAGTCTGCTCTTCTTTGACGGGATTATATACACTGTTCATACCGTCAAGGATTTCGCCACGGAAAATCCAAACTTTAACACCGATGGTGCCGTAAGTTGTCTCTGCACGAATTGACGAGTAGTCAATATCAGCACGGAGTGTATGCAATGGCACACGACCTTCACGGTACCATTCACTACGAGCAATCTCAGCACCGCCTAGACGGCCAGACAGCTCAACCTTGATACCTTTAGCACCAGAACGCATGCTGTTCTGTACCGCGCGTTTCATCGCACGACGGAACATAACACGACGCTCAAGCTGGCTACCGATGCCGTCTGCTACCAAACGTGCATCAAGGTCAGGTGACGTGATTTCTTCAATGTTGACCTGAGCAGGTACGCCCATAATTTTGGTCAATTCTTTTTGAAGTCTTTCGATATCTTCGCCTTTCTTACCGATAACAATACCAGGACGCGCAGTGGCGATGGTAATCTTAGCAGCGCCAGTAGGACGCTCGATCATGATGTTGCTGATCATAGCGTTATCTAGCTTTTTGCGTAGATATTCACGAACTTGAATGTCGTTAATTAGGTATTCTGAGTATTGTTTAGGGTTAGCATACCAGTTTGCGTTATGCTTTTTTACAACACCAAGACGAATTCCGATTGGATGTACTTTTTGACCCATAACTTATTCTCCTACCTTTATAGTGATGTGACAAGTACGCTTGCTGATACGATCAGCACGGCCTTTGGCACGTGGTAGGATACGTTTTAGCGTAATGCCTTCATCAACATAGATAGTAGCGACTTTTAGGTCGTCAATATCTAAGCCGTGATTATGTTCGGCATTGGCGATGGCTGAGTTAAGGCATTTCTTAACAAACACAGCGCCTTTTTTATTGCTATACGTTAGGATATCCAAAGCACGCTCAATAGATTTGCCACGAACTTCATCAGCAACGAGTCTAACTTTTTGTGCCGATATGGCGGCACCGCGTAATTTTGCAGTTACTTCCATGGTAAGCACCTTATCTCTTAGCTTTTTTGTCAATGCCGTGACCACGATACGTACGAGTCGGGGCAAATTCACCTAGTTTATGACCAACCATCTGCTCGCTCACGATAACCGGTACATGAGTACGGCCGTTGTGAACAGATAAAGTTAGGCCAACCATTTGTGGCAGAATCATCGAGCGGCGCGACCAAGTCTTAATTGGCTTGCGTGAGTTGGTGTCTAATGCATTCTCAACTTTAGCAAACAAGTGCGCGTCTATGAATGGACCTTTTTTCAATGAACGAGGCATGAAATTCTTCCTTTATTTCTTCTTGGCGCGACGGCGGATGATCATGTTGTCAGTACGCTTATTGTGACGCGTTTTAAGTCCTTTAGACTTCTGACCCCAAGGGCTGGTTGGATGGCGACCTTTGTTACGACCTTCACCACCACCGTGTGGGTGATCAACCGGGTTCATAGCGACACCACGAACAGAAGGACGAACACCACGCCAACGTGAAGCACCGGCTTTACCAAGTGATTTCAAGTTGTTTTCAGTGTTAGAAACTTCACCAATAACAGCGCGGCAATTCACGTGTACGCGGCGAGTTTCGCCAGAACGCATACGTAGAATAGCATAAACACCGTCACGACCTAGTAACTGAACGCTAGCACCCGCAGAACGAGCCATCTGTGCACCTTTACCGATTTTAAGCTCGATATTGTGAATCACAGTACCCAATGGGATGTTTTTTAGCGGTAAGCAGTTACCTGGACGAATTGGAGAAGTCTCGCCTGACATTACTGTATCACCAACTACTTGTTTCTTAGCAGCGATAATGTAACGACGTTCGCCATCAGCATACTTAAGTAGAGCAATATGAGCAGTACGGTTAGGATCGTATTCGATACGCTCTACCGTTGCTGGGATATTGTCTTTAGTACGTTTGAAATCGATAATGCGATAATGTTGCTTATGACCACCGCCAATGTGACGAGTAGTAATGCGGCCATTATTGTTACGACCACCTGACTTGCTTTTTGATTCTAGAAGTGCTGCAAACGGACGACCTTTGTACAGGTGTGGATGCACTACTTTTTCAACAAAACGACGGCCTGGTGATGTTGGCTTTGCTCTTACGATAGGCATGAGTGTAATCCTTATTCGTTATTCGCTGTTTCACTAGTAGAATCAGTAGTATTCGCTACTTCTTCACCAGCATCAGCCATTTGTACATCTTGACCAGCTTTTAAGGTAACATAGGCTTTTTTGTAGTCGTTACGACGGCCGATGCTTTTACCAAAACGCTTTGTCTTACCTTTAACATTCAAAGTGTTTACTTTAGTGACTTCAACACCTTCAAACATCAACTCAACTGCTTTCTTGACTTCAAGCTTAGTAGCATTAGAATCAATTTTAAATACCTGCACACCAAGTGAGTCGCCAAGCATTTGAGATTTTTCTGAGAATACAGGCCCTCTTAAGACCTGATAAAGTCTTGCGTTATTCATGCTAGTGCTTCCTCAAATTGTTTCGCAGCTTCAACTGACATGATCACTTTATCAAATGCGATCAAGCTCACTGGATCCACTTCATTTGTACCAAGTACATTGACATGTGGAATGTTGCGAGCAGCTAAGTATAAGTTTTCATCAACTTCTTTAGTAACGATTAGTGCACGAGGTGCATTCAAATCGTTTAACTTAGCAATCAGTTCTTTGGTTTTCGGCCCAGAAACGCTCAACTCTTCTACCAAAATCAGACGCTCTTGGCGAATCAATTCTGCTAGGATGCACTGCATCGCACCGCGATACATTTTACGGTTTACTTTCTGTGACCAATCTTGTGGTTTTGCAGCGAATGCACGACCACCTGAACGCCAGATTGGGCTACGAATAGAACCCGCACGAGCGCGACCAGTACCTTTTTGGCGCCATGGCTTAATACCACCGCCAGAAACTTCGGCACGTGTTTTTTGTGCGCGTGTACCTTGGCGAGCACCAGCTAAATAAGCGGTGACGACTTGATGCACTAGTGCTTCGTTGAATTCACGACCAAATGCCGTATCAGAAAGCTCAACCGCCGCACCTGTAACTGTTTTTAAATCCACGTTAATCCCCTTGCTTAGGCTTTGACTGACGGACGTACGATAACATCGCCACCGGTGGCACCTGGGATAGCACCCTTGATGACAAGTAACCCTTTTTCGGCATCAACCGAAATCACTTCTAGGCCCTGAACGGTAACACGTTTGTTACCCATCTGACCCGCCATCTTCTTGCCTTTGAATACTTTACCTGGTGACTGGTTTTGACCAGTTGAACCATGCGCACGATGAGACACTGAGTTACCATGAGTAGCATCTTGCATACTAAAGTTGTGACGCTTAACAGGGCCTTGGAAACCTTTACCTTTGCTCTGTCCTGTCACATCAACCATCTGACCTTGTTCGAACAAGTCAGCTAGAATCTCGCCACCAATCTCACGACCTTCAAGATCGCTTTCGTTGGCACGGAATTCCCAAACACCACGGCCAGCTTTAACACCAGCTTTGGCGAAGTGACCCTTTTGTGCAGCTGTTACGCGGCTGTCACGACGAGTACCTGTGGTAATTTGGATGGCTTGATAACCATCTACATCAGTATTTTTTACTTGAGTAATGCGGTTTGCATCGACCTCAACAACTGTTACAGGGATAGATGCGCCTGTTTCAGTGAAGACACGGGTCATGCCGCACTTTTTACCGACTAAACCGATCGCCATTTTAGACCTCTTTATATCTTATATTAATGGGTTGGGTGTTTAATGTGCATTAACCCAAAGCAATTTGAACGTCAACACCCGCCGCTAAATCTAATTTCATTAGCGCATCCACAGTTTTGTCAGTTGGCTGAACGATATCAACCATACGCTTATGAGTACGGATTTCGTACTGGTCACGAGCGTCTTTGTTAACGTGTGGTGAGGTTAGAACGTTGAAGCGCTCAATGCGAGTCGGCAACGGTACAGGACCACAAACTTGCGCACCGGTGCGCTTTGCAGTATCAACAATCTCTTGTGCAGATTGATCAATCAGACGATGATCAAAAGACTTAAGACGGATACGGATTCTCTGGTTAGCCATGCCAGCAAGCTCCTAATATGTGCCTTTGTCATTCTTGCGTCGCAAGACCATGATCAAAAGCAGTTTGGTTAAATATTCACTTAAAGCGGCCTTCTGTTCTTAACCAGAATGAGTTCTTTATCCGAACTTATAGCGTGCCAAAAGCAAAATAGTTTAAAGCCCCGCCGACCCTCCTATTAATTGGAAAGTAGCAAAGGCATAATGAAATAGTGCTAGAAACGATGCTCTAGCTGTCATAGCGCCAGCTTTTTTTATTCAGCTGCGCATATATAATTCAGTGGTGTATATTATACATAGTATTTTAGGTATTGCAAGAGCAATCTCTAGTATCATTAGAGATGCTCCTTCTTATACTGGCTACTAACCACACAAATATTTTTATCTAAAATTATTATTTGTTTTAAATAATATTAATCTAAAACAATATCATACTGCTCTTGGGTGTATAGGTTCTCTACATCAAAAGTAATCACCCTACCCAGTAAATACTCTAAATCGGCCACTGTGTCTGACTCTGTCGTGAGTAGTAAGTCAATGACTGCCGCATGAGCCACCACTGTGAACTTTTTGGGAGAATTATAAGTGCGTGCGCAGCGCATAATCTCACGGAAAATCTCAAAGCAAACGGTCTCTGCCGTTTTGACAAACCCACGACCTTGACAAGTCGAACACGGCTCACAAAGCTGCTGACCTAATGATTCACGCGTTCGCTTACGTGTCATTTCCACTAAGCCAAGCTCACTGACCTGCGTAATTTTGGTTTTTGCATAATCTTGAGTAAGTTGCGCCTGTAAGCTCTCAAGCACATCATCTTTATGCTGCTGTTCAAGCATATCGATAAAATCTAGAATAATAATGCCGCCTAGATTACGTAAGCGCAACTGTCGAGCGATAGCATGTGTGGCTTCTAGATTAGTCTTATAAACCGTATCCTCTAATGAGCGACCGCCCACAAAAGAACCTGTATTAACATCAATCGTGGTCATTGCTTCGGTCTGATCGATAATCAGATAACCGCCAGACTTGAGATCGACACGGCGCTTTAGTGCATCACGTAGATCATCCTCAACACGGTGTACATCGAATAGCGACTGCTCTGCGGTGTAGTGCACGATTCGGTCATAGACAAATGGAACAAACTCTTTGGCGAAGTATCTGACTTGCTCATAAATCTGCGTATTATCAATAATAACTTTTTCGGTATCAGCGTGAACCAAGTCACGGATAGAACGTAATGGTAGCGACAGTTCTTGATAGATCAGCTCTGAGCTCTGATGATGATTAATCTCTTGGCGACGAGCGCAGATAGTACGCCATAGCTGCAATAGATAATAGATGTCCTCTTCTAGCTTATCGACAGGCACACGCTCAGCAGCGGTACGAGCAATCAGTCCACCTTTTAGATTGACCGTTTGCATCAGGCTACTAAGCTCAGTCTTTAATCTGCTACGCTCTTCTTCGCCATCGATACGCTGCGATATGCCAATATGGTCACTCGATGGCAAATATACTAGATAACGTGATGGTAGTGAGATGTTGGTCGTTAGACGAGCACCTTTACTCCCCAACTGATCTTTGGTTACCTGTACCAAAATACGCTGACTTTCATGTAGGCGGTGTTGAATCAATGTTTTAGACGCTGGTACGATCTCTGTGCTTTGCGCACTGACAATAGGCGGTGTCACAGCCAAGCTATCAGCAGAAGCGTTGGCAGTGGCATCGTCCTCATTTATCTCGTGCTTAGTGGCCTTAGCCGCTTTGTTTTTTTCTGCAACGGGGCGTGGTTCACGCTGCATATCGTTGACATGTAGAAATGCGGTCCGTGACTGACCAATATCTACGAAGGCTGCCTGCATACCAGGAAGGACACGTACGACCGTCCCCAGATAAATATTGCCGACCAACCCCAGTTTGTGATGTCGTTCAATATAAATCTCGCCCAAAATACCATTGTCTAAAACCGCAACACGGGACTCCATTGGACTAATATTAATCAGCAGCTCTTCGGACATAGTTTTTTCTCTTATCTCTCAGCTTTCTTATTAGACGGTCATCGCCTATTAGATTGACAGTGTAACAAATGCGACTTGCTCTTGCCCATTACCCTACCGTGTCATTATGTGCATATCTCATTATAACGGGTTGACTGTGTCCATACTGCCTTCTGTCATTTCTTTGATTAGTGCCAGTGTTTGCGCCAGTGGCAGACCAACAACATTGGTGTAGCTACCGTTGATACGACTGACCCATGCAGCACCCAGTCCTTGAATGCCATATCCACCAGCTTTATCAGCGGGTTCGCCACTATCCCAGTAATCACTCATCATCTGTGTCGTCAATGGTATAAAAGTCACTTCCGTACGCTCAGTAATTCGCTGTTGGTTGATAATTTGCAAGCACTGTGTAGGTTCTGAGGGGCTTCGTTCTACTTTGGGCAATAGCTGTACTTGAGTCGCTTGAACGGCAGTCCATACTTCGTGGACGTTATCAGACATACGCTGCCACATACTATATGCGTGCTCGCGATCGACGGGTTTGACCAATACTGTCTTACCATCCGACAGTACACCGATGGTATCAGAAGTCAAAATAATAAACGGTGATGTAAGGCTATCGTGATTTGCTTGAGAGGTGTCGCTTAATTGTTGTATCGCGGCATTAGCTTTGGTTTCGACCATGCGTTCGATATAGTCTGTTGGCGACTCATTATCTAACGGCGTCTCGTCGATATCTACACTTAAGATAGTAAAATCTAATTGCGCTCTTTCTAGTAGCTCACGACGACGCGGAGAGCCAGATGCCAAAACGATATCCATCGATATTCTCTTCATTTATAAATTTATGATGTATGTGGTCATACAGTCTTGTGAACAGAGCAAACTAAGCTATCAATCAGAGTAATAGCTATAGCTAGTGACTCATTAACGCGAAAACTTGCGCAAAGCAAACAGTACGAGTGGCCAGCTAATGATACTCATAAATAATGACAAAGCAGACTGGGCGACAAAGACGTTTTGAATAAACATCTGTAGTATCCATAGATTTAACTGAAAGACAATCAGCCCTAGACTAGCAATTAACCAAGCGCTAACGGTATTCAACTGTCTGACGTAGATACTGGTAATTTTGATAACCAGTGCAACCACAACAGCGGCGAAAGCTTGCTGTCCTAAATGGGTATCCATCAATAAATCAGCAATCAGTCCAACCGTAAATGCGGTAAAAATACCCACATAGCGCGGCTGAAACAGCAACCAATAAATCAGCACCATGATCATGACCATGGGACGCAGTGTGGCCATACTTGGACTTAATGGATAGACATTGAGTGACGATGCAGCAATGAAACTTAGAACAATCACAACTATCAATAGTACCGTGGCATTCTCAGAATCAGGATACGACATGGGTACTTACCTTAGCGAGTGTTTGATGGTTGCTGTTATATTGTTGATTGGATATTGGCAAGGTGAATACCATAAGTGGAAAGCTTTAAAACATTAATAAGCCAGCTAATTAGCCGTTAATACTGTGGCTTGCGTCATTATCTATGGAGCAATAGCAGCAGCATTGTTCTCATTTAACAGCTTGTCTTGAAGTATTAGTACATAGGCATTATCGATAAAATTAGCCGCTGGGGTAACTTCGATGGTTCTAAAGTTATCGGTTTGCTCGTCTTTGACATGCGCGATACGCCCTACTCTATAGCCTGCCGGAATACGACCACCCAATCCTGACGACACTAGCTCATCACCTACTCGCACATCCGATGTTTTGAAAACGTAATTGAGACTTAATGAAGATGGGATACCTTGGCCTGTGACGATGGCACGCTGACCGGTACGCTTGACAGTAACCGCAACTGACTGCTGCTCATCTGTAATCAACAACAGACGGCTAGTATTCGGATAGACATTGATAATCTGTCCTAATACGCCGTCTTCATCGATGACCGTTTGCCCAACTTGAACGCCATCTTGCTCACCTTTATTAAGCACGACAATCTGTCTGAGCAAATTGGTATCTGTACCGATGACTTGCGCCAAATTAAGGTCGAACTGCTCGGGCTTGGTGGTAGATAAGATACCTTGCAGACGTGCATTCTGCGCCAAAATATAATCTTGCTGTTGTAGCTTGGCATGCGCGTGTATCAATTGCGATTTTAGCTGCATGTTTTCGCGACGCAGTGCTTCTTTAGATTGTAGACTACCACCTGCCCAATGCTTGGCATAGCTTGGTAATAGAGACAGCTCATAGATTGGCTGCATGGCAGCATGACTGGTGCTACGTACAGGCTTGAACCAATCAGAGTTTTTGCTATCAAACCACATCAAAATCAAGGCTGCTATCAATACAATAACAGTCTTACGAAGTGATAACGGCTGGCGAGCAAAAATACTTGAAGTCATAAGTCGTCTGATTTAAGGATTCTAAAATGAACAATAGCACTTATTTACAGCATGAGTGTTTATCGAGGATATGGGGTTCTAGCACAAATGAATGCAATTAAAGGTAGCACAGTCGGCTACCTTTAATTTCATATATAGTCAATTTTCTATAAATTGGATACGGTATCAGTCACGCTCAGCCTAATACTTGTAGTACTTTCGCTCGGCTTTCCTGTATCCAAACTATATTAAACCAACTATATTTATAGTTTCATCGTTCACATAAATTATCATATATTGCCAATACTATATGGCAATTAATGATAGAGATGATTTAAACAAAAATCATATTTAAACTTTTGTTATTGATGAAATCAAGCGCGATACCACCACCACGGCTAACGCAGGTTAATGGGTCTTCTGCTACCGTCACTGGCAAACCAGTCTCTTGCGAGATAAGTTTATCTAAGTCACGTAATAGTGCACCGCCACCTGTCAATACAATGCCACGCTCAGCGATATCTGATGACAATTCTGGCGGAGTCTGCTCAAGTGCTACTTTTACAGCGCTAACAATACCGCTCAATGGATCAGTCAACGCTTTTTGCACTTCTTCTGAATTGACAGTAAAGGTCTTTGGCACACCTTCTGCCATGCTACGACCACGAACCTCTACTTCTAGTTGGCTGTCTTCATTCAATGCAGAACCGACTTCTTTTTTGATACGCTCAGCGGTCGTCTCACCGATGACACAACCATGCGTACGGCGTACATGGGTGATGATCGCTTCATCAAACATATCACCACCGATACGAATCGACTCAGCGTATACGCAACCAGACAGGGCGATAACAGCAATCTCAGTTGTACCACCACCGATGTCCACCACCATAGAACCACTGGCTTCATGAACTGGCATACCAGCACCGATAGCCGCAGCCATCGGCTCTTCTAGCAATAATACTTTGCTCGCACCTGCTGATGATACTGCCTCACGAATCGCCTTGCGCTCAACTAGAGTAGACTTACATGGTACACAAACCACAACATTAGGCTGTGCCATAAAACGCTTGGCTTTTACTTTAGCGATAAAGTGCTTAAGCATTTTTTGCGTCACTTCAAAATCAGCAATCACACCGTCTTTTAACGGGCGAATCGCTGTGATGTTCGCAGGCGTACGGCCTAGCATCTGCTTGGCATCGATACCAACAGCGGCGACGGTCGGGTTCTGAGTACGATTGCTTCGTAACGCGACCACCGTAGGCTCGTCAAGCACGACGCCTTTATTAGGAATAAAAATTAGGGTGTTCGCAGTACCGAGGTCGATAGCGATATTATTTGATAAAAATCCAAACAGGTTCATGACTAATATATCCAGCGTCTTACGAATGAGGCGAATGAGATTGACTGAGGTGTTACTCGTCAGTGTTGAGCAGGTCGTCGTTAAACATTACTTGTGGCAACAGTTAATCATCCCAACAAGTCAAAATCCAAACAATAATGATGAAATGAAAAAACTGAGCTAAATTATACCGATTTAGCTCAAAAAAAACATAGATATTTGCATCAGTAAGTAAGGATTTTTGTCTTAGACGCCAAAAGTTGTTACAAAGTTTGAAATAGTAGTGAATATCATTCAACTCAATGAAACATCATTTAATCTGATAACTAACAAGGCTCTACAGGCAGATGAATGTTTTGCTTAATAGCAGATGCATACTGTAACGTATTTTAGAAGCTAATTGGAGAGCAATTGAGGAACAATGATGAATTAGGGGGTAAGTTTTGCAATTCTCTGTAAATCATTGTGTCTGAATTGGCATTATGGCTTGGATGACACCATATCTTATTTAATATTACGTCTTTATCAATTCAGCCTCTTGGTTGAGATTGTGCATCAATCAAGCGTCATGCTCTGTAAACTTGAGTCAGATGCTTTATAATAAGCCCACTTACTATTTGTTTATATTTTAATTGTCTCTATTTTAGCGCTTACGTATTTTCGTTTTCGTAATCAACTACTCTAACAAAAACTGTCCTTAACTGGAGAAACTATGTCTCAGCAGCCAGCAACGTCTGACAGCAACGTCAGCCGTGAAGAAATCCTAGAAGTTGCCAACCTTGCCCGCTTAGGTGTCGATGAAAGTACAGCCGATAGCTATGCTGATGATATCAGTAAAGTATTAAAACTGATGAATACGCTATCTAACGTTGATACGACAGACATCAAGCCACTAGCCAATATCCATGAAGCTTGCCAAGAGTTACGTGCTGATGTGGCAAAACACGACATCAATCGTGAGCGTAATCAGTCAGTCGCACCTGCCGTAGAAGAAGGCTTATATCTAGTGCCTCAGGTGATTGAATAATAGCGGCTGAATAACACAACCACGCATTTGTCACTATCCCATTTTATTTTATGCTATTAACATTTTGACGGACGACACCTTATGTCTGAACTTCATTTATTAAGTACCGAGCAGCTCATTACTGGCTTGCAAAACAAACAATTTAGCAGCGCCGAATTAACCGAACACTACATCAAGCGCATCGATGCGCTAGACGGCAAAATTAACAGCTTTATCACTCATACCTCTGAAACAGCACGCGCACAAGCAAAAGCGGCAGACGAGATGCGCGCACAAGGCGATCAGCGTCCACTACTTGGCGTACCAATGGCGCACAAAGACATCTTTTGTACCCAAGGCGTACTGACCACTTGTGGCTCAAAGATGCTACACAACTTTGTCTCACCATATGACGCGACCATCGTTTCTAACATCGACAAAGCTGGCATGATTAGCTTAGGTAAACTCAATATGGATGAGTTTGCGATGGGCTCAGACAACAGTAGCTCTTACTACGGCACTGTACAGAACCCTTGGAACCTAGAGCGCGTCCCTGGTGGCTCGTCAGGTGGTAGTGCTGCTGCTGTTGCCGCAGGCTTTGTTCCTGTTGCTACCGGTAGTGATACGGGTGGCTCTATTCGCCAACCTGCCTCATTCTGCGGCCTAACAGGTATCAAGCCTACTTATGGTCGTGTGTCACGCTTTGGTATGATTGCCTACGCTTCAAGTTTGGATCAAGCGGGTAGCATGGGACGCAGCGCTAAAGATTGCGCCTATCTGCTCCAACCAATGATTGGTCATGATCCGCGCGATGCAACTTCTATCAAGTACGAGATGCCTGACTACGTACAAGACATCAATGATGCCCAAGCTGCTGCTGGTGATAAGCCATTTGCTGGCTTGCGTATTGGTGTGGCCAAAGAATACTTTGGCACAGGGCTTGATAGCGAAGTCGAGCAAGCAGCACGTGCCGCGCTCAAAAAATACGAAGAGCTGGGCGCAACGATTGTAGAAGTGAACATCACTGATCCTGAAATTACGCTTGCCACTTACTACATGCTAGCACCTGCTGAAGCGTCATCGAACCTATCACGTTTCGATGGCGTACGTTTTGGTTATCGCTGTGAGAACCCAACGGATCTGATCGACTTATACACACGCTCACGCTCCGAAGGCTTTGGCCCTGAAGTACAGCGCCGTATTTTGACAGGGACTTATGCACTGTCTGCTGGCTACTTCGATGCTTACTATACTAAAGCACAGAAGATTCGCCGCTTAATCGTCAAAGATTTCGACGAAGCATTTGCTAGCTGTGATGTGATTGCTAGCCCGACTGCACCGACTGCGGCTTATAAGCTCAGTGAAGACCTAGATCCTGCAACGATGTACTTAGGTGACGTTTATACCATTGCGGTCAACCTAGCGGGTCTACCTGCGCTCAGTCAGCCAGTTGGTTTGACGACAGAAGGCCTCCCTATTGGCTTGCAATTAATCGGTAAGCACTGGCAAGAGAGTCAACTGCTCACGACTGCGCACCTGTTCCAGCAGCATACCGACCATCACCTACAACACTCTACCATCGCAAAGGAGACGGTATAATGAGTACAGCTACTACTGATAACAATGCCGTCCGTGAACACGCTGTGCGTAAAGAGCTATTTGTCGATGGCTATGAAGTGGTCATCGGTATCGAGATTCACTGCCAGCTAAATACGGAAAGTAAGATATTCTCAAGTGCGCCGACTGACTTTGGTCATGAGCCAAACAGCCAAGCAAGTATCGTCGATTTGGGTCTACCTGGCGTATTGCCAGTGTTAAATGCTGGTGTGGTCGATCGTGCCCTAAAATTCGGTATTGGTGTCAATGCTGAGTTGGGTCTGTTTAATACGTTTGACCGTAAAAACTACTTCTACCCTGATTTGCCTAAAGGCTATCAAATCACCCAGATGGCCAATCCTATCGTGGGTGAAGGCTATATCGATGTCGTCGTCAACGAAGGCGAAAAGAACGAATATCCGAAACGTATGGGTATCACTCGCGCACATCTAGAAGAAGATGCAGGTAAATCTGTCCATGATGCTGTCGACGGTATGACGGGTGTGGATTTGAACCGTGCTGGTACGCCACTAATCGAAATCGTCTCTGAGCCAGACATGCGCTCTGCTCACGAAGCACTTGCCTACATCAAAGCCATCCATCAGCTAGTCACTTGGCTAGGTATCTCAGACGCAGTAATGGCTGAAGGCTCATTCCGCTGTGACTGTAACGTCTCTGTGCGCAAGCCAGGCGCTGATCTCGGTACGCGTACTGAGCTAAAGAACCTAAACTCGTTCCGCTTTATCGAGCGTGCTATCAATCGTGAAATCGAGCGTCAAATCGATATCCTAGAAGATGGCGGCAAAGTCGTACAAGCGACGATGCTGTATGATCCAGAGCGTGATGAAACGCGTACCATGCGTACCAAAGAAGACGCCAACGACTATCGCTACTTCCCTGATCCTGACCTGCTACCTGTCCGTATCGAGCAACATACGGTTGATGCGATCAAAGCAGCGATGCCAGAGCTACCAGTCGCTCGTCGTGCACGCTTTGAAGAAGCGCTTGGTCTGTCAGAATACGATGCTCGTATCTTGACTGGTAGTCGTCAAATTGCTGATTACTTCGAAGATGTAGTGGCTGAAATCGGTCAGCAAGATGCCAAAATGGCTGGTAACTGGGTCATGGGCGACTTGCTCGGCGCCCTGAACAAAGATGACACCGACATCATCGACTCCCCTATTAGCGCCAAACAATTGGCTGGTATGCTCAAGCGTATCAAAGATGACACGCTATCTGGCAAATTGGCTAAGAAAGTCTTTAGTGCTCTATATGAGCGCGAAGGCGGCGATGGTGATGATGCAGCAGATAAAATCATCAAAGACAAAGGCCTCAAGCAAGAGACCGATACTGGCGCTATCAAAGCAATGGTAGAAGAAGTCATCGCAAAAAATGAAGCGATGGTCGAAGAATATCGTGGCGGTAAAGAAAAAGCCTTTAACGGTCTGGTCGGTCAAGTCATGAAAGCCAGTCGCGGTAGTGCTAACCCACAGCAAGTGAACCAAATTCTAAAAGAATTATTGGGTTAATATTGGCTGCTAAGCGATTATACTGACTATGCTCGGCAGAATAATATTGTAGAGTTTATCTGCTATAAATAGCCCTTGCAATATACATAATTTTGCGTAAAATAGTCAGTCACTCGGGGCGTAGCGCAGTCTGGTAGCGCACTACACTGGGGGTGTAGTGGTCGCAGGTTCAAATCCTGCCGTTCCGACCAAACATAGCAGTAAAGAGAAAAGCCAATCATTGTTTTCAATGGTTGGCTTTTTTTTGTGCTAAATTTGATGGGTGGTTTTATGATGTTTTGATTGAGCAAAAAATAATAAAAATCTTGCAAGGCATGACAAGTAACCGAAATCCAGCCGTTCATACACCTTTAGGCTGGCACTGCCTTGTACCTACTTTGGTTTAAGGGTGTAGAGGTGTGAATTGTGGGATTACTAGATGAAGCAAGAGAGAAAGCGAACTGCTATATATCACCAAAAGATTTCTTATGTTTCATGTCGTATAAGCTAGGAGAGCCAATTCAAGAGATCGTATCTTTTTTGCTGTATAATAATTTTGATGAGCTAGTAAACGAATATTACATAGACCGACATTACCGCATTTACTCGTGCAACGATATTGATCGTAAGTATAAAACCAGTACGCTATTTTATGAGATCGCAAAAGATGGCTTTCTCGACTATATGATGTTTTGTAATTCTTTTTATGATGATTGCCTAGAAGAAGATGATGCAGATTTAGATTTTTATGAGCCTATTGAAATAGACTTTTATTATAGTTTGGAAGAATTGCAGAAAATTGGCTTTTTAAAGAAGCTCAACTTGCCTTTAGAGAAAGGTAGGACGCTAGATTATAGCGTGACTGGCGATGATATGGTAACAGCAAAAGAGCCTAAAGACGGGATAAGAACATTTAAACTAATAGACACTAATGTCGTAAGTGAGGCTGAAAGAGCCAAGCAAGAGCAGTCTATAATAGATGAGTATGGCGAGAACTCACAAGCTCATAACTTTCATAAGCTTATTACAATGGCATCAAGAGGAGATCTTCCACAGCAAAAAACAGGATTTAAGAGTGACAAACAAATTATTAATGAACTTCAAGAGCAAGTAGCGCAGCTTACTACTTATCATAACAAAGCACAGGAAAAAGTAGCCGAACTTGAAAACCGACTAGCACAAGCCAAAACTGAAATAGTAGACAAGTCAGCTAATGACGAGCCAACACACCATAAAAGCGTAGGTTCTATGCAAGCGTTAGTGACCACACTTATTAAAATGGCTGAATATGATAAAGAGCACCTAGCCGATCCTTATGGAGAACTTAATAAGCTTATTCAAGCTAAGGCTGAGGCGTTAGGACTCTCTGTTAAAAAAGACTTCATTGCAAAATGGCTAAAGAAAGCTGATGAAGTTCTATAGAACTTTGCCATTTTCTATATAGAACTATCGAATGACCTTACTTCATAAAATAGCAACCATAAGCCGTAGCAATCAAGTTACGGTAAATATGGAGCTAGACAATGACCCAGAAAGATCACACCCCACTTAATCTAGAACAACAGCCACCACATAACGCACCTAGAAATCCATCGAAATGGTTATTACCAATAATCAAGACAATACTCAGTATTCTATTACCTTACTTGCTATCACCGCCTGATATCAGCATTCATATTCATCACATTAATATCATATTTTAGCGCCAAAAAACTGAGCACTGCCCTAGCGGATACTTGTCATCTATAGACTTTTATAGAGCGAGCCGTTAGGGTAAATGCTACACCTTCACACTGGTTTACTCTATGATCGAGCCTGTCAATCAGCCCACATTTAATCGCCTCAGGAATGACGCTCCTTGGGAGCATTACCGCCGACCCTATGTGCGTGATTTGGCTTATGTGTTAGCATGCCCTAATGTTCTGACGCAGTGGCTAGACTTTACGCCGCATCAAACTACACATACCGTTACCGTGCATAGCGCGCAATTTTGGCAGACGCAGTTTGAAGCGTATGAGCGACGATTAACAGAGCTAGACATCACTGCCGCCTATCAAGAGCTGACTCGCTATTTACTCAAACGCCCTAGCCCCAATCGTCTGGGTTTTCATTTTGAAGGCTTACTGTCATTTTGGTTAGAGGATGGATTTGCGCGCAAGCTGCATCCGTATGAGACACTGGCTAGCAATGTGCAGCTCTATAATGGTAAGCAGACGACTGGTGAGCTTGATTTGATTCTATATAACCATGCGGAACAGCTGGTTGAACATTGGGAGCTAGCCATTAAGTTTTTTATGGGATCAGCACCTTTTGAACCTGTGAACTGGGTCGGGATTAACTCCAATGATAATCTACAGCGCAAAATGACACACATGCAAACCAAGCAGTTTCGAGCGGTGTGGGTAGATACGGAAAATCACGGACAGGTAAAAATCGATAAGCGTTATGGCGTGATCAAAGGGCGATTCTTTTTACCGATTAACACAGCTGATTGCGGTGATTATGACTGGCCATATTGGCTAACGCCGAGCTTTCCGATGCATGAGTGGTGCGATAAGAGGGACATGGCAGGTCTTGCAACGATTGACACTACAGTATTGCGAGCCGCGCATTATATTGAATGGTTCACCAAACGCGACTTTTATGATGAGCGAAATGCTTATGATGGTCATCAGCAGCCGATAGTTTGGTCAGATAGCGAGCTACCTAAGACAGGTTTATATTTTGAAGGTAATCGACTAGTCGTTATTTACCCAAGACAGTCAGACCAGATCGATGAATAAATTTAGCTAACCTAAAGTTTTAAAATGAAACTGCTTGAATAATGTTTTAGCCTTAACAATCGGACAGCTTTCACAGAATGCTTAATAACTCTCAATCACTTGCATTAGCTCATATCTAAGCATATCGGCACTCGGCATACGCTCAGCGTGGAAGCGCACCATTGCAATACCTGCACTAGCAAGCGCCTTATCTTTTTTATCATCCGCTTTTTGACGTGCTTTACTACTATGCGTCCAGTCATCAAGCTCGATAGCGACCAAGGTAGTCTGAGCATCGACATCCACAATCACATAGTCAACGCTCTGGCGGCAGATACGATTGAACCAAAAGCTACGCTCTGATGTCTCACTACTATTGGCTTCAATGATCCGTGACAGCTGTACTTGGACAAATATGTGATACTCCGGCAGCGCATTTTTTAACTTATTAAAAAATATCACTTCCGTATCGGTCATAATCGGCATCGGCGCAAATGGCCAAATAGCCAACTCATCACCGCGCACAGGTTTTGGATCAGGCTCAACGACAGGGCGCTTTGCTAATAGCTTCGGTAACGTAATCAGCCCTAAAAACCCAACGGCCAATATTAGAAATATAACACCAAACGACATGGTTCTACCTTATACAATATGAGAGTGATGGGCTAATTGTCATTAGTAATAGCAATTAATAATGCGCCGACCACGACAAGGCAACCTATATAGGCTGACAGGTTATACAACAACGGATTATAAAAATGGCGCTCATCTTAACTAAGGCGGCGCAAATCAGCAATCTATAAAACAAAAAACACGACAGTATTTGTCGTGTTTTCATATAAAGTAGATAAAAGCCGAATCAAGACCCCTAGAAACTCTAGCTTAACGCCAGTAAAGCACCCAAGCGCTGGTCGTATTTACTTTAGGGTCACTATTGATTTTATCTTTTAGTGCCAATGCTGCGACTTTGCCGCGTTCAGGCCCAACCACAACACGCACTCCACGACTGGTGGCACTGGTCTTGACTTGATAACCTGCTGCTCGGAACTTTTTCGCTAACTCATCCGCTTTGGCTTGGTCATTTGCTAGAGCCACTTGCACCCCAAAGCTACCCTTAGCGTCTGTTTCTTTGACTTCTTTACGCGCTTCACTCAGTTTTTGCTGCGCTTCACGTTTTGCATCGGCAGATTTCTTCGCTAGCGCTTCTTCTTGTTGGCGCTTCTTCTCACGCGCTTGTTCGGCTGCCGCCGCTTCACGCTCCAGACGCTGTACCTGTTTGCTCGATGGGATGGTGATGCTCTGACCCAGTTGTAGCGCTGCTGATGGAGATAGATTGTTAGCTTGAGCCAATACTTCTACAGGCATATTGTATTGTCTTGCCAGTTTTATGAGTCCATCGCCTTTCTTGATTTGGTATTCAGAAGGCGATTTTGGTGGCTCGTTTTTAGCCGCTTCAGCTGCTTCTCTTTTTCTCTCAGCCGCTGCTTGGGCTTCCGCCTGCTTTTTTGCTTCGGCTAGTTTCTCTGCCTCCGCTTGTTTTTTGCTCTCAGCAAGTTTTTTGGCGGCCGCTTGCTCTTTGATAGCCGCTTGCCTTTGAGCTTCTTGTTGCTCTTGAGCCGCTTTTTGCTTCTCTGCTTCGCTAGACTTTGTAGTATCAGTAGTAGACTGACTCTCCGTACGAGGCTGAACCGTTAGATCTGTAGTAACGTCTTTTGTAGCCTCTGTATTGGTAGTTTCATCAGTAGCTGGCGCACTATTATCGACATATTGCTGGCTCTCAGCACGTGCCTTAGCCAATGCTTCTGCTTCAGCAATCTCCTGCTCTGTCAAAAACTCTTTTGCACGTTTTTCTTGCTCTGCAACGCGAGCTGCACGCTCTTTTTGCTTTTGCGCAAGGATACGTTTTTCTGTCTCGATATCAGTGGTGAGCGGCTGCGGAGACTCTTGCTCCGAGCTTGATTTGTCAACCATCGCTGACATCGGCTCTGGTTGGTCACTATCGCCAATCTGCTGCACCATGGCATATAGCATCACGCTACCGCCGATAATCATCCCAATGCCCAATAAGGCTTGTCTCGAAAAGTTCATCCGTTTACGTCTCTTAGTTGGTAATAAGGTTGATTGAGCGGCGCAGCGACTATCTCAAAGCAGTATATCCAATCGCTTTAATCATGATCTCTTACCGCCAGTTACTGTCAGTTAATACCATCAGGGTTCAAAATTTACGCCGACCATCTTCTACCGGTCTGGCAAATCATTTTGATTATAAAGCATATTTTTCATGCTGTCTGCTATCAGGCTATGACTAAGATTAACATTAAACAGGCACTACTTTAACTTAAATTATCATACGCTAAGGGCACTTAACGCTTCCCCAATCGTATGAAACGAGCCACATACGACGATAAGGTCTTGCGGTTGGCTCGCCTCTATCACTGCATGGGTCGCTGTATGCAGACCATCAAACGCATATATATTGGTGCTATCGATATATTTGACCAAAACATCTTGCAGCTGTTCAGTAGTCGCGGCACGAGGGTAATCAATTTCAGCGATAAACCAGTCACTAATCGGTAAGCCTGCTTGGGTTAAGCGCTGTACCACTTTATCAATATCTTTGTCACCTAACATAGAAAATAGCATCTTTATCTTTGGTGTAGGGATATCCGCTGAGCTATCTTGATTATTTTGCTTGGCTACATGCTGCTGCCAAAATGGTAATAGCTGCGCTAATAAGAACTCAACGCCTTGCTCATTATGCGCCACGTCAAATAACCAATGGCGGCTATGGCTCTCACGATAATCGAAACGTCCCGCTAATTTGACAGTTTGTAGCGCTTGCTCAATCGCATTGATCTCAACATTTAATGGGCTTGCCAATACTGCTGATAGTGCATTGGCCGTGTTAGTCAACGATAACGCAGGACGTGGTAATTGCAAGGTAACCGCTGCATTACTGTATTGCCAAGTCGTTAAATCAATATCGCGGTAGCTAAAATCTTGTCCAATCTGATAACAAGTTGCCTGCTGGGTATCGATGGATTGTTGCACGCTGGCTGGCATCTCAGTAGCACCATAAATCAGTGGAATGTCTTTGCGCAAGATACCTGCTTTTTCGCGACCAATATCCTCGACATTGTCACCCAACCAGTCAACGTGATCGATACCAATATTGGTAATAACTGCCATGTCAGGATCAATGATATTGACCACATCTAGCCGTCCACCCAATCCTACTTCTAATACCCACACGTCACAGTCTGCCTCAGCGAATATCAATAGCGCTGCTAGTGTTGTCATCTCAAAGAACGACAACGTCAACTCGCACTGTAAGCGTGCCGCCTCTACTTTGCTAAAGGCCTCAATCAGCGTCTGGTCGCTGACCATCTCGCCATTGATACGCACACGCTCGTTGAAAACGCTCAGATGTGGCGACTGATATAGTGCCGTCTTATAACCTGCGGCTTTACACATTTCGGCGATGACAGCAGTTGTAGAGCCTTTGCCATTGGTACCTGCCACAGTAAATACATAAGCGTCATCTTTAGCTGACTGCACCACGCCTAACGCTTCTGCAACAGGCAATACACGTGACAATCCCATATCGATTGCAGACACATGAATCTGCTGCATATAATCGAGCCACTCAGTTAGGCTAGCACTTTCATTAGGACTATGGGCATTAGGGCTGCGAAGGTCAGATGCTAAAAGGTCAGACATGGATAAAACCTATATAAAATTTAATAAGAGATAGAAATATATGTGCTAGCTAAAACCAAAAATAGCACTTACCGTGCAATGACGATAAATGCTATTAGGGGTCTTGCATATGCAGTAGATGTTAGCACGCAGCTAAGTCTTTATGCACTCAATAAATGATTCATTATACTGAGTCATTTACCTTATCGAGCATCTCATTTTACTGAGCATCTACATTTGGTACGCGGCATAGTTTTGCAAGTAGACGGTATATCGTATCAATTAGCTGATGACGATGTACCACTTCATCCACTACGCCATGCTCTAATAAGAACTCAGCGCGCTGGAATGGCTCTTCTAACGTCTCGCGTACAGTCTGCTCGATCACACGCTTACCAGCGAAACCGATCATCGCTTTTGGTTCTGCTAGATGGATATCACCCAGCATCGCCAGTGATGCAGTTACGCCGCCGTACACCGGATTAGTCAATACCACAATATAAGGAATACCAGCGATTCTTAGACGCTCAATCGCTGCTGCCGTGCGTGCCATTTGCATCAATGATAGCAGGCCTTCTTGCATACGTGCACCGCCAGAAGCAGCAAAGCAAACCAAAGGTACTTTTTGCTCTAGCGCTTTTTCAGCTGCTTGAACGAAACGATCACCAACGACTGAACCCATTGACCCACCCATAAAACGGAAGTCAAAAGCACAGGCGACGATATCAAGGTTACGCAGTTTGCCATACATCGCAACCAACGCCTCAGACTCACCTGTTTTTTCTTGTGCTTCACTCATACGCGCAGGATATGGCTTACTATCCACAAAGCTCAATGGATCTTTTGCCGTAAACTCTTGTCCTGTCTCACCGTCTACTTGATCAAGTAACCAGTTCAAGCGCTCACGAGCACTCATCGGTAAATGATGATCACAATGTGGGCACACATAACAGTTAAAAATCAGCGCTGTGTTGGTAATCATCGAATGACAATTACTACACTTAGTTGACGGTTCAGTCTCTACCGCAGACAGTGGCGCAGTCAAATGCTGCTTGATGCCTGGGATAGGACGATTAAACCATGACTGCCTATCCGTATTGCTGTTTGGCGCGGCTTTAGCAGTATTGTTATCGGGTTTTGTTATTGTATCAGTCATATTATTTGCCATCATAAAAGGCTTATTGACAAGTTTGCTCATTCGCTTGTCATTGAGAGTTTAATGGTTGTCTAAACAAAACGTCTAACACAGTCATAACATGAGCAGTCATGCGACATACTGATAAATAAATCTCATATGTCGGTAATTTGATTATGCGCTTGTTGATAGATAATGTATTTGCCAATCAAAATGACGAATAAACCACTGCTATCAGACACCATATAATAGTGATGTTAGTTTACACTCGTAAACTAATTTTAGCAAAGTCATTTAGTATTGTCTTCACGTAAAGCATTTAAGTAAAGTCTTAGGTAAACAATAGCTACGATTTGACTTTGCCGTTTCAAATAACTGCTTCTTCAAATAACTATCTCTTCAAGTAATAACAATATGAAAGCAATAGCTATTAAGCGCTTAAGCTGTCTAACGCTTCGCGTAGCTCATCCATTTTCGCCATGATGTTCTGCTGTGCATTTGCAACCGCAGCTGTATCATTGGCATCAATATCGGCAAAATTCTGTACCAAGGCACTACCGACGATAACGCCATCTGCATGAGTACCAATCGCCTTAGCAGAAGCACCATCACGGATACCAAAGCCAACACATACTGGCAGATCTGTTTCTGCTTTGATTGCTTGAACTTGAGTTGCTACATCGTCAGTATCTAGCGTGGCTGAGCCAGTCACACCTTTTAGTGATACATAATAAATATAGCCGCCACAATGAGTCAATACTTGCTCACGGCGCTCAGGTAAGGTGGTTGGCGATAGCAAGAAAATCTCATTCATCGAATGATCAGTCAAATGCTGGGTGAAGCTGCCCGCTTCTGCTGGCGGTAAATCTACCATCAACAAACCATCAACACCTGACTGCTCACATAGCGCCACAAAGTTATCATAGCCAATAATTTCAACAGGATTTAAATATCCCATTAGGATAATTGGCGTTTGTGTATCTGTTTGACGAAACTCTGCAACCATCTTTAATGCATCACGAGTACTCGTACCTGCTGCTAATGCACGCTCGCCAGCCAAGGCAACGGTTGGACCATCTGCCATTGGATCAGAGAATGGTAAACCGACTTCGATCATATCGGCGCCGTGTTTTACTAAGTCGTGCAACAGGCCTACAGTAGTGGTCGGATTAGGATCGCCTGCCATTACATAAGGAATGAGGGCTTTTTTATTTTGTGATTTTAAAGTTTCAAAAGTGCTTTCAATTCTGGTCATAATGTTCTCTTAATTGTTATGAAATTAATTCGTAGTTATAGAGTCACGCAATATACGCATTTTTTCTACTGACTGATCAAAGTTAGATTTAGCTTCATCTATAATAGTTTCCATTCGAGCCAATAATTCCGCATCTACTTGGCTCATAATCGACTGTTCTTGCCATATTTCTATCTTTGCTACTCGTTCCAGATAGATACTATTAGATAAGTTCTTACACTTATTGCTCAGAAACTCACGCCATGGCATTTCTCTTTTTTCGTCGCCATTACAAATATGACATGCCAGCACAAAATTATAGATATCATTGCTACCACCATCTTGAACCGCTAATAGATGATCAAGATGTCCTTGACGACTGTTAGGGTCAATAGCTACGTCACAATACGCACAACAATTACTAAAATAACACCATATTTTCTGTTTTTGCGTTTTATTCGGATGTGAATCTATAATTTGAAGCAAACTACGTTTAATCTGGTTTTTTGCCATAGAAGGTGAGACTTTTGCCATCAACCTATACCTCTTATAGGTAAAAAATAAGATAGAGAGCTTAATAACTGAAAACTATAAGATTTCATTAACTATATTATTTAGCCTTCTACTTCTTTAGTAGAAGGCCTAGCCATCAATTATGGAAAATAATCACTTATTTCAAATACTCGTTACTACAACTCAATCCCTTCCGCCTTCATCACTGAATGCAGATCCTTGTCACCGCGACCTGACATATTAACGATAATCGTCTGATCAGGCGTCATGGTTTTAGCCAGTTTCAATGCATAAGCGACAGCATGAGCAGTTTCAAGAGCAGGAATGATACCTTCTTTGCGAGTTGCCTCATGGAAGCCTTCTAACGCTTCTTTGTCCGTACAGCCGACATACTCAACACGCTTCATATCTTTTAAGAAGCTATGCTCTGGACCGACACCAGGATAATCAAGACCCGCTGAGATAGAATGCGTCTCTTGAATCTGGCCATCATCATCTGCCATTAGGTAAGTACGGTTACCATGTAGCACGCCGATACGACCAGCCGCCAGTGGTGCTGAATGACGACCTGACTCGATACCATCACCTGTCGCCTCGACACCATACATTTTAACTTCGGTATCGTTTAGGAAATCAAAGAACAAACCAATCGCATTTGAGCCACCGCCAACGCACGCAACCAATGCATCAGGCATTTTGCCTGTTTTTTCTAAATGCTGAATACGTGCTTCTTTACCGATAATCGCTTGGAAGTCACGAACCAATAGTGGATAAGGATGCGGGCCTGCCACAGTACCGATAATGTAATAGGTGCTATCGACATTGGTCACCCAGTCACGCATGGCTTCGTTCATCGCGTCTTTTAGCGTGCGTGAGCCAGAAGTGACCGGCACAACTGTCGCGCCAAGTAAGCGCATACGATAGACGTTCATCTTTTGACGCTCGACATCGTCAGCACCCATATAGACGATACATTCTAGCCCTAAGCGTGCCGCAATTGTCGCCGTCGCTACGCCATGCTGTCCTGCACCAGTCTCAGCGATGATACGTTTTTTACCGCACATTTTGGCAAGCAGTGCCTGACCAATGGTGTTATTTACTTTATGTGCGCCTGTATGGTTTAGATCTTCACGTTTGAAGTAAATTTGCGCACCGCCAATCTCATCGCTCAAACGCTTAGCATGATACAGCGGCGTTGGACGACCGACATAATTGACCAAATCGTTATGATACTCTTCCCAGAATGCTGGGTCTGCTTTTACTTTGGTATAAAGCGTTTCTAGCTCTTCTAGAGCAGCCATTAGCGTCTCAGAGACAAAACGCCCCCCATGTACACCGAAATGACCGCGCGCATCAGGATACTGGTTAAAGTCCTGTACGTTTTCAGGATTGGTAAAAGTATTAACCGATTGTGCGGTAGCAGATAAATCTTTGTTCTCGACATGACTCATGATAATTCCTACTGTAATAAGTGGTATTTTTTAGATAACTTTAGATAAATAGAGAGAAAATAATAAAAAGGATAACAATCTAATAAGATTTAAGCAGAAAAATCGGAATAACGATCAACTAAGCAGATTATTTATCGCAAATAGCTAGATACACACCTACTTAGATGGCGCCAGTGACCGTAGCGTTTTGCCATCGATCGCGCTTGACCGCTTTCATAAAGGCACGCATTTTGGCAGCGTCTTTTTTACCTTTATCAACCTCAATACCACCACTCACATCGACGCCATAAATAGGCAAATCTAATGTAGTGGCAACATTATCGGCATCAAGTCCACCGGCTAAAACGATTGGCAGTGCGCTGTCATGTGGAATGAGACTCCAGTCAAAACGTGCGCCAGTACCGCCATACTTATGCTGATGATAAGCATCCAATAAAATACTACTGGCACCTGCGGTCGTAAACTGGTTAATTTGGGCGCGAACGCTATCGAGACTGTCTTGCTCTGTATTGATACGCAAGGCTTTGATCCAACGTTTATTGACCATACCTGCCAGCTGTTGACACTGCTCAGGTGTCTCATCACCATGGAACTGGATAATATCAAAAGAGACGTTGTTTGCTAATTTGAGCAGCTCATCTTTGGGCATATTGACTACCAGTGCCACCACGCTGACAAAAGCAGGTACGGCAGCGCTCAGAGTTTGCGCATGCGCTATTGTGACCGCACGTGGACTTGGTGGATAAAACACCAAACCCACTGCATCTGCACCTAACTGTGCAGCAGTCTGTATATCACTAAGCTGAGTAAACCCGCAAAACTTAACGTGCATTTTGTGACCTTGCGTTTCATGGTACTGAATATGACACCGATTATAGCGGCATCAGATAGGTTCAAGCTAAAGATAAATCGTTAGATGTGATGAGGTTTTGTTAACCAAACGGCAAAGCCATTGCATCCAAAAACTTATCCTAGCATACTTTTATCCTTAGTTTTGTTTATGATTGCGATTGATTAATATAGGGATACTTTGATGTCTAAGACTGCACAGACAGCCGCTACTGATACTGACGACAATGCTACTAGCAAAAATCCACCGCATTACCTGATGTGGTTTCGTCGTGACCTACGTATCCATGACAATACTGCTTTAGCAGCGCTTTGTGAACGTGCAAAAGAAGACAACGCTTCAGTGTCTGCCGTATTCTTTTTAACCCCTGAGCAGTGGCAGGCGCATGATACCTCCCTTGTACAAGTCGATCACATTGCTAGCACGCTACCTATTCTAGCAAAGGAATTGCAATCAAACCTGAATATCACTTTAACAGTACAGCTCTGCCCAAGCTTTGCTGACTGTATAGAAGCGCTCACGACTTTATGCAATAACAATGAAATCAGCTGCATCATGGCCAATCACGAGTACGAAGGCAATGAGATTGACCGTGATAAGCAGTTAAGCAAACAACTTGTAAAAAACGACATCGAGTTCGTGCGCTGGCATGACCAGTGCATTTTGCCACCGCAAAGTATCACGACCAATGATGGCGATAGTATGTATAAGGTCTTCACCCCATTTTATAAAAAATGGCGACATACGTTGGACGTCAGCACTATCCAAATGCATGAAGCATCCGCAGTGGATAGCGATTATAAAATCAAACTACCATCATCGCAAACGTTTGCTAATACAATCGACGATATCAAATCACTAAGTGAAAAAATGCTGAGTGACTACCAGCAGACATTAGAAAAGAATGAGTCATTGCAGCATATCGATATGACAGCTCAGCTTGACCAAGCAAGAGACGCCTATCCTGCAGGTGAGTCTGCCGCTTGCCAGCGTCTAGAGTCATTCGTCGATGATGATATCAATAATTATGATGTGAGCCGTGATGTCCCCCATCTGCACGCAACCAGTCAGCTATCGGCTTACCTCACTATAGGCTCTATCAGTCCTAGATTCTGCTATTTACAGGCGAGCAAAGCACAAGAGAAGCTACACGGTAATGACAGTGATAACGAAGACATCAATCGCTGGATAAGTGAGCTTGCGTGGCGAGACTTTTATCGTCATGTGCTAGTAGAAAAACCAAACCTGATCCGTCATAAGGCTTATAAAGAAGATACTGACACTAAAGTTAATTGGTCATATGACAATGATGATTTTGAGACATGGTGCACTGGCAAAACAGGCGTGCCGCTCGTAGATGCAGCAATGCGTTGCCTAAATGCGACAGGATTTATGCACAATCGCTTGCGAATGGTCACCGCGATGTTTTTGACAAAGGACTTATTGATTGATTGGCGCTTGGGTGAGCGCTACTTTATGCAGCAGCTGATAGATGGCGATTTTGCCTCCAATAACGGCGGCTGGCAATGGAGCGCATCGACAGGTACGGACTCAGCGCCCTACTTCCGTATTATGAACCCCTTTAGCCAAGCCAATACGCACGATCCTAAAGCTCTGTTTATTAAAACTTGGCTACCAGAGTTAAAAGATATTCCTAACAGTATCTTGCACAACGAAGACAAGATGCGTAAAGAATTGGCAAAAGGTGGTAAGTTTTCTGATGTCGACTATCCTGCGCCAATGGTCGAGCATAAATCAGCACGCAAGCTAGCTATTGCTGAGTTTAAAAAAGAGGCTTAAGTCTAAAAAAACAACCAGCAGACTAGCTATTGGTAGTGACTGGCAACTGGCACGCGCCTGCACCCTGAGTGGTAACCGTCACTACCGCTCCCGTAAGTGCAAACAGCTGCTGCAATTGCGTTTGAGCATTTTGCAGCGCCATATTCATGACATCTCCTCGGCAGGCACGCTCTAACACTTCTTTTTTTGCCATGGTTTGTGCTTGCGCCAATATCTTAGGATCGACTTGCATCATGCCAAAGGCGCCTGTCTGCCAGTCGTAAATCTCAATATCATCCAGATATACTGAAAATATCTCTGTAGGCGGTAAGGTAATATTGATTTGTGGCATAGTGGCAGCTGGAGAGTTGGGATCAGCTACTTGCTCTTCATCCGCATTAGCTGGAGCAGGTTGCACCACTTGTACCATCTCAGGCGTCAACGCACTCAGATCAACGCCTGCCTCTACGCGACCATGAGCGATAAACAATGCCTTTTGCTCGTCTTGCCATAGTTTCATCCAACTTCCCGGCCGCTCGCTCGTAATCACTGTATCGACACTGAATGCGACGGTATGTAAGCGGTTTAACTGCTGAATTTGCGTAACCACGCCTTCGCGAGTAATAGTTTCTATCGGCGCTTCTTCTGGTTTGTTTTGCGCACTATAAATAGCAAAAACAATCGCTGCTAGACCGACAAGTAATATCACCCACGACATTGTCGCAATAGGACGTTTCTCAGGCTTTTGAGTGGCATTAGCGTTATTCATATCAGGATTATCCATAGAAGCTACCTTTATAATATTGCATCGTTTGGTAAGGCTAAGAGCGTTGTAAAAATGGAACAGATGCTTAGTCTATAAATGCGACTATTGTGCAGTAACTTCAAGTATTGGCTACCATTCCTCTACATAACTTTATCCATAAACCTCTACACAATCCTCTTGATAAACTATCTCTCCAGTAATCAGTGCTTTCGCTATAAAATCATACGAATAGCTCAATTATTTACCCCTTATTGAAGCCTTTACGTCACGTTCGGTCTGAAAAGACAAAAAGTCATTGCGTCTTAGGCGAACTTTACCTAACATAGTCAGATTGTATGAATAAAATGTCAGTCTTAAAGCATTGATTAGGGTTTTAACCTGAATATATTGCATTTTTGGCATATTGATACATCAAATCAAATTTGCCTCTCTTTTATGAGAGTGGTTTTTACTGATTTGCTTTGTATATAAGCAGGTTGGTAACTAGGAAATACCCTAGATTATTGCTAAGTGATAAAGGTAAGCTTGCGGCGGCAATGAAACGATTAGCCATACGCTCAACATCCTACTATTTCTTATTTTTTTATCGTTGATAAGGTTACGCTTTATTTATGAAAGCCAGTCAATTTTTATTTGCCACACTAAAAGAAACCCCAAGTGACGCCGACATTGCCTCAAGCCAATTGATGGTGCGTGCTGGTCTTATCCGCAAGATTGCTTCTGGATTATATATTTGGTTGCCTATGGGTCTGCGCGTCTTGCAAAAGGTCGAACGCATTGTTCGTGAAGAGATGCAAAACGTTGGTGCACAAGAAGTGCTAATGCCGATGACTCAGCCTGCTGAGCTTTGGCAGACGACCGGACGTTTTGATGATTATGGTCCTGAGTTATTGCGCTTCAAAGACCGTCATGATCGCGACTTTGTACTTGGTCCAACGCACGAAGAAGTCATCACCAATCTAGCACAAGGCGAGCTACGTAGTTATAAACAACTACCGATTACGTTCTTTCAGATTCAAGGTAAATTCCGTGACGAGATTCGTCCACGCTTCGGTGTGATGCGCGCACGTGAATTCACCATGAAAGATGCCTACTCTTTCCATGTGGATCAAGCCTCATTGGCCAAGACTTACCATGATATGTATGACGCTTATACACGCATCTTTACCCGCTTGGGCTTAGACTTCCGTGCGGTACAAGCAGATACAGGCTCTATCGGTGGTTTTGCTTCACATGAGTTCCATGTATTGGCAGATAGCGGCGAAGACGATATTGCGTTTTCGGACTCATCTGACTATGCAGCCAACGTTGAGCTAGCAGAATCTGTCAGCACCGCTGAGCGTCAACCGCCGAAAATGGAGCGTGAAGACGTTCTAACCGAAGGCATGACCAGCTGTAAAATGGTTGCTGAACACTTGGACATCCCGTTAGAAACGACGGTTAAAACCTTGATCGTTCATGGTCATACTGAGAATGATGAGCCACAACTGATTGCTATCGTATTGCGCGGCGATCATCAGCTCAACACTATCAAAGCTGAGAAAATCGAAGAAGCCAACGTACCATTGACGTTAGCATCTGACGAAGAGCTAAAAGCGGCAGGTCTGCACAAAGGCTATATCGGCGTTAATTTAGATATGCCTGTATTCGTTGATCGTTCAGCAGCGGCGCTGTCAGATTTTGTCTGCGGTGCCAATGAAGTGAACAAACATACTATCGGTATGAACTGGGCACGTGATACTCGCATTACTCGCATCGTTGATGTACGCAATGTACAAGAAGGCGACCCTTCTCCTGATGGTAAAGGCAGCCTAAAAATCAAACGCGGTATCGAAGTCGGTCATATATTCCAGTTGGGTGATAAATACTCACAAGCGATGAACTGTACGGTTTCTGGCGAAGATGGCAAACCTGTCACCTTGATGATGGGCTGTTATGGTATTGGCGTTAGCCGTATTATTGCCGCTGCTATCGAGCAGAACAATGATGAAAACGGCATCATGTGGCCAAAAACACCAACGGTTGATGATTCAATCGCTCCTTTTGAAGTCGCTATCATCCCGATGAAGTCTAAAGAAGAGACGGTCATGCAGACGGCAACCGCCCTGTATGAAGAGTTGAAAGCTCAAGGCATCAACGTACTACTGGACGATCGTAACGAGCGCCCAGGCGTTAAGTTTGCTGATCTTGAGTTGATTGGTATACCGCATCGTATCGTCATCTCTGATCGCAACTTGGCTGAAGACAAGTATGAGTACGTCAATCGCCGTGAAGTCGAAAAGCAAATGCTGAGCCGTGAAGAAGTCATGGCAAAAGTAAGCGGTAAATAGTCTTGTAATTGAAGACTCTATAACAAAAAGCGCCTATCTCATCATGTGAGATAGGCGCTTTTTTATGGGCTTAAAAACTATTTAGCATTGTATTTTTATTAACACTGTGTTTTTAGCGAGAACTTACTGGCGGATTAAACGGCTTGGCTTAGGCAATAAACGGATATCACTGACACGGCAAGGATTAATATCGATACCACCGCGGCGCGTATACCACGCCCGTACCATTAGCTCACTTGGCTGATAGTATTGGCTCAAATCAGCAAATATCTGCTCAACACACTGCTCATGAAAACCATTGTGCTGACGGAAGCTCAACATATAACGCAGCATATCTGCATTATTAAAAGGCTTGTCAGTCGTAATCGATACGGCCAACGTACCCCAATCTGGTTGATTGGTCACTGGGCAATTACTACGCAGTAGATTGGAATAAAAGGTATACGGCTGCGTACCATCATTCACCATGCTTTCACTACTCGCCTCTATTGCTTCGCTAGCACTTAGCAATGACGCATCAGGATGTTCAGTTAACGCAACTTTATCCGTGTTGCCTGCTAGTGCCTCATCAATACAAACACCCTCAGGCTGAGCAATCAATAACGCCGTTTCGTTACCATCTAGATCATCGTTTAGACCAAATAACGCTACCTGTACGTCTGTTTGCAAACAAGCTGACAAGTCTTTCGCAATCAACGCTTGTACGTCATTCCAGCTGACAAACTCGGTAAAGTTAATACTATTCAAATATAACTTAAGCGATTTTGATTCTACGATAAACGGTGAGCTAGCAGGAATGCTAAAGCGTGCAATCGCTACTTGCGAGATACCTTGCGGATTTAACCAAGATATCTCAAAAGCCTGCCACCAATCGACACCAACGGTTAGCTTATCGTCTTGCCAACCAATCGCATCACGTCCCATGCTGCGCGCAATCGGATATAGCGTCTCTGGGCTATACTCAGTTGGATAGTCTGTGGTTTGCTCACCCAAGATACCATGAATACTCATCTGTCTTCCTAATATTAAACCGTTTAAAATTTGCTCTAAATAATAATATGCTTAGCGAATCATATACACTATAAACGCACGCGCGATCCGTTACTTAGCAAGCGATAAGCGATGGTATAAAATATCGCACAGAACACAAAAATAGCCGCCATCGAATACCAAACATTGACATCAGAGTAGCCGAGAATACCGTAACGGAACGAGTTGACCATATAGACGATAGGGTTCAGTAGCGAGATATTTTGCCAAAATGGCGATAAATTCTCCATCGAGTAAAACACACCGCCAAGATAGGTCAATGGTGTCAATACGAAGCTTGGTATAATAGAGATATCATCAAACGAGCGTGCAAATACCGCATTGATAAAACCGCCTAACGAAAACAAGATAGACGTGCCAAGTACGGTAAATACGGTCACAAATAAATGCTCGATACCAAGATCAGTAAAGAACAGCGCCACTATCGAGACAATCACACCGATGGCCAGACCACGGAAGATACCACCACTGATATAACCCATCAAAATAGCATGCTTGGATACTGGCGAGACCAAAAGCTCTTCGATACTGGACGTGAACTTGGCACTAAAAAAGCTTGAGACCACGTTAGAGTAACTGTTGGTAATGATCGACATCATGATCAAACCAGGCACGATAAACTGCATGTATGGCACGCCGCCCATCTCACCCACGCGCGAGCCAATCATCTTACCAAAGATGACAAAATACAAACTCATCGTGATAACTGGCGGTAACAACGTCTGCGGCCAGATACGTAAAATACGGCGCACTTCTTTGAACCAAATAGTACGAAACGCAATCCACTTCTTACTCAATGACATTGTTTTATTATGATCGACTAGTTCTTGACTCATAATCCCGCCTCCTTCATGCTATCTGCACTCTGAATGTTTTTGTCTACTAAGCGCATAAATAACTCTTCTAGTCGGTTGGCTTTATTGCGCATACTCGCCACACTGATACCTTTATCAGACAACTGATCAAAGACACCGTTTAGTGACTCACCTTCTGTCAAGGTAACTTCTAGCGTTTGCTCATCTGGTTGCGAGACTCCTGTAACTCCTGTCAGAGCCAACTGCTCAGTGAGCGGCGTATCTAAATCAAATACAAACGTCTCTACCGACAACTGCGCCAGTAGTTCTTTCATTTCCGTATTGATTCGAATCTCGCCGTGATCCAAGATCGCAATACGTTTACACAATTGCTCAGCCTCTTCGAGATAATGAGTCGTCAGAATAATAGTGGTGTTCTCTTCGATATTAATCTGCTGCATGAATTCCCACATTGAGCGGCGAAGCTCGATATCAACACCCGCCGTTGGCTCATCAAGAATTAATAGCTTTGGTTTATGAATTAATGCACGGGCAATCATCAAACGGCGTTTCATACCACCAGATAGCTCACGTGATTTGCTATCGCGTTTATCCCATAATCCTAGCGCGGTTAATAGTCTCTTTGCGCGTGGTTTGGCTTCTTTTGCCGGAATACCAAAATAACCGGCTTGCGTAATCAGGATATCTTCGACTTTTTCAAACATATTAAAGTTAAACTCTTGCGGTACAACGCCGAGGTATTGCTTGGCAATCGAAGGGTTCTCTAATAGGTCTGTACCGAAAATATGGACGCTACCGGTGGTTGGCTTAAACAATGAGCTAATAATACCAATCATGGTAGATTTACCTGCGCCATTTGGCCCAAGTAACGCAAAGAATCCACCTTGTGGTACTGTTAAATCAACCCCTTTTAATGCCGAAAACCCATTATCGTAGGTCTTGGATAGGTTTTTTATGGAGAGTGCTGGTGCATCAGACATGAAGACCTCTTTATTTGTTATCAATTTATATAAAATGCGATTTTAGAATAATAGGCCGTGTTGAACATTCGACTATCATTATCATATAGGCAAAAGCCGTATAAGAATGTTCAACACACTCTACTATCTAAAGGTGACAATGTACGGTAATAAACGAACTAATCTCATAAAATGAGGCTACTCATGGAGAATTTCAACTGCCTTATATTCGAAGTACCATATTAATAATACTCATCATGAAAAAGCGCCTATCTCATCACTGAAATAGGCGCTTTATAGATAACTATCGTAAAAGCTTGGAAGGTAATCAACAAAGATTAGCTTGCTTCTGCGACCATATAATCTACGGCATTTTGAACTTCTTCATCAGGAATATCCGCACCACCTTTAGCAGGCATCGCATTGAAACCATTGATAGCATGGGTATATAGCGTATCTTTACCTTTTGCAATACGTGGACCCCAAGCGCCAGCATCACCAAAGATAGGAGAGCCTAGCAAGCCTGCTGTATGACAAGTATGGCATACGGCGTTATATACCGCTTTACCGTCACGAGGACCGTCGCCAGCAGCTGGGCCAGATGAGCGTGCCGTTACATCACAAGCTTCACCGTCTTCAAAACAGATATTGGCAACAGGTTGGATACGTGCAATCAGATTAGGATACAAAGCAATTAGCTTCTGTACTTGCGGCGTATCTTGTGGAATTGGCTCTTCATCAGCGGCAGGTGCTGCAGCGGCAGTTTCTTCGCCTTCTGCTGGAGCGGCTTCGTCAGTCGACGCAGCACCATCTGTCGTATCTGCAGCAGCTTGGGTATCGTCACCTAGCGTTTCAGGAGCAGCTTCTACGACCTCTTGGCCTTCTGCTACGTCTGACGCAGTTACAGGAGTGTCTACAACATCTTCAGCTTGGCTCACCGCGATACTAGCGATTCCTAGAATGGCAGCTGCCGATAACATAACTACTTTTCTCATTCGTCACGTTCTCTTATTACGTATACAAGGACTAGCACGGCTCGGACATTCTGTCTGTCCTCCTTTGACGACCTCTAAGTCTTCAATAGCAGACAGCCATCCCGCGTGCCAGCGCACTTGCAATCGGTGATTATAAATATGAATTCTCCCCAACATTATAAGGGAAAAGGCAGGTAAATTGCCATGCTTGTTTAATGACTTGGCTGTTTTTTCTTAAAAAACCTCAATCGCGACTGTCATTTATTGGCTTTGTGCTTTTTATTTGTTAGACTAAGCGGTCTTTATTTCTAGACACCTTATGCTAATTATCATGCGCATCTAAGCGTGATAGTCAGACATATCGTTATCATATGCGCTCGTAGCTCAGTTGGATAGAGTATCGGTCTCCGAAGCCGAGGGTCGTGGGTTCGATTCCCGCCGAGCGCACCACTATTTTATTGTGACACTACTTCTTATGCAGTAATGTCGTTACTAGTACTATTAGCTTCAAATAAATCAGTCTGATAAAACAAGATAGTACGTTGTCTTGTATAATTATATCTTGCTCTATTTCTGAAGTTTTTTAGCTTGTTTTTAGATGACGCCCGAGTTTATCTACATCAGCGGCCATTTTAGGTATTCGATGTTCACCTTCCATTTCACTGACCATCTCTTTCGCCGTTGTAATATTTATACCAATACTGGTGACATATAGAGGGCGCTTACTTATTCCTCGCCAAACGGCATAGTCTTCTGTAATGTCATAAAAATGATTTTTAGCGATACCGATGATGGGCTTTGTATTAGCTAGGTGATCATACAGATATTTGCCTAATCCTGCTTTTCCAACACTATCCAGAAATACATAGCCGTCTATGATAATTACATCAAAAGGTTCGTCAATCTGGTTAATCAAAGCCAGTAAGCAAGGCATTTCTCTTTTATAAAATTGCCCTGACTCATAAGGCGCAACGTCATTAACTTCTACAGTATATTCATTTAGAATACGGGATTGCTCAATGCCTTCAAAGCGAATACCTGCAACAGTTGCTGTAATAGCATCGGTTTCTTGATAATACACATCTAGAATTAGGCAAATCAATTTGTTACTACCTCAAAATGTGGATGAGTTGCTTTTAATGCGTCAACTTTATCCATTTCTTTTTGATCAAAAGTATCTTTTCCAGCAAGCTGGCTATTTTTCAATTCTAATCTCTTCAAGTATGGGAGGTTAATTTTATCATTGAAAAAAATTAAGGTATCAAGATGTTCAATATCTAATACCAAAATAGACTCTGTCTCAGCAAGAGATTCATTCAATATCCATTCTCTAACTAATGACTCATTAATATCATCGCTAAGCCAAATTCTGAACCAATTGCTATTCATTTTCAATGTCTTGTAGTTCTCTAGCAATTCAAAATATTTAGGTAGAGAAAAAGGACATTTAAGATAGTCTTTTTCTTGAATTTCATTACCAGCAGCACCAAACCCTGTCATTCTATCGGTTCTAAAGTTATTACTTACGAAAATATGCTTCAGTCTTTTATTACTATCTCTCTCGTCATACTTCCTATAAGAAAAGCTTCCAGAGTCTATGCTTTCTTCTAAGGAAAAACACTCCGTATATACGTAGCTCCCACTCTCATAATTAGCATAATTTAATTCAAATTCATAAGGGTCTTCTTTATTTTCATACCATAATATTGAATTAAAAGTTTGTCCTTTCTCATCTGTGTATGATTCACTTTTACATATACCATTTAAGAAAGTATAAGATATACCATGATATGGTTCACCCATGTAACGTTGCGGAAACATCCCACAACCATAGTCGTCTTCATCTATATTCCAGAAATCACTACAATCTATTTGTGGATATGAAATAGGCTTATATTGGCAAATAGGCGTATAAGGTTTAGTTATTACACCATCTGTAACCTCGAAAGCTTCTATTAAGTAATTTTCTTTATCAAAAAATAAAATCCCAGTGTAAGTTTGACGCTGGTAATACCATCTGCCATCTAGTTCAGTTAATAACGTTGATTTGAGTCGTTTCATTGCTTTATCTTTTAATTTTTATTCTCACAAGTAAGACAGCTATTTATCTATCTTCTGTTTTATCAATTCTTTCTATTAATTTTCTTAATTCGATACCTGTTTCATAACCAAGATTGGGATATTTTTCATTAATATACTGTATATCTCTTTTCTCGATAATTGACAGTTGATGATATAACTCTGAACAAAGTAAAAAGCGGTTAGAGGCAAAACGATCAAAAAACCAGAAATCGTTAAGTAATGGACGAATAAGTGCTTCTGTTTTATCACCATCATCTGTATGAGTGTGGAAAACTAAGCAAAGAATATAGTTGTCTTCACCATATTTATTACTAATACGCCACCAACCTGTTCTTACATATTGAATTAAAGTAAATCTAAATCTATTACCAATATTTCTATCTTCATCCTGTTCCATTAAAAACCTCCTTTCTTAAGCTCTGGGATATCAGGTGAGTCTGTCTCACCTTTAATTCGCCATGATACCCCGTTAGGATTTTTATCCTTTAATATTTGTGTATAGTCACTTTGTGGAATAGGTTTATCAGATACAAAAGGATCATATATATACTTACCGTCTGTATAAACTGAATGATACGTATATTCAGCATTATTGGTGGTTTTAGTAGGTATATTTAAGTTAGGACTTGTTTCATTAAGCCCCCAAGAATAACCATCATCCCATTTTGCATCTTTTGAACCAAAAATAATAACTTTGCCTTGACCGCCAGAAGCTTCCATTAAGTTTTCAGCACATTCAGTACAATAACTATAATCGCCTAATTTTTCATGCTGTTCTTGTAGTACTTTGGATGCGCTAGCATCAGGTAGTCTAATTACAATCTCACTCTAACCTGCCCTTAGTACTATCTTAAACTACCTATACTCATCAAACCTACACTTCAAAATGCTTGCGGTTTTTCTGCGCGCGCATACTTCTATGGCTCTCACCTATAGTCGATTCAGTATAATTTGGATACAAGGAAGCCGAGTGAAAGTATTACAAGTAGTAGACTGAGCGAGACTGACACCGTAGCCAATTTATAGAGGATTGACTATATAGCAAAATTACTCTGCGTCCTGTAGATTGGCAGTCAATTGTGCACGGCTAGGTATACGATGATAATTAATCACTGGCACATCACCCAAACGGCGCTGACCTTCAACAATCTTTTTATCAATCGTAATCATTGCAATTTTTTTATCTTGTTTGCTAACGAGCAAATGATTTGCCTTACGTGTGACTCGATAATCAGCAAAATGCTGTTTTAATATCGCTGATGTTTTTTGCAGCGCATCATTCGGTGTTGCATTTTTTGATTTTGCGCCGCTATGCTTTTCGCCTACTTTTGCACCGCGCGATTTTGCCACGAACCATAAAACTGCGATGACAGCGAACAATATGACAAGCCACCAAATACCGTCTATCATAAGTAAAAACATCCATTATTAGCAAGGGTTGGCTCATGTTAGCAGAATTATCACCAGCGTTAATAGCAGAAGTAAAACTTGCAGCACAACTACTGGCATCCAAACAGCGTATCTGCATTTTGACTGGGGCTGGCATTTCAGCAGAAAGCGGCATCCCAACATTTCGAGATAAGCAAACAGGACTGTGGGAGAATTACGGTGTCGAAGACTTAGCTACCCCTGAAGCGTTCATTCGTGATCCAAAGCTGGTGTGGTCATGGTATCAATGGCGTCGGCAAATGGTCGCAGACAAAGCACCAAATCCAGCCCATCATGCGTTGGCTCAGTGGCAGTATCATGCGCAAACCTCCGATCAGCAGGTGACACTCATCACCCAAAATGTCGATGATTTGCACGAGCAAGCTGGTAGCGCAGTGACTCACCTGCATGGTCATCTGTGGCGCAACCGCTGTGGTCAGTGTGAGATACCTTATCAAGATCAATCGAGAGCATCATACGATAATCAAGGCACAATGAACTTTGATGAAACACTGCTTAACTGTCCGCATTGCGACGGTTACATCAGACCAGATATTGTTTGGTTTGGCGAAGCTCTACCTGTACAGGCATGGCAAACTGCCGAAGATGCTGCAGCTAATTGCGAGGTATTTATCAGTATCGGTACATCAAGCTTGGTTTATCCGGCTGCTGGACTATCACAGCTAGCCAAACAAAATGGCGCGAAAATTATTGAGATAAACCCTGACCCAACGCCAAATACTATTGTCGATATCACATTAGCAGAAAAGGCTGGAGTAATACTGCCACTGCTTATAGCAGAGATTACTACTTTATAAACACTACTATTTATAGGTTTACTGAATTATAGATGATAAAAAAGGCTTAATGATTTATAGAAACCGTTAAGCCTTCACTGTTAAAAACAAGCTCGTTGTAGCTTATTTCAATGCAAGATCAACTCTCGCTAAGTAAGCTTCTTTTAACTCGTCACTGATAAATGCCGATTTAAACGAGTTTTTTACCAAAGTAATAACATCGTCTTCCGTAATCGGTAGATTTTCATATAGATTGATAAAGTTTTGATTCACGTAGCCTTTGAAATACGCTGGATCATCTGAGTTAACGCTGATATTTAGACCGTAATCTAAAAGCTCTTTGATATTGTGCTCTTTATAAGTCTCAAAGACTTTTAGCTCGATATTTGAATTCGGGCAAACGGTCAATGGCATTTGCTCATCTTTGAGCCTTTGCATCAACTCTGGGCTTTTTATAGACTGCACACCATGATCGATTCTATTGATATTCAATAAATCTAACGCTTCGTAGATGTATGAAAAGTCCGCTTCTTCGCCTGCATGAGCAACCAACTTAAAGCCTTCTTCTTTGGCTTTTTGGAAGACTTCCTTAAATTTCGATGGCGGGTTACCCAATTCTGATGAATCAAGACCAACACCGATAATGTCGTCTTTATAATCCAGCGCTTGCTCTAATGTCTCAAACGCTTCTTCTTGCGATAAATGGCGCAAGAAACACATGATAATGCATGACGTGATACCGTATTTTGCTTTGGCATCTGCAAGCGCTTCTTTGATACCTGTAATGACCGCTTCAAAAGGCACGCCGCGTTCGGTATGTGTCTGCGGATCAAAGAATATCTCTGTGTGGATGACATTATCTTCGACACATCTAAGAATATATTCCCATGTCAAATCATAGAAATCATCTTTGGTGAGCAGGACATTTGCACCCGCATAGTAAATATCTAAAAAACTTTGCAGATTGTTAAAGTTATAGGCGGCGCGCACGTCTTCTACGCTGTCATAAGGTATCTCTACATTGTTCTTTTTGGCCAATCTAAACATCAGATCAGGCTCTAGCGAACCTTCAATATGTAGATGAAGTTCGGCTTTCGGTAGTTTCTTTATTAATTCAATCATAGTATTCCAATAATGGTGTTATCGAGACGAGCCCTAGTAAATGTTGCACAATAGGATAATCAAACCATGCATATATGAGGCGTTATCTGTCCCAGAAGAGTTATTTTAACACTAAAAGCATATCGCCTAAAACAAAACCCTTTGACCGTATAGACAAGCTACTTATAAAAGCAGCCTTCTTAACACAACCGTATAAGGCGCAAACTACTTTAAAAATACCACTGTATCAGACAGCTCATTGCCTTCTGGATCGTGCTCTAAATGATAGTATTGACGTAATACCTGCCCCACTTCATCCAACAATTCAGCCAAGCTCTCTTCTGTCTTTTGAGTAGCGATACCAGATACCGCCTTTTCGCACATTGCATTCCATACTGTTGGACTCACATGAGCGCTGATACCTCGGTCTGCGACAATCTCTAGTTTATGCTCGCATATATTGACGTAGATTAAGACACCTGTGTTTTCTTCAGTATCCCAGACGCGATATTCGCTAAACAAATCAATCGCACGCTCACGGCAGTTCATGCGATAAGCTTCTTGGATAGGCAGATGGTTTTCTACAATTAAGAACACCTCACCACGATGCCCACGCTCAGCTCGTGTCACAGCATCTGTTAAACGCGCCTTGGACTCTGTTGTTAGCCACTTACTATGTAATAAAGGGACGAACAAAACTTGGCGCCACCAGCGGGCAAAACTGGGGTTTGAAGCGTTGTCTTCTACCATTATATTATTTCCTCAAGTACGTCGTTTTCGATGGTTATGTAGAGTTTATTTTGTTTGCGTATGTGGAATACTTACCACGAGCCACCTGCACCGCCGCCGCCGAAACCACCGCCGCCACCGCCAAAGCCGCCGCCTCCGAAACCACCACCGCCAAAGCCGCCTCCACTACCGCCGCCCATACCGGGTAAGAAAATCATGCCGCCTCTGCGCCCACCTTTACCGCCGCCGCCTTTTCCACCGCCACCACTAGCAAATATCAAAAACAGCCATATAAATATCGTCATAATAGATGTCATAATGAAGCTGCCACCCAAGGCTAATGATCCCACAAAAAAACCACCAGCGGTTATAGTAGAACCAAACACGCGCCCAAAGATACTGGTAATAACACCACCAAATACCAATGCCATAATAAATAAGAAAGTAGGTGATGGTAGCTCATTTGAGCCTTGTTGAGCAGTGCGCTCTGCAGCTTGCTCATCAGCACGAGCCAAGACCTCAGGATCAGCGGTCAGGCGTGTTTTGAGCGATTCAACGCCAGCGATTATCCCTGCACCATAGTTATTTTGCTTAAATAACGGCGTGATATCTTCTCGAATGACACGGTTAACCGCCGCATCTGGTAAGACACCTTCTAGCCCGTAACCCGTTAGGATATACATATCACGGTCATTGACAGCGACCACAATTAGCAGACCGTCATCGATAGCTTCATCACCCAGTTCCCACTTCTCAGCAACTTGCAAGGCATAATCAAATATTGGTACGCCATTGGTAGTTGGTACGATAACCACCGCTGCTTGTGCTAATCCCTGCTGATAGATACTTCGAAGCTGAGCCTCTAGACGTAGCTTTTCTTGAGGATTTAAAATATTGGCTTGATCAACGACTGGTTCATTGAGTATCAACTTATCAGCGTCAACACCCTCGGCACTTGAGCGTACAGGTGGCTGAGCGGTTGTTTGGGCATTGGCTGTATCATTTGCTGTACTTTGGTTATCTACGTTTTGACTGATAGCATCGTTGCCGAACACCGCTTCATTGATAGCATCGTTATTTAATACAGCATCATTGATTGCTTCGTTAGACTCGCTTGCTTTAGCAACGGCCACCAACTCTTCGACACTACGGTTTTGCAGATTCGAGGTGCTATCTGTCGCCACCGCTGTATCATTGGGTGCAGCGTGCAATGCAGGCACGCTGACAACACCTAACGTAAACAGTAATGCTGATAAGATTGCTTTTGAATTATTCATCTAATCTATACCACCTCAGATAACATCTTTACCAATTGATAGACTCTAACTAATCATCATTGAACCATTAGCTAAATAAACAGAGCTGCCTATGCCACTCTGTCGTCACGTTCATTCTAAATTTTATTCAGCAGACTTTTCTGCAGAGTCGCCAAAATCAACACTTGGTGCGGTTGAAATTGCCTCTTCGTTTGCCACACTAAAGTTGGGCTTAGTATCCATCCCAAATACTTTTGCAGTGATGTTGGTTGGGAACTGACGTACCGTTGTATTGTATCCTTGCACTTCTTGGATGTAGCGGTTACGAGCAACAGCAATACGGTTTTCAGTACCTTCTAACTGTGCCTGCAAATCCTGAAACAGTGCATCTGATTTTAGATCTGGATAACGCTCAGATACCGCCATCAAACGTGACAATGCACCTGTCATCTGCTCTTGCGCTGCTGCATAACGCTCCATCGCTTCTGGATCATTAAGCACTTCTGGCGTCACCGTGATACCGCCCGCACGTGAGCGAGCTTCTGCCACTTGGGTGAAGACTTCTTGCTCTTGCTCGGCATATTGCTGTACGACTTTGACTAAGTTTGGCACCAAATCAGAACGGCGCTGATACTGGTTGACCACTTCTGACCATGAAGCAGTGACCTGCTCATCTTGTGCCTGCAGGTTGTTGTAGCCACAGCCACTTAGACCAACCGTAGAAGTTGTCAATAAAGCGGCTAGCAACATCGGCTTCATAATAGATTTACGCGTCATTGTTGATTCTCCTAATAATGATAAATAACAAATATCCAGTACCACGTTTTTAATATTTTTAAATTTTCTTGGTATTCATACGGCAGTCATGCGCTCTATATATTGTATATCTGCGCATTACTCTATCAGCATGATATCAAAAGAAGTTGTCCTAATGATGGCGTTATATACGGCTTTTTACAATTGACCGTTACCAAAACACAACCGCATAGTGTCAACGATAACGCGTTTTTATCATGATAGATATAGAGCAAAAATCTAGCAGTCTGGCGCAATCAGAATAAATGTTATGAAAGTACAAACAATTATTTATATATAATCCAAATCTTGCTAATGTATCAGCCAAATAAAATACGAATATATCTACCGTCTATAAAGAAATTTCTAGTAATTAGTACAAAAATATGGCAAATTGCAGTTACGTAGCCGTACGGTTTGAATACATTTGGTAGTGGACTTATAGTTTGATTAGTATTAGCGAGTTGTTAATTTCTTAATAAAAAGATCAATTAACTGTCAAATTATCGCTAAATACTGTCGATTCGCCATACCAGTCATGTATTTATTCAAGACAGCTCATAGTAAGTTGAATGCCATCATGGTGATGGATATTTAATTATATAACCGCCTGTTTTATCCGCCGGTCAACTTATGAATCATCTAATATCTAACATGATGATAGAAGACCGCAGTAGTTGAGGTTGTAGAATAATAGTAAACGCAGCTGATATTTATATTGTCAGTGATAAGCGCTATGCAAATAGTCCGTATTACTGATGAGATACGCGGGTAAATACAGACAACTACAGTCCATTCTTGGTGGCCAAGCACATGAGACTTAGACAACAAATAAGTCGATGCAGAGACTTTAACTGCTTAACTTAAATAAGTAAGTTAACCAGTTAGTTTACTCCTAGCAAACAGTGCCACCTTGAGACAGTACTAGGAACATAAATATGGAAGGTTTAGTTAACTTAGTAAATGGAATTATCTGGAGCCCAGCGCTGATTTATCTCTGCTTGGGTGCCGGTCTGTTCTATTCCATTATGACGCGCTTTGTACAAGTACGTCTATTCGGTGAGATGATCAAACTCCTATTCACTGGTAAATCTAGTGCACAGGGTATCTCATCATTTCAGGCACTTGCCGTCTCACTCGCCGGTCGTGTGGGTATGGGTAACATCGCTGGGGTAGCTGCTGCTATCGGCTTCGGTGGCCCAGGTGCCGTTTTCTGGATGTGGGTCGTAGCCTTTCTAGGCGCATCTACAGCCTATGTCGAATCTACTCTTGCTCAGATTTACAAAGAAAAAGATGTGGTAACTGGCGAATATCGCGGTGGCCCAGCTTATTACTTTGAACGTGCCCTTGGTCAAAAGTGGTACGGTATCCTTTTCGCAATCGCTTCTATTTTATCATGTGGTATGTTCTTACCTGGTGTACAGGCGAACGGTGTTATCAGTGCATTTGCACAGGTAATGGGCGAAGGTACGATCATGAACGTTGCAGGCCTAGAAGTTGGCTCTATGCGTTTGGTCGGCTTGGCTATCATCTTAGTGGTGCTAGGTATCATCATCTTTGGTGGTATTAAGCGTATTGCAACCTTTACTGAGTTTGCAGTACCTTTCATGGCATTAGGTTATATTGCCCTAGCGCTAATCATCATGTTCAGCAACTTCAGCTTGATTCCAGATGTATTTGGTATGATTGTTGGTGATGCATTCACTGCACAAGCAGGTTTTGGTGCTGCTATCGGTTGGGGTGTGAAACGTGGTATCTACTCTAACGAAGCTGGTCAAGGTACAGGTCCTCACGCTGCTGCTGCTGCTGAAGTTGAGCATCCATCACAGCAGGGTCTAGTTCAGGCATTCTCAGTATATGTTGATACATTACTAGTATGTTCTGCTACTGCATTCATGATCTTGTCTACTGGTATGTACAACATTCAAGGTACGCTACCAGATGGTCAGTTCATCGTACAGAACGTTGCTGCTACTACTGAAATCAATGCTCCTGCGTTCACGCAAATGGCAATGGAATCTGTATACGGTACGTTTGGTAATGCCTTTATCGCAATCGCTGTATTCTTCTTTGCCTTTACAACAATTCTGGCTTACTACTACATCGCTGAAGTAAACGTCGCTTACTTAACACGTTTCCTTGGTCGTAGTGCGAACAGAACTGGTCTATTCCTAGTGAAAATTCTTATCATGGCGATGGTTGCTTATGGTGGTCTAAACTCAGCTGGTTATATCTGGGCAATCGGTGATATCGGTGTTGGTCTTATGGCTTGGCTTAACATTGTTGGTATTCTTGTCATCTTCATCGTGGCTCGTCCAACACTTACTATGCTTAAAGACTATGAAGCTCAGCGCAAAGCTGGCGTCACTCGCTATAGTTTTGATCCTGCTAAATTCGGTATCAAAAACGCACCGTATTGGGAAGAGCGTCATCTAGCACAGCAAAAAAGCATGAACGCTGATCCATTACGTAAAGATAAAGTGTAAATCGATTTTATAGGATTGCTCCTTAGTCTTATTGAATAAACAAAAAGCCCGAGACTATGTTCTCGGGCTTTTTTATTGGGATAGTTTTCTACACTGCTACAGAATAGCTTACCGAAATATTAAAAATCATATTCATACGAGCTGATTTAATACCTTAAAATTATCTCTTTATCTCTCAAAGTTAACCTGTATCTGAAACAACGTATAACTGTCATTTTGCATTTTGCCTGCCTTTGTATAGAGCTTACTTTGGCATTTTATAGTCCCATACTGATCGGGTAGCCGTACCAGTATAGGTAAACCACAATTCCCCTATTTTTAATTCGTAGACGTAAAAAAAGCCTAGCGCGATGGCTAGGCTTTCTTTAAATAAGTTGTAGATTATGAGTCTACGCGTTAATAAATAGCTTATTCAGGCATTAATACTGCATCGATAGTGTGAACCACACCATTGGTTGCCATGATATCTGTACCAGTGATATTTGCTGTATTACCAGTAGCATCAGTAATCACATTGTCTTCACTGATAGTAATAGTTTTACCGTTCGCTGTTTCGATCTCAGTACCGTATGGGATATCAGCTGCTTTAACTTCCATGGCTAGTACATGGTAAGGAAGAACCTTTTTTAGCAAGTCTGTATTGGCCAATAACTCTTCTTTAGTTACGCCTAGTTTTTCTAGTACTGGCGCAAACGCATCATCAGTTGGGGCAAATACAGTATGCTTAGTTTCTTCCATTAGCATAGTATCAAGACCAGCAGCCTGTAGCGCAGCGGTTAAGATAGTTAAGTTTTCGTTTTCTGCTGCGATTTCAGCGATAGTTTGAGTCGCTTCCACGTCCATTTCGGCCATTGGCTCTGCTTCAACAGCTTCGGTCTCAGCAACTGGCTCAACTGCCATCTCTTCAGTGGCTTCTGGTTCAGTTGGCTCTGCAACAGTCTCAGTATCGTTGCACGCTGCTAATGACATGGCTGCGGTTACAACTGCGATAGACAACAAATTCTTCTTTAACATAGGTAATTCCTTTTTGGATAAATAATTGATTAAGGGATTTATTTAAATTAATAACTTTCGATAAATATAATGGCGACCAATAATTGATAAACGTACCAATTACTTAGTCATACTATTTAGTCCGTTATATTGATAGTTCTCAGTCTAACTGTTTAATTTTCAAATGGTATTTACTTAGGTAGCAACACTGTATCAATCACGTATATAGCATTGTTTGCTTGTATATCAGTTATTGCGATTTTTCAGACAAAATGATGGTACTTGACTACTTCTGAATTCATATCTCAATAGTCTCAACCTAAATAGAAACTTATATAGATAAAGCTCTGAAGTCTAAAACAGCCATTGTCTGATAATGAAATCATCACAAACAATGGCTGCTTAGTCTTACAATAAATACATTTGGTATGCCTCAGTTAATACTTATTTAGGCAACAATACTCTATCGATTACATGGACAACACCATTGTTGGCAGCGATATCAGTCTTCACAATGTTCGTTGTGCGACCGTTTTCATCCATCAATTTGCCTTCTTTAGTTACCATCAACGTGTCTTTGCTAGCAGTCATTACGTTACCAGGCTTCACGTCTTTGGCATACATAGCCATATCACCAGCCACTACGTGATAACCCAATACTTTGGTCAATAGTGGCTTATTAGCAAATAACTGTGCTTTGGTCATACCTGTTTCTTGCAATGCTTGCATAAAGGCAGCATTGGTCGGTGCAAATACCGTATAGTGAGCATTAGGATCAGACAACATATCGACTAAGCCTGCTGCTTGTACCGCTTCTACCAACACTGAAAAATCAGGATTACTTTGAGCAACTTGTACAACATTCATCTTAGCCATACTCTGACTGTGCATTGGTGCTTTCATATCACCCGTCTTTGCTGGCATCATATTATTACAAGCACTCAGACCTGCAATTGAGATAGCCAATGTACCGATGGTGGCAATTTTAGTAAGTTTCATAACATTTTCCTTAATGATTTGAATTTCTTTGACGTTGGTATTGTTTCAACTATGATATTACTGTCTTACAGATCATCCTGCCTGCTAATGCCATTTGCTCACCATACTGTACTGTTAACACCAATACTCTTAGTACCAGTTATTGTTAATAAATGAGCCTATATTTATAAGTAGGACTTACTAAGACCTTGTATTTCTGAAATTAAATTAACATGTAAGCAATCTTTATCAACCTGCCTTTGCGCAATTTTTTGTGGTATGGATGTAAATTCTGTCTGACTTCTGAGCGTTTCCGTTGGCTTTCATTTGCAAAAGAAAAGCTTTATGTAAGCCCTTAGCGAAATGATATTCATTTGTGCCTATCTGCTTTATGAAATAGACTCTGATACCTTACTTTGTTACTTAGCTCTCCTCTTATTTATCTATTGCCAAAGAGGAATATGCAGTATCCCTATGTAGCAAACTTTTCATGCTAAAATAATGCAAATTTGCGGTCCTCTTCGTGAGACTCTGCACGCTACTGGTTTGTTATTCCTTCTTTTTTTAATAATTACGATATAAGCAGCACACCTATGATTTCAACGACGACCTCACCAACCGATTCTCATACCAATACCGCCTCTAGTTCCTCATCCGCTAATGACTTTATATTAACGCCACCTGCTGTATTTCCATTTAAAGAGCAGCAGCTAACCGCACGTGCACGTATCACTGAGCAGATGGCATCACGCATTTTGATGTTAGACGGTGCGATGGGTACGCAGATTCAGACCTATAAGCTAGAAGAAGCGGATTATCGTGGTGAGCGTTTTGCTGATATTGACCAAGATGTACGCGGCAACAACGACCTGCTGGTACTGACTCAGCCACACATGATTAAAGACATTCATCACGATCATCTGCTGGCGGGCGCTGATATCATTGAAACCAATACCTTTAATGGTACGCGTCTGTCGATGGCTGACTATGATATGCAGTATCTAGTGCCAGAACTGAATAGGACGGCAGCCAAGATTGCTCGAGTAGCGGCCGATGAATTTACCGCAAAAACGCCTGAGAAACCGCGCTTCGTTGCGGGTGTCGTGGGCCCGACGTCACGTACGTGCTCGCTATCGCCTGATGTCAATGATCCTGCATTTCGTAATATTACCTTTGATGAGTTGGTACTCAACTACCGTGAAGCGACCTTGTGCCTGATAGAAGGCGGCGTCGATATTATTTTGATTGAGACGATCTTTGATACGTTAAATGCCAAGGCGGCAATATTTGCCATCACGGGTGTGTTCGACGATATTGGCTTTGAGCTGCCAATCATGATTTCGGGCACGATCACCGATGCCTCAGGTCGCACGTTATCGGGTCAAACAGCCGAGGCGTTTTATAACTCTATCCGCCATGCCAAGCCACTATCCGTTGGCTTTAACTGTGCGCTAGGTGCTGATGCGCTGCGCCCACATATTCAGACATTGTCAAACATCGCTGATACCTTTGTCTCTGCGCATCCAAATGCTGGCCTGCCCAATGAGTTTGGTGAGTATGATGAAACCGCTGAAGAAACCGCTGCCCTACTCGAAGGTTTTGCCAAAGCAGGTATCCTAAATATCGTGGGCGGCTGCTGTGGTACGACGCCTGAGCATATCCGTCAAATTGCTAAAGTCGTGGCGAATTATCCACCGCGTGTTATTCCTGAGATAGCGCCTGCCTGCCGACTATCAGGTCTAGAGCCATTTACCATCAATTCTGATAGCTTGTTCGTCAATGTTGGTGAGCGTACCAACGTCACAGGCTCTAAAAAATTCCTACGCTTGATTAAAACCGAAGCCTATACCGAAGCACTCGATGTCGCGCGTGATCAGGTCGAGGGCGGCGCGCAAATCGTCGATATCAATATGGACGAAGGCATGCTCGACTCCAAGCAGGCGATGATTCATTTTGTCAACTTGGTCTCAGGTGAGCCAGATATCAGCCGTGTGCCACTGATGATTGACTCGTCTAAATGGGACATTATCGAAGAAGGTCTTAAACGTACGCAGGGTAAATCGGTCGTCAACTCTATCTCGCTAAAAGAAGGCCATGCTGAGTTCGTTGAGCGAGCCAAATTATGTATGCGTTATGGTGCCGCGATTATCGTTATGGCATTTGATGAAGCCGGACAGGCTGACACTTACGAGCGCAAGATTGAAATATCTAAGCGCAGCTACGACGTACTGGTCAATGAGGTGGGCTTCCCATCAGAAGACATTATCTTTGACCCAAATATCTTTGCCGTTGCCACGGGTATCACCGAGCACAACAACTATGGTGCTGACTTTATCAATGCCACACGCTGGATTACGGAAAATTTACCGAACGCGATGGTCTCGGGCGGCGTATCCAATGTCTCGTTTAGTTTCCGTGGTAACCCAATCCGTGAAGCGATCAACTCTGTATTCTTATACCACGCGATCAAAAACGGTCTGACCATGGGTATCGTCAACCCAGCCATGCTTGAGCTGTACGATGATATTCCAAAGGAAGCCCGTGACGCTATCGAAGACGTCATGCTCAACCGCAATCAAGGTGAAACTGGTCAAGATGCGACTGAACGTCTAATGACGGTTGCTGAAAACTACCAAGATGGCGGCAAGAAAAAAGACAGTACTGTCGATATGAGCTGGCGCGAAGGCACGGTAGAAGAACGTATCGCCCACGCACTGGTCAAGGGCGTAACGACCTTTATCGAAGCGGATACCAAAGAAGCATGGGAGAAGTATCCTAAACCACTAGAAGTCATCGAAGGGCCACTCATGGACGGTATGAATATCGTCGGTGATCTATTCGGTGCTGGTAAGATGTTCCTACCGCAAGTCGTAAAATCTGCCCGCGTGATGAAGCAATCCGTTGCATGGCTAAACCCGTATATCGAAGCGGAAAAAGTCGAAGGCGAAGTCAAAGGTAAAATCCTAATGGCAACCGTCAAAGGCGACGTGCATGATATCGGCAAAAATATCGTCGGCGTGGTGCTTGGCTGTAACGGCTATGATATCGTCGATCTCGGTGTCATGGTGCCATGTGAAAAAATCCTCGATACTGCCATCGCAGAAAAAGTCGACATCATCGGTCTGTCTGGTCTGATTACTCCAAGTCTCGATGAGATGGTCTATGTCGCCAAGCAGATGCAAGAGCGCGGCATGACACTACCATTGATGATTGGCGGTGCAACGACGTCGAAAGCGCATACTGCCGTCAAGGTCGAGCCGCAATATCAAAATGATGGCGTCATCTATGTATCGGATGCTTCGCGCTCAGTCGGCGTGGTGACAAAACTGCTGTCGAAAGAGCACCGTCAAGCGCTCATCGATGAGACCCGTGAAGAGTATGTCAAAGTGCGTGAGCGTCTGGCTAAGCGTCAACCAAAAGCCGCCAAAGTCACCTATGCTGAATCGGTCAAGATTGGCTTTCAGTACGACTGGGAAACTTATGTACCACCAGTGCCAAATAAGCTAGGACAAGTGATATTGGATGACTATCCAATCACCAACCTACTACCTTATATTGACTGGACACCGTTCTTTATCTCTTGGGGTCTGACCGGTAAATACCCGAAAATACTGCAAGATGATGTGGTTGGTGAAGCGGCTCGCGATCTGTTTGAAAATGCAGAAGAGCTGCTACAAAAGATGATTGATGAGAAATCAATCGTAGCGAAAGGGGTGTTTAAACTGATGCCTGCTCGCCGCACTGGCGCAGACACCGTGACTGTATATGACAATGCGCCTGCTGATGGCGGCAAACCAACCTATCAGTTTGAGCATTTACGTCAGCAAAGCAACCGTTCACAAGAGGGGGCCAGTGGTAAGCCAAACTTTAGCTTGGCAGACTTTATCTCGCCATCAGAGACGCATACCGATCACTTGGGCGGTTTTACTGTCTCTATCGTCGGTACAGAAGCACTGGCTGAGCAATATAAAGCAGCGGGCGATGACTATAATGCCATCATGGTACAGGCACTGTCTGACCGCTTAGCTGAAGCATTCGCTGAGCATCTACACGAGCTTATCCGTAAAGAGTACTGGGGCTATCAGCCGACCGAATCACTTACCAATGATGAGATGATTAAAGAGAAATATGTCGGTATCCGCCCTGCGCCTGGCTACCCTGCCTGCCCTGAGCACACCGAAAAAGGTAAATTGTTTGACTGGCTCGGTACGGTAGATGCGATTGGTACGACCTTGACCGAAAGCTATGCGATGTGGCCTGCGTCATCCGTCAGCGGATTCTATTACTCGCATCCTGATAGTGAGTATTTCAATGTTGGAAAAATCAGCCGTGACCAGCTAGAGAGTTATGCGGAGCGTAAAGGTTGGGATATGAAGACTGCTGAGAAGTGGTTAAATCCGAACTTGTAGTCGATTGGCTAATGCAATTATAAAAACCTAATAGTGCTTTTCTGGCTTACTTATTTAATATAAGTAAGCCATTTTTTATGGCAGTCTATTTTGCCCACCATCAGCAAACTTATCGCTACGTCCATAGCAAAATACTTTTATCATTTACTGACAAGAACCATGCTAGATTATTGTCTACTTTATTACTTTTATTGTTGTGAGACAGGCTATGAATCAGATTGCATTACTTTCTAGTTGGATTGGCAAAACTTTTGCAATTTGGGCATTGGTCAGTGCTGTCTTGGGATTTATTTTTCCTGAATTTTTTGCATCGTTAGCTTTTTTGATCGTTCCTATACTTGGCATCATTATGTTTGGGATGGGCATGACGCTCAAAACGGAAGATTTCCTAGAGATTGTCAAACGCCCCAAGCCTGTACTGGTTGGACTATTAGCACAATTCACGCTCATGCCTCTCATTGCTTACCTATTAACCGTAATCTTTGACCTTGATCCTTTAATCGCGGTCGGTGTCATCTTGGTAGGTTGCTGCCCTGGCGGTACGTCTAGTAACGTGATTACGTTCTTAGCCAAAGGTGATGTCGCATTGAGTGTGGCGATTACCTCTATCTCTACCCTACTTGCGCCTTTTTTGACGCCTGTCCTATTAAACGTGTTTGCCGGTCAGCTGATCGATATCGACCTAGCCAGTATGATGATGACTATTACTAAAATCGTCATCTTACCTATCTTATTGGGTGTTATATTCCATAAGTTTTTGGGTAAAAAAATCGAGTTCGTCACCGAAGTACTGCCGATGGTGTCGGTATTGGGGATTTCTATTATCATCGCGGCGGTGGTTGCCGTGTCTAAAGCGACCATCTTAGATAGCGGTGCCATCGTCTTTATCGTCGTTGCTCTGCACAATATGCTGGGTTATACCTTGGGATATGTGATCGCGCGTTTGTCTGGATTTACGGAGAAGCAACGCCGCGCCATTATGGTGGAAGTGGGCATGCAAAACTCTGGTCTGGGCGCTGCCCTTGCCGCGACTTATTTTAATCCTGTCGCTGCCTTACCGAGTGCGATATTTAGTGTGTGGCATAACTTTAGTGGTGCGCTGGTTGCGAATATTTTTGCGAAGAGAGATGCGAGGTAGGGGTTTTATTGCTTGAGGATTGGTTGTAAGTGTTTCAGTGTTGGAGGAAGTAGTCGTGGCCAATTAGAGAGTCATGATGAGCATAAAGGCTGAAATACGTAGACTGGTAAGAAGATGTTGTTGAATCTAAACTTATAATATAAAACTTTGGATAATAAAGGGACTCTTTATAGCAAGAATCCCTTTATTATTTACATATAGAACTAATGGATAAATCTAACCGTCTAATGTAAAATCAAACATAAGACCTGTTCTTTTATCATTGACAAGCTGAGGTGGAACGTAATAAGAACCTACTTTCTGTAACTTTTCAACTTTCGCTTCTAGTACTAAATTTGTATGGTAGATAGGCTGTAATAAAGAAATCAGCTTATAAAATTTACTACGAAGATCTATTTCAGAATTTGTCCAATTTGAGTGAATATCAGTCAGTTCCTGATTGATTTGTGCAAGTTTGCTCTCAAGATTACTAATATTGACACACTCTAAAAAATAGCTCACCACTGCATAGTCAAATACTGAATAACAAAGGTTATTCATATAATCGGTCCCATCATAGTTAGATAAACCATGTTCAATATATTTAGAATATACGATATGCCATAATATCTTTCTTTTCTCTAAACTTGCTAATGAGTCGAACCTTTCAAATACCTCTGTAAGTATCCTTCTATCATCACTATAGTTATAACTGAGGGTTTGTCCAAATCTACTATTACCTAGTGAATTCAGGTAAATATTTATATCTTCCTCACTCGCATGTTTAGCTATAAATATGCCAAAAGCTCCAGAGAAGAAATAGAATCTAACTAGATACCTATTAAGAATTTCAAACCAAATTTTCGCGAGCTCTTTATTCTTACAAATATTTGCGAAAATTCCCGCTAGAACTACTTCTTGTTCGTTAGATAGATTAATATGATTTTTTAGCTCTAAGTCAAATAAAAGAGCAAATTTAAGTAAGTCATTATTCGTTTTTGAAGCAAGTAGAAATCTACTATCAAGTAAATATAGTTCATTATTAACTAGTGACATCATTGAAAAATAGTCTTCATAGCGCTCTAAAGATCGTGTTAGCTTATCTAAGCAAAGTTCATTTAATAACAAAAAACACTGTGATTGGAAAATATTTGGAAATGCAAATATTTTAGAATTTCTAAAAATACTCCAGTTATTAGCTATTCCCAACCAGTCTCGATTTTTTATGAAGATATCTATTTTTTGAATAGCTTCTTTCTCCCATATTAACGAACTTTCATAACATTTTACATTTGACTTAAATTTAATAACCCTTAATGAAAGTTCGTTTTCAATTTCTATGTTATTAATTTTATCTTTAAGATAAAACCATATATTAATATTAAATAAATTTATAACTAAAAAGCATAATGATATTATTTTTAAATTAGGATCCGAATCTAATTTCCAATTATTGATCTTATCAATAATCCATTTGCATAGTCCTTTCAATTCAAAAAATTCAGAATCAGTTAAGCTATTTCTTAATCCTTCATTTATTTTACAATAAAAAAATTCTAGCCATATAAAATCCTTTTTTAGTTCTAAATATATTGATTCTACTTCATCATTATTAAGATTAAATGGAATATTTATATCAAGCGAGGTTATTTCTTTGAGAGCACGTTTAGGCTCTATAGTTGGAGAATTTTCAATATTTTTAAATAGCTGGATCCAAAATTTTTTATTGTTATTTATGACTTCCAAATTAAACACTCCCCGATGTTCAACTCCTGCCATAGCTCATCAAAGGCATTAGCTATGAGTTGGGCATGAGATACCTTTTGAAAAATATGATGGCTTTGTCCTAAACTATTAACTGACGTGCCAAGAGACCAAGCTATTGCACCTTGATCTGTAAATGGAAAAATAATAAATCGATCATGGAATGACCAACCATTATTCCCATATTTAGCTCTAAACTCTAAATTTAAACCATTTTTATTGCCTGAGTTTTCTTCTAAATCAATTCCGAATTTATCGAATAATTTCTTTTTACTATTTCTTTCTTTTTTTAAAAATTTATCAATCCACTTATTTGGTAAGAACGAGCATAAATTCTGTCCACCATCAGGTTCATGATGATTCAAAATCGTTATAGCTTTTAACTCTGAATTTGCGTGTTTACAGAAAAACAATGTATTTAAAATATCACTAGCTGATAGGTAAGGATCCCATAACCATATTCCTTTCTGTCCATATTCATTAATCAGGTAACGCAAGTCGACTAATGCTCTAATTTCATCGCCTTTGTGGTATTGAATAAACTCCTTCCTTTTAAGTAAGTCGTCTCGCTCTTTTTCAAATACTCTAGAGCTTTGAAAATTATTAATAGACTCAGCAACGTCGCTTCTTGATCCTACATCATTATTTGAAGATATTTGCACGTTGATTCTTTGTTGTTTTATAGCTCCTGTCAGGGTCTTAAAAATCCTAGGTTCGCTTTCCGACATTCCAAAATTCATGTTTATACGTGAAATAAACCCTGTGAGACTTGACGCTGAAAGTAATATTTCATTTGCTTTATCCCATATAAAATATCTGTGATTAAAACCTTCATGCTTCATTTTTATAGGATATTTTCCTTCGTTAATATTAATCGAATAAAATTCAGGATATATACTGTCATTTTCAGCTATTAGGTATAATTGCAAATCTCGTTTAGTTTTTTTTGCTTTCTTATTCCAATAAATTTCACAATATAAATCTAAGCCTAATTTTTGATGACTTATTTTAGAATGGATAATTGAAATAGGTAATTGTAATATCAAATTACCAAGTTTATCAGATAGACTACCAATCCCTAATGGTAGATAACAACTTATTTTAGATGATAACTCTTGTAGCAATATAGGTTTTTCAAATAAAAATTTAAGGTGAGATTTTTCCACATCAAACCATTCATATACATAACTGCCACTAAAGTAGTTATTTTTAAGGATATTATTTAATGGTACATTTAAAGTAGAGTCTGAAGGAACAAATTTTCTTCCAACTTCTTCGATATTACCTATAACTAAATCCTTCCCACTAACACTCCATGACCCTGTTTCTTTTAACGTAATCACACCTTCATAAAACATCTCAAAATTTATATATTGGCGTTGTATACCAAAAAAAACTGAACTATTACTTTTTAATTCTATTCTCTTTTCAGTCAAAATTTCTGGTTTTTTGTTTATATCTATATCGTACTCCACGGCAACTACTACTGTTAAAACGTTGAAAGCAATATTTTTTTCTTTATTAAAGCCAAATATAGTTATAACTTCTAAACCTTTATAAAAACCAATTACCCCTTCCTCACAAATTTTCTTTATATCTTCATGTATAGCATGCATATCTGACCCTCAAATCTCTTGTGATATAGCTTACTGACTGCATCCTAAAATTATTATAAGGCTAGTTAGAATCACTACCTTTCCCCCGCCGACACTTCTCAGAACAATAAATCACTTGCTCCCAATCTTTCTCCCACTTCTTACGCCACGTAAACGGACGCTGGCAGACGGGACAGGTTTTTTGCGGTAGGTTTACTTTTTTATGTGCCATTGTTTGCTCTCATCTACTTTTGACTATTTGCGTTGTGGTGAAATCTTACTTCTGATGCTCTACGCCCTCATACTTCTTAATTCGGCGACACTGGTCTGAGCAATAAACCATGCTCTCCCAGTTTTTATCCAGCTTTTTAGTCCAGCTAAACTCACGCTCGCAGACGGGGCAGAGTTTTTTGCGGACGTTCTTCTTTTTGTGCGCCATACATTTCTCATTGGTTTGTTTACGACATCGGTCGCGTGTCACTATAGCCTACTACGTATCATTGCTATTAGTCACAGTGACTAGTCATAATCGTCAAATATTTTATTGAGGCGATTGAGACTGTTGACGATTAGCTTGCCAGATTGATCAGTACTACTATCAATCGCTAACTTCTCATCCATGCGCATCGTCAGTGGTGCTAGTGCTTGCTTGAGGGCGTTCGCCATTAGTGTGGTCTGCTCATGTATGTCAGGCGCATCATTCTCTACGGTTTTACTATCATCGTTCTTAATCAGGCTTTCGGCTAAGCTACGAGACAAACTATCCGCCATATTGTGTGCCAGCTGCTCCACGGCATCGACCAGCTGCACCATCAGTGCTTTTTGCACGTCTTGGTTTTGCTTAAGGTACTCGCCCTCGGCTTTGTGGTCATGCTTATATATTTGTAGCAATTGGCTCACGCTTTTCTCAAAGCCATTATCGATGCTATCGCTGACGACTTTGGCATTATTGATTACGCTATCGGCGAGGATTTTTTGTGAGGCTAGCTGCGCTTCAATCTGAGTCTCTAACTGAGCTTGGCGCTCTGCTTCTCGCAAGCGGGCGATTTGCTCTGGATCGTTTTTGGTTAAGTACGTCTCAAACTGACGACTGATGGCATTGAAGCCACTCGCCAAGTCGACCAACTGCGCGACGATGCGCGCGCCCGTATCGCCATCCTCGCCGCCCATGGCTTTGTTGCGTAAGAAGTCGGCTTTGATTTGCGCCCAACGTTCTTTTTCTGCATCGGTTAAAGTGCCGCGCATCTCGCCAAGCTTGAGCAAGTTGCTTTCTGCGCCTTGGGTCAATAGCTGCGACTCGCCCAGATAGTGATCGTCTATCAGCTGGTTTAGCTCACTCTCATTCATGACCGCCGACAGCTTTTCGGTCATCTTATTCATATTACGATAACTGCCTTGTAGCTTAAATATCGGCTCAACGCGATACTTATCATCTTGCGAGGCGGAGGCGATATAGGCTTGGTTGACGTCCAAAATGACTGCTTGCACGGCAAACATATGACGCAAGATCGCGACAATCTCATTAATCTCTGAGGTGCTATATGGATAGGTCAGATCGCTGCTTTGCGCTTGCGCAAGGTTGGCATTATCCGTTTTTGCCATTTTGATCAAGCGATGCACATCGCTTAAATCGCGATTTGCCAGTGGTGCGAGGACACTATTAGAAGTCAGGGAGTTTTCGATATAACTGAGCGCAAAGATATCTTCCATACCGCTCATAATATCGCCTAAGTTGTAGATATCGGCACGGTTGGCGAGCATGTCAGGCACTTTAAAGGCTTCGCCGCTTTCTGTGTACGGGTTACCCGCCATGACCACGCAGAACTTTTTGCCGCGCATGTCATAGGTTTTGGTCTTACCTTGCCAGACGCCATCAATACGGCGCGTGCCATCGCCGAGTGAGATGAATTTCTGCAAAAATTCCGCGTGCGTATGTTGAATATCATCAAGATATAGCATGACGTTATTACCCATCTCGAAGGCTAAATTTATTTTATTCAGCTCTTCTCTTGCTGTGGCATTGGGGGCTTTTTCTGGATCTAATGAGGTGACGTCATGACCGAGTGACGGACAGTTAATCTTCATAAAGATCAGGCCGAGGCGATTGGCCACATACTCCATCAAGGTGGTTTTACCATACCCTGGTGGCGATATCATCATGAGAATACCCATCAAATCCGTCCGCTTATCCTCGCCGACTGTGCCCATCTGTTTGGCAAGGTTATCACCAATGAGCGGCAGATAGCTCTCATTAATCAGACGGTTACGCACGAATGAGGACAAGGGACGCGGCATAAATTCGTCCAGTCGCAAGGTTTCTTTTGACTCGTGTAATATCTCTGAGCGCATGGCCAGATAGCGTCTATAGGCAGGGATCACTTGGGTATCATGATGATGCAAACGATTCAAAAAATCATCAACGGCAAAGGTTAAGCTCTGCTGATGAATACGCGAATGCTCACCTAATAAACCGTTAACTTGTATTTCAAGCGACACCTTGCCTGTGTGACGCGCAAAGCTTTGCACTTGATTGAGCGGATTGTTGATACTGGTCAGTGACGTTGATGATGACATTGAAGGTGAGGAGAACGACAAAGTGGAGGTGGCATCAGTTGTACCTTTATTCGCGCCGCCTTTATCAAAACTCGCACCTGAGTCAATCAGGCGTTGTACCAAGGCTTCACGCTGCACATCGTTTAGTTGAGTAATTAAAACAGCAATCGCTTCGGGCACATAATGACGACCACTCTCTAGTTGCTGCTGGCGTAGTGCCTCTTTTTCTTGACGTTCAGCCAACTGCGCTTCACTCAGCGCCTCGCCTGCCTCATCCGTGCCATCATCTGCTGCGTTAGCCGACTCACTATTACCGTAAGTCTTATCAAGCAGTGCATGAAACCATGTGGCTAATAGCTCATAGGCTGATTTGGGTTGGAAACCGAGCTTACCGATTGAGGACTGTAGCTGCGCAAAACTGGCATTACTTTGCGTACTGACGGGCGAGCGACTCAGCGTTTTGCTTAGCTGCTCGCATAATTGCTCGGCTTGCTTGCTGGTTTGCCAGTTTATTGTGTTATATGCGACAGCATTTGGCTCTGCTGATTGCCCCATGACGCTGACTAAGTATTCGCAGGCAAGCTGTACATAGCTGAGTTTAAAGATATTGGTGTTATGAACATCGCTAGTAGTTGAATCTGGCTCTGACTCCAATACAGCGTCTGACGGCTGCTTAGTACCATTATTATTGCCCATACGTTCGTCACGATAGGCCGCGACAAAACGGTGCATCACTTGGCTCATGTCCTCGACCAGTAAGGATTTGGCAGTGTCACTGCCGAGGGCACGGCGTAGCTGCTCGGCGGTAGCGGCTCTATCTGTCCAGTTGCTCGCGCGGGTCAGTACTGATTCATTCAACCAATTGTCATAGCCAAATTGACGCAGGCTATCTAAACCCAGCGCTTGTACGATATTTAACTGCCAATAGAACAGTTGTGCTAATGCACGTACTTGCGGGGTATAAATCAGTAGCCCGGCCTCACGTAACGTCGGCAGTATTTGCATCAATAGTAGCGTGGCATCATGGTCATGAATGCCCTTGTCATAGCCAAGCTGATAACGCGGGGTCGCGTAGGCTTTGACCAATTTTGCCAACGGACTGTCATTATCGATATCACCGTTGATATCTAACGTGATGACGGTTTCGTCGTATGCTTGGTAGAGGCGGGTCTCTGTCAGACCGTCTTGACTGTTTTTGGCGCTCTCGATAATGCTATAGGCCAAGTACTCGGCGCGGTATACCTTGTTGGACTCGGAGGCAATATTCATCTCCCAATACGGACGCAAGGCATTTAATTCAGCGTTGTTAAGCGCTTCATAATAGTCGGTACCCGTCAGATGCAAATTGAGCACACGCTTGCCATCCGACTGCTGGCGACTAAGCAAGGTTAAATCCAATGGCTGCGTATTGACTGAAAAGCGGTGCTTGCCCAGCTTGATGATCTGACCGCCATCTTCAAACAAGTCGGATTTGTCTTTTAGGCTTTTATAACTCTCGATTTGAATGGCTTTTAGGCGCGCATCAATGTCATCAGCTTTGACGCTAAAGCCCATTGCTTGTAGCTCTTTTGCGATGTTGCGGACTTTTTGCACTAGACCATCGGCGGCAAAGTACGTATTAAGCGCTTCTTCTTCGGTAAAGCCCGTGACGCCTGTGCTTTGCGTGCGCTTCTTGATACTCTCAAGCATCCGCAGCGCCCCATCGCCTAGGTTTTGCGCTTTGCGATTGCGGGCATCGAGCAGTTGCTGCTTATGATTTTCAAAGGTTTCGTAAATCTCTTCACGCTTGCTGATGATGTCGGCTAAGAACTGATCACCACTATTGGTCTCTGGATCGGCGAACTGGCTTTCTAATTCCTCTAACTGTACGAGTAGCTTTGCCATTTGCTCATCTGATTTTTCAGGGGTATTGGCAATCGATAAAGCATTGGCAATCGATTGACCAAATAGCTTAAACTGCGCGCCAAATTGCGCGACCGCTTCTGCCGATCCTAAGTTTTTGCGTTTATGATTGAGCTTGGCTTTGCTCTGGTTGAGGCTAGCATAAATAGTCGAGATGTCATCGATGATTTGCGTACGTACCGTGGCATCGGCAACGTCCAACGTACCGAGCAGCTCGGTCAACAAGTCTAACCCTTGCGCCGTGTCATCAATTTTATCTAACACTGGCTTTAGTTCAGCATTGGTCTCCGCCGTGTTTAAGCGCTCACTGACATCGACCAATATTCCTTCGTAGCTTGATAGCGCTTTATCACCACTTAAAAACAGTACGGTTTTTTCCGCAAGCTCGCTTTCTGCTTCTTCTAGCTGCTTTTGCAACACTTTTAATTTATCACTGTCTAAATAACGCAAATCTTCTAAGCTGACCAAGCGACCTTTTTGTCGTCTTAATGCCGACAGCTGGTCGACATAATCACTGGCAGACTCAAACGTTGTGACGCGTATCTGCCGCAAAATCTCATTTTGCTGAGATTCGGCATCCGCGAGCGCGGTTTGCGTTTGCTTTTGGATACTTTGAACTTTGGCAAATTCATCAATGACCAGCTCAGCGGTCGCTGTCACTTCTTTAATACTACTGGCGACATCGGTCAGCTCAGGCTCAGACAGCCAGTAGTAACTATCAAACAATCTACTGGTATTGTCCGACAACTCTTCATAGAGCTTTTGCGACACGCTCTGGTTGTCAATAAGACGAGTAATGCTATAAAGATCAGAGATGCCGCGCACCAGCTCTTTATTACCAATTTTGCCATAGAAACTGGTACTCTCAGGCAATTCGCTCACATACTCAGGCGAGGCGTAAGGGGTGTGCCATATCTGCATCGGGTGAATGCGCGACGGCTCACTTTGGTCACTGAACAGTACCAAGCGACCGTTGTCTGCCAACGCCATACCATTACAGTAAATCGGATTCGCCAGTTGTTTTTTGATCAGGTTATAAGGAAACAGCCCCGTGATACCCAGCTCTCTGTCATAAAATAAAAATAAAACATCTTCGCCATTGGTCGAGATAATCTTGCGCTTAAACTTTAAGTTCTTGGCACCGACACTATTGGCATCGAACAGCTTATACTCGCCCGTTTGTAGATAATAACCACCCGGAAATATAATGCCGTGATCTTCGGGCAACTGCACACAGGACTGACCAATCGCATCCAAACGCAGCACCGCTTCAGTCAACGTGTTATAAACGAAATAACGATAACTGTCCTCGCGGTACGGTAATATTTTGAGGAGGATTAAGCTGCCGACTTTGGCATAAGCAATTTCAGCATCGGTCAGCGATTGGGTACGATCATTGACAGGCTCGCTATAGATGCCATTCCCTGATTGGGTGTTGTCCTCAATTTTAATGGTCAGATCTCCGCCGACCGTTTCCACAAATATCGTGTCTAAGATATTCATATGGGGATATTTACCATTCACCATTTGATCGCGTGTGGTCTCAATCCAGTCAAAATCATAAGCAGGCGGCAATTCAATGTCACGCTCGCCTCGATTGTCCACATAAGCGACTTGCGCCGACTCTGGTGTGCCTTGGCTAAAATCTAACGCGAAACGGAACACTCGAATATCAGTGATGCGCTCACCAATCTGAAACGCCAATAGCAGTTTGCTGTCTTTCACCGTTATTTGAATCAGGCGCGTTTGCTTGTAATATCGATACAACTCATTGAAATCTTGAACAAAGGCATCTTGATCTAAAAACGTTCCTTTTAAATCGACCTCTTCGAGCTGATACTCTTCTTCATTACCAGCTGGCTCGTTCAGACGATATAACGACAATACATCCTTGATATTGCTCGCGCGTTTGAGCCCCATAAAAACGTTGTAGCCAAACAGCAAATAATCGCCGACCTGCACCATGTCTTGTGCCACACAGTTGTACTCGGTACGAATACGGGTACGGGCGATGACTTGCATTTGGGTGCTACCAAACTCTTCGAGACGCGCATTATTGAGCGTCTGCGTCTGCTGCTCTAAACGACCGCCTTGTTCCGTCAGACGTTTTTTGATGAGCTCATAAGCATTGCCTGAAGCAACTGCCTGATCGGTTTGGTTGGCTTGATTAGCGTTATCGTTGCTGTCTGGATTTGTTGAGTTTTGCGTGTCCGCCATCGTTGCTCGTCCGTTTCTGTTTTTACGTAATATAGTCAATCCTTTATAAAAGAGCTACAGCGTTAACCTCGCTTGAAGTATCACAGTTACATCTGCACTCGGTTGCCTTGTATCTCTTTTAAACTGAATCCACTATAAGAGAATTTTGGGCAATAAAGAATCATTGAAAGTAAAGAAGCACTTGGCTAATTTAAAAAAACGAGTGGTCACTGCTATTTTTTTAGATTAGCCAACTCATCATGATTCGTCGTTCTGAATCACCCTGAGTTAGCCAAAAAAATCTGCCGCCTAAACGACAGATTTTTTATTTCAGAGAATATTACTTATTCATACTGTTAGATAAAAACTTGCTCACTAATATTTGCTCATTAAGACTATGCATTTAGACCCTATTAATAAGTCGTTTTATCATCATTTTGCTTGGTTGCTTTCATAGCTTGACTGGCCATTACGCCATTGATAATACCACTCAACGTATCTGACTTGCCCGCTAGGCCATCGATGGCTTTGCCGATAGATAGTGACTTAGCAAAGTTATCAAAGAAATGCGCTTCGCCGCCAACAATATCGATTTTGGCTTTTTGTAGTGCTACTGCCAATACTTCAGCGTTTTCTTTCGCAATCTCTTTACCTGCGTCGATCGATGCCAGTGCTTCTTGCAAGGCTGTCTCAAGACTCATGCGGAACTCTTCGTGCTCACGTGCTTCTTTATTCATGCTACCCATTGCATTGAATTTCTCGACCAGACCATCTGCTTCGGCTTGGAAATGTGCGCGAGTGACTTCGGCTTTTGCCAGTCCAACTTCGCGTTCTGCTTTGGCATTAGACTCACCGCGAGCTGCGATGATTTCAGCATCTGCCATACCTTTTTCACGTTCAGCCTTGGCAGTAGATTGACCACGAGCAGCAATAATCTCTGCATCGACCATACCGATGTCACGCTCAGCTTTTGCCTTAGATTCACCGCGAGCCGCGATAACCTCAGCATCTGCCATACCTTTTTCACGCTCTGACTGAGCTTCAGCTTGTCCAGTCGCTTTAATAATATTGGCTCTAGCAATGCCTTCTTTTTCCATAGAGACCGACTTGGCTTCTTGAATAGCAGCTTCAGCAAAGCCATGTGCAGACTCTTCGGCTTTAATACCTTCAGCCATTCTGATTTTGGCTTCTGACTCTTTGGCAGAGGCTTCAAGGTTAGCCGTAGCAAGCGTAGTGATTTCAACGGCTTTATGCTTGGCTGACAGCTCTTCGGCTTCGGCTTTTTTCACCTGACGTACTTTGATTTCTTCAGCATCCGCTTCTGCTGCTAGCACGCGTGTTTGCTTAGAGCGCTCAGCCTCACTAACTTCGCGAACTTCTTTGATACGCTCTTCTTCTTGCGCCACTGTTTTGTCGACCGCAATACGCTCGCGGATAACATTGGCGATTTCTTTTTTCTCAAGTTCAATCGCACGTTCAGCCTCGATGCGTTGCAAGTCAACTTCACGCTCACGAGAGACGATTTCTAAGTCACGGGCACGCGTAACCTTCTCTTCTTCGATGACAACTGCACGCAGACGATTTTGACCTGCTACTTCAATTTCACGTTGCTGATTCTCTCGCTGAATCGCTAAGTCCTGCTCAACCATGATGACGGCTGTTTCTGACTTCTTACGCTCTTCTTCTTCAATCTTACGAGTTTCAGCCGTTTCACGGGCAATCACTGACGATATTTCACGTTTTTGCTTAGCTTCAGCATCGGCTTGTTGACGCTCAAGCTCTAGCATCGCCTCTCTGGTTTCAACGTTCTTTTTCTTAACCGCTAGCTCTTCATCACGCTCAAGCTCATTGGTAATAACGTTTTGAAAAGCCGTTAGTTGAGTAATCTTTTTGATACCTTCAGCATCTAGGATATTACTTGAGTCCAACGACACTTTCGGTGTTTGCTCTAGATAATCGATTGCGACATCTTCTAAGACATAGCCGTTTAGATCGTTACCGATTTCTTGAACGATACTGTCACGAAACTCGCTGCGGTTTTCAAACAATTTAACGAAATCTATTTGCTTACCAACTGTTTTTAGCGCTTCTGAAAACTTGGCATTAAACAGCTCATTAACAGCGACTTTATCTGAAGCTCTCTCAACCCCAACCGATTTGGCAACTTTTAATACATCTTCTTCGGTTTCATTGACACGTAGATAAAATGCAACTGTGATATCAGCACGCATGTTATCGGCGCAAATCAGTCCTTCTTTACCGCGTCTATCAACTTCTAACGTGATGAGCGAGATTCTCATCAGCTCTTTTTTATTAATAACTGGCCAAACAAAGCCACCATCAAAACGTACGGCTATTTTGCTCACACCGTTGATAATTAGTGCTTTGCCCTGCTCAACCTTGAAGTAAAAGGCTTTGAGCATCAACAGTGCTGCCATAATGAAAACAAACGCCAGCACCACAACCACGCCGACGATAATGAGTATGTCCATGTTTATTCCTTTAATTGAAACATTCTATAGTCAGTTCTATATCCTTCAGATGTTCGGTCCGGCTTGCTCAACTACTCTATGTAGCAGTCTCACTTGCCTTTCTCATACCTGAACTAGTTGAACCAACAATAACTAAATTTAAAACCGTTCGTATGATGTAAAAAATAGAAGTTTTTTAGCTCAGTGGCTGTTTATTATTTATCAAGGCTTATCTTATTTTCGAGTTTACTCTATGCTAAAAGCGATGATAGAAAGTCGTATCGACTAAACGATTTATAATTATTTATCTTCAACAGGAGCGACTTGATAGGTATTTGTTTCTTCTAAATACGCGACCAACATCACTCTATCGCCCTTTTTCAGTAAGCTAGTACTGTTGTCTGAACGAACCTTGAGTATCAAACCTGCACCGCCATCATTCAATTCTGCCTCACCGTGCTTGTCCGTCACACTAAGTGTGCGCACAATCGCGATTTTGCCTACATTATTAGCAGAATTACGTTTGGGGATTCTGGCAATGTTTCTGCGGATGGGTGAAATGATCATGCCTGTTAGCCACATAGAAACGACCAATACAAATATTAGTGCCCCTGTGCCAAATACGTAATACAGAACACCAGAGTCAAAATTTTGATGTAAGAAACTGGTATACAAATAGCTCAATAACCAACCGATTAAACTAACTAAGCTTAATATAATGACTAGAGGCACACCGTAGAGGCCAAACTTCAGCATGAGGCCTGTAAAAAAACCGGTCGATGATAAATCAGAGACAGCAGCATCACTACCTGTCTCTACAGCATCCACGCTGTCCATATCTGCCATGCCGAGTAAAGATACTACCCAATATAGAGTAACGAACATCACAAGACCGGTGAAAACAATCGTTGGATATAAACTTATTTTAGTGATAAACACGAAAAAAGCCTCTTGCATTACGCGGGTTCTCCCTTTGTGAACCTAATCTTCTATTTGTAATAACCTACTACAAAAGCTAAGGCTCTTCACTTAATATTTATAAACTTATGTTGTTTTACAAATGAGTTTATATACATATCACGGCATAAGACATACTTCTCTAACGACCCCATATCGGTGAGCGTACGACTCCACCATTTTGACCGCTAATGGCATAGCTGATATTGCCTGACAGCGAATGGATTACTAGACTACCACTACTTTGCCCTGCTACTTGCCCGCCCACACTCAAGCGGCGAGTTGGATAGATGGCATAACTGCCAGAGGGAGATAGACGTGCGGGCTCATCAAGCCCTGTTTCTGCCAAGTTGACCACTTGCCCAGTCGTCAAGGTCATGACAGCCGCCTTGCGACCATTTAAGTAGGCCATACGCTGACCATCTAAGCTAAGCTGAGGACTAGCCACATACCCATTTGTTGATACAGGTGTCGCATTGCCCGTAGCGAAGTCATAACGATAAATTCGCGGTCGTCCAGCACGGACTTTATCACTGGTATAGACAAAGCTCTTGCCATCAGCAGCATAACTTGGCTGTACCTCTGTACTCGGCAGGGTCGTTAACTGCTGGGTATTGCCATCACTCAGACGCATTTTATAGATATCAGCATTACCACCGACAGTAGAGCTATAAAGCAAATCTTGACCATCAGGTGAAAATGACGCTGACATATTGCTGCCTTCAGCATTTACCACTAGGTTGCGCGTATTGCTGCTACGATCATAAATATAAATTTTGGGATGCTCACGCGGGGCTTGTTTGCTATAGGCAAGCAGCTGTCCGTCTGTCGACCATGCTGGCGCATAGATATAGCCATTAAGCTGATCGATGAGCTGACGATCGCTACCGTCAGGACGAATACTATAGAGTGTCGATACTTTCGCCGTACCTACGCCCTGCTCTTCTATATAGGCAATATATCCTTGGCGATCAATCACTGGCATACGTGCAGTCAGCGGACTGGTCTCAACTGTACTGATTGGCTTTTTTACTGAGGTATTAGGTAATGTCTGGCAGCCGGTAAGCACAGCAAATACGCCGATGGCAATAGGTGCTTTTATCATTAGCCTATCTATGCTTGATTTAGATAGACTCCCTTTACATATGGTTGTTTTATTCGTGGCAGTTTTCAGCATAGCGTCACATCCAACAGAGCTTGATGATAAAAGTCTTATAAATATCTAAAAAAGCGATCGTTATCGACATAAATTCAGAGCCATCACCATCAATTTAAAAAATCAAAGATATTACAGAAACATTACTCTAGTGTAACCTAAACTGGACTAAATTTTGGATAAAAAAATGCCCCACTTGATAGCGAGGCATTTTGCGTTTTAAGAAGAGTAGCTTTAAATGAGTAACTTCAGCCAAGTAACTCTAATTGCTTAAGTTCACGAACCAGTCAAACTGTTTACTCAATCATTAAGCTACTTCGTAACGGCCTTAAAATAAGCGACTTGATCATTATTTTTAATGGTCAAGATAGGCACATTGTTGGCATTCTTACTAAGGCTATATTTACCTTTTACAGTAGCTAATGCAGCAGTGTCAAAGCTAGCTTGCGGTTCAGGACATGCCATCATAGTACTGATGCCGTTTTTAATCTCGACTTCACCATTTGCAACGCTATATCCAGCACCCATGTTATTACAGGTATTCATAAATGCCATGTAATCTCTACCGTTATCATTCATGAAATTTAACGTTAACGGCTTAGCTGGGTCAAAGAACAGCTGCGTTATTTTATCGCCATTGCTGCGTTTGGCATCAACGAGTTGCCAGTTATGCGCTTGCAAGACATCTGCAGTGATTGGTTGGTTAACTGGTGCAGGCAAATTCGTCGTCTGGCAACCCGCAGCAAGTGTACCAACTGCCAATGTCGCGGCCATCATTACTTTAGTCATGTTCTTCATTTCAACTCCTCGCTTTATTACACCCGATACTTTTACTAGATATCCTATCTGCATGAGTGATCAGCGCTAATAGACAGGCGGTAAGCGCTAATAAACATAGTAAAAGCTCAGATTTATTATGATTCATTTATTGTTTTATTTAATGCTCTAAACAATGGCAATATTGTGCATGACTCACAGGGAGGTGTCATCATAAACTGGGTAGTTATTCGGAATGCATTTTGTACTACTTTGCAAATATATAGCTACTTGCTCTTGCCAGTAGCTAAGTGAGCTGCTAACTATATCCATCCGGATCAACGATGGTTATTGACGGTAGCTAGTGACAGTAATTATTGACGGTCATTAGGGATTATTCACAGCTTGCTGACGTTGCAATGCTGCATAACCATCCAGACGCTTACGCTCAGTGTCATTAAATAGTTGCTGTTCAAGCTGATTTATCTGAATTTGCGCTTGGGCGGCATCGACACCTTGACTTAATAAGCGATTTTTTTGAGTTTCATAATGGGTGAAGCGTTGATCAAAATTGGTGTCTTCTTGATCTACTTGTGCCAGCCTTTCTGCTGCCGGCGCGCCTACTAACTCTCGGCGCATATTATATAACTCCTCGGCCGTTGCACCGCGAGCTTTCATCTGTTCAGTACGAGTCATCAATTCGCTAATATTGGCTTGTTGCATGATATTGCTTTTAGTAGCATTCTCTGGCAATCGACTGATATAGTCCTGACGGGCAGCTTGTTTCTGTGCATCAGACATCTGCTTATTTTGGTCAATTCTGACCATCTCTACACTATAATTATCGTAATCATCCTCTGCGCCAAAAAATGCTGTGATGGTTGGCTTATCAAAATGCTGCTGACGTAAATTAGCGATGTCTTTTTTTTGCTGGGTAACTGCATTCAAGTCCAGCTCACCACTTTTTGTTGCCTGTAATTGCAGATTACCATAGCGCTTTTCTATCTCAGGAAGTGCTTTAAGATAAGCAACATATTGATTAAAGATAGTGACCGCTTGGCTAGCGGCAGGCTCTGGTGTGTGATGGCGAATATAACTTTCCACACGGGCAAATATAACCGCTTCCTCTTCCTCACCTAGGGCTGATAGAAAATAATCAAACAAACGCCGCAGACCTTCAGTGACGACCAACTGTTTATTTTCATCGATGATGATTTCACCATCAATTTGGGTGCCCTTTAATGAGCGTGGTAAATTTTCTAATCCTGTGACAAATTGAGACTGGCTGGGTGTCGTTGTCGCTTTCACGACTTGTCCCGCAGCCAGCTCAGTTGTCACTGACTCGCTAGTCTCATTATCGGAGACGGACGATTTGATTGAAGTTGAACTTACATCGTTACTAGGCTTGAACCACAAAATAACCGCCGCTGTGGCAAGGATAACCACGGCGATGATAGCAATTGTTGCATAGGCTGGACGGCGGTTATTTGACATAAACGATATTTCTCAATCAATGAACATTCTTGTTTTGTAGTTCAGCTTATAGGTTGGCGTTTTTCAGACGGTTTACCTGAGTACGATAGATAGATTTTGGCTCAGACTCTCCCCATGCCGTCAGACCCAAGACTTGATCAGCGGAATCCAAATGGTTCATTCTATAATTATCACGAATCACATAGCCAAGACGACTTGAGCAAGCAGATACCAATCCATCATTAGACTCACCTGCAAACGGTACGCCCGTCGCGGCCAATAGATAATCGCTAGGATCAAGTGCGCTCGTTATTTGCCCAACGCCACTAAACGAATAGTATTTGATGCCATTGACCGCCGTACTAGTCGGTTGACCACAGTAGTTTTTGGGCATTGCTGCAGGAAATTTGGCATTGAACTTAGCAGCACCATCGGTCGATAGAGCCACGAGCGCTTGCCAGCCGTCTTGTTGTTGAATTTGATTGAAACTGATACCAGAACCAATATCTGTAAAGCCACCAATCAGATTAAACACACCTGATACTAGCTGGGTGGTGACATTAGATGGCTCTCCAGAAGTATTGTTTGGCTCAAGGACATTTTTCACAAAATCAGCGGTTTTTGATCCTTGCTCTGGGCTTGATACCGCAGTTACTGAAGCCACGTACTTTGGCGCGACGCCAGCGACATAACGGATATCTATACCGCCCTGACTGTGTCCAAATAAGTTGACTTTGGACTCACCTGAAATAGCAGCAATGGTCTTGACCTGTTGTAGCAGTTGCTCACCTCGAACTTCGCTGTTATTGACCGCTGACGTTTTGGTGGTATATACCTCTGATCCACCTTTCATCAAGTCTTCCGGTATCCCATTAAAATAATCAATGACTCCGAATAGCGTTGTGAAGCCGCCAAGCCCGTGTGCTAAGACGACTGGATATTGAGTTTTAGTGTAACTAGAAGTGAAGTATTTACTGTCCACCAACTTGCAACCGTTAGCATTGGCACAATTATAGTATTGTCCTGCAGCTTGAGCAGAAGTGGTTTGCATGGTCATTAGAAGCATACCAGCACTGATTGAACCCAGTATTGGTAAAAATGTCTTTGGTGTGAGAGCTGCACGAATGTACAAAGAAAGCGTCATAACAACATCCTTGTTATCATTGATTTGGTTATTTTTACTGCACAACTACAGTAAAAATTGCTGCTAATTCCATTAGCAGGCAAAATTACATTACTTATATATTCTGCAACATTCAACTAATTTGTCAAAATATGAATATATTAGTCTGACTAATGAGTCATATAAGCTCTCACCGTGCTGTAAAGCAATTATTATCAATGATAATGATAGGTTCACTATCACTTAACGTAAAAGTGTCATTAGTACGTTTATGGTATAATCTATCCACAATGAACCCATAATTATAAGATATACGATGATGACTAAAAAATCCCTTATCCAGTCTCCAGAAGCCATAGAAAAAATGCGTGTGGCCGGTAAACTCGCTAGTGATGTCCTTGTCATGCTCGACGAGCATGTCAAAGTGGGCGTCAGTACCGAAGCACTCAATCAGATCGCCCATGACTATATTGTTAATGTGCAACAGGCTATCCCTGCCCCACTTAACTATAATGGTTTTCCAAAATCTATCTGTACCTCAGTCAACCATGTTGTCTGTCACGGTATCCCAACTGAAAGCAAGCTGCTAAAAGATGGTGATATTATCAATATCGACGTGACTGTCATTAAAGACGGTTACTATGGCGACACCTCAAAAATGTGGATTGTCGGTAACGGCTCTATCATGGCACAGCGTATTTGCAAAGTGGCACAAGATGCTCTTTATGCGGGTATGAGTGTAGTTAAAAACGGTGCTCGTCTCGGTGATGTCGGCGCTGCTATTCAGGCTGTTGTCGAGCCTGAGCGCTTTAGTATCGTTCGCGAGTTCTGTGGTCATGGTATCAGTGATGAATTCCACCACGAGCCACAAGTCATGCACTATGGCAAAAAAGGCACTGGTTTTGAGCTAAAAACAGGTATGACGTTTACCATCGAGCCTATGATTAACCAAGGCACATGGCAGACTAAGATTCTGCCTGATGAATGGACGGCGATTACTAAAGACCGCAAATTGTCTGCTCAATGGGAGCACACCATGGTCGTAACAGATAATGGTTGTGAGGTATTTACCACTCGCCCCGAAGAAGATTTAAGTTTTTTGACGCAGTAGTACAATCAAAGATCGCTTAGGCGGTCTTTTTTTTGGTCTTTAATTAGGGCATATTGAGTATTGTGCTTATAGGCGCTTTGTCTTTATACTCAGATGACCTGATAACTTCTATTGATATATTTATCAGCACTTTTATTGATAATTGCTATTCGTGACTTTTATTAGCCATCAGCACATTAGTTGCTCAATAGCACTCAGCTCGAACGTTCTATTTCTAAACTCTTAACTGGATAACACTCATGTTTAATTGTGATATCGCCTCTGTTGATTTGACGCCTTTACCGATACTACCAAGTGAGGTGGCGACAGACTCATCCCCACTGTCAGCCAAAAATGTGACAGACAAGAATCTACTTGGCATTCCTGAATGGTTGGCCCAGATCAACGACGATATCAGCCGCTCACTAGAACGTGGCACCAATATTCGTCAGCTGGTTGCAGCACGTGCCTGCGCTATCGACAGCCTATTGATTGCGTTGTTCAAATGGTTTGAGTTAGATAAAACTGATTTGGCATTTTTTGCGACTGGTGGCTACGGGCGCGGTGAGCTATCTCTTTATTCAGACATCGATATTTTGCTCCTGTCTCCTGGTGAAATAGGTGCTGATGCTAGTAGTAAAATCGACAAACTGGTTGCTCTACTATGGGATATAGGACTAGAGCCTGCGCTCTCTGTACGTAGTGTTAATGATGCGCTAGAGGCCGCGCTTGACCATACGATTGCCAGTGCTCAGCTAGAGGCTCGACTCCTAATCGGCAACGAAGCATTGCAAGACATGCCCGCTCAAATCGTCAATAAACAGTGGTCTCCGCGCGCATTTTTTGATGTAAAAATGGAAGAATCCAAAGCGCGTTATTTGCAGCACAATGCCACCGAGTACAACCTTGAACCCAATATCAAAACAGCACCGGGCGGGCTACGTGATATCCATATCATCGGCTGGGTCACTAAGCGTTATTTTCGCGTGAGCAAGCTATATGATTTGGTGCAACAGAACTTTTTGACCGAAAAAGAGTTTGATGAGTTGAGCTTTGCCGAAGGGTATTTATGGCAGATTCGTCATTACTTACATGTACTGACGGGCCGTAATGAAAACAAGCTGTTATTTGATTATCAGCGCGAGATTGCTCAGTTAATGGGCTACGAGACCCAGCCTGACGACCAGCCTAACGCTGCGGTCGAACGGTTTATGCGCGACTACTATCGCTGTGCAATGCAGATATCAACGCTGTCTGAGATGCTGACCAATCATTATTATGAAACGATCATAGAGCCGCAGCTGCCTGACGATGAACGTCCAAAAAAACAGCCTATAAATGCACGGTTCAACCGTATTGGCAACCAGATTGCCATTGCGCATCATCGGGTTTTTGCACAGCACCCAGAGTCTATCTTAGAGATGTTTTTATTGATGGGTCAGCACGGCATCGACAAGGTTCGTACTCATACCTTACGCGCACTCAAAATTGCCGCACGCGGCATCGATCAGATATATAGAGACAACCCTACGCACAAAGCGCTGTTTTTATCGAATCTAAAAGAACAAAACTACCTGTTTCATCGTCTACGTACCATGAATCGCTATGGAGTATTGGGTAACTATATTCCTGCTTTTGCGCAAGTTACTGGCCTCATGCAATATGACTTGTTCCATCGTTATACAGTAGATGCGCATACCTTGTTTTTGATTAGAATTTTGCATCGATTTACAGATCCGGCCTTTCAAGAAGAGTTTCCGTTGGTCAGCTCTATCTTTCAGCGTATCGAGCGTAAAGAGATTTTGGTGCTGGCAGCGATGTTCCACGATATCGCTAAAGGCCGTGGCGGCGATCATAGTGAGCTTGGTCAAACAGAATCAATTGAGTTTTGCTTATCGCATGGTATGAGCTTGGCGGATGCGAACTTAGTAGGCTGGCTCACGCGCTATCACCTTCTTATGTCGATTACTGCACAGAAAAAAGATATCTCAGACCCTGAAGTAGTCACTATCTTCTCTGATCTCATCGGTAATGTGACTCATCTAAACCATCTGTATGTACTGACGGTGGCTGATATGAATGCGACCAACCCACAGCTATGGAACAGCTGGCGGGCAACCCTCATGAAACAGCTATACTCACAAACTCGGCGCATCTTGCGCGCTGATATCGATGCGCCCACCAATCGTCAAGATATGATTAGTGCCACACGTAAGCAAGCGTTGACGATGCTGGATAATGTCAATAACCAGCATATGAACCGTGATGAAGTATTGCGTCTATGGGATGACTTGGGCGATGAGTATTTCTTGCGAGAGATTGCAGAAGATATCTTATGGCATACCGAAGCTATTTTGAATCACCCACCGATTGGATTGGCTTCTAATGCTGACAGTCCACCATTGGTCGTTTTGCGCGAGCATCGCGAATTGGCGCTTGATGCGGTACAGGTCTTTGTTTACACCCAAGATCAGATGAACCTATTTGCTGTTACCATGGCCGTATTTGATCAGATGAATCTCGATGTTTTAGATGCACGTATTATCACAGCGACCCGTGACTTTGCTTTGGATTCTTATGTATTGCTAGATCCTAGTGGCACATTGCTGGTCGATGAAGACAGTCAACAAGAGCTAAAACAACGCTTAATTGACTCGTTCAAAGACCCTACTGTACTTAAACTGACGAACAAGCGTATGCCGCGTCAGTTAAAACACTTTGAAGTAAAAACGGTGATTAACTTCGAATTCAATGAAGCATCAGATCAGCACATCTTGAGCTTAGAAACGCTTGATCAGCCAGGGCTACTGGCGCGAGTTGGGCAAGTGTTTTTGCAAGAGCAAATCGAAGTACATGCTGCGCGTATTACCACTCTAGGTGAGCGTGCAGAGGATATGTTTTATATCAGTGACCAAAACGATAAGCCACTCTCACCTGATAGACTTGAAGCATTGAAGGCAGCGCTATTAGCGAGTCTTACCGTTCAGAAAGAGCATAATAGCGTAATATATTTTTGATACGGCTAGATAGTTTTGGTTAGCCATTATTTTGAATATTAACTAGCAAAAGTAGTCTGATAGTCATCATAGAAGTACGTTTTATAACGTACTTCTATAAGTTATCTCGCTGGCATGTTCGTTCAGTTCATCGTCAGCAAGCTCTGGCGGCAAAACACCTACTTCAGGTGGCTGCTGCTCCATGATTAAACGTCCAGCATCGACTTCTTTTTGTAGCAGACATTGCAAGCTTGCTAGGTGAAACTGTCCGTCTAAATAATCATCTAATGCTTCTAAAGAAATAGGCGACTTGGCATGCACGTCAGGATACAGGCTATCCTCTGCCAAAATAATCATTTCATTGAGCGCCTCTTCGCGCATCAGCTCGTCATTGTCTATTTTGCGTTGGAGTTTGTTTTCCAACTGGCCTTTAGCAGCAAGTGCGCTGACAAAAAATATGGTCTGTATTACAAACAAAGAAACGTATTGCCATAGCGGTAATGAGATACCGAATATATTATTAAGCAGCATCAAGGCCATTGCCACTACCACGTAGCCGACCAATTGCCACAACAGCCACATAATGAGGCTGTTTTCACCATACCAAAACATTTTCTTTTCTTGGCGCTCAATCAGTTGTTGGCGCGCTTGCCACCAGCTCTGTTCACGCTCTTTGAGCAGTTTATACAGGTTAGAACGCTCTAAGTTGTTATCAAGTTTTTCATTATTGATATCTTTAGCGATGAGATCACCATTATTTAGCACACTAGACATATCAGACTATCCTTAAAACGACCTAATACTCTTGTGAGTAATCATTTTTATGTTGTTATAGGTTATAAATAAAGAAAGTTTTGAAAGGCTTCTCGACGACTACCTATTTATTAGCCATAAATTGAATAGCTTATGTTCAGTAAAGGCAAATTCACGATATAAGAAGCAAAGGACAAAAAATTAGAGAAGTGCTACACTGCTCTAATGTAAATTTTCTTTATAACTTTATTATTAATTGTCTATTATAGTTATCACACTTATGAATCACAACTTAAAGCATCTGCACCCCTATCCGTTCGCAAAAATGGCAGCATTGCTTGCCGAGAGTAAGCCTGCCAACCGTTACAGTGAAATAAAGCTCGGTATCGGTGAGCCAAAACATGAGCCCCCTGCATTTGTGCTGGACGTCCTACGCGAAAACTTGGACAAAATAAGTCGTTATCCGACTACAAACGGTATGTTTGAGCTCCGTCAAACTATCGCCCACTGGCTAGAGAAGCGGTTTTTTCTAAATCATGTCGATGCCAATACTCAAGTATTACCAGTAATGGGCACACGTGAAGCGATTTTTAGCTTTGTACAAGCGGTCGTTGATCATGATGTAGCTGACACAGAGAGCAATGCTCCAGCGTCTAACACATCGCCTACGGTTGTCATGCCCAACCCGTTTTATCAGATATATGAAGGCGCAGCGATATTGGCACAGGCAACGCCTTACTTTGTCCCTTGTACATCAGATAATGACTACAAAGGTGACTATCGCGCGGTACCAAAAGACGTTTGGATGCGTACGCAGATATTGTTTGTCTGTAGTCCAAATAATCCAACAGGCTCCGTCATGACAATGGATGACTGGGAATACCTTATTCGCCTATCAGATCAGTACGGTTTTATTATTGCCAGTGACGAGTGTTATAGCGAGCTGTATTTTGATACAGCTCCTATTGGATTGCTCCAAGCCTGTGCAGCTCTTGGTCGCCGTGATTTCAAAAACTGCATCGTGTTCCACTCTTTATCTAAACGTTCAAACTTACCGGGTTTGCGCTCTGGATTTGTGGCTGGTGATGCCAAAATTTTGCAGGCTTATTTGCAATATCGTACTTACCAAGGTTGTGCGATGCCGATACCTCATCAGCTGGCCTCTATCGCTGCGTGGCAAGACGAAAAACACGTCGCTCATAATCGAGCGCTATATCAAGAAAAGTTTGCCCTATGGATGTCTGAGCTTGGCGAGTTGCTAGAGTTACGCATGCCTGATGCTGGGTTTTACTTCTGGGTCAAAGTGCCTGAGCAGTTCGATGGTAATGATGAAATCTTTGTCAAAGCGCTTTATGAGCAAGCCAATATTCATGCATTGGCAGGACGCTATTTATCACGTGAAGTTGATGGTCACAATCCTGGACAAGGTTATGTGCGTATCGCTCTGGTCGCGAGTGTCGATGAGAGCCGAGAAGCAATCAGTCGTATCCGCAAACTATTAGGTGCTTAGAGTCATTTTAGAAAGATTCTAATGTATCTGAGATAAATGCCGCAGTAGCAAAAAGCCTCCAATAACCACAATATAAATAGGGTTATTGGAGGCTTCTTGTTTTATTAATGCTATAGTAAAGTCTCTACCGAAAATATGCCATCAAGGATGATGCCATGCCCCATCTTGACTTTAGCCAACCACCCTTTGATGTACTGAGCTTAGCTGAGCGTCAAAGCATTAGGAAAAACACTCAAATACGCTACCTTGCCAAAAACGAAAGCTTGCCTGTAGAGGAACTGCAATATCTATATGTCGTCATAAAAGGGCAAATCGAGCAATCACTAGATGGTGATTTTGTCGCGTCCTATGTAGGTAGCAATCATGCTGACGGTCTGAACAATAATGATTGGTTTGATAGTCGCCGCCTGCCTGAGTCACTTGCCAAGGATAATCAGCTAGAGCCTGAAAGTACGTCCATACAGCCCTATCAATTCCGAGCCAATGAAGAGACGTTACTGCTCCAAGTCGCTGGCACCGCTATCGATAAAATCAGCGCGCAAAATTATTTGGTACGCCAAATGCTATCAGACAAACTACCTGAGCGATTAAAAGCATTGCGCCAACGACGTCATAACAAAACGCTAGATCCTGCTAGCTATACCAACCAACAAGAAGTACAGCAAATCATGCTGCAACCAGTGATAGATGTTCATCTGTTACCAGTGCATATTGTCGATGCCAATGATAGCTTGTACGAAGCGGCCAGTATCATGACCAAAGCTGGATTAAAACATGTGCTGGTCCGACCGCTACATAGCTTAGAGGGTTTAAATAAATTAGATGACTTACAACTAGATGATTTAGATGGCTCACAAACAGCGCAACATGAGACAGGATTGCTTTTAGGGATTTTGACCGACACTGATATTTGTCGCGCGGTGAGTGATAAACAAGATCCTGCTACTACTCCTTGCCAGCGCTATGCGAATTTTAATCTCCGTACAATCAAAGCCAGTGATGAGATTGGCGATGCGCTACTGACCATGACTCGCTATCGTATTCATAGACTGCCAGTCATTGATAAGAGTGGCGATGTCGTCGGTGTGCTTGGGCAAAGCGATATGCTTGCTCACATTGGCCATCATTCGCAGCTGATTAGTATTCAAATCGAACAGGCACAGGACTTATCGAGCCTAGATACCGCTGTTGAGCTGATCGGTCGCTATATTCGAGCACAGCATCACAATGGTGTCAAAATCGGCAATATCAGTCGTATGGTACAGACGCTAAATGCGCAGGTATTTACCAAACTATGGCAGCTAATCGTACCTGATGAGGTGATGGCCAATACCTGCCTTATCGTTATGGGTTCAGAAGGGCGCGGTGAGCAAATCATGCGTACCGATCAGGACAATGCGCTCATCATGCGTGATGGCTATACGCATCCTGACCTAGCACAGTTCGCTGATACTTTTAATAGCCATTTAGCAACGCTTGGCTATCCACTGTGTGATGGCAATATTATGATGACCAATCCTATGTGGCGACAACCGCTCAAGCAATTCACTGCGCAAATTGGCCTATGGTTTAGAAATTCAGATCCGATGCATGGTATTTACTTGTCTGCGATACTAGATGGTGAATACGTCTGCGGCGATGAGTCACTGCTTACTCAAGTACGTCAGCATTTAAAGCTTACTCATCAACAAGCAGACCCTATGTTTGTCAGGCAGTTTGCACGGGCAGCGCTACAGTTTGGCGATGTTAATCAATGGTGGCAAAAGTTTGCACCTTTACTAGGCGGTAAATCAGCATCATCTGATATTGACCTAAAAAAAGCCGGTATTTTTCCCTTGGTGCATGGTATCCGTACCTTAGCATTAGAAAATAATGTGCTCGACGTGCCTAGTACCAAGGCGCGTTTAAAGGCTTTGGTGCAGGTTGATGCTATGACCCAAGAGCGTGCCGATACTTTGCTTGAAGCCTTAGAGTTTTTTATGGCGCAGCGCTTATCTGTGGCCCTCTCAACCGACGATAAGCATGCACGGCAAGTAGATCCAACGACTTTGACTGCGCTTGAACGTGACCTACTCAAAGAGTGTCTGGCCGTGGTCAAAAGCTTTAAGAATCAATTGCGTCAACACTATCAACTAGAAATCACATAAATGTGGCAGTCTTAGTACAGAGGCTTCATAGATAGAAAAATTTTATAAATAAAAAAATAACATACATGAGTGAATGATTAATATGAGCTGGTTACAGCAGTTATCTTGCGCTTGGCAAAAGACGCAATTACAGCGTCCAAAGCTTGCCTCAATGTTTACGACACCTTCGGCTGAGCAGTGGGTGGCGATTGACTGCGAGATGACAGGATTGAACCCTAAAAAACATCACTTGCTGTCTGTAGCAGCGATACATATTAATGGCAATACCATCGACACGGGTAATGGCATGCATTTGGTTTGCAGACCTCCTGTCATGCCAGACCGCGACACCATTGTCATTCATGGCCTGCGTACCGCCGATGTTGAACATGGCATGAGTTACGATGACATGTTAGCCCTACTACTACCATTCATAGGTAATCGACCAATCGTTGGATTCTGCACACAGCTAGACATGGCTTTTTTGAATCCTTTGGTCAAACGATATATGGGAACGTCTCTACCAAACGAAGTCATAGACTTGCGGCACTTGTACAGTCGGCGTATCAGTGGACATACACAAGGGCTGTCTAGCCAAGCCCAACATCTGAATCGTATCCTAGCCCATTACAACATTCCTGAACTGGGCGCGCATGATGCTTATAACGATGCTGTCATGACTGCGATGGCTTTTTTGCATGTGCGTTAGCAATAGAACATGCTCTCAGTTCAATCGATAGTTAGAGTTAGTTATCTAAATAAGGGCGTCGTTATTGCAAGGGCGTGTCCTCATTTTGAAAATAGTGATAAAAATGAGATAAATGGCAGCCAAATAAGGAAAGGAGTACAGATAATATCGAGATATTAGCCAGCTACTTGACGCAGTTTGGCAAGGATTTAGCCATTTTTAGCCCATTTAAATTTTATTGTTCAGGTTGATGACACGCCCTGAAATTGTACTGCTGACATCGTGTGCGAAAACAGCAACTCATGTTACCATAGGCTGTTTTTGCCACCTGATGAAAGATGCTCATGCGATACCCTTCTAAACGCCGTCATTACTCTACTGCTGCAACCAAAATCACCACGCTTTGTCGTCATTTGCGACCGCTGAACCAACCTAGTAAACGTCTATCTAGGTTAGCGTTATTGGCAGCATTTATAGTAGCGCCAATACATGCACAAGCCATGTTGCCAGCAGCTATTCAAAAAGCTTTGGCGCGTGCCGACCTAACAGAAGCGGATATCAGCATCGTGATTACACCTGTGGGTGACAAGGCTGCCAGCCGTCTGCCTGCTCCTATTCAAGTCATTGATAGTGATGAATCTGACAGCCAATCTGTATCTACTATAGTATCTGAACACCCAGTTACGAACGCCTCTACGGATACAAGTACCAGCGACCCGAGCCACCAGAGCGCGTTAATTGCCATAGAGCAGCGCACCATTGAGAAGCACGAGCAAAAAATACATGCTTACACAGATGACCCTTATACTTATCAGAGCGTAGAGAGCATTCCAACGGTTATCCCTGACGAACCTCAGCATACACTTGATCAGAATGCCAAAGCCCAAGACACGGCTAGCAATAATAAAGATTCTATAAAGATTTCATTTTCGCCTTTGCTGGATCACCAGTCTGACATCCCTCGTACGCCTGCCAGCACCATGAAACTCGTGCCTAGCTTTATCGCTTTGGACACTTTAGGGGCCGATTTCGTGTGGCATACACGGGTGTATCACACAGGTATTGTCATCGGCAACCGTCTACATGGTGACTTGATTATTCAAGGTAGTGGCGACCCAAAAATGACCCACGAGCGCTTGAAGCAGTTACTGTATAAAGTGCAAGCATCCGGTATTCGTCATATCGATGGTGACATCATCATCGACAGCGCTGTTTTTAATAATGTTAGTAAAGATCCTGCCGCCTTCGACAACTCACCGCTACGTCCCTATAACGCCAGCCCAGATGGGTTTTTGGTTAATTTTAGCACCATTGGTATCAAAACTTACCCTCAAAATAATGGTCAAGCAAGTGTGACCTATAAGCCGCGGTTAGCAGACTATCAGCTGCCTGCTACAATCAATACCCGTGCAGCCAGTTGTGGGCAAGCAAGCTATAGCCTAGCGCCGCAGTGGCAAAACACGCAGCTCGTATTAAATGCCAGTCTGCCAGAGAGCTGCAGCGAGCATGTCTTTTACATAGCATATCCCAATGCCAAAGAGTTTGCGGCACACGTCATCGCTGCCAAATGGCAAGCGTTGGGGAATACTTTGAGTGGGCAGGTAATCTCGCAAGAAACCCCTTACGAGATTACCAAGACCACGAAACGAGCGCACGGGCTTACGGCTATCGCGATGTCGCCTCTACCTATGGTCAGCTATCCGTCGTTGAATTTAACCGAGCAGATTCATGACATTAACCACTTCTCAAACAATGTCATGGCTGAGCAAGTGGCGCTATCTATAGGCGCTTACGATAAAGGAAGGCTGACTCATCCAATACCTTCTAGCACAACTGCGACTAGTCCAAGCAGTCATGAAGCCAGTGCTAGTAATGAGATAGATAACAAAGTAGCGGCTGATAAATCTAATGGCAAAAAGGCTGATAGCTTATATCAATTTGGTAAACCTGCTACGACAGACTATCCAGCAGCCTTACAAACCATCAATCGATGGTGGCAAACCAATCTCAGTACGCCACCGCCACATTTGACCAATGGCTCAGGACTTTGCCGTGAGTGTACTATCACCGCCGCCAACCTAAGCGAGCTACTGACTTATGCTTATAGTCGACCAAATTTTGATGCCTATGTCGACTCGTTAGGGGTCGCTGGGGTTAGTGGCACTATTGCCGCTCATAGCGATCGCTTGCCTGAATCTGCAGCCACTGGCCGCGCATGGATAAAAACTGGCACGTTAAATAACGTCACTTCAATGGCAGGTTACGTCAAAGGGCTGTCAGGGCAAGATTATGTTGTCGTCGGCATAATCAATACTGATCAAGCATTAAATCCTTATGCAGCAAGGCCTGTGTTAGATGCCATGCTTGACTGGACAGCACAGCGTTGATACTTAATTAATGCTTTAAGTCGACTTATTATCAATACTCTATTTTTTACCTTTATAAAGGTTAGCTTATGTCACGCCAGACAACCAGTCTCAACAAACCCCAGACGCTTATACAAGTGCAGCCCAAACTGGCTCGATATGTCGGTTTTTTTGCGATTGGATACACGCTCGCCAGTACCATATTTATGATGATACAGACCAAGCTTGCGCTCAATCCACAACTGGTCATGGTGGTTTCTATTATCGTAGGTGCCTATATCGCTGTCAGTAAATTCATCAAACATCAGAAGCGAGCATTAGCGCGAGATGAGATTAATAAATTGATGTTTGGTGGGGTTGTAATTGTCTGGATGCTGACTGTTATTTATTTTTCAGCTATCTGGTTTTGGCTGTTTGATACGATAAGCCGTGAGGTATTGTTTGAGATGGCGATGCAACGTCCACTGCCCCTGCTTTCGTCTTTAATGCTGATGCTGGTCCTCACTCTAGTCAGTGCGCGAATCAGTCTATGGTCTATCAATAGACTATTAGACCCTATACGCAAATCAACGTAAGTACAAACCATCATCTAAAAGGTGCTACAAAGTTTTCCCCTGCTAATGCGTAAAATCCGTTAGGCTAAGTTTAAGGCGTGTCATTATTTTAAGAATAGTACTAAAAATGAGACACAGTAAGACGCGCCCTAGTAAGTAAAGTTTTAGCGATGACTTGTTTTACCTTTATAATAGGAGCGAACATTATGGACATGATCTTTTTTGACAACATAGACAAGCTTGGTCGTATTGTTTTAACGACTGTTATGGTTTACGTGTTGATCGTGACAGTCACCAAAGTCTCTGGCAAACGCTCAACATCGCAGCTTAACAACTTCGATTGGATCGTTACGGTCATGATCGGCTCGTTGGGTGCCAGTACAATTTTGCTCAAAGACATTCCCTTTGTTGAAGGGGTTTCGTCTATTTTAGTATTGTACCTATTGCAATTTGTGGTGACCAAATATGCGTCTGTTTCACCGCAATTTAGTAACTTTATTTTATCAGAGCCGCGTATCGTTTTTTATCAGGGGCAGTTTTTGCCAGATGCCATGCGTGATGAGCGCTTGACGCGTCAAGAAATCGAATGTGCCATGCGTACTGAAGGGATCAATAGCTTTGATGATGTCGAAGCCATTGTCTTTGAGTCTGACGCAAAGCTGACTGTCATTCCAAAGCCAAGCCAAGCGGACGATCAAAGCGCAAGTAGCAACGTATCAGAGACGATTAACCCTCTGATGTAAATTGCAGACAATAAAGAACGAACGATACAACTATTAAGAACACGCTCTAGTAAGCTTGAATTTAATTATCGAGATGGTAAGCATTATGAAAGTAAGGATTTTGACCGTTGGCAATAAAATGCCTAGCTGGGTACAGACGGGTTTTGACGAATATTACAAACGCATTCAGCCCATGCTGAGTACAGAAATTGTCGAAATTGCGGCAGCCAAGCGGGCAAAAAACCCTTCAGATGCCAATTTGGCACAGTACCGTGAGCAAGAAGGTCAAGCTATATTAGCCGCTCATAATGCATCAAGCCGAGAGCAATTGTGGGTATTAGATGTCAAAGGCAAGATGATTTCGACCGAAGGACTGGCTGATAAGCTCGCAGATGGCATGCAACAAGGCGATGATATTGCCTTGGTCATCGGCGGCGCAGATGGCGTCTCACCAGCAGTATTGGCAAAGGCCGATGCAAAATTATCACTCTCAGCACTGACATTGCCGCATCCGCTAGTACGCGTCGTACTTATGGAGCAATTGTATCGCGCGATGAGTATCAATAATAATCATCCTTATCACCGTGGTAATTAAATACTAAGCTATTTCTTTAATTTAAAACATCAGTCACAGAATAGATTGAAAAACTGGCGCACGCCCTAATAAATGCAACATGAAATATCCAAAACGTGCGACACCCAACGCCTCTAAGTCCTCTCATCAACGTGATGACCATCATAGTGTGCAGACGCCTATCACAGCGGCTGCCGCATGGGAAAATACGTCTGATGTAGCGACGAATACATCTAAGCTACCAGCGCTCTTTATTTCGCATGGCGCGCCTACGCTTGCGATTGAGCAGTCTGCGACGACCAGTGCATTGGCACGTATTGGTCAAAACCTACCTAAGCCACGTGCCATTGTCATTATGTCAGCGCATTGGCAGTCAGCAAAGCTAGAGATTAGCAGCAATCCACAGCCAAAGACGTGGCATGACTTTTCAGGATTTTCGCCTGAACTTTACGACATTCAGTATCCTGCTACAGGCCAACCAGCGCTTGCTGAGACACTTGCTCAGCAGCTGACCGCACGTGGCATTACTTGTAGTGTCAATCCAGTACGTGCCTGTGATCATGGTGTGTGGGCGCCGCTTAGACATCTGTATCCAGAAGCCGATGTACCTATCGTACAGATATCACTGCCGCAGCATTATGACAGTATTGCCTGCTATCAGTTAGGCGCGCAATTAGCGCATCTACGTAATGAGCAAATCCTCGTCATTGGCTCAGGTAACATTACGCATAACTTACAAGCATTGCGCTGGGAAGCTGACAGCATCGATCAAGCAGCCAAAGCATTTAAGCAGTGGTTGTTGCAGCAGCTCAAAATAGACATTCCCACGGCACTCGATTGGCAGCAATACCCAGACTACAAGGACATTCATCCAAGTGATGAGCACTTGCTACCACTGTTTTTTGCATTGGGTACTGGTCAGCGCGTCTCTGTCGTTCATCAAAGTATGGCACATCATAGTTTGGGTATGGATATCTACCGCTTTGATTGAGTGTTATCAATCCAAACTATAGCTTAACTCTACTTCTCAAAAGCGTGTTTGGTAAATAAACCAGCGCGCTCCATCTCGCCCGCCACACTGAATAGTGTCACTTCATCATTCATGCGCCCGATTAACTGCATACCAATCGGTAGGCCTTTTTTGCTCATACCTACGGGTATTGACATCGCGGGCAACCCTGTAACATTACCCAATAACGTAAAGCCCATCTTACCTAATACAGGGGCACTGAGCTTTTCTATCATGCCTGAGCTAAAGGCATATCTCCCCATATTAAAGCCCTTGTTAAGCACCTCGGCGCTACGCATCATCATCTCATCTATACGACTCGGCGGTAGCACACCATGCTTTACCGCAGGCGTGGGTACAGTCGGGCACAAAATCATATCGTAGTCTTCTAGCAATAGACCCGTCTGATACTGACTATGATGCCAGCCATGTTTGGCATGTGCCAAATCAACCGCTGATAATGAGCGCCCAAGCAGTGCCATATTATAAGTTTGCGGCTCTAGGTTTTTGACGTGGTCAACCCCAAACTCACGCTCGATATTATCAATCGTAAAAGCCGTATGCGCGCAGACCACAACGATAAAGTCATGCCAAAACTGATCGATATTGATGTTTGGCTCGGCTGGTACTACTTCATGACCCATAGACTCTAATTGCTTAGCCGTTTGATCAAGTACCGCCAGCACCTCTTTGTCCACTGTCGTATTGGCTATCAAAGGCTGCTGATGCAAAGCAATTTTTAGCTTTCGCGGTGCACGCATTGCCGCTTGCAAAAAAGTACCGTCTGGCGGAGCTATAACGTAAGGGGCGCCAATCTCTGCTCCGCTAGTGGCATCTAGCATCGCCGCACTATCGCGCACTGAACGCGTAATCACATGGTCAGCCACGGCCCCCTCCCAGCCTTCACCAAGATTAGGGCCCATTGGATTACGTCCGCGGCTTGGCTTTAACCCAAACGTACCGCACCAAGCAGATGGAAAACGTATCGACCCGCCACCATCACCGCCGCCTGCCATCGGGACAATACCGCTCGCAACTGCTGCTGCACTACCACCTGACGAGCCGCCAGAACTGTAGCCTTTTTTAAAAGGATTGTGAGTAGCACCATGCGCCTTTGGCTCAGTAGTGATAATCAGACCAAACTCAGGCGTGTTGGTCTTACCGAAGGTATTAACACCTGTCGCCTTCATCCGTTTGACTATTTCGCTGTCTTTTTCCGAAATGATGTTGACGCTGCGACTGCCCATCGTAATCGGCTCGTCGGCGAAACTAAATGACAAATCTTTTAGCAAATACGGTACGCCAGTAAATATACCTGAAGGCAACCCTGCCTGCGCGGCGTTGTAAGCGCGCTCATCAAATCGATGTACAATGGCATTTAGCTTAGGATTGATTTGATTGGCTTGATGGACAGCAGCGTCTAGCAATTCCTTTGCACTGACCTCACCTGAATTGACCAATGCCGCTAAGGCGAGCCCATCATACTGAGTATATTCTTTAAACATAACTGACCTTCCTTGGAGAGTAATTTTATTAAGACTATGTCGCACGCATACTTTCTAAAACTAATGATCATTTTTTCATAAACTCTTGTCAGTTTAGTATAAAAAACCGTGCCTGATATTTGATAAACGGACTCGTTAGTCATCTGGTCGATTTCGTCAACTAATGAACCAGTATGCGAATCTACTCTACACGCCCTAGAACGTATTCAATAGTAAAAGCTTATTTCTAAACATACAATTTACGAAAGCATTATTAAGTTTCTTCCATAAAAAAAACGAGCCATTCTCATGACTCGCTTTTCGTTATCAACTTAATAATTAATCCTACATTAATAGTTCACGCTTGCCACTTTTGCCCATCGAGCTAACCAATCCAGCTTCTTCCATAGAATCGACAATACGCGCGGCACGGTTATAGCCGATGCTAAATTTACGCTGAATGCTTGAGGCAGACACCTTACGTGTTTCCATGATAAAGGCCACGGCATCATTATATAAATCATCATCTTCACCAGAGGCATTGGCTGTACTACCACCGCCTGGGCTAGACAATTCAAAATTGCCTGCCATATTATCAATATAGTCAGGAGCACCGCGCTCACGCCACGCATCACAGACACGGTTAACTTCTTCGTCACTGACATAAGCACCATGTACACGATCTGGCTCAATTTGCCCTGGTCCCAAGAATAACATGTCACCGTTACCCAGCATGTCCTCAGCACCGCCACTATCTAGAATCGTACGTGAATCGACTTTTGAGTTGACTCTTAGTGCTGCACGCACTGGGATGTTTGCTTTAATCAAACCTGTAATAACATCGACTGATGGACGCTGAGTTGCTAGCATTAAGTGAATACCCGCAGCACGTGATTTTTGCGCTAAACGTGTGATGAGCTCTTCGGCTTGTTTACCGACCTGCATAATCATATCGGCGAACTCATCCGCGACAATGACAATCATTGGTAGTGTTTTTAGCTTAGGTGCTTGGCTAATACTTACGCTGTCATTTGGGCGCCATAAAGGATCAAGCATGGGATTGCCTGATTTCTCCGCCGCGATGACTTTCTTATTAAACTCATTGAGCTTACGAACCTTTAGCAAACTCATCAGCTGATAGCGACGTTCCATCTCGGCCACACACCATGACAAGCTACTAGCCGCTTCCGTCATATCGGTAACCACTGGCGTTAACAAATGCGGAATATCATTGTAGTTAGCAAGCTCTAACTGCTTTGGATCAATCAAAATAAGACGCAGCTCATTGGGTGTATATTTGAGTAGCATCGATAATAACATCGAGTTGACCAATACTGATTTACCAGAGCCTGTGGTACCAGCGACTAGCATATGCGGTGCACGTGCAAGATCGGTAATGATTGGGTTACCACCGATGTCTTTACCCATTGCCATGCTAATCTGCGCTTTAGGGTCTTTGAACGTTTCGGTGTTGAGTAATTCAATCAAACGTACCATTTCACGTTTCTTGTTAGGCACTTCGATACCGATGTACGGTTTGCCCGGAATCACTTCGACCACACGCAAAGATGCCATCGATAGTGAACGCGCTAAATCACGCGAGATACCTGTAACTTTACTAGCCTTCACACCAGCAGCCAGCTCCACTTCAAAACGGGTGACGACAGGGCCTGGGATAGCATTAACCACAGAGGCTTTTACATTAAATTCTTGAAGCTTAATTTCTAATAACTCAGACAGTTTTTCAAGCTCAGCCACAGTATAGCTAGGCTTGCGGTCAGGATCGGGCTTATCCAATATAGACACTTCTGGAATAGGTGTTAGACTGCTGCGATAAGCTGCTGTTTGCATCGAGCGTGATTTCTGACTGAAGGCTGCGTCATCACTAATATGCGGCATGACAGGTACATTGGTGTCGTCATCACTGTCATCCTCTGGCATCATATCAGTGATATGGTTGCTGCTATCGCCTTCTGGGACAGCAAAACTAACAGATGGTTGCACGGGCGCTTTGGGATCAGGCTGTACATTTGAGACTGGGCTGGTCGCTTCAACCGTTGGCGCTGCTTTTGGATTGGCAGGAGGCGTATTGGTTGGTGTCATGTCTGACACATCTGACAATGCAGGCTCAGTCTCTACTGTTACCGGAGCGACTTCAGGCTCAGAGACTGCTGCTGCTTTTTCAGTCTGTGGCAACTCTACAGGCGTATCAAACGGCTGATTGGCTGAATCCTGTACAAAACTAATAGGCTCTTCTACGATAGGTTCTGGCGTCTTTTCTTGTACTACTGGCTCAGCTACGACAGTTTCCCGAACAGGCTTAGAGTATTCAGACGTTTCTACAACAGATTCTGTAGGTTCTGATATGTCAGCATGCTCTGCCAACCATGCTTCTGCTAATTTATCTACTTCCGCAGTCTCATTTGTCGTAGAGATTTTAGGCTCAGCAGGTTCAATGACTGGCTGACTGGCTAAATTATTACTCACTGACTCATCAACTGATGACTGAGCTAGTGATTCTTTATCATGTATATCTGGTTGAGCAACCGCTTCCATCGTTGTAGTGGTCACAGTAGCAGGCACTGATTTCTCTAACGATGCTGTGGTACTAGTACCCGTTTGGGAATAGTTGGGTACAGGCATAGCGGAACTGCCCATACTATTGGCGCTGTAAGCCATTTGCTCACTTGCTAGTAAATCATCGACCGTACTGGCATCATTCCACGCAAAGCTTGGCTCAACTTTGCGAGCAATAGGTGCAGTCAAGTTTGAAACTAATGGCTGAACTGTATGGTTGGCCGTATTATCAGTAGAGCTATTAAGCGAGCCTGTATCGCTATCTACCTGCTCACCTTTTGAGCTATTAGGTGTCGCCGCTGCTTTTGCTGCGATGACAGAGGCTTTGACACTATCTGCCAATCCTGATGTTGCCAAAAAGTCTGACAATACACTACCGAAACGTCCGCTACTGCTGACGTCTTGAGTACCGCTAGTATTTTCCGCAGACTGTAACTCAAGTGGCAGTTGCTCATGCTCTACTTTTTTATCTAACGATTCATCTAAGTTCTGGCTATTATCTTGTGATGTACTACTCGGTTCAGTAGCGTCGATAGCATCCTGACTTTTTACACCTGAACCAAGCCACGACAGCGCCCGAACCTTTTGATATATCGTCATCCAATGGATATTAAAGGCAAACGTAGCGGTAATCACAACGAATACTGCTAAGAAAACCACACTCCCCCACTGAGATAGTAGCTGTGCCAAACGCGCTTGTAGTTCTAGCCCGATGATACCACCAGCGACACCTTCGAGGCCGATTGCGTCAGGGTTTGTGACTTGCTGAACTAGAGAGACCAATTGTGCAAATAATGCGCTAGCACTTAATAGCAAAAACACATAAGCGACCAATCGCATGAGCCAAAACGTTGGCTTGTTTTCCCACCAAATTAGAATAGATTCGTAAACCACGAATGCCAAAAACCACCAAGCACCAAACCCAAAAAAGCTATAAAGCAAATCGGACAACCATGCGCCTGCCTCGCCGCCCATATTATTAATCGTGGTCATATCACTACTGATGTGCGACCAGCTAGGATCGTTGCCTGTATAGGTCATCAAAATGACAAACAGATAAACGGCCAGTATTAACCCAAGGAGGGTAAACATTCCCTTTTTTAAATACTCAATAAGCGGTGCTGATATCACGTAAGATCTGCCTTGTTATTAATACTAAATGGTCGCCAATGCATGACTAAGCCTAATCATGCTGACATAAAGTGTTGACATAAATGTACCGCGCGAAGTGTTTGTTTGGCATGTGCCGATCATAGAGCCTTAAAACAACCGTTATCGCTTGGCTCCTACTACACTTGGCATAACTTCTTATAATAACAAATACATAGGTGCAGTGGCGACAGTCTTATCAAGAAAGCGTGTAAGAAAGTAAATCAATAGACACTTTGTGCAAGAAAACAGTTGGTTAGCGAAACACGAGTGGCAAAATATAACTAGCTGTATTGCCTAAATTCTATAAAATAGTCTCTGTTTTCACAGTTATGTTCCAAAGTTATTTATTCTTTAATTCTAATGATACCTGTGTTTGTTTTAGCAAACTTGCACTTTGTGCGCTGTGCCCTTATGTTATTATCACACAGCAATTAGAAGAAGCATATTCGTAGTCATTTTTGATATTCGTCTTTTATTATATTTATAACTTACATTTTTAATTCGTATATTTAGCAAGGAACAACTCATGGCAACTGACACTACTGCTCCACGTCACGAAAAGCTCATTATTTTAGGCTCAGGCCCTGCTGGCTACTCTGCAGCAGTTTATGCAGCACGCGCTAACCTTAAGCCAGTTATGGTTACTGGTATGGAAGTCGGTGGACAATTAACCACCACTACCGAAGTCGACAACTGGCCAGGCGATGCGCATGATTTGACAGGTCCTGCATTGATGGAACGTATGAAGGCACATGCTGAGCGTTTCGGTACTGAACTGGTCTACGATCACATCAACGAAGTAAACCTAAACGAGCGTCCTTTTCAACTGACAGGTAACAACGGTAGCTATACTTGTGACGCGCTCATTATCTCAACTGGTGCCTCTGCACAGTACTTGGGACTAGAATCAGAGACCAAATTTAGAGGGCTTGGTGTATCAGCCTGCGCTACTTGTGATGGTTTCTTTTATAAGAACCAAAAAGTTGCGGTAATTGGTGGTGGTAATACAGCAGTTGAAGAAGCTTTGTACTTATCTAATATTGCGTCTGAAGTGACCTTAGTGCATCGCCGTGACAGCTTACGCTCTGAAAAAATCTTGCAAGACAAGCTGTTTGAAAAAGCCAAAAATGGTAATGTCAAAATCGAATGGAACCATCAAGTAAAAGAAGTAGTCGGTGATGACATGGGCGTCAATGGCGTCGTTATCGAATCGATGATTGATGGCAGCACCAAACAACTAGATACAATGGGTATGTTCGTCGCTATTGGTCATAAGCCAAATACTGACTTGTTCAAAGGTCAATTGGACATGAAGGATGGCTACCTGATCGTTAATAGTGGCTTGAATGGTAATGCCACTCAGACCAGTATCGAAGGGGTGTTTGCCGCAGGTGACGTAGCCGATCACGTTTACCGTCAAGCCATCACTTCTGCTGGCACTGGCTGTATGGCTGCGCTAGATGCTGAAAAGTACTTGGATGCACTAGGCGAAACCGTCGCTCGTGACCACACTTACGATTCAACACTAACTGCAGATAAAGAAGCCTAAATGGGCGACTTTACTCAACAGCACGGTAAACACATTACGCCTGAGACTTTAAAAAGTCTTGGGCGTTATGACTTTCCCGATCCTATTTCTATCGATCCTGATGGCATTGGCATCGTCGCTATGGGTGGTGACCTAGCACCTGAAACGCTGATATCAGCCTACGCTCAGGGGCTGTTTCCTTGGTTTAACGAAGATGAGCCTATTGCTTGGTGGTGCCCTGAGCCGCGTTGTGTGATCGTCCCCTCTGACTATCAACCGAGTAAGTCTCTACGTAAGCAAGCAAATCGCGAACGTTGGCAAGTGACGCTCAATCAAGCTTTTGACGATGTCATACATGCCTGTAGCTTACCGCGCAGTGATGGCCTTAATGACAATCATCCCGAAGGTGAGCATACTTGGATTCATGATGAGATGATTGAGGCTTATACCGAACTACACGCGCAAGGATTTGCCCATAGTATCGAGGTCTGGGATGAGACAGGGTCACTTGTTGGTGGATTATATGGGTTAAAAATAGGCAATATCTATTTTGGTGAATCGATGTTTCACCGTGCGTCCAACGCCTCAAAGCTCGCCTTTTGGGGCTTAATGCGGTTGTGTGAGCAAAGTGATGTCGCACTCGTTGACTGTCAGCTAACGAACGATCATTTGATGAGCTTGGGTGCGACTACTTTACCGCGTGCTGATTTCCTAGCTCAGTTAGACAACTTAATAGGCAGCCAGTCTGTGCCATGGCAAAAGCACTCTCATAAACCGTTATCCGTATCGCTACTGGATAGCGAATCGCCGTGGCAACTAGAGTTATGATTATCATAGCGAAAAAAATAAGAGGTTATTATGGCACTTGATACATCGTTTCTATTGATTGGAGAGCTAGCAGCAAAGGCCAATACGACCAAAGATACGGTTCGCCATTACGAGCAATTGGGCCTGCTAAAATCTCGCAAGCGTCAGGCAGGTTCACGTTTATATACCGAATTTCATCCAGAGTGTATCGAACGCATAGAGCTGATCAAAAGCGCTCAAGCTATTGGTTTTACGCTTACTGAAATCAAAAACAGTCTAAATGATTATTATGATGGTCACTTGGATATTGATTCGCAGCTCATACTCACTCAGCAAAAATTAGAACAGGTTAAAAAACAGCAAGCCAATATTAGCATAATGGTGGAGTTACTGAGCGAACGCTTGGATATTTTAGGTCGAATGAAAGCAGATAGTGATTATCAGCTTGACGTAGAAGTCTGTAAAAAGAAAATTCCTTTGCAATAAAGTTTAAACCTTAGTTAATTCTGTTTTTGTATCGTAGTCATTAAAGCTACCTTAACTACAATCACTTACTTTTATTAAGCTTTATTTTCTTCATTAAATATAAGTATGCTGCATGATTAATGCATCGACTGCTGGTTTATGTGGCACTTTATAATAGCCTTTGCGTCTATGAATAATATTGAATGCCTGTTGCTCGTATAACGCTATCGCCGCTGTGTTGTCTGCACGTACTTCTAACAAAAGACTCTCTACCTGATTAAGCTGTAACAGCTCATGCAGCCTATTCAATATCTGTGAAGCAATGCCTTGGCGTTGGTACTTTGGATCAGTTCCGATACGTAACACCTCTGCTTGCTCAAAAGTTGTTTGATATAAGCAATAGCCAACTATCTCACGGTAAGAAGTACTCTCTTCTTCGATTTGATCGTAAGCAGTCAATAGACGAATACTGACCTGCTCAAGCAACTCAGTCAATGTTTTCTGATTCCAAGCATCATCTGGTTGCACCATTGCTTCTATATTGGCAACAGTTTGAATAACGTTTTCGAGTTCTACTGCATTCGTTGGTAGTGCTTCTATCACAAACATGACGTTCCTTTTACATGATTATTATTAGGCTGTTTTTATTATTATATTATGCTTAGATGATATATGTAGAGCTTGCCATACATTCATGTAGACTCGTAGTTATACAATCAATATTTATCAATAAAAAAAGGCCACCCTAGATAGGATGGCCTTTTTTATGACTAATTCATAAGCTCATTACTGAGACTTATATTAGTTCAATACGTTAGCAACAACACCAGCGCCTACAGTACGGCCGCCTTCACGAATAGCGAAGCGAAGACCTTTGTCCATAGCGATTGGGTGGA
>NZ_JBNNGW010000007.1:0-117083 GCF_050268505.1 Psychrobacter sp. NPDC078409
ATCTTGGTGATGTTCCCTGCCATCTCGCTTGTGCTATTGGGGTAGGCTGAACCTAAACCTTCATGTATAACGTTATTGTATGAAGCCATATTGCTAATAAAGCAGTGTGGCTTTTTTATAGAGAGAAGCATTTAAAGAAAAAGCACTTTTTGTAGAAAAGCGCCAGCATCATATGCGCTGAATGTATACCAGTATGTTCGTACTCGATTGAGTATGTTCTGATCAGAGAAGTTGTGTGATTCATACAATATATTGTCAACTAGATTTATAATATATATCTTTTTTTATATTGTGAGGTATGAGGTGTATAGTTTTATTTAGAATCCATATTTAATATAAAGTGTACATAAAGCCAGTTTTATCAATGTTTATAGCTGATTTATAAACATATACGCAAATTTTTGCTCGTGTATTTATGACGAATTTTCTAAAAACGTCTTTACATATTATAAAGTTTATTGATAATATAATCTAAGAATTGATATCAAGGTATTGATAAATAATTTCATAAATTATCAAGTTACTTATTTTTTAATTTACCTATCTTCCAATAGATATCATTACTTTAGATCACACTTACTTATACCGCCTAAGGAAAGTACAACAACAAACAATGGAGCACGTTATGTCAGATTACGAAAACCGCTGGACAACTGTCAAAGTAGAAGTAACAGATAGTATCGCTTGGGTGACTTTCAATCGTCCAGAACAACGCAATTGCATGAGTCCAACACTTAATCGAGAAATGATAGAAGTGTTAGAGACATTAGAACAAGATGCAAATGCAGGGGTCGTTGTCCTTACTGGTGAGGGAAGTGCATGGACAGCAGGAATGGATCTAAAAGAGTATTTCCGTGAGACGGATGGTCAACCTGAAATTGCCCAAGAAAAGACCCGCCGCGATGCTTGTAGATGGCAATGGCAGCTCCTGCGTATGTACAATAAACCAACTATTGCGATGGTCAACGGCTGGTGTTTCGGTGGCGGGTTTTCACCACTAGTGGCTTGTGATCTTGCCTATTGTGCTGATGAAGCGACTTTTGGATTATCAGAAATTAATTGGGGTATACCGCCTGGCAATCTGGTAAGTAAAGCCATGGCTGATACTGTCGGGCATCGTGAGTCTTTGTATTACATTATGACTGGTGAGCCATTCAAAGGTAAAAAAGCGGAACAGATGGGCTTGGTCAATAAGAGCGTGCCACTTGATGAGTTAAAAGCTGAGGTAGAAAAGGTCGCAAAAGTACTCTTGGAGAAAAACCCAGTGGTACTACGCTATGCAAAAAATGGTTTCAAACGTTGCCGAGAGTTGACTTGGGATCAAAATGAAGATTACCTCTATGCCAAACTTGATCAGTGTCTCATGAGAGATCCAGAAAATGGACGTGCCGAAGGTATGCGTCAATTTCTTGATGAGAAGAGCATCAAACCAGGCTTGCAAACCTATAAGCGGTAAACGATCTACAGCGATAGCTTTATAAAACAAACTATAAAAACGATGATAATGCTCTGTTGTAAAGCCCTTCTAGGAAAGGGCTTTCAATATTTTACTAAATCAAAAACGCATGAAAATTTTAAACAGCCTCTACTCTTATCTGGAAAAGGAACTCCAATATGCATCAAGTCCAAATGATTATTAACGGCAAATCGTGCCCCGCAACCAATAACAGTACTTTTGACCATATTGGTCCAACCACTGGTGAAGTAGTCACCAAAGCCGCTGCTGGAACGGCGGATGATGCAAATAAAGCGATTGAAGCTGCTGCCGCTGCTTTTCCAATTTGGTCAGCACTGCCACCGAGTGAAAAAAGGATACGTCTATTAAAAGCTGCCGACTTACTTGCCTCAAGAGCAGACAAGTTTATCGAGATTGGTATGACTGAAATGGGCTCAAGTGGTGCATGGTATGGCTTTAATGTACAGGTAGCGGCTAACATGCTACGCGACGCGGCAGGGATGGTCACTCAGATTCAAGGTGATATTATTCCAAGCGATGCAGAAGGTCGTATGGCGATGGCTTGGCGCGTGCCTTGCGGCGTAGTGGTAGGCATGGCACCGTGGAATGCTCCTATCATATTGGCGACGCGAGCGCTTGCCATGCCGTTGGCTTGTGGCAACACAGTGGTACTCAAAGCCTCTGAAAATTGTCCTGCCACTCATGAGCTGTTGATCCAAACCCTGAACGATGCAGGATTGGGCGAAGGTATCGTTAATCTGGTGACGCATAGTAGCGAAGATGCACCCGGTGTAGTAACGGCGCTAATCGCACATCCAGCTGTCAAACGTGTCAACTTCACAGGCTCTACGCATGTCGGAAAAATCATTGCCAAACAATGTGCCGAATACTTGAAACCTGTCATTCTAGAGTTGGGAGGAAAGGCACCCGTTATTGTCTGTGAAGACGCGGATCTCGAAGAAGCGGCCAGTGCAATCGCTTTTGGTGCTTTTTTCAATCAAGGTCAAATCTGTATGAGTACTGAGCGAGTTCTGGTCAATGAGAGAGTTGCGGACAAACTGATTGAGTATCTTAAATCAAAGATTGATGGTTTTGTCACTGGTTTGCCAACGGATCAAGTACATATCGCTCACGTGATAAGTCAGCAAGCCGCTGATCGTATAAGAGCTTTGGTGGAAGACGCAGAAAACAAAGGAGCTAAGGCCATTGCTGATTATGCTTTTAATGGTACAGCTGTTAGTCCAATTCTGTTAGAACATATCTCTCCTGAGATGCGGATTTATACAGAAGAGTCGTTTGGTCCTGTCTGTACTTTAGAGCGAGTAGCAGACGATGATGAAGCGATTCTAAAAGCCAATGCCTCAGAGTTTGGACTGTCTGCTGCTATCTTTAGCCAAGATATTGGACGAGCAATGAATCTTGCCAAACGTATCGAAAGCGGCATATGCCACATCAATTCTGCCACTGTAGACGATGAGGCACCTATGCCATTTGGCGGTGTCAAATCTAGTGGTTATGGTCGTTTTGGTAGCAAAGCCTCTATCAGCGAGTTCACTGAACTTCGCTGGGTCACTATGCGTAGTACTCCAAAACACTATCCAATCTGATGTAAGGAACATCGAGGAAGAAAAAGGAAGGAAGCAATTAGAAATAAAGGAATATTTTATGACCCAATTTACCTACCATAATTACCCAGAACGAGCGGTTGCTATTGGTGGACACGATGTCTTAGTCCGTCACAGCAATGACCAAAAAAATGACACCATTTATATCACTGCAGTTGAAAAAATACAGGATTATCCAGAGCGCTTGTTCGATAAGTTATATGAGTATGCAGAAAAATATCCAAACAGGCTGCTTATTGCACAACGCGAGTTAGATGAAATAACGGGTAAGCGTGGTGATTGGATAAAATTGACCTATAGTGAGGTGTTGCAAAAGGTTCGCAATATTGCTCAAGCATTATTGAAGTATGATCTGTCGGCCGATCGCCCCTTGATGATATTGTCTGAAAACTCACTGGAAGTGTTTCTACTGATGTTCGGTGCCATGCTTGCAAATGCACCGTTTACATTAGTAGCACCTGCTTACTCATTGGTTGCAAACACGCCTGATAAGCTAAAATATGTCATTGAAAAGCTCACACCAGCGCTCTTTTACGCAGGCGATGGCAACGGGTTTTTGCGTCAGCTTGAGGCGTGCGGTCAGTTGGACAAACCTATCATCACCTCGACAGGAAATATCGATGGTCAGTCATGTCTGCATTTTGATGACTTTCTTATGACGGCGGCTACTGACGAGGTCGAGCAAGGACATTATAAAATCACTGCCGATAGTATCGTGAAGTTTCTGTTTACTTCAGGATCCACAGGCGATCCTAAAGTGGTGCCTACGACTCATCGTATGCTCTGTAGTAATCAGCAAATGCTCAAGCAAACGCTATGCTTAGATGAAAATAATCCGCCTGTATTAGTCGACTGGCTCAGTTGGCATCATACTTTTGGCGGCAGTCATAATCTAGGCGTAGCTCTATATAACGGCGGTGCTTTTTATATTGATGATGGGCGTCCCGTGGCAGGTAAGTTTGACGAAACCATCCGAAACCTGAAAGAGATCTCTCCCAGTCAATATTTTAACGTGCCGATAGGGTGGGCGATGCTGGCAACTGCTTTGAAAAAAGACGACGTATTACGTGATAATTTCTTTAAACATACCAACTTGTTTTTTTTCGGTGGAGCAAGTTTATCGCAAGAGCTATGGCAAGAGCTTGGTGATATCAGCTACCAACACTGCGGTGAAAAAATTCGCATTATGGCAGGATTGGGCATGACTGAAACCTCACCGTCTTGCACCTTTACCACAGGGCCATCGAATGCAACGGCCAACTTTGTCGGTTTTCCTGCGCCTGGCGTAGAGGTCAAACTGGTTCGTCTACAGGACAAATTGGAGCTACGTATTAGAGGGCCACATGTTATGTCGGGTTATTGGCGACATAATGATATCGACTCACAAGTTTCTGACAGTTTTGATGAAGAAGGTTTTTACTGTACAGGAGATGGCGTTAAACCATACGAGCCTAATAGCTACGATAAAGGCTTAGTATATGATGGACGCATCTCCGAAGATTTTAAACTGATGACAGGTACTTTTGTCAATGTCGGCGAGCTGCGTAACCGTATCGTATTACAAGGTGAGCTGATTGATGACGTGGTTTTGACCGGTGAAGGCAAAAGTGAAATAGGGGCTTTGATTTTCGTCAAAGAAAAAATAGCGCGTGAGATTACAGGTCTGAGTGATACTGAACTGACCTGGGTGTTAGAACATGATGCTATACAAACCTATTTTGACGACTTTATAAACAAAATTAACGATGGCTATGACGCGAGCTCAAAACGTATCGCTCGTATCTATTTGATGGAAAATCCAGCGAGTATCATTGAAGGTGAAAAAACGGATAAAGGAACACTCAATCAACGCAAACTGCGTAATAATCGAGTTCAAGAAGCTACAGCACTATACGGTCATGAAGCAGACAAATTGAGGTTTGTAGCGAAATAGATTAAGATAATATCTTATAGCCCTACAATTATTAGTGCTGTCGAGTAAGGAAAACGCATTGAAAGACCTCCAATTAAATAAGCTCATCGACAATGCCACAACGGTCAGTTATAGCATAGGAAAGATAGATAAGCTTATCAGTCAACAGCTCAGCGAAGCACTGCTGGAGGTAGGCGTTAGCCTACCTCAGTTCACCATGCTATCAAACCTACATTTACATGGAGAAATGGCGAACGCCAAGCTTGCTTCAAGATCTTTTATTAGTCCTCAAGCATCCAATCAAATTGTCAAAACCATGGAAGAACGAGGGTGGATAAGTAAATCTGACGATCCCAATCATGGGCGTATCCTTCTGATTGCATTGACACCAGAAGGGCAAGAGGTTTACGAAAAATGCAAGATAAAATCCATGGGCTTTGAGAGCAGAATGTTAGCAGGGCTACCTGCCGAAAATGTTCTTATGCTAAAGGCTACCGTTCAACGGATGATATCGAATTTGAAGTAAATTCCGAGAGAGGTGGGGCATTATCCATTTGAACGAAGGACTGCTAATTTTATAAAGCCGTTACTGCCATGCCAAGTAATGAAGCAAAAACACTAAGTAGTAAGGAAAGTAGCAAAGAAAAAATACGTCGTTATCTATATATTGACTGTGTGTCTTGTTGAGTTTGATGATTGTTATAGCGAATGAGTGATTTGATATGTGAGCAGAAAGGTCGCTTATTGGCGTTACTCATTCGCTATTATTTAGTCATTTAGTCGTTGTCTCGTGTAGTCATTAACTTAGAATCTATATTGGGCCATGACCTCGACTTCTTGTCCTTGTACTCTCCATGGAAGGGTTGTTTCACTTCTATCGCGCCATTCGATACCGACATCGAGATCTGGTAGATACTTATAAATGAGGTTAGCGCTTTTTATATCGATAGAAGTATCTGCATCGTTATTGACCGTGACTTCACCATAGCGCATGTTACCGCGTAGCTTCGGCGTAAAGTTATGTCGATACCCCACACTAAAGCCAGTCTGCGAAACAAGCTCGCCGTCCTCGGCATCACAATTGACACTGAACCCTGTTAGCGCGCCTGTCGTACATACGCCTGAATAGACACCCATACCTTCACCAGTATAAACGCTTCCATGCAAGGATCCATTGCCTAGGGTCAACTTGCCAGCCAACGAAGCACCTATGCCTATGTCTGAGTCCGAACTGTTTTCTATGCCAGTGCCAGCTTCACGGCCAGTCACCGCAAATGTGTAACCCAAATTAGCAATATCATCACTATAGCTTACAACCATATCGGGTACATTGGCGTCATCATATACTGGGTCTTGAGCAGTGACCCGTAGCCCTTTATTGGCATAATGTACGGTTAAATCTGGACGAACATATAGTCCACTACCAGCAATTGTGCCAAAACCTGTACCCCAAAAATCAAGCTGCTCAGTCAAACGCGGAGCCACAGCAAAAAACTGGCCGTTCCAAGTCTTACCAACCGTAAATTTGTCATATTGCAAAAAAGCATGACGCAATCTTAGGTTGGATCCACCAGTGGCATAGTCGCCATAGAAATCCCCTTCAATAAACCCAGTTAATTTCTTGTCATCTATGGTTTTGGTGGTCTTAACGTTGATGCGAGTTTCACGCATGTTTCCTTCAAATTCAGAATCTCCATTGTCTGGAGAAATGAATCTACCTTCTGCTTTGACATAACCACCAATACTTAAAGTAGTGTCTCCCTCTGTGATCAGATCTATTGCTTGTACATTCGTACATACGACTAAAGTGGCTACAGCAAAAGACACTTTTTGTAGATTATGCATACCTTGTATACTCCGTGTTTTTTGAGACTAAAAACAACAGTGCTACCTCTAGGGCGCTGCTATGAATTTAGCCTATATAAAATAGTGCAGATAATCCTATCTAGCACTAACCAACTCCCTTTGGTGTTTAAAAGCACAACCTTCCTAAATAAAAAACTCAACATAGAATGATAATGAGTCACTCTGATGATAGTTATTTGGAAGAAAATACAAGATAGCAATGTGAACGAATTATTGTCAAGCTTATTGATTAAATTATTTGACATAAGCGCAGTTAAGATTCTATTATATGCCTAGTTAATAGGTTTTTTATGACGTTTTTATATATATCGTAATAGTTTAGAATAGGTTTTTATATAAAGTAACTTTATATTTTACATTTATGATTGGGAATATGCTTTCTCATTGAAAACAAGTATATGAGCCAGTAACTGTACGTTTTGGTTAACGTTGTCACCTTCAACTCTCAATATTCAATCAAAAGGATTTGATTATGTTTAGCAACTATTCTAGGGTCAAAGCTAGTCTCACTTTACGCAAGCTCCTGCCTACCATTGCCTTATCGTTTGCGCTTCCAATGACGCTAACAGCCTGTGATAGTGGTGCAAAAACAGAAAGTGCTAGCTCAGATGAAGTGGTTGTATTGCGTATGTCGCATTTTTTGCCTGCGCCATCAGCGATGAACACCCAAGCACTGGAACCTTGGATCAAAAAAATAGAAGAAGAGTCAGATGGCCGTATTAAGATTGAAAACTTTCCTGGATCAACGCTAAGCGAAGCGTCTGAGACTTACGATGCGGCAGTGAATGGAAAAATTGATATTGGTTTGCAGTTGCAGGGGTATAGCAGTGGTCGTTTCCCGCTGTCTCAAATTGCAGAATTACCTGGAATGTCAAACTCAGCCTCGCAGATGAGCTGTATTATGCAGAGCTTATATGATGATGGTACTATCTCAAGCGAGTATGAGGACTCCCATGTTTTGGCCTTGTATGGCTTAGGCCCTGGTGTCTTACATAGCTCTACAGTTATTGAAGAACCTGAAGATCTGAGAGGAATGCGTATTCGTCGGCCATCTGCAGTAGCTGGTGATATCTTAGAGAGTATGGGAGCGGCACCGATAGGAATACCTGCCAATGATATCTACACCTCTTTACAACGCGGTGTTATCGATGGTTTAAGTTTGCAGTGGGACGCAGTTCCGGTGTTTCGTGTGAATGAGTTGGTTAACAATCATACCAATATTCCATTGTACTCATCAGGCTTCGTGATGAATATGAACAAAGCCAAATACGACTCACTTCCTGATGACCTAAAAAAAGTATTGGATGATAACTCTGGTATGGTGTTTGCCAAAATGGTTGGTGAAGTTATTAGTAAAATGGATGTGGAAGCACTGCAAGATGCCAAAGATGCGGGCAGTAATATTATTGATATTGCCGATCCATTAAATGATCCTGCATGGTCAGGCCCGATGAAAAAAGGCACACAAAAATATCTTGCTTCTGTAAGTCAGAGTGGTGTGGATGCCGAATCGATATATCAAAAGGTACGAGAGACCAGTGAAACTTGTAAGGTCTAACATTCAATTCATTATATGCCTTGCAACTGAGCTGTTTGAGCACTGATTGTTTTTAGATAATCAATTACCAAATAAGTCCAAAAAACGATGGTTTTTTGGACTTATTTTTATTCAGTACAGCCGTTTTGAAAATTCACCGAGAACGATTTCAGCCATGCTGTTAGACATAACAGTAATTAGCTCATCTTCTTTTACCGTTGCAGTTACTCTAGATGATTATGAAATAAGATATCTTCATCGCCATCCTATTGCATTCATCAGTCTCAAAGCGGTTGAAAATCTTTTTTGAGCAACAGACCATGCTAGCTAATATACAAATTACTCTCAATCATATTTTTCATATGTAGTAGGCGAGGGGCAATGTCTTCTTCTAGTTTAGTACGACTAAGGATAAAACTTGGTGCGCCGCAGTTAAAAGTAAGCAAGCCTTCTGTTGGGTGCATCAGCGCAATGGCTACCGCGTTGACATCCTTTTGCCATTCACTAATTGAAAAACAATAACCGTAGTCTTCATAGTCTTGAAAGGCTTTATCTAATCCTCGTCTAATCTTTAGCCAATCATCTTTATACTTACTACGAATCGCATTAAGAATAAACTCTTGCTCAGCAGGTGGCATGCTTGCCAAGCAGGCTCTACCCATCGAACTTAAATGAATAGGCAAATAAGAGCCGACATTGCGTTGCATGGTCGTGGTCCCTTGGCCTTGCACAACGTTTAGATACACCATCATCAGTCGATCACGAGTAGCCATGGCAACGGCACTATTGGCATAGTCTGCTAGCTCTTCCATATAAGGAGTCGCAAGGTTATTGATAGAGATATTAGTCATCATCGTATAACCAAAGCTTAGTACCCCTGTTGAGAGCTGGTACTTACTGCTATTGGTCGATTGTTTTAAATATCCCAATTTGACCAATGTATAGGTCAGACGAGTGATGGTTCCTTTAGGAAGTCCTGTCAGTTGACTTAGGTCTTGGTTGCCTAGATAAGGCCGCTGCGGGGTAAAACAACGCAGCAGCTCTAACCCTCGAGCCAACGCTGTGACAAACTGTCTGTCGTTTTTATCTCTCATCTCTGCAATGGGTTCTAACAATTCAATATGCATCTCGTTGTTAGCGTCTTCATCGGCAAGGGTATCATTAGTCATATGTCGTCTATTATCCCCAATCAAATTCATACAAGCGTTATAAAATCACAAAACTTTATTATTCATAGCATTCTGTGAGCTAATATCAGCCCACAGTTACCCACTGTCTCTTTGATTATATTATATCAACTTACTTTCATATTCTCAGCATAGCATAACGAGAAACTATTGTTTCGCTATGCGGTATGAACGGTAGCGTTATACGTTATAAGAGGTATGGTTAGGCTTGTTGTGGATCATATTGCTTTTCTTTAATGAACAAAGTAGGGATAAGACCACATAAGAAGTATGCACCTGCCATAAGTAATAAACCTGCGCCGATAGAGTTATGCATGGCCATATAACCAATGGCAACAGGAGCAATCACAGAGCCAAGCCGTCCAATATTAAATGCACCACCGATAGCAGTACCTCGGATAGCAGTAGGGAAACTTTCGGTTAGATAGGTGGCATTAATGGCATAGGGGATACCATATAAGAAACCAAAGGTGATCATTAACCAACCGATATTTTCTGGAGTATGCATATACACTAGAATAGGAATAAACAATGCGGTGCCCATCGTACCAAAGGCAAATACTATCTTACGTCCGATTTTATCAGCCATGAATCCAGCCACGACTTTGGCAAACATCATAGTCAGGTACGTTCCCGCCATATACAGTGCCATTTCTTTGAACTTGATACCTAATTCAGTTTCTAGATAAGAAGGTAGCCAGTTACTGACACCAAAATAGCCAAATAACAAAAGTCCTGAGCTCATTGACCATAGGATAAACATGATACGGTGTTTCGGATTTTCCATTATCGCTTTGTATGGGTTCTCTGCTTTTTTGAGTGTGTCTAGTGCGCCGCTCAGTTTTAATGCACGAGCGTCTTTCCAAGACTGGGGTTCAGGTACTAAAAAGTACATAGATACTGCCAAAAGTATCGGCAAAAACGTTAGTAGATATAGTGTGCGCCAACCATAGCTAGGGATAATCCAAGCGGATACACTGGTGATAACCAATGAGCCTAAAGTAAATCCAGTCATTAATGCAGCAAGGACGGTGGTTCGATGCTTGGTAGGTACCATCTCTGACATAAGTGTATTGGTAGCGATATAAAGACTACCAAGCCCCAAGCAGGCAATAACCCGTAGCGTGACAAACTGCTCATAGCTCTGCACCAATCCACTAAAACCAGACAATATAGAGAACATGCCAGTCGCAAGAACGATGACACGTACTCGGCCAAAGCGATCGCAAGCCCAACCACCAAAAAACCCACCGATTGCCATCCCAAATAATGACCAACTGCCTAGTGCGCCAGCTTGTACATTGGTCAGTGCAAACTCTAGTTTTAGGCTGGATAAGGTAAAGGCAAGAATACCGATATCAGCCCCATCACATAGTAAAACTAAAAAACAAAAAACAAAGGCCAGTTTCCAAGGTTGTTTTTGGGTGGAGCTCATACTTGGATCTGCAGTTATAGCGACACTTTTCACAATTTATATCCTTAACGTTGTGAGAATGAAAAACTAATTTGATGCGTAGTGGTAAAAATAGAGGGGAACGGTATCAGCATCCTAGCAAATACCGCCGTGCATTTTAGTGGATGAAAAAGTGGTAGGGATTACTCGCTGGCTTCTTTAATCATATTGCGGGCAATGATGACTTGCTGAATTTGTGTGGTACCTTCATATAAACGATATAGACGTACATCACGATAAAAACGTTCAATACCGTAGTCTGCGATATAACCGGCACCGCCATGGATCTGTACCGCTCTATCAGCAACACGGCCACACATCTCAGTGGCAAACATTTTGGCGCATGAGGATTCAGTAACGACGTCTTTGCCTTCGTCACGCAGACGTGCAGCGTCTAACACCATGGATTTGGCAGCATAGATTTCTGCTTTTGAATCAGCGAGCATGCCCTGAATAAGCTGAAAGCTAGCAATCGGTTGACCAAATTGCTTACGCTCGACGGCATAGTTGAGTGCATCATTCAGCATGCGAGTGGCGGCTCCAGTACTGGCTGCTGCAATGTGCAAGCGCCCTTTATCAAGAACTTTCATGGCCGTTTTAAAGCCAACACCCTCAACGCCGCCGATGAGTGCATCCGCCGGTACGACACAATTATCAAAGATCACATCACAGGTATGCGCGCCTTTTTGACCCATTTTTTTGTCAATTTTGCCCAAAGTAATACCAAGCGTGTCGCTTTCGACAATAAATGCTGAAATACCGCCAGAGCGTTTGTTTTGTGGGTCAGTGCGTGCCATGACAGTGAATACACCAGCCTGCGGGGCATTGGTGATATAACGTTTGGTGCCATTGATGATATAAGTATCACCATCTTTAATAGCAGTTGTTTTCAATGAGGCGGCATCTGATCCTGACTCCGGCTCGGTCAAACAGAACGAACCGATGATTTCACCACTGGCCAACCGAGGTAGATACTTCTGTTTTTGTGCTTCAGTGCCATCAATCACTAGGCCAGATGAGCCAATACCATTATTTGTCCCTATTAATGAGCGAAACGCAGGGGAGGTACGTCCTAACTCAAATGCCAGCGTGACTTCTTCTTCCATAGTGACCCCAAGTCCGCCGTACTCTTCGGGTATGGTCAGTCCAAAAAGCCCTAATTCTCGCATTTGCTCAATGATCTCTTCTGGAAGGCGGTCATTTTCTGCAACCCAATGTTCCATAGGGATAAGTTGATCGTTAACGAAGTTACGAATGGTTTGGGTGATGTGGTCGAGGGTCTCTTTATCTCTAATCATATGAATCTTCCTTGTTTGATTGATGCCTGATATCAGTATCGGCTCTGTGACTGTATTAAATAATGTGACGTCCTTGGATAAACAGCATAATCGATGAATTATTAAATTACAATAGTTTTGGTTTAAAAAACCGCATTGCGGTATTTATATAATTGAATATAGCTTTTTAATTTACATTTATTCTAATTTATCAAATTTTTATGCTTCACAAACCAAAATAAACAGTATATATTGATATTAAATACCGCATAGCGATATTTAATATTCAAAATAAATGCTTTATTACGGTGTTTATACTTTATGCAAGAATGATGTTTAAGGAGTCGATCATGGAAGAGCCGCTCATTATTTGTGAGAAAAAAGGAGAGGGCGTGAGTGTCGTTAGACTTAATCGCCCCAAAGTGCGCAATGCACTAAACAGCGAGCTACGTCAACAAATGGCAGATTTGTTCATTCAACTAAATGATGACCCACAAACCAAAGCGATCGTCCTTACTGGTGGTGACAAGGTGTTTGCCGCTGGTGCGGATATCAACGATTTTTTGACTACTAGTACAGCGGATATGTACCTGCGTCATAGTGAGCGCTATTGGAATGCCATTACTAACTGCCGAAAACCCATTATTGCTGCCGTCAATGGTTATGCGCTAGGCGGTGGCTGCGAGTTGGCCATGCATGCTGACATCATCATCGCAGGCAAGTCTGCCAAATTTGGTCAACCCGAAATCAAGATAGGACTCATGCCAGGTGCTGGCGGAACGCAGCGTTTGTTTCGCGCGATTGGCAAACATAAGGCCATGAAAATGGTACTAACGGGCGATATGATCAGCGCTGATGAGGCGGACACAATGGGGCTGGTATCTGAAGTCGTTGAAGATGAGGCTACTATCACACGCGCCATTGAGATTGCTGAGCAGCTATCATATTACTCTCCCATTGCCTTAGCGCAAATCAAGGAAGTCGCAAATCTAGGCATTGATATGCCTTTAGAAGGTGCATTGGCTCTAGAGCGCAAGGCTTTCCAGATTTTGTTCAATACTCACGACCAAAAAGAAGGCGCTAAAGCTTTCTTGGAAAAGCGTCCTGCAGAGTACAAAGGGCATTAATTCCTAGCCGCGTTAATTCATTAGCATGTGAATTCATAAGCACGTTAATTCAAAGCCACATTGTGATTGCTTTTGCAGCAAGTTATCACCTTTGAACCAAAATTTTATAGCAAACTATGTAGAGAGTTATTATGACTGTGAACACAATTGCCATTATCGGCACTGGTATTATGGGCATGGGTATTGCTCAAATTGCTGCTCAAGCTGGTATCCAAGTACTTTTATATGACGCCAAGTCAGGCGCTGCTGAACAAGGACGACAATCCTTGCAAAGTACCCTCGAAAAACTCACTGCTAAAGGTAAGTTTACCGATGAGCAGTTACAGGATATTTTAAGTAATTTAACGGTGCTACAAGAGCTTAGCCAAATTGCGACTGCTGAGGTAGTGGTTGAAGCCATTATCGAAAATCTAGACATCAAAAAACAGCTTTTTGCCCAGTTAGAAGGTGTGGTCACTACCGATACTATTTTGGCGACCAATACCTCCTCCTTATCAGTGACCGCCATTGCTGCTGACTGTGATCATCCAGAGCGCGTGGCAGGATTTCACTTCTTTAATCCAGTCCCTTTAATGAAAATTGTAGAGGTCATTCCAGGTCTGTCTACTCAGCAATCCGTGATTGACGTTCTCTCCGATTTGGCCAAACGTATGGGTCATCTAGGTGTGGTAGCAAAAGACACACCGGGTTTTATCGTCAATCATGGCGGTAGAGCGTACGGCACAGAAGCGTTAAAAATATTGGGTGAGGGGGTAACAACGTTTGAGAATATTGATCAAATTTTGCGTGAAGGCGCAGGATTTCGTATGGGGCCGTTTGAGCTGTTAGACCTCACTGGTATCGATGTGTCGCACCCTGTGATGGAGTCGATTTACAATCAGTTCTATCACGAAGCGCGCTATCGTCCGCATCCATTGACCCGCCAAATGCTAGTAGGTAAAAAGCTTGGTCGTAAGGTTGGTGAAGGGTTTTATCACTATGAAAACGGTCAGAAGTTGTCAACGGTCACTGCTCAAGATCAGTCGTCCGAAGCACTCATATCTGATGCCGTTATTACCTCAGTTTGGGTTGGCGCTGATCTGGTAGAAGACAAAACTCAGCTGGTCGATTACCTAAAGTCTCAGGGTATCACTATCGATGACAACGACAAGCCAAACCCTGATAGTTTAGTTTTACTAGCACCCTATGGCGAAGATACGACCAATGCTGCCATTCGTTATCAAGTTAATCCCAAGCAAGCCGTTGCCATTGATATGCTCATTGGACTAGCAAAGCATCGTACTTTGATGCCAAGTCTCGTCACGCAGGAAACATTTATCGCACAAGCTTATACGTTATTTGGTAAAGGCTTGGATGACAGGGAAGCAACCACACAGCCTGTAGTCGGTGCCACGCTGATTGCCGAAAGCATCGGCTTTGTGGCACAACGTGTGGTCGCTATGGTGATCAATCTCGGTTGTGACATTGCTATGCAAGGGATTGCTTCACCTGAGGACATCGATAATGCCGTCAAGCTTGGGCTAGGTTATCCGCATGGTCCTATCTCTTGGGGCGATCATCTTGGCGCTTCGCGTGTGCTGCTTATTTTAGAGCGCATCTACGGGCTGACAGGCGATCCGCGTTATCGTCCAAGCCCTTGGCTGCAACGCCGCGCCAAGCTTGATATGTCATTGTTTACTCAGCAAAACACTTACTAATTTGAACAACACAGCAATATTGTTAAACCATAAAACCATTATTCAGAGTTAAAAATACGACAAGGAAACGTTATGTTAGATGCCTATATTTATGATGGATTAAGAAGTCCTTTTGGTCGCTATGTTGGCGCATTAGCAACCGTACGTGCTGATGATTTGGTTGCTACCGTGATGAAAGCATTGGTCGAAAAGCACCAGCTATCTGCTGATATCTTTGATGAAGTGTTGCTAGGCAGTGCCAACCAAGCAGGCGAGGACTCTCGCAATATAGCGCGTAACGCGGCTCTGTTAGCAGGGTTGGATGTAACAACTCCAGGTCAGACAGTAAACCGTTTATGTGCGTCAGGTCTGTCCACTGTTGTCGATGCTGCTCGCAGTATTACGTGCAATGAAGGGGATATTATTTTAGCAGGTGGGGTCGAGTCGATGACGCGTGCGCCGTTTGTATTTGCCAAGACAGAACAGCCTTTTAGCCGTGACTTTAAAGTATTTGATACGACTATCGGTAGCCGTTTTCCCAACCCAAAGATTATTGAGCAGTTCGGCAGTGATACCATGCCGCAGACGGGCGATAATGTCGCGCAGAAGTATGGTATTACGCGAGAGGAAGCCGATAAGTTTGCAGCCGCATCGCAAGCCAAGTACCAAGCTGCCAAGCAAGCAGGGTTTTTTGACGATGAAATAACACCTATTACTGTCTCCCAAGGTAAGAAATTGCCTGCAAAAGTAGTCATAGAGGATGAGCATCCGCGTGCCAGCTCTAATATTGAAGCACTACAAAAGCTCAAACCGTTAAACAAAGATGGAATCGTCACCGCAGGTAATGCGTCTGGCATCAATGATGGTGCTGCCGCGCTCATCATTGGCTCAAAGCAAGCAGAGAAAAAGCTAGGCTTTAAACCGATTGCCAAGATCCTATCATCAGGTGCAATGGGTGTTGAACCCAATATCATGGGCGTAGGTCCTGTTGAAGCGATTAAGCTTGCACTAAAGCGTGCTGGTTTGACCCTTGATGATATGTCTGTCATTGAGATTAATGAAGCATTTGCCTCACAGGTACTGGGTTGTCTAAAAGGGTTAGATATTGATTTTGATGATAAGCGTGTCAATCCCAATGGTGGCGCCATCGCTGTCGGTCATCCGCTTGGCGCATCAGGTGCAAGAATTGCCTTGAGTACCGCTCGAGAGCTACAGCGTACGGGCGGCAAATATGCCGTGGTCAGCTTGTGTATTGGTATTGGGCAAGGGCTTGCCATGGTCATAGAACGCGTTTGAGACTCAAAAGCACGCTCGCCCCATTACTGATTATAGTTGATTCAGTTTAGAAGAGAGATAAGGCAACCGAGCGCAGATGTAACTGTGATACTTCAAGTGAGGTTAACGCTGTCACTCTTTTATAGAGGGTTGACTATATCAAGGACAATTTATTATCAAGGAAGATACCATGACAACCATACTCAACGAACACGATAACTACCATCAAGCCGAAGACGCGTATGGGTTTCCGTTAATTATCAAACAGCTACTAAACCGGGCCAAGATTGCTTCCACCAACCAAACCATTAGCTATGCCGACAAAGTCACTTATACCTATGCTGAGTTTTTTAAACGTATTAATCGCTTGGCCAATGTATTAAAAAATATGGGCTTGCAGGCAGGTGATGTGGTCGCGGTCATGGACTGGGATAGTCATCGTTACCTTGAGGCATACTTTGCAGTACCAATGTCGGGCATGATTTTGCAAACCGTTAATGTCCGTCTGTCTGAAGAAAAAGTGCTATATACCGTCAATCATGCTGCGCCAAAAGCCTTATTGTTGAATGCTGAATTTGCGCCGATGATTAAAGACTATCGTGACGATGCGCCTTCTATCGAGCATGTAATGTGGGCTGATGATGCAGATGACAATAAAGCAGAAAGTGATAAAGCTGAGCTGCCAGACTATGTCGATGGCGAATATGAGGCGCTCTTAGCAGCTGCTAGTGACGAGTTTGACTTCCCAGACTTTGATGAAAACACTATTGCTACAACATTCTATACCAGTGGCACGACAGGTAATCCGAAAGGGGTTTTCTTTACTCATCGTCAGATCGTACTACAGACGATGGCAAGCACACTGGCATCAGCGCTCAATGCTGAAGGTCAAGGCGCGCGCTACAACGATGTCTATATGCCGATGACGCCTTTGTTCCATGTACATGCGTGGTGCTGGCCATATGGCGCAACCATGATAGGGCTCAAGCAAGTATATCCCGGGAGATATCTGGCACCAAAACTGGTCGATTTGATTGAGCAGCACAAAGTCACGCTGTCACATGGTGTCCCAGCAATATTGCAAATGCTCCTCAAAGAAATGGCAGAGCGTGGCCGAAAATTCGAAGATCTTAAACTGTTACTAGGTGGCTCAAAGCTTAACGAAGGCTTGGCCAAAGCGGCAATCGAATGTGGCATAGAGTTTATGTCAGGGTTTGGGATGTCAGAGTCTTGCCCTGTACTGTCTCGAGCAGTATTCGATGACAAAACAGAGTCAATGACGCTAGAGGATAACCTTAACTATCGTTGTCTGTCAGGCTCGCCAATTATGTTAGTGTCGATGGAAATTTGGGATGAAAATGGTAAACCACAACCCATGGATGGCAAATCGACAGGCGAGCTTGTGATACGCGCGCCATGGTTGACCCAAAGCTATTTTAAAAATCCTGACGCAGGTAATGAGTTATGGAAAGGCGGCTGGATGCATACTCAAGATATCGCCTGCATGACGGCTGATGGTACGCTAAGCATCACAGACAGGCTCAAAGATGTCATTAAATCTGGCGGCGAATGGGTATCCTCGCTTGAAGTCGAAACCATTTTGTCCTTTCATCCGAGTGTGGCTGATATCGCGGTGATTGGTGTGCCAGATGAGCGTTGGGGCGAGCGCCCCTTGGCATTGATAGTATTAAAACCGGACCATGTCGACACGAAAATGGAAGACATTTTGGCATTGGGTCATCAAGCAGTAGAGAGAGGTCATCTGCCAAAATACGGTGTGCCAAGCGAAGTGAGATTTCTATCAGACATGCCAAAAACCAGCGTCGGTAAACTCGATAAAAAACGCATGCGTTCGATGTACTCAGAAAATCTTATCTAGTCAAACAATCCGGTCACCATCAAATCGACTCTGACAAAAGTGAAAACTTGCATAAACCCTAGTGCTTGATTAAATGCTAGGGATAGGGGAGGTGTGTGAGTCACGAGCACCTTGAGTCACATTCATCCTCTATATAACAAAACCTGTCTAATAAAAAGAGAGAAACTATGGAAGCTGCGCCTACGTTCCCAGAAATACAAGAGATTGTCGCAAGTGATGATAATCACCCATTGCATGACTTTACCGTCGTTTATCCTCAGCAAGTGGAATGGGGTGATATGGACTCCTTTGGTCACGTTAACAACGTTGTCTATTACGAATACTCTCAAAACGCTCGTATCTACTACAACAGGCGGCTTGGTTTATTTAACGAACAGACGTCTTCGGTGATGGCAGCCTCGTCATGTCGATACCTCAAATCGGTTGCTTATCCTGATGAATTATGGATTGGCGTCAAGGTCAAAAAAATCGGTAATTCAAGTCTGATTCATGAATATACCTATTACAGTACGGTGCAGAAAACAGTCGTTGCAATCGGTGAGTCAGTGTTGGTATATCTCGATAAATTGAGTGGGCAAAAAAAACCGATCGATGAGTCACAAAAAGACGCGATTGCTGCGTTAGAGAATATTGACCAAGAAGCGTAACACCCAATATATCGGTCAAATTATGATTGGGGTTTTTAATTAGGAAGTACTTATTAATTAGAAGTTGGTTTTCATCTAAAAGGATTATTTATTTTTATGGATTAAAGAAAATGTAATAGCAATTGGATTGATAAGGATATCAACATAAAACAGGGAAGAAATGAATGATGCTTTATATAAAAAGGTTATCTGTAGGTTTTGCTACGGTTGTAACATGCGTATCTGCACAAGCAATAGATCTTGTGACAACAGGTGACACGACTTTGAGTATCGGTGGTTACATCAAAGCAGAAGGTGCTTTTAACTCTCCTGATGAAGGCGAGTCGGAATTTAAGGGTAATTTACGCCAGTCTCGTATCAATGTTAAGACGACCAAGTCGGTAGATGATAAAAAACTCACGGGGTTTATCGAAGGTGATTTTTATGGCGATTACGCCAAGGGCGGCTCAAATCTGCGTTTGCGTCATGCTTATGTTCAGGTTGATGATTTGACAGTGGGTAAGACTTGGAACGGTCAATTTTTGGCAGTGGCACCTCTGTCTACGGAGCAGCTTGACTTCTGGGGTACTGGTTTGGGCACGGCCTCTGGTGGTGGTTCTTATATTCGTCCAGATTTGACGTTGCACTATACTTATAAGGGGCTACGTTTTACGGCGCAAGACCCTGTTTACGATAATGCGAGCTTACCTGATATGGTGGTAAGCTACAAAGATAAGATATCTAACTTTGACTATAACGTGGCTGTCACGGCTCGTGATGCTGAGAACGGAGATGGTTCAGATGTGGGTATCGGTGTTTCTTTAGCTGGCAAGCTAACACTGGGTAAAGATTCGCTCCATGCTAGTATATATAATGGTAAAGGCATGGGTGCCTATTCTGCCATCTGTGTTGGAGGACCGCTAATTATGAATGGCGGCGTAGACTGTGATGCCGAGGACGGGAAACTTATCTCGCAAACTGGCTATAGCGTAGGATATAAGCATCAATTTACCCAAAAGCTGCGTGGCAACTTGCGCTATGGTGAGGTAAATGTAGACGATGCGGCAGACACTTCTGCCAATGTAAAAAGCGCGAACCTTATCTATGAGTATTTACCAGATCTAGATTTGGGTATTGAGTGGAGAAATCAGGACGTAACGACATTTCCATGGATGCCAACAGGTCAGCAAATTGAAATAATGGCAAAATATGATTTTTGAGTTGAATAAGTAAGAGGTAGGAAGTCGCAGACTTTTATTAAGATAAGGCTTTATCCGTGCACAATAGAGGTAAAGCTTTTTCTATAAAAATCGCTAATAATGCTAAAGTAGCAATCAAAAGTTCACATTAACTAAGGTTGCTATGTCTAATACAGAGTCCAATACAAAAAAACCAATACTTAAACAGAGTATCGCGCTGTCAGAGAATAGCGAATATATATCTAATGACATAAATACAGCGCAATCTGCTTTCTTAACACTACCAGTCGTTATACAGACTGCACTAGATCAAGCTAAACGAGTCATTCTAATTGCAAATAATCCTGCTGTGACCACGATGCAGCTTGAGATGTTGTTACAGCCCGATGATGTCTTGGTGTTATTTAATCACTTTATTCACGCTGATTTTTTTGCCAGCCATCAGTTAGCTAGTTTGTTACCTAAGCTGCTGTTTTTTCGTCAGATTGGTGACAGTAAACTGCATTTTGGCCTACCGCCTAGAAGCAATCATATATCAGTGGTGGAGCAAATGACAGAGACTGCCCCGCTAGGGATACTGATGAGCAACCAGCCTTATCAGTTTCCAACATTAGCTGATGACCCAAGCCCTAATGACGATCCTATCACTGCTCATCGCATCTTAGATATTCCTTCGAACATGCAAAAACTATTATCAAGCACCATTCATCACAGTGTGCTATCCGAGCATCATGAAGTTGTTGCTGACTATCCATGCTTTACCGATATTCATTCGTCAGCACCCTCGTCAGGTTTTCTATTGTATCGGCTGATGCTAGCAGCTCGAGCATACTTACACAGTATTCAAGACACGAAACTACCGTTAGAAATAGTAATGATCGGTTTCAATGACAATGATAAAACTGCTCATTTTTGGCATGGGCATAACTGGGATTTTGAACGTCAGGAAATGAGTCGACCACCTACAGGAGTAACTATTCATCGGTACTAGAATATTGATTAACTAAGCTATGTTTAGCTAGAAATTGCTAAAAGTAGTTAAACATAAGGAGCATCAGGACAATGAGCGTGCTTTATCTCATTGTCGCTAGGCTCTCGTCTTATAACTATCAATGATGATTGTTCTTCGGTCCAATCTATCAGATCCATATCGGAAAACTGTGACAACCATCCTGCCATGGGCCAACAGTGCCATTTTTGATAGAAGCGATTGGCATTGACAATGATACTGTCCAGATGATTGAGTGGTGGCCGGTAGACACTATGCTGCTGATGATAGGCGATATCAGCAGTAAAGGAAAAATCGATACCTAATCGACGAGCTGTAAAGGAAAAATCGGTATCCTCTGCACCATAACCTGTATATTGGGTGTCGAAACCGCCAATTTTATCAAAAGTCTGTCGATTGATAGCGAAGCACAGGCTCCAAAATGCACCATAATCATCAGTCTGTTTGATAGCTGTTTGCTCTGTTAGAGCTTGGTTTGAATCAGCTTCATCAAAATTATAACGATAAGGGTTATAGACAGACAGCTCGTCTAAAACAGAGAAAGGCAGATGGTTAATTTTTAATTGTGCATTTTCTTCTACTGATAAAGGTCGCGTTATATAGCGTGGTTGACCCATCAAAAGCGCATTAGGATATTGCAGAAGCTTCTTATACATTTGCTCAATAAACGTAGGCGCTACGATACAATCAACATCCAAAAAAATCAGCATATCGTGAGTTGCCTGCAGTGCCCCAAGATTACGGTTATGTCCGATATCAAACTCTGCAGTGTTAGTATCGCTACCGTCGTTCACAGCTGATTTGACCGTAGTCGGTAACTTCACGATATTCAATGAAAATTCGGCTAACCGATTGGGATCAGCGTCGTCGTTGACGATAATGACTTCGGCTGGCTTTACACTACTATTTTCTAGACTGCTGAGTAGGTTATAGAGATGACGATTACGACCATAGCAAGTCGTAATGACGGTCATCGATACAGTATCAGAATTCATGCTAGCGTTACTTGTTGGCTGAATGGTCATCGCTTGTCTTTACCTCGTTATCGTATTGCCTGTTACTTTTAATAAATCAGTATTTAATAAGTCAGTATTTAATTGTTGATTCGGGTGTTAAGTTGAGTCGAGGGAGTAACCAGTTTTCAAACCAAAGCTTAGTTGTAGGATAATCAGTGGTGCTATGCTTAAACGCTTGAGCAGCTGTTGGCGTAGCTGCGTTGGTTTCCTCGCTGTCATTTTCTTCACTGTTATTTTCTTCAATGCTATCAACCGAGGTAGCGGGGTGTGGTTTGCTTCGGCCATGGATGGTTTGAGCAATAGATTCAGGTTGACCGTCATTGATGCTCATTGAGGTTTTAAACTGCTGCCAATTTAGCGCTTTGTTTTGAGCGACTAACGCTTCAGCCATGACAGCTTGTTCATTATGAGGTCTGTCATCAGGCACTACTATGAGCGGCGTATCATAATGATATGCTTGCGCGACAGCGTTTAGGCCGCAGGCCATCATTAGATAATCGCTATGACAAATAAATGGTGTGACGTCATCTACCTCAGTTGAGATATCGACATAACATCGTTTGTCATCGTCTATAGGCCCGAGAGAGATGATTAATGCATTGGGTAGCAGTGAGCGCAACTCCGGTAGTTTTTCGTCAATCGCTTTGTGTCCACCGTAGCCTTTAATAACGGTGATAATAGGTCTTGTAGCTCCGGACTTGTATGTTAATTGAGCCCTGCTAGATAGTAGGCTTGTAGATTTAGGAGCAGAAATTTCGATACCAGCGCTTAATTTTGCCAAAATATTTATAAAGCTCTCATAAGTACATGACTCAGCTTTTTGAGAGTAGATAAAGTCAAGATAGAGCGTTTTATTACAGACCCACTCAGATGTCTGGGTAGACTCTAACGCTTTAGGATAAGGCGCCAGTAAGCCAAGCGCACCAGCAAATGCACCTGTATGTGGCGCATCGTCGCGAATGCCCGGAAGCCTAACGTAAAGGTAAGGAATACTTGCCGCACGGCAGAGCATCGCCACCTCGACGCTGACATCGATAATCATCAGATCGATCTTACGTTGAAAGATAGTGTCTAGTATTTGGTGACTGCGTTTTTGAATGTCACCATTGCCTACGGGCGAGTAGTGTAGACTGGCTGGTTGCCAATATTCTCCTGCACGACCTGCTAGTATGTCATCGGGGCGTTCATCTTCTGCATTTAAGCGTACGATTTGTTGTTCATCAATAGCAGTAAAACGATAGCTATCTATATCTAAACTCGTAAATACCGTTAATTGCGCTCTTGCATCATTAGGCAGCAATGCAGCCAGTTTATCTGCCTGTCGGCAATGTCCTGAGCCATGATGATGAGCATAATATCCGATACGCATCATTACGACCCCTCAGAAAAGCTAACAAGATTATTATCAGTTTCAACTGGCGCTTGAATGGCTTGATTAAAAAATTGCAGGGAGTCTTTTGTTAAATCAGACAGCTCATAGCTGTTGATACTGTTGATATAACTTTCTGAATTATCTTTTATCAACGCAGTTCTATTTTTTAACGCTGCTTGATATAGTGCCAGATAGCCGTCTACCATGGCTGACACTGAACAAAACTGTAAAGCACGGTCACGGCAAGCTTGACGTGATATGTTTTTAATCGTATTAAAGCCATTGATAAAAGCGGCTTTGTCTTTCTTAGGTACGATGACTCCTGTCTCTGGGGTAATAATTTCGGCACTGGCTCCAGCATCGAAACCAATCACTGGTGTGCCACATGCCAGACTCTCAGCCAAGGTCAATCCGTATGGCTCGTCCCAAGTGCTGGTAAATAGCATGGCAGTTGCTTGGCACAAGTAATTATTAATCTCGTCCTTGGTGACATGACCTACATAACTGAATAGTTTCTCATCGCCACTCTTACTGTCTTTAAACAACAAAGGGGCTACTTTTTGATTGAAGTAGTCTTCGTTGCTTTTAGGTCCTGCAATGATAAGTTTTTTTCCAGCTTCCATGCAGTACCGCATAGCTAAATGAGTGCCTTTTTCAGGGCAAATACGTCCATACCAAAAATATACCTCGTCATCGCTACCATTAGTATTGCCAAGCGATTCTGTATTGGCAATAAAGGATTCGACATCAATGCCGTTGTATACCACTTGTGAGGGAACAAACTCAGCAAACAACTGCTGTTGGTGCTTACTAATCGCTGTAAATTGAGTGGTTGTACCAGAGCGTAGCGTCAAAAGTGCCAAACGTAACTGTGGAAAAATAGGCGTATGAAAAGTAGTAAAAAACCTTTCGCCAAACGCTTGGCCTGTCATCATCGGAATATGATGCAAACTATGATTATGTACGATATCAACCTCACCGCGCTCATCACGTTCGATAATATCTCGTAAGGCTATCTGATACGTGAGATATTGGTACATCTCTTCACGGCCCATGGCGACCGTTTCGTGCTCATTATCATAGACCATCTTACTAAACTCATGACGCGTCAATAACGGTACCAACGTTGCTTTCGTCTCGCTATCTTTATGAGCGTAGAGCAATACCTCATGACCTTGCGCCACTAGCTCATCACAAATCAATTGGGTAATCATTTCTAGACCACCCGCGTAAGGCTGGGCAATGGGATACAGTGAATGCGCAATAATGGCAATACGTAGCGGTGAATTCGAAGACCTAATCATGTTTTTAAGACCTTTATAGTTATAAGCATCATGGCTATAAGCATCATGGCTATAAGCGTTATGGTTAGTAGAGTGGTGTATAGGGGACCTAGTATAGAAACGATAAAAGACAATAGAATGACCTTGGTTCAAAACTGGCTTATATAAATCGCAAATTTTTACGAATCGCTATCTTTATAAGTATTGTCTTTATAAGTACTGATTTTTACGAATCGATGGTTTTTTTATTTTTAAATAAAGACGTCGCATAAGATGTCGTGATAGTCGTCTTCTTTTCATGGGCTACTTTTAAAGTCTGCTTAAGAACCTTGCTCATACTTGGCATGTCTGCCTTCGCATCAGAGAAATTATCCATTGCTACTTTGGCGGCGCTTAGTTTGAGAATACAAACTGCCGCTGCACAGATAAATAGTACTGGTGAGTAGAGCGCTGAAAACGGTGCTACAACTAGAGCTGTAATGGTATTTAGTATCAGTAAAAGTTTTGGTAACGCCGCTATATTCTTAAGGAATAATGACTGACGATTTTGGATATAGTTCTGTTTTGGCGTACAGACAAAAGGTTTCTCTCGTCCCCACAGCACTGGCAGCCATGACAATGCACCAGTTTCCCAAAAATTCAAATGCATCAACCATGCTCGTACCTTTCTGCCAAAACGCGGCTGATGGTTTTCATCTACTTGTTTGTTAAGAGGCGATTGATCACGGAAATATGCCCACAATCGTCTAAGGATAAAAAATGCATAGCCTGCATAAACCACATATAGAGGGATAAGCATCGACACGTTAGCGTTATTTATTAAAAGCATATCAACCATCACCAGTAATGAGCAGATATGCAAAAGGATAAAGAACCCCGTGAAGTTTACCCAAGCACTCAGTTGAGACAGATGAGCGCGTATATATGCTAGGCGTTCACTCATACTTTTGGATTGCGAGATATACTGAACTGGAGAGTTGGTCGGGACTGACAGGTAATCCGTGAGCACTTGCATATTGCCGTAGATCCAGCGTCGGCGTTGACATATTAGGTCATCTAGGGTGTTAGGTAGTAAGCCTGTGGCAATGACTTCTGGCACAAACTGACTGCGAAAACCTTGTCGATGCATAAGCACGCCCATTTGAGCATCTTCAGTGATAGAAGCACCTGACCAACCTCCTATGCTCAAAAGATCTGAGCGTCGAATGACTGCGTAAGTACCCGTTGATAAGGCGCGATTGCGATTAAAAGAACGATATAGATGGTGATTAAAATAGTGATTCAACTCGCTATGGGCATCGAGCTGTCCTTCATTACGATAAAACTGCGGAAACTGCAGTAGGGTATGCTCAGGATATTGGGCGATAGCCTGTATAATGGAGGCTCTAGCATGTGGTAGTGCTTGGTAATCACTATCGACCACCACAATGTGAGTACAGTCTGGACTCATCAACCCAAGTGCTAAATTTAAAGCACCCGCTTTGAATCCTTCGACACGATCAATATGATAAAAATGGACATTCAATTTAGCGTCTAAGCTTTGGCAAAATGCTGCCAACGGCTCATATAATGACGTCTCTTTATTATTATTGTCGATAATCAATATCTCATCGCGTGCTTCTTTTACTGCTAATAACGACTTTATCGTGGCAATAACCAGCTCTGGAGGCTCAGCTCGCGTCATCAATTGAAAACTGAGTGCTGCGCTAGTCAAAGCTTCTTGTGTGTTAGCAGTCATGTCTGGTCCTTAGGCACATACAACAAATGAAATTTATATAAAAAGAATGGGCTTATAGACAATGTAAGTACTTGTATCCTCAGTCATTTAATGAATACCAATGCATACTAATACAAAATTAAGTAATAATTTAGCCGATAATTGTTTGTGATAAATTAACTGTGTAATTTGTACGTAATGTGACATAAAAACTTAGTATTTTAATCACGTAAAAATAGGGTGTTTTTTGATTGAGAAGGGGGTAGGTAACTGTGTTTTATTTTTGAGTTAGGGTAGGTAGTAAAAGGATAAAACGAGGAGAAAAAATGAGAAGCAAAAAAGTAGGCAAGCAAGTCTATATCAGTAGGTTGAAGCACGACTGTAGTAGGATAGAAAAACACGACTGAAATCGTAGTTAGTTTCAGAAGCTAATTACGTTAATCAATTGGAGATTAGATTATTTATATTGACGCTTAACTTAATGCTTAGCTAGCCCTAGCTAAATAAAGCCAGTGCTAAGTCTGTACTAAATGAGTGACACACCAGTTCCAGACAGCGTCGATAATTGGTGTTGATGACGAATTCTTTTTGCGAACGAGATAATAGTCTGGATCGACTGTTAGTGTTGACTCGCATAATAAATCAACTTTATCTATTCGGTCACGGTCACGGTCACGGTCACGGTCACGGTCACGGTCAAAGTCTACAATATATTAGATGGTTACCAGTATGCCAATGATTATCCTGAGACGATCATATTAAAGTATCGGCAATAAAATATATCTTTTTATAGGATTTTGAAGCGTTATTGACTAAGTTTTAGCTATGGCAAGAAGGCGATGAGGTTGTGGTTTTCCCTACTTAATACTTGATATTTGCGGTTGTTTCTTTGATTGCATATATTCTGAAGCCACTACCGCTACTAAAAAAGGTCCAAAAACCATCGTTTTTGGACCTTTTATATTGTCAGCATAGAGAGCTATCGATCAGCTAGATTATGTTAACTGCTGCCGTGCCTGATAGCGGCTGTAATAAAAAATCGCTAAGCCAGGTATATACAGCAGCAAGGACAACAGCAAGTTATCCACGCCAGCAGCATAAATTAGCCAGATACCATAGACACTCGCGCCCAGACCGATGGCTTTGATGCTCCAGCGTTCTGATTGTGCAAATGATACTTTGACCAAATACGCCCCGACCAAAAAGTAAGGAATCAAAATCATCGAGGTGGAGATAATCACCAAGGTGTTATAGCCCTTACCGGTCAAAAAGATCATCAGTAAGCACAGCTGCACGGTCAAACTGGTTAGTAGTAATGATGCCGTTGGCGTGCCTTGGGCGTTTTGCTTGGTAAATATACGTGGAAACGCATTGTACTTCGCCGCGGTAAACGGCACTTCAGCCGAGTAGAGAATCCAGCTCAGGTAAGATGCTAATACCGAGATGATAAGACCAATACTGATAACCCATTTACCCACGTCGCCCGTCATCTGCGCCATGATGCCAGCCATTGATGGGTTGCTAAGCGCTGCCACATCCACACGGCTCATGACCCCGAGAGAAAGCAGGGTAATGGCAACATACAGTACCAGTGCACACAACACCCCGATATAAGTAGCACGGCCGATATCAGCGCGCTTCTTCGCACGTTGCGATAAGACAATCGCGCCCTCGATACCCGTAAATACCCATAGGGTGATCAGCATTGTTCCTTTGACCTGCTCCATAAAGGGCACGTCCAAAGTCGTTCCCGCGCGGTCAGCGTTGAATGTCTGCATATCAAAGGCATAATAGGCAAACACAATAAAAGCAATGAGCGGTAAGCTTTTTGCCAAGGTCGCCAGCAAGTTGATAAAGGCGGCTTGCTTAACGCCGCGCAGTACCAAATAATGCACTAGCCATAAAATGATAGACTCACCGACTAGCGCCCACAGCGTGTTGCCTTCACCAAAAACAATACTGGTTGGTGTATCAATAAAGCTACCCAGTGCAGCAAACGCCACGACCAAGTAACCAACCACACCAATCGTCGCACACAGCCAGTAACCCCATGCTGAAAAGAAGCCTGCCAAATCGCCAAACCCTGTTTTGGCATAGGTATAAATACCGCCATCCAGTTCAGGCTTGAGGCGTGACAAATGCAAAAAGCAGCCCGCGAGGAACAAAATACCTACGCCAGTGATGATCCATGCGGTAATGATGGCATTCACGCCTGCCACTTCGGCCATGTTTTGCGGTAGGCTAAAAATACCCGCACCGACCATCGAGCTAAACACGATGGCAGTGAGCATGGTTAGCCCAATTTTTTGTCCATTTTGCATCGTGCGATCTCTATTTTGTTGAGGTGCCTGTCGTCAAAGTATCTGTTGTTAAAGTACCTGTTGTCAAAGTGCTTGTGAAATGCTGACTCAATGCCTGAATATGCTCTGGGCCAATACCGCAGCAACCGCCAATCAGTGATGCGCCTTGGGTTTGCCATTTTTTTGCCCAAACCAAGTATGCAGGCGGGGTTAGGTCATCGCGCACTTCATCGAGGCCATCGTTCGCTGTAGCGTCTTTTTGCTGCGGCGGGAAAGCGTTGGCATACGCGCCAAGTTTAATGTGTGCGGCATTCTTGTCTTGCAACACGCTTTGCGCTACATCAAGCGCTTGATCAATCACTTCTGGCTGACAGCAGTTAAACAAGATCGCTTCTACATTGATATCCGCCATTTTTGTAACGGCTTCTTCTACCGTCTCACCTGAACGCAAACGCGGCACATCGAGATGCTCGCTGTCTTCTAGGGTGAATGAGACCCATAACGGCTTATTGTCAGTATCGAGCGTGTCCAGTAGCTCGCGAACAGCGACAGATTCGGCGATTAGGCTTTGGGTTTCTGCGAGCCAAAAGTCCACATATTCGCTCAAACCTTCGATAAGTGGCGTGGCGATATCTTCTACATGATCGGCGTCAAACAAGTCGGCGCGATATGAGCCAAATAGCGGCGGGATGGAACCTGCAATCTTAGTATCGCGGCCTTCCATCTCGACCGCAGCGCGCGCCATCTCGCCTGCTGAGGTAGCCAACGCTTGCGCTTGATTGGCAAAACGCTCTGCGCCAATATGAAAGGGTACGAGCGCATAGCTGTTGGTGGTGATGACCGCTGCGCCGCTTTGGATAAAGGCGCGGTGCACGTCACGGACGATCTCAGGTGCTTCTATCATTGCCAGCGCCGACCACTCAGGCTGACGAAATGGTGCGCCACGTTTGGCTAGCTCTCGACCCAAGCCGCCGTCAATAATTGTGATTGCGTCAATTGACATAATAAGTCCCTCTTTATAGTGAATAGGTACATCTACTAAGACTCTATAGTCAATCCTCTATAAAAGAGTGACAGCGTTAACCTCACTTGAAGTATCACAGTTACATCTGCGCTCGGTTGCCTTGTCTCTCTTTCAAACTGAATCAGCTATATTTTGAGAAATAGAGTTATTTAAAGGGACGAAATACTAGGCGTAATAAGGAGTAGATGCAACCAAAAGTTTAGTAATAATGTTAATTTATTACTTTTGGCATCTGGTTGCCTTGTTTGAGTATAGGTATTGCATGGTTTTTCTGATGAAGTTTATGCAAATTGTGAGTAAATACGAAGTAGCGATGACTTTTAGTCAGACATAAAAAAGCAGACATCATAGATATCTGCTTTTTTTAACTGTTCTTTAACTTGCAATTAGACTTGAGGCTTGATCAAGTACTTCTCACCAGTCGCCTGTTTGCCATAAGCGGCGATTGATTTTAACTGTAGCGCTTCTTCTAGGGTCACTTCATGCGTATAGCTGCTCGCAAAGGTGGTGGTGATTTCTTCTGCCACGCGTTTGCGCATGGACTGAACCGTTTCATTACCAAGTTTGCCAAGTGCATTGAATAATAAGAAACCATTCACACCCCACGCGAAACCAAAGTTACGGTTTAAGGTGATCGGACCACGGTCTAAGGCGCCATAAATATAAGCTTGTTTAAAGGTATTTGAGCCATAGACGCTGTATTCTTCTACGTCACGAGTGATAGCTGCTTCCATACAGTTTAGAATATCGCTGGTGAGCTTACCGCCACCGATAGGGTCAAACGAAATCGTAGCGCCTGTTTCAGTAATCGCGGCGGTCAAATCAGCAAGGAATGTCTCACTGCTTGAGTTCACCACATACTTTGCGCCCATATCGCGCAATAGCTTTTCTTGCGAGTCTTTACGGACGATATTCACCAAATCAACACCGTCTGCCATACAGATACGGTTTAGCATTTGACCAAGGCTAGAAGCGGCTGCTGCATGTACGATGGCTTTATGGCCTTCAGCGCGCATGGTTTCGACCATTGCCAGTGAGGTGAGCGGGTTTACAAAAGACGATGCAGCCTCGGTAGCTGTCGTGCCGTCTTGCATTTCTATGCAGCTTCTTACATTGACACAGTGGTATTGACGATATGTACCGCCACCAATCACCGCAACCATTTTGCCCATGAGTGATTGTGCGGCTTCTGATGAGCCTGCTGCGACGACTGTACCAGCGCCTTCATTGCCGACAGGCGTGTCTTTATTTACCCGTGTTTTGAGTGATGGCATGAATTTCGCAGGCACATCAGCAGTAATGATCGGGCTGTCATCAGTGCCTGATTGTACAGCGGTTGACATATCAGCGGCGCTGAACATCACACCAAAATCAGAGGGGTTCAATGGCATGGCTTCCATGCGTACGACCACTTCGTCAGCACCGGGTTGCGGCATCTCGATGTCTTTTAAAGACAGGGTTAATTTGTTGTCATCACTGATGGTTGAAACCAGTTGTTTATTTTTATCAGTCATAAGATTTGCTCCTGCAAATAGTTGGATTTTTAGACCAATCTCTTTACGGCATTGGTCGTTCTTTAGGTTATTGAGCTTTAGTAATTTTCTTAATGTGGCTCATTTTTAGTGGTCACATTGCCACATTGCCACATTGCCACAGGTTATTTAGCGTTTGCGGCTTGGATTTGAGCTTTAACGTGTTGCATAAACTCAGGCATGTTTGCTTGACTGTCTGCCTGAACGCTTTTTGCAATGTCGGTTTCACTCATGGCTTTGTTCCATTCTTTCATGCCGTCCACTTCTGCCAGTACATCCCACTCAAGCTGAGTCGCGCCAAAAGCGTTGACAATAGTGTTGACGTGATGCACATAGATGTCAGCCATGGTGAATTGCTCGCCTGCAATCCAAGGCGAAAATTTACATAAGCGATTCATGGCAATAATACCGCGACCCAATACTTGACGGACTTCCTCTTTGATTGCGTTAGGTGCTTGAGTACCAGAAAACACATATGGAATCAGACGACGGCTTGGTAGCTCAAAATACAGCTCTGCTATTTTCATAATCTGACGTACAGTCGCGCGTTCTGCTGCATCGGCAGGATATAGCGGCTTTTCAGGATATGTTTCTTCCAAAAAGTCACAAATCACGTTAGATTCTGACAGGTTAAAACCGTCAGGCATGGTGATCGCAGGTACTTTACCCACTGGACTGACGGTCAGTAGATCATCACTACCAGCGTACAAAAGGTCCTCTTGAAATGGAACGCCCTTATATAAAAGAGCGTGTTTTACTATGTTGTAATAGTTGCTTGCAGCAAAGCCGTGCAAAGTAATCATAAGTCATTCTTCCATTGTTGACGTAAAAGTTATTTTTAATCGTGTTTTCATTGCAACGTTTAGGGCGTGTTTGATATTCACAAATAGGCACTGCTGATTGCTAAAACGGTTCCAGACAAGGCGTAAAACGACGGTAATGCTCGTGCCTTAACTAGATTTACAACACAGTATGGGGCAGTTTTAGCATCAGCTCCAATATAAACAGAAGGAGACAGGACTATTTTTTGCCACTTCATTGTTAAAATATAGACGCTTAGAATGACTAAACTTACTATTTTTAACGTCGAACTGTCTAAAAAATAGTCTCTGTCAGTGCCATGGTCGAATATCAAGCACGCCCTAAGTTAAACACATTATTACTGGTTTTAATGTGGTTATATATAAGGAATAACGTGAATCACTATTGCTTTTAAGACAATAATAAGGCGAGAATGCTCACATATTCATCTAAATGGAGAGGGCAGTTGGATCAATTACGTGCCATCAAGTATTTTAGCAAAGTCGTAGAAACGGGCAGTTTTACTAAGGCAGCAAATGCATTCAAAGTGCCGCCATCCTCACTATCAAGACGAGTATCTGATTTAGAAAAGAGCTTGGGCGCGACACTGTTAAAGCGTTCGACCCGAATTGTTAAATTGACCGAAGTAGGACAGGTCTACTATGACGATATGCAGCAAGTATTGGATCAGCTCGAGCAAAGTAGAGAAACAGTACGCAGTTATCAAACGACGCCGATGGGACGGTTACGCATCAGCTCTATGGTGGGTTTTGGTGAAAAAATACTGCTACCACTGTTGGATGAGTTTGGTGAATTGTATCCAGAGATTGTGCTAGATGTCAGTCTCAGTGATGAATTATCCGCATTAGGACGTGACGATGTCGATATTGCGATTCGCGGTGGTTATGCGCCAAATGAGCGAGTGCTTGCCATTAGGCTCATGGATAATGGCTTTATACCGGTTGCGTCGCCCAGTTATTTAGAGATGCATGGTGTACCTAGTCATGTGATGGAATTAAAGGAACATAAAGGCCTGTATTTTAAAGCGCCAAACGGGCCAACGCCTTGGCTCTGCTATGTGGACGATCAGTGGCATGATGTCTCAGGACCTGCAGTGGCAATTTCAAACAATGGACCATGGCTAGCAAAAAAGGCTTGTGATGGTGAAGGGATTTTGATGTCCACTCGATGGGCACTATCCTCATATCTTGAGTCAGGGGCATTGCAAGAGATTAAATTTGAGCATCCATTAGCAATCACGCAGCACGCTGATATGGCCGTGTATCTGCTGTATCAAAAGCAGCGCTATCTAGTGCCTAAGGTAAAAGCCGCCGTCGATTTCTTGGTTGGGAGGATAAAAGTAGGAAATGAGCGTTGATGTAAGGGAAGTGTGCTATCTACAACCTCATCTATAACCTCAATACATTCATATTCGTATCGACGCCTAAGAGGCTTGAGATACAATCGTTATAGCATGTTATGACAGGCTACTCATTATATTCCTGATTGAAAATAACAGATAGCTCATTGGCTGTCTCTTGCATGACAGGCACATAGCTCAGTAGCTCATCCAAAGATTTTCTGACAGTAGGACTATGAGTAAATACCGTAGCAAATGCGGGCTGGTCACCATTTGGAATCGGGACAGCACAGGCGACCATACCAGGAATAAACTCTTCATTATCTGTCCCTATCTGTGTCTTACGCACTTCAGAAATGGACGTCATGAGTTGTTTTTTGTCAGTCTGAGTATGGGTCGTGAGCGCCTGTAACGATAGTTTTTCTACAATACGCTCGCACTTATTATCTGCCAACTGTGTCAACAATAATTTGCCACTGGCACAGGCCCAGATAGGTATATTGGTTCCGGTAGGTAACTGTATTTGGACAGGCCAGTCAGATATCACACGATCGATATACACCACTTCTAAGTCTTGCAACACCGCAATCCCTACTGACTCACCAATTTTGGCTGAAAGCTGTTGTAATATCGCCAATCTTTCTGCTTTAAAAGGACTGTTTTTCCATAGGTCTAAAGCTAGGTCATGCGTTCTTTTTCCGCAGGTTACTTTTCCATGCAAATCTAATTGGACAAATTGAAGCGGTTGTAGCTGATTTAACAATCGGTACATACTAGGTACAGGAATGTCCAATGTTTCTGCTAAATCAATAACGCCCATAGGCTTAGCAGATTTGGCCAATACTTCTACGATTTGCAAAACTCGCTCGACGCTTGAGCCCTTTTTTTTAACATTACTCATAGTTCGATTTACATCCTTAACTGTGCGTTCAAGAAGATCACTCATTATGTTCATCACATATTTCTGCATTCATATCTTGTCATACCGAAGGTGTTCTGATAAGTTACATAACGATAATTATAGTTCTCGATATATGAAATAAAATTATAAATAGCCATACCAATATAAAATAAATCATAAACTTTTATCTGCTAAAAATAATAAAATGTAAGAGGTTGTAATAATGTTAGATTTAGCAAATATGACGCCGACAGAGGTCAGAGCGTTAATCAGTAAAAATGAACTTAACAAGCCGACTTCTGGCTTGTGCAAAGGCCACATACAAGCAAACCTAGTCATAGTGCCCAAAAATTTGGCCTATGATTTTTTATTGTTTGCACAAAGAAACCCAAAGTCTTGTCCTATTTTAGATGTAACAGATGTCGGTAGCGCAGAGCCACGTCTCATGGCAAAAGGCGCAGACTTGAGATCTGATGTCCCAAAGTATCGGATATACAAATTTGGCGAATTAGTGGCTGAGGTGTCAGATCTAAAAGACTACTGGAGAGAGGATTTGGTCTGCTTTCTTTTAGGATGCAGTTTTTCCTTTGAGTCTGCCATGCTAAATGCGTCTATTCCTATCAGACATATCGAAGACAATCACAATGTGCCAATGTATATCACAAACATAGAGACTGAGCCTGCAGGACAGTTTCATGGGAAAATGGTGGTTAGCATGCGGCCAATACCTTATCCATTAATCACCAGAGCCGTCCAAGCCACCTCTCGATTTCCGCAAGTCCACGGCGCGCCTATTCATATCGGAGACCCTAGTGTCATCGGTATAACCGACATTCATGCGCCTGATTTTGGTGATGCATCCATCATAAAAGAAGGCGAAGTCCCTGTATTTTGGGCTTGCGGTGTGACGCCGCAAAGTATCGCTATGACTAGTAAGCCAGAGCTGATGATAACGCATTCACCAGGACATATGTTTATCTGCGACCCAAGAGATGAAGACTTGGCAGTTCTATAATTTCTGATGACAAAAGTGCTTTTAAACGCATAAAAATAATCAATTTCAAACTACTATTTTAATAAGCCAATCAATAAATTGTCACATAACATTCAACAATCACACTCTACATACATCACTAGGTACGAATTTTTTATAAAAAATAATTGTTCACTTTCACTCTAACGGAATAGCCAATCATATGAATATCAATTTCACGGATCTTGAAAAACTGATCAAACTTGCAGAATGCGCCGATATAAAATCTTTAGAAGTCACTGATGGTGATGCACGTATTTCTATCGTTTGCCAGTCTGACGACAACCAAAGTAGTGGCAATCATATCGCTCATACTCCCAACCCAAGGGCGTCTCATTCAGAGTCTCAAACCGAAACCACTCAAAACAGTACGGATAATAATACCAATGTAGACAGTGATCGTAGTGATAAAACTGTGACTACAGAGGTGGAGAAATCCCAAGTAATAGCGCCTATGCTAGGTACGTTTTATCTTCGCTCTGAGCCGACAGCAGAAGTGTTTTTTCAGGTAGGAGATAAGGTGGAAGTAGGGCAGACACTATGCATCATTGAAGCCATGAAAATGATGTACGAGGTCAAAGCAGAAACTGCGTGTACGCTTCAAGAGATTTTGGTCGATGAAGGTGATGTCGTAGAGTATGCCCAGCCCTTATTTGTTATAGAGCCAAACAGTTAAAGCCACTCAATAGCCGCTCAATATTGTATAGACGCTGCACAAACACTGTATTTGACACTATATTTTTAAGGGAATAAACATGTTCACAAAAATTTTAATTGCCAATCGCGGCGAGATTGCTCTACGTATTATCCGAGCTTGTAAGCAGCTAGGTATTAAGTCAGTCATTGCCCATTCTGAATCAGACAAAGACTCGTTACCCGTGCGCCTAGCCGATGAAGCAGTATGCATCGGGCCTGCCAATGCCACACACAGTTATCTTAACCAACGAGCGATCGTGTCCGCTGCAAAGCTTACCAACGCACAAGCTATCCATCCAGGCTATGGCTTTTTGTCTGAAAACGCTGATTTTGCGGCCTTGATTGAAGATTCAGGTCTCACGTTTATTGGTCCAACGGCTGACAATATCAGAAACATGGGCGACAAAGTTGAAGCCAAAAAACAAATGACGATGGCTGGCGTGCCTTGTGTACCTGGATCGAATGGCGCATTGCCTGCTGATTCAGAGCAAGTTATCAAAATCGCCAATGAGGTCGGTTATCCAGTCATTATCAAGGCGGCAAGCGGCGGCGGCGGTCGTGGGATGCGTGTGGTCGAAAAAGAAGCCGACTTACTCTCCGCTATCTCTATGACACAGACAGAAGCCAAAGCCAATTTTGGTAGTTCCATTGTCTATCTTGAAAAATACCTACAAGCACCGCGTCATATCGAAGTGCAAGTCATGTCCGATACTCACGGTAATGCGATTTATTTAGGCGAGCGTGATTGCTCTATGCAGCGTCGTCATCAAAAAGTCATTGAAGAAGCGCCAGCACCTGGTATTACTGAAGAGCAGCGCCAGAAAATCGGTCAAGCATGTGTCACAGCTTGCGAGCAAATGCAGTATAGAGGCGCAGGCACGTTTGAGTTTTTATATGAAAACGGTGAATTCTTCTTTATCGAGATGAATACTCGTGTGCAAGTTGAGCACACCATCACTGAGATGGTGACGGGCGTCGATATTGTGCAAGAACAAATCAGAGTGGCGGCAGGGCTTCCACTGGCATATAAGCAAAGTGATATCGCCATTACCGGACACGCTTTTGAGTGCCGTATCAATGCTGAAAACGCGCAGACATTTTTACCAAATGCTGGACGCATAGACTACTGCCACATGCCAGCAGGGTTTGGCATCAGAGTAGATAGTCATGCTGAATCGAACTACACCGTGCCGCCATCTTATGACAGTTTGATTGCCAAGATATGTGTACAAGATCGTTCAAGAGAAAAAGCGATAGAAAAAATGCGTGCGGCATTATCAGAAGCGCAAATCACCGGTATTGATACCAATATTGGTCTGCATCAGCGACTCTTTGAAGATAAGGTGTTTTGTGAAGGTCAAATGAGCATTCATTATCTGGAACAGTGGATACAAGACAATATATAAATCAGGTCTTGCCCGCAAAAAAGAAAACCAAATCTGACATTAGTGTCAGAAGCGTCAGAATCAAGATATAGTCGGTTCAATATAATTTGGATACGAGGAAGGCGAGTGAAAGTACTACAAGTCGTAGACTCAGCGAGCCTGACACCGTATCCAATTTATAGAGGATTTGACTGTAGTAGATAAAAAATAATGGAGCACGTGCTAATGGAACTACAATGGCAACTATGCAGTGAAACCAATCTAGCGTTGTTTTTCCCTAAACCAACCACCTTAGAAAAACAACAAAAATGCTGGGCTTTATCAGACAGCATCCAGAAAATGCCAGAAGTCATCGAAGTAGTTATTGGCATGAATACGCTCAGTGTATTTATCGTTCCATTAACTTGGGCTGAGCTGAATACTTTCAAAGATAAGCTATCAGATCTACTCAATGATATCCCTTCAAAAACTATCCAAGGTAAGCACGTCGAGATACCAGTGCATTACGGTGGTAAATATGGCCCCGATCTAGCGGCCATGGCGAATGACCTAAATCTATCAGTTGAAGCCGTTGTCGATCTACATACTAAAGCCACTTATACCGTTTACTTTATCGGTTTTCAGCCAGGGTTTCCTTATCTTGGCGGCTTGTCTGAGTCTTTATACTTCCCAAGGCATGCTGTACCTAGAACCCAAGTGCCCGCAGGCTCAGTGGGTATCGGCGGTGAGCAGACAGGGGTTTATCCTTTTGATTCTCCAGGCGGTTGGCAGTTACTCGGCCAGACGGATACTGCTTTATTTGATTTAACCAAGACCTCTCCGACGTTGCTTAACGCAGGCGATACTTTGACATTTAAAGCGATTGATATTCATCAATAAGCGATAAATAAAAGATGCATGAATCAAAAAGACAAATAAACAGGTGGTATCAATGAAAGTTTTAACCGCAAGTGCCCTTGCCAGTATTCAAGATTCGGGACGACTGGGTTACCGCAGTATGGGTGTGGGGAGAAATGGCGTAATGGACAGTTGGGCGCTACAAGCTGGTAACGCTTTGATGAAAAATGAGGCAAACGAACCTGCTATTGAAATAGCGCTCGGTGAGTTAACCATACAGTTTGAAGAAAACGTCAGCTTTTGCTTAACAGGCGCTCTATACGAGGCTTATCTAGACGACAAGCGAGTTCCTTGTTATTGGCGTATCAATGCGACTGCTGGGCAGACGCTCAAACTTTTGCGTCCGCTACAAGGCATGTATACCTATTTATGTGTGCATGGTGGCTTTGATATTGAGCCAGTGTTGCAGTCAGTCAGCACCAATCTCAAAGCAGGGTTTGGCGGATTTGAAGGCAGATATTTAAAAGCCGATGACAGCTTAACGGTAAAAACCGAATCAAACCTGCCTGTCATTGGGGTAGCCCGTCTTGCACCAACCGAGGTTATTCGAGTGATAAAAAGCAGTGAATATGATTGCTTCACTGAGTCGTCTAAACAAGCGTTTGAGACCCAGCCATGGAAACTACAAAGCAGTAGCAACCGTATGGGTTACCGCCTTGAGGGAGCTACAGCGCTTGAGTTTAGTAAGCCAGTAGAAATGAGCTCACATGGTGTTGATATTGGAATGATTCAGGTGCCACCACAAGGACAACCGATTGTGTTAATGGCAGATGGGCAGACGACGGGTGGCTATCCTAAAATCGCAACCGTGATTCAAGCAGACATAGGTCTGATGGCACAGATTAGATTTGGCAAAACCTGTCAGTTCGTCGTTGTGTCATTAGAGCAAGCGTTAAAGGAACAGCAAAACAGACAACATTACATCGATCAAATAAAGGAGTATGCCAATGAAAATTGATTTAAATGCTGATGTGGCTGAAGGCTGCGGGCAAGACGATAAATTACTAACGATAGTCAGCTCAGCGAATGTCTGCTGCGGCTTGCACGCTGGGTCCTATAGCGAGATGCTAGCAACGTTGCAATTGGCAAAAGCAAACAACGTGAGCGTAGGCGCACATCCTGGTCTAAACGATAGAGAAAACTTTGGCCGTATCCATCAGCCGTTAAGTGAAGCCGACTATCGTGCTTTATTGGCATATCAGTTGGGTGCAACCAAAGCGCTCTGTGACTTGGTTGGTGTGTCATTAGACTACGTAAAACCGCATGGTGCATTGTACAACCAAGCGGCCATTGATGAAGACTTATCAGACATTTTGGTCAGTGAAATCAAACGATTTGATCCAAATCTAAAAGTCATGGGTCTGTCTGGTAGTTATCTGGTTAAATCAGCTAAGAAGCATGGTTTAGAAGCCATATCAGAAGTGTTTGCTGATAGAAACTATGAAAAAGACGGCTCATTGGTCTCTCGTAGCAAAGACAGTGCCCTGATAACCGATACGGATGATGCGGTTAAGCATGTATTGCAGATGATTACTGAAGGGACTGTCACCAGTGTCTGCGGTCAAACCGTACCCGTAGAAGCGCAAAGTATCTGCCTACATGGGGATGGCGAACACGCTATTTTATTTGCACAAGAAATAAAGAAACAACTAGAGCTCAAAGGTATCACTATATCTGCCCATTAAATATCCGTTTCCTAATCATTTGATTAAATAATCCCATATAGAACAAGGATGTTTATGAGCACCATAAAAAAACACAATACCGCCATTTTAGGCGCGGCCTTCCTGATGGCCACATCAGCAGTAGGACCAGGGTTTTTGACCCAAACGGCCACATTTACCGAAAGCCTAATGGCAAGTTTCGGCTTTGTTATCTTAATCTCTATTGTTATGGACATCGGCGTCCAGCTTAACGTTTGGCGAGTAGTCGCGGTCTCCAAAAAACGTGCACAAGAAATCGCCAACTTGGTGTTTCCTGGTGTCGGTTACTTGCTCGCTTTCTTAATCATTGCGGGTGGTCTGGCTTTCAATATTGGTAATATTGGCGGTGCCGGACTTGGCATGCAGTCCATGTTTAATATGTCACCCATTACAGGCGCCCTGATCAGTGGTGTGATTGCCGTCGCCATATTTCTAGGCCGAGAAACGGGGCCTATGATGGATAAGTTCGCTCAGTTAATGGGCTTTATCCTGATTGTATTGGTCATTTATGTGGTCTTTAAATCTGATCCACCATTAGCAGAAGCCGTCAGTAAAACGATCATGCCTGACAAAATTGATGCAGTGGCTATCGTGACGCTAGTCGGCGGTACGGTTGGTGGTTATATTACTTTCTCAGGTGCGCATCGCTTATTAGAGGCAGGCGTCAGCGGAGAAGAGAATTTAAAATCAGTAACCAGAAGCTCGGTCTCTGGTATTTTGATTGCCTCTGTGATTCGCGTATTTTTATTCCTTGCCGTATTAGGCGTGGTGTCTCAAGGCTTTGCATTGGATCCTGCCAACCCAGCCATGTCGCCGTTTCAGTACATTCTAGGAAATGCGGGTAAAGTTATTTTTGGTATGGTGATTTGGGCGGCGTCTGTGACCTCAGTGATTGGTGCTGCTTATACCTCTGTGTCTTTTATGACCAACTTTCATCCGTTCATTGAGACTTATAAACGCTACTTCATTATTGGTTTCATCGTTATCTCAACGTTGGTGTTTGCCACTATCGGTAAACCGGCTCAAGTATTGGTATTGGTTGGTACGTTAAATGGCTTAGTGCTACCTATCGCCATGGTCATTATCCTGATTGCCGCCTACAGAAAAAATATCGTTGGTAACTATAAGCATCCGATTTGGATTGCGGCATTTGGTTGGTTAATCGCTATCGTGATGAGTATTCTAAGTGTCATGACCATTGCTAAATATCTGGGCATGAGTTAAAAAATTAAGATAAGGAAAGTATTATGGATATAGAGCAAATAGCACGTGTGGTCAAACTGGTTGAAAGCAGTCAGCTGCACGAAGTCACGATTGCAGACAACGGGCAGTCTATTAAGGTGGTTAATAACTTAGGTGTGCAGAATAATGTGAGCGCTAGTCCTATAGAGGCCACGACTACTCATGAGCCTGAACAGACTGGAAGTGATGTCTTGCAAGTAGGTGCTACCTATGTAGGGCAGGTCTACTTAAGTGAAGATGATGCAACAAACAACTTGGTCAAAGAAGGCGACCACATTCAAAAAGGTCAAACCGTTTGCTTCATTAATGAGTTGACCCGTTTGCAGCCAGTGATTAGTAACAAAGAAGGTGTTGTCACGGCTGTCTTGGTTGAAAATGGCCAGAAAATTGAATACGGACAGCCTATTTTCGAGTTAGCTCGTAGTTAAAGACCGTTAATGTAGTGTTGGTTAAATCAAAATACAAACCCTTTGAGCGTCATCTGTCGCTTAAAGGGTTTTTTATGTGCTGGGTATTAGCTGCATCGTGTATTTTATATAAGCTATTTAGCTTGCCCAAGATCATCCAGAATAGCGCAATCTGCATTATCATCACCTGCGCAATGATCAAAAGAGTTCTGTAGCGAATTGACCATCTCCTGCAATTGGGCAATTTTTTGGTTTAACGTTTCGATATGCTCTTGTGTCAACTGCTTAACATCCGCGCTCTGACGGTTGGCATTTTTACGCAGATACAGTAACTCTTTCATTTGCTTGGATGAGAATCCCAAGTCACGAGAGTGTCTTAAAAAGCATAAGTCGTCTATATCGTCTTTAGAATACAAACGATACCCTGAGTTCGAACGATTGACTGTTTCTAGCAAGCCAATCTGTTCATAGTAGCGAATCATTTTGGTAGAAATACCTGATTGCTTTGATGCTTGACCAATATTCATATTTATCCTCCTAACTTAAAAAGGGACTCAAATAACAAAAGGGTTTAACCATTAAGGTTTAAACCCTATATGGATATCCTTTACGATTCTATATTCACTCTGTAATGACGGGGCCTTAAAGTACTTGAGGCGTAACGCATTACCTAATACGAAAACAGAAGATAGCGCCATTGCGCCTGCCGCAAAAATGGGTGAGAGCAGGATACCAAAGGCGGGATACAAGACACCTGCAGCAATCGGAATCAAAGCAACATTATAAATAAATGCCCAAGCCAGATTTTGTCTGATATTACTGATGGTGGCTTTACTCAAAGCAATCGCAGTAGGCACACCTTGCAGACTACCTGACATTAGCACCACTTCAGCCGCCTCAATCGCCACGTCTGTGCCTGTACCAATGGCCAACCCAACATCGGATTGAGCCAATGCAGGGGCATCATTAATACCATCACCAACAAATGCCACTCGGCCATATTGTTCTTGCAACTGGCGTATTGCATCTACCTTGCCTTCGGGCAACACTTCTGCCCCTACCTGATCGATATTTAATTTTGCGGCAATCGCTTGGGCTGTATGGCGATTATCGCCTGTAATCATGGCCACTTTTAAGCCTAACTGATGTAGTGCGGCGATGGCGGCATGAGTCGTCTCTTTAATAGGGTCGGCAACGGCAATGATAGCGGCCAATTGCTGATCAATAGATACATAGAGTGGGGTTTTACCTTCTTGCCCCAAAAGTAGCGCACCTTGTTCAAAAGACGCAACATCAAGCCCCAATTGCTGCATGTAACGATCTGCGCCAATATGAATCACTTGGCCTGCCACGTTTGCTTGGATACCCAAACCTGTCATCGCCTCAAAGTCAGTGATAGGGAGCAGTTGAATATTCTGTTGTTCTGCGGCTTGAACAATGGCTAAGGCAATTGGATGCTCAGATTTTGCTTCAACCGATGCCACCACACGTAAGACTTGTTCTTTCTCAAATCCTTGTTGGACTTGAAAGTCTGTCAAGGTAGGTTTGCCTTCAGTCAATGTACCTGTTTTATCAACGGCAACCACGCTCACATCCTGAAGCATTTGTAGCGCTTCACCTTTACGGAATAGCACACCCAATTCTGCACCGCGACCTGTACCGACCATAATAGAGGTGGGAGTGGCCAATCCCATTGCACAAGGGCAGGCTACAATGAGGACGGCAACCGCATTGATTAAACCAAAGGTTAAGGCAGGGTCAGGGCCAAAAATCAACCAAACTATAAAGGTCAATGCTGATAAAAACATCACCGCTGGTACAAACCACAGGGTGACTTTATCCACCAATGCTTGAATCGGTAATTTAGAGCCTTGGGCTTGTTCTACCATACGAATGATTTGCGCTAATACAGAATCTTCACCAATGGCCGTTGCCCGAATATTCACGGTGCCGTTTTGATTGATAGTACCGCCGACCACTTGATCGCCTGCTTGTTTTTTCACAGGGACAGGTTCACCCGTAATCATAGATTCATCAATATAACTGTGACCGTCGACGACTTCGCCATCGATAGGCACACGCTCGCCTGGACGAATCTCAACTATCATTTGTGCGGTGACGTTTTCTACAGGGACTTCAATGACTTTGCCATCTTGATGTACACGGGCGGTCTTTGCCTGCATGCCTACTAAATGCTGAATGGCCCCAGAAGTACGCCCCTTGGCTTTTGCTTCAAAATAACGACCTAATAATATCAAGCTCACAATCATAGCAGCGGCTTCGTAATAGACGTGCACCGTGCCTTCAGGTAACGCTTGCGGGATAAAGGTCGCTATGAGGGAAAAGCCATACGCTGCGATCGTACCAATCGCCACTAGCGAATTCATATCTGGCGCAAAACACAATAAGGCTGGCACGCCTTTTTGATAAAAGCGTCGGCCTGGAAAAAGCAGTACTAGTGTGGTCAGAACAAACTGTATCAGCCAACTTTGCTGTGTGCCGATGTTATTCACTACCCACATATGAAAGGCGGGAATCATATGCGAGCCCATTGCTAGAATGAATACGGGCAGTGACAACAGCGCAGAAAGGCCCAAATCTCGTTTAAGCTGATTTTGCTCCGATGCTTTCTTATCTTGTCGACCACTTTGGTCTTGTTCTACAAGCTTAGCCTCGTAGCCCGCTTTTTTAACCGCCTCAATCAATTCACTCGTTTTTATTTGAGCATCGCCTTTAATCCAAGCACGTTCCGTCGCAAGGTTGACCGTGGCTTGTTGCACGCCAGCGACTTTGGCCAAGGATTTTTCTACTCGCCCAACACACGAGGCACAGCTCATGCCTTCTATAGATAGCTCGATAGGCTTGGTTTCAGTTACCTTATAACCTGCGCGCTCTACCGCTTTGTTTAATTGGGTAACATCTAAAGGCTGAGATGAGTAAACAGTCGCCTGTTCAGTGGCAAGATTTACCTCGGCGTTTTCAACATGTTCGATATTTTTTAGTTGTTTTTCGATACGCCCAACACAAGAGGCACAACTCATGCCTTCAATGCTCAGCACTTCATGATAAGTAGGGGCTTTAGTATTTTCTGTTTTCATAACAACCTCTGTCGTTTTTAACTATATTTTTAATCTTATTTTCAAATCTATAGCGACAGCATATAGGTTGACATCATGGTAAGGTCAAGCGTATTTCTATAATACTTTTAAACCCGTTTATAGTAGCGTCTTATATTTATCTTTGAATATAAAATAGCTCGATTATGGTTTATTGTTGAAGGTATGGCGGCATTAATTCTAAAATAGGGCAGGATAAATGACTGATAATAAGATAAACTGCCCAGCGAGCGCTGATAGGGTTCGATAGCTCTCGATCAATTCACTGTATTTGGCTGCTAGCGAATAAAACACCAATAATAAACACGGCTAGCAATGACATAGTACACCGTCAACAGCAGGTGATATTAGCACCGTTAACACAAAACATTTATACAAGACCATTGATATTAAGGCACATCACTATGGAAGAAGTACCAAATACGATAGAACAAAGACCCGTATTCATGCCCAAAGTCAACAGTGACAATTTGGTAAAAACAGACATGGTTATGTTTGAGCGACATGTGGGATTTGCGACCAGACAAAAGAAAAAATCCATCAATGACTTACAACAAGTCATTCGCAAAAAGTATGGATTTAAGAATGTGTTAGAGCTATCTAGTAAATCTGGTAATAAGCTAAGTTTTCCGCTAAGCCCGTTTAGCTTAAAAATTACCGATGAGCATGATGGCAATCCATATAGTGTCGAAAATGCTTTTCAAGCCAGTATGGTTTTTGAAGATGGTGGTCCTTATACGGATTTGCTAACAGTAGCGCCAAGACAAGCCAGAAAGGATGAGCGATTGATGACCTCGGGCGAGCTCATTGGTTACAACTACTTTGGTATGGAGTGGGGCGTAGAGCCGTTAACAACATTTTATGATTGGCTTTACGTGAATGCGCTCAAACAAAACCCTCAGCTGCACGAAGAAGTGATTCAATATCAGGGGTTTACTGATATTACCTTTAATCCTAAAAAATCTATCCATAGTGCAGCGTATGCGTTGGCGCTGTTTGTGGCACTGCATAAACGAGAGTTGCTCGATAATGTTGAAGATCCGATGACATTTTATGATTTATGCAATAATTTTAAAATCAGTAATACTGAGCACCTACTAGAAGAAGGTTGGATCTGATTATTAAATCAGTGCTCGCGTAAGTTTGCTTGAACCAAAAGCTACGATACATGATGTATCGTGGCTTTTTTATGTCTCTATATTTAGCCATTTTTAGCCCATTTAGATGACTATCGAGTGAATTGAAGACACGCCCTAGTAAACATACTTAAACATTATAGCCAATAGTTCTCTTGGACATAGGCGATACAGAGATCATAAAATGCTTGAGCTGGGGGAGAGATAGATTTATCAGCAAGTTTAAAGATACCGATTTGCCGGTTTAAAGAAGGGTCAACTAAATCTATCCAAACGAGTTCCGGCTCATTCGCAGGGAAGGCAAGCTTGGGTAAAGTAGTGATACCTAGATTATTACGCAATAAAGAAAACAGCGATGTGATGTTTTCTACCGTGTACCTTGCCCTGCGATTGAGCGCTTCAGCTGGCGTGTTTTCGAGTAATCTGCAAGTGCCATTATAAATAAACGGCTGCGCCATGAGTTGCTGCCATGTTAGCCCGTGCGATTGATTTAACTGGTTGTTTAGCTCATTACTTTGCAGACAGACCACGCCAATTGGGTCTGATATGAGTAAAGTAAAATCTATATTCGTTTGATCAATACTGGTGCAATTGCCCAGTGCCAAATCAATTTCTCCGGCTAACAATCGATTGGCCACACCGACAGAGTTATCATCTATCAGTACAATCTCAATATCAGGATATTTTTTTGAGTATTCGACCAATACGCTAGGTAACAATTTAGTCACTAGCGACGGTACGCTTGCAATCCTAATCTTACCTTTTTCGCCGGACGCAGAGGCTTTTAAGTCATCTTCTAGCGCTTGATAAACGCTAATAAACTGCTCAATCTTTGGTAAGCAGGTTTCACCGAAAGGCGTGAGTAGAGCTTTGTTTCCTACTTCAAATAATCGCTGTCCTAAGGTTTTTTCCAATTCCTTTATTGAGGCTGACAAAGCAGCTTGCGAACGGTTAGCGCGATCAGCCGCCGCACGAAACCCTCCTTCTTCCACGACAAATAAGAAATGACGCAATTGCTGTAGCTTCATATTCAGACCATCCAAAACTATTCTTTAATAATCTATCTTAAATGATAGATTAAATCTATCAAAATTCAAATTTAATTAGTTAGATTTATCGTTGCTAATTGAGTAGGATAAGTCATGTAGCAATTAGCAGTGACTAAATAAATCTCAAATCGCTTACTGCTGAAACCACTTATCAAAGGACATGACAATATTATGACTCACTCAAACAAACAGGCCGTTAAAACCTCGCTTTATGCGTCTAAAGCACCTTTGGAGTGGGCCATCACTAATAATGGAACCTTATACACTGCCCAAATTCCTATCGATGAAAATGGTGATGTGGTTGCAGGTGGTATTGAAACGCAAACTCGCCAAACACTAGACAATCTTAAGCACACGCTAGAATGTGCCAATGTTGGCATGGATGCAGTTCTACAGGTAATGATCTACGTAACCGATCGCGACCATCTAAAAACTGTCAATCAAATTTATGCTGAATATTTTGAAGCACCTTATCCAAATCGGGCAGCATTGGTAATAGCTGGCTTGGCTCGTGAAGAGATGCTGGTTGAGCTGGTCGTATATGCCGCTGTGCCTTAAATCTAATTTTAATATTCCATCTTTTAATACTTTATCAAGGAAGCTCTTATGTCAGCCCAAACGACCCAAAAGATATTGCAACAAGACCCAACCAAATCACTTTACATCAACGGTGAATGGCAAGCAGGCGTAAATACCGTTGCCAATATCAACCCATCTGATATCACTGACACTATCGGTGAGTTCGCCCAAGCGAGTAGCGATCAAGTCAAAGACGCTATTGCTGCTGCCCGTCACGCTCAGCCAAAGTGGGAAGCGACTTCTTTAGAAAAGAAGCAGTCTATCCTACAAGCGATTGGCGATGAAATGATTGCTCGCTGTGATGAGTTAGGTACGCTGTTGTCTCTTGAAGAAGGTAAGCCATTCGCAGAGGGTCGGGGTGAAATTTATCGCGCAGGTCAGTTCTTTCATTACTATGCAGCCGAGGTACTGCGTCAAATGGGTGATACAGCTGATTCAGTGCGTCCTGGTGTCAAGGTCGAAGTCACCCGCGAAGCAGTCGGAGTGGTTGCCATTATTTCACCTTGGAACTTTCCAACGGCCACTGCTGTATGGAAAATCGCGCCAGCACTAGCATTTGGTAACAGTGTCATTTGGAAGCCTGCCAATTTAACGCCAGCTAGCGCGGTCGCATTGGCTGAAATCATTCATCGCCAAGGCCTGCCAGAAGGTACGTTTAACCTGCTATTGGGCGGCGGCTCGTCAGTCGGTGATGCGCTCATCAATTCTACAGACATTGATGCCGTTAGCTTTACCGGATCTGTACCAACAGGTCGAAAAGTCGCTGCTGCTACTGCACCAAACTTTATCCGTTGTCAGCTTGAGATGGGCAGCAAAAACGCTTTGGTTATCGCTGACGATGCCGACTTGCAAGTTGCTATTGATGCAGCGGTCGCTGGTGCGTTTGGTGGTTCAGGGCAGAAGTGTACGGCTTCTTCACGTCTTATCGTGATGGACGGTATTCACGATGCGTTTGTAGACGGTGTGATTGCCAAAATGAAAACCTTGAAGGTCGGTCATGCGCTTGAAGACGGCATCTTCATGGGGCCTGTCGTCGATGATAAGCAGCTGGCATCAAACATGGACTGGATCGAAAAAGCCAAGCAGTCTGGTGCTCATTTAGCGTTTGGCGGTGAGCGTTTAGAGATGTCGCATGACGGCTACTATATGTCGCCTACGTTGTTTACTGAGACGGATAACAGCTGGGATATCAACCAAGAAGAAGTGTTTGCCCCGCTGGCGTGTGTCTTGCGTGTCAAAAATCTAGAAGAGGCGATTGCGATGACCAATGATACGCGATTTGGTCTGACGGGCGGCATCATCACCCAGAGCTTACGCAGCAGTGCAATGTTCAAAGAGCAAGTACAAGCAGGCTGCGTCATGGTCAACCTGGCAACTGCGGGTACTGACTATCACGTGCCATTTGGTGGTCGTAAACAGTCAAGCTTTGGCCCGCGTGAGCAAGGTCAATATGCCAAAGAGTTCTATACCATCGTCAAGACCGCTTATCAAAAAGCGTACTAGGGATGTCTTAACAAGAATGCTCGTCGCTATCTGAACGATGCTGTACCAAAAGGTACTTACTTGCTAAAGATAGCGGCTATCGATAAAAGTACTAAAGGGAATTGATATGTACCAAGACCATATCGTCATTGACGGATTACAGTATAGCCATTGGGATCGCGACTACTTCAAGATGCTACAAGCCAGTGGTATCAATGCGGTACACGCGACCTTGGTCTATCACGAAGACGCTCGCCAAACCATGAGCCGCTTTAGCGAGTGGCACACACGCTTTGAGCAAAACTCAGATCTTATATTACCCGTGTACTCAGTGGCTGATATTAAAACGGCAAAAGAGCAGGGTAAAGTTGGCATCTTCTTTGGCGCGCAGAACTGCTCACCAATCGACGATGAAATTGGTTTGATTAGTGTGATGCGTCGTCTGGGTCTATTGATTATGCAGCTGACTTACAATAACCAGAGCTTACTAGCGACAGGTTGTTATGAGCAGAATGACAGCGGTATTACTCGTTTTGGTCAGCAAGCCATCGCTGAGATGAATCGTGTCGGTATGATTATTGATATGTCACACAGCGCTGAGCGTTCAACGCTTGAGGCGATAGAAGTGTCATCGCGTCCGATATGTATCAGCCATGCCAATCCAACCACGGCTCATGATGCGCTGCGTAATAAATCGGATACGGTCATTAGTGCCTTGACCCAAGCAGGCGGATTGTTAGGGTTTAGTTTATACCCGTTTCATTTGCCAAATGGCAGCGCATGTACGCTCGATGACTTCTGTACCATGATTACCAATTGCGCTGATAAGTATGGTGTGGAGCATTTGGCGATTGGCAGTGATTTATGTCTTAATCAACCGCAAGCTGTACTTGAGTGGATGCGTAATGGACGTTGGTCAAAAGCGATGGACTATGGCGAAGGCAATGCCAGTAATTCAGGTTGGCCAGATACCTTGCCATGGTTCGCTGGCAAAGACGGTATGGAAAACATCTATAACGGTCTGCTAAAGCACGGTTTTAATGAAAGCGATGCTGGAAAAGTCATCGGTCAAAACTGGTTCGATTTTTTAGAGCAAGGTTTAAAGCCTTTGGCTTAACTAGCTATTTAAAGAGTCATTTTAGTCAATGGTTGCTCGAAATCGCTATAAGACGACAGTCGTGTTATAGCGTATATCTGTTTGAAGTAGGTAATTTAAATTAGATAGGTATGTATAGTGAGGTTGTTTTATCGCACCCTCATTGCTACCACTCTGATCTAAAACGCAACGTTAGCATAGTATATGGAGCCACATCATGGCCGATTTAAAGGGATTTAATCAAAGTGAGCAAGGACGCTCAACTCCTGTTAATCAAGGAACAAGTGAGTCTGAAGCCGCCGCTATTTCTACCGATACGTTAGGCCTTAAAAATCCTGCATTTTGGTACAGTGGCGGATTCATTGTGGCCTTTGTTTTGATGGCGATTTTCGCAGAAGCGCGCTTAGCAAAAATAGTCGAAGTGGGCTTCTCGTGGTCCGTCAAAATATTTGGGCCTTTTTGGCAGATATTGCTATTAGCTACCTTTGTCATTGCTTTGGCCGTCGGTGCTGGTCGTACAGGACGTGTGATTTTAGGCAATTTACCCGTACCTGAAATAGACAGTTTTAAATGGATGGCCATTCTTTTCTGCACACTATTGGCTGGGGGCGGGGTTTTTTGGGCTGCCGCCGAGCCCATCGCGCATTTTGTGTCAGCACCGCCTTTATACGGTGAGTCAGCCGATCTACAGCAGCGCGCTTTTAACGCCTTATCTCAATCATTTATGCATTGGGGGTTTTTGGCGTGGGCGATTGTAGGTAGTTTAACCGCGATTGTGATTATGCATCTGCATTATGACAAGGGTTTGCCGTTGAAGCCGCGTACGTTGCTGTATCCAGTATTTGGTGAGCGTGTGCTGACGGGTCAGACGGGCGCAATTATTGATGCTTGCTGTATCGTGGCGGTTGCTGCCGGTACTATCGGTCCTATTGGTTTTTTAGGCTTGCAAACCAGCTATGCGCTGAATGAATTGTTCGGTATTCCCGATACGTTCACCACTCAGCTCATTATCATTGTCTTTGCTATCGCGTTCTATACGTTGTCTGCGATCAGTGGCCTGACACGCGGTATGCAGCTACTTAGCCGCTTTAACGTTATGTTGGCGTTTGCACTGATGGTCTTTATCTTACTCTTCGGACCGACCAATTTTATTGTCAATGGTTATATCCAAGGTGTGGGTACGATGATTGACAACTTCGTTCCAATGGCGACCTTTCGCGGTGATGAAGGTTGGCTGAGCTGGTGGACGGTATTCTTTTGGGGTTGGTTCTTGGGCTACGGTCCGATGATGGCGATATTTATCGCTCGCATCTCACGCGGGCGTACTATCCGCCAACTGATTACCACCGTCTGTATTATTGCACCGCTTGTCACCTGCTTTTGGTTCACCGTCGTTGGGGGCTCTGGTTTAGCGTTTGAGATTGCCAATCCAGGAAGTGTGAGTAGTGCCTTTGAGGGTTTTAACTTGCCAGGTGCGCTATTAGCCGTCACGCAGCAACTGCCGTTTCCTTTGATTACCTCGATATTGTTCTTAATTTTAACCACAGTGTTTATCGTTACCACGGGCGATTCGATGACTTATACCATCAGCGTGGTCATCAGTGGCGAGCGTGAACCAAACGCCATGATTCGTACCTTTTGGGGCATCATGATGGGTGTGACAGCGATTGTTTTAATCTCGCTTGGTTCAGGTGGCGTGACAGCATTGCAGTCCTTTATCGTCATTACGGCAGTGCCAGTTTCTTTTGTCCTGCTGCCTTCATTGTGGAATGGACCACAAATCGCACAAAAAATGGCACGAGAGCAAGACTTGTATCGTCCTAACAAAGTAGAGGTAAGACATAAAATCAGCGAAGAAAAACTTGCTAAAGCGTCTACAGAAAACAAAATCTCTGCAGAAAAAAGCTTATAAAAAAAGCATGACATAAAAAACTGTGTGATGTTCTAGGGCGTGTCCTCATTTTAAAAATGGTGATAAAAATGAGATAAATTGCCGTCAAACAAGGAAAATAGTGCAGATAATATCGAGATATTGACTAACTATTTGACGATGTTTGGCAAAGTTTAGCTGTTTTTAGCCCATTTAGAGGACACTCGTTTGAATTGAGGACACGTCCTAGATTATTAAACGGTAAATACTAAACTAGCCTCTATCTATACCGCTGATTTCTTATTTACCGATAGATATTATTAAGAGTATTAACGAAGCTGCTGGCTCGATATATTAGGTAAGGTAGTGAAATTATGAATATGGTTTATACAAATAATGCAAATAATAAAAGTATCGATGTCAAACCGCCTTCACTGGGTACAGGTTTTCGTACTCGTGATGTGATTATGGATGCCCAAAGATTGGGTGCGATGCATCAAACCCGTATTAGCTTTGTGCGTACATTACTACGCAAGATTGATAAAGAAAAATGGACGCTCAGTACTCATTTGTGGGATTTAGATGAGAATGGTTATGGCAAAGTTATCTATCGTCTACATACGCCAGAGCATCTATATCATCTGGTGGTGTTCTGCAACGAGCTAGCTGATGAAGAGCGTAACGATAGAGTCATTGCCCAAAAGTGGGATGTGACATTTGGTCTGGTGTTTGGCGAGATAAGCGGAGAGTTACTAGATAACTTACAAGCCAATGTGCCGTTGCAAGAAGCAGGTCGCAACTCTAATATGTTGATGGTGCTGGCACGTGCAAATAAGAGCGTACGAGTCTTTGATCATATTGTGAGCTCACTCGCTGCCGGTCAGCAACCAGATTTGGATGTGTTGGCGCAAGTGGGTTATATCTTGCGTACCACGGCGGTCTATGGCAATGGTAAATTTGGTATTTATGATTTTAAACCGTTAGACCATAGCGCAGACTTTGACCAATCGTTTCGCGCGCAGATGTGTGCCGTGTATTTGCTGCGTGAGTTTAGTCTAGACTGGGTCGATTATTTGGCGCAGAAAAAGGGCAGTAGTAAAGCGGTTGCACTGCATCCAGAGATTAAGCGTTATTTGGGGATTGGTAATGCCACTGGTTTGGGTATGGCGCCGTATTTGATTAATCATCCTTGCGTGGTTGATCAATGGCTGACCACCCGTGAGGAAGCACTGCAAGCGACATTGACTTGTCAGATTGAACCCAAAGAAACGGCGCATTTTGCCAGTTTAATCAAACGTGCTATTCAGCATTTTGGCGAGATTGTCACCATCAATGAGCAGCAAATAAAACTCAATGAAACGGTCGTCACAGAATTAATGGTACTACAAAACAATTTGATGACTACCATCAATCACTATGTGACATGGGCGGAGTTCTTGCAAGCGCACCATGATTTGAGTTTTGAGAGCCAAGAGGTCATCATTTCTTGCTTGATGGAGCTGTATCCTGAGCGTGTTGATGCGTTTCAAGAGAAAATAAATGCCGATGAAAGCTTGTCGCTACCGAAGGGTAAGGTAATTCAAGATTTGATTGATGTACTGGAGCGACACTATCAATGGGCGATTAATATTGATTTTAGCCAGCCTGAGAATAGTCATTGGTTTTGGTATCGTTCGGTGGATAAAGAAGAGCCACGCCTAGGTGTGCGCGGGCAAGAGGTAGGCGCAGATCGTGAGCTTGCCCTAGACATCGCAAGGCAAGCAAACAAGCTGTACTTCGCGCTCAAACAAGTCAACGCTCAACAACTGATATCTGAGTTTATTCTAAACCAACCAAAGTACCGCTCAATTGCGCGCCGTGTTTGGACAATGGGGCATAAACAGTTGGGTGATATTCAGATGAATGTCTTACACAAAGACGCGTTACCTATGCATCTGTTACGGTGTAAATTGTCTATGTTTGGTGCGACCAAGTTTGATCCGAGATCAGATCGCTGGGTACGAATCACCTTGTTCCAAGGTGCACCTTTATTTGCAGAAGTGCATAGTGATGAATGGCTGTTTCCTTTATTACCAGATTTGTCGACAGAGCAGGGAGGTTTGACTCATGATCGTATCGCATAATGAAATCGTAGCAATGGTGTATAAAGCCTTTACTGGGATGCATCGAGAAGTTGGGGAGGCTGATATAATCGCTACGATGGTTGCTGAATTACAGATGGCAGGCTTGGATGGCGTCAGACACTTTAACAATGCTAGCCCGTATATTCTAACTGAGAGCGATACGCCAATTGATATCGTCCATCAAGAGGATGGAGCTATGCGTTTAGATTTGCACGGTAGTAGCTTGGCGTGTCACTTACCGACGATCATCGATTACGCTCTTGAAAAAATGGCTGATTCAGCACACTTTCATATTTACTTGCAGAATTGTCATAACCGCTGGCTGGCTTATAGCGAGCTGGTAGGGCTGGCGGCCAAAGGCTATGCTTGTTTGGCCAAATGGGACAATGGCTCTGTGCCCAAACACACGTTATTTACATTGAATCAAGGGTTTGTCTATCCTGACCTTTACTTTTTTGACAAGGCACAATCAAATTACAATACCAATGATATGGTTATTGAGATTGCGACTCAAAACTTCGATATCGAACATGATATCCAGCATTTCGATCGTAAAATATCGACAGACGAGCTGTTTGAAACCCATCAGCGCGCATGGAAAGAAGGCATCTATGTCGATGATGAACAGTGGGCGATACTCAAAAAAACGGCAGCGGCTATATTGGTTGAAAATAGTGAAGCATCTAGTCGCGGCGCGGGCGGAGTATAAAACCAAACCTGTTAGTTATGCTACGAAACAGATTTTTGTATGGTGAGTAATTAGTTGTTTGGCACGTGCGCTATATTCTCATCCCAATATGGCGGTGTACCATAGTAGTTGGTCATAAAGTCGATAAAGCACCTGACTTTGTGAGGTAGTAGTTTTCTATGAGCATAGACTGCATACAACCCTAAAGGGTCAGGTTCATATTCTGGCAACACTACGACCAACTTGCCAGTACTTAATGCTTCGCTAGCAATGAAAGTCGGCTGTAATATCAATCCTCCGCCTGCAATAGCTGCTTCAACGAGTACGTCGCCATTATTGCTATGGAAAACGCTACGTTCTTTGAATTGTTTAGTCTTTAGGTATTTGTAGATTTGACCCTTAGTTTCGACATTCATATAGCTATAATGCAAATAGCGATGCGACTCTAAATCCTCAAGTTGTTTAGGGGTGCCATGAGATTTGAGGTACTCGGGCGAGGCGCATAACACCACGCGAATCGGAGCAATCTGCTTGGCGATAAGCGACGAGCTTTGGAGCTGTCCGATACGCAGGGCAATATCAAAGCCTTCTTCAACGATATCTACTTTTCGATCACTCAACTGCAGATCAACGGTAACTGAGGGGTAGCGCTCCTGAAAATCAGTGATGAGTTTTGCCATATGCTTTAAGGCAAAGGACACGGGAGCACTGATGCGCAGGACGCCTTTAGGATGCTGCTGTAAGCCGCCTAACTGCGATGCCATCTCATCAATACTCAATAAAATCTGCTGCGCGTGCGTAAAGTATTGACTGCCAGCTTCAGTTAGGCTGACTTTGCGCGTAGTGCGGTTGAGTAGGCGAGTATGCAGTTCCTCCTCTAGCTTTGCTACATACTTGCTTACTAGCTGCGGCGAGAGCTGCATCGTAATAGCCGCTTTACTAAAGCTGCCTTCTGTCACTACCGCGACAAAAGCGCGCATGGCATCGATTCTATCCATGTTTATTCCTATAATTCTCTCGATATCAAATCCATTATAAACAGTATGTTGGTAATTATTCAATATAACTGAGCTTACTCTTTTATAGCGTTGATAGTAAAGTGTGCCTATATTGTTTTCGACACTATTTATTCTAATCATACGTTATGGAGTGAGCATCAATGAAATCATCACTATTAAATACTATTTTGACATCAAAAGCTGGAGCAGCGGCCTTAGTGCTTCGTGTACCCGTTGGCCTGATTTTAGCAGCTCATGGCGCCCAAAAATTATTTGGTTGGTTCAGTGGTAATGGGCTAGCAGGTACGGCTCAATGGTTAAGCAGTATGGGTATGGATCCGGGTTACTTGATGGCGATACTAGCAGGCGGTGCTGAGTTCTTCGGTGGTCTAGCTCTGGTATTAGGTCTGCTAACCAGACCAGCTGCTTTAGCCGCAGCCTTTACCATGTTGGTGGCTATTTTTTCTGTCCATATTAGCAATGGGCTATTTGCTGATAATGGTGGTTATGAATACGCATTAACATTGATGGTGGCTACGCTTGCCCTAGCTATTCAAGGTGGCGGTTCCCTCAGTATGGATAAAGTATTATCAGAAAAATTAGGCTAGGTTTTATAATTGTAAATGGGATTATTCAATTATTAGTGAAAATAGCCATTTAAGACAAGCAACAAGGGGAAAGCCATGACAACACTTTTATCTAATGAGCCAGTCAGCCAGCCTGTACTGTTTATACCGCATGGTGCAGGGCCTTGTTTTTTTATGGATTGGCAACCAGCGGATACGTGGCATGAGATGGCAACTTTTTTAAAGGGCATTTCTGCTCGTTTGCCTGAGCGACCAAAGGCTATCTTAATCATTAGTGCCCATTGGCAGACGGCTGAATTTAGTATCACCGCTGGCAAGCAACCTGATCTCATTTATGATTATTATGGCTTTCCTGAGCATACTTATAATTTGACTTATCCAGCCTCAGGCGCGCCAGCATTGGCGGAGCAAGTCAGTAGGCTACTGACAGAGACCGGGGTAGGTAATAAACAAGATGCGGAGCGCGGTTTTGATCATGGGGTATTTATACCGCTTAAGCTAATGTTCCCTGAGGCAGATATTCCAGTGGTGCAGCTATCTTTGCGTCATGATTTAGACCCACAAGCGCATATAGCTGCTGGTCAAGCACTGGCATCATTACGTACAGAGGGTGTGCTAATCGTCGGTAGCGGCATGAGCTTTCATAATATGCGCGGTTATGGCGATACCAGTTTTACTGAACCATCAGAGCGTTTTGATGAATGGCTAACGAATACTGTGGAATCAGCAGATTCGGATAAACGACTCACGGCATTGGTCAATTGGAAAAATGCTCCTCACGCGCTTGACTCACATCCATTAGGGGCAGAGGAGCATTTGTTACCGCTTATGATAGCGGTGGGTGCAGCAGGATATGACAAGGGCCAAAAGATTTACTCCCAGCAAGTGCTAAAAACAAAGTTGTCTGCTTTTCAGTTTGGCTAGATATTACTTTTTAATTTCATCTCAAATCGTTAGTCTGAATTTTCTAGTCGTATATGAGCTCACCATCACGTTATCAAACCCTTACGTTTATCTTATAAAAATTTTGATCAGAGCACGGTATTATTCTAAGGAACAGTAAGCTTCAGGTTGGGTATCCATTTTTACCACTCTCATAAGAAAGACAAGTAAACAAAAAAAGGAATCATAATGATGGCTTTGAACCATATGGTAAAAAGGTTTTGCAAAGCGACAGTCATAATTTTAAGCTTTAATATGGCGTCTTCATTTGCAGCGAATAACGATATAGAAGGACAACAGATGACGGTTTCTGTTCATCAAGGCGAAGTCCAAGGTAAAGTGAATGCCGACGTTACGTCATTTTATGGTATTCCTTATGCTCATGATCCTTTTACAAAAGCGCGTAGGTTTAAAGCTCCTCAGGCGTATGAAAAGTGGGAAGGAGTCTTGGACGCCACAAAAAAAACAGCGCCAGTTCCGCAGCCAGGCAGAGAGCAGACGGTTGAGCTTGTCGGTGCTGCAGGAGACCTTACCTTAAACATATGGGCGCCAACGGCTGCTCTACAATCAAATAAGCAGCTACCTGTGATGGTTTGGATACCTGGCGGCGCTTTTATTCGGGCAGATGCAGGAGAAGAGGCGTACAACGGTACTGGCTTTGCAAGAAACGACGCGATTGTCGTCACTGTGAATTATCGAGTTGGTGTTGATGGGTTTATGCATTTAGATGGTGCGCCAGATAATAGAGGTATTCTCGATCAAATTGCGGCATTACAATGGGTACAGAAAAACATTGCCAATTTTGGCGGTAATCCAGAGAACGTTACTCTGTTCGGTCAATCGGCAGGTGCTGAAAGCGTCGCCATACTGTTGGGCACAGATAAAGCAAAAGGTCTCTTTCAACAAGCAATCATGCAAAGCCCACCAATGCAATTCATGACCATGGAGCAAGCAGATCGAGTTAGCCAAACTTTTGCCAAAGAGCTGGGTGTATCAGCAACGATAAGCGATATCTCTCAAATTCCTCTTGAAACGTTAGTCACTGAAGTTATTGATATTGGTAACACTATAAAGAATCGAGACCAGTGGGGCATGATGTCTTGGGGCGGCACAGCGTTTTTGCCTGTCGCTGATGGAGATGTCATCAAAGAGTCACCTATGAGAGATCTGGCGAACAATACAGATCCAGCCATTCCCGTTATCGTGGGTAGTACGGATCAAGAAGCCAGACTGTATTATGTTCCAGGCGGTGCTATCGACCAAATTCCTGCAACACAAAGATCGCAGTTGTTGAGTGATTTATCTTTGAGTGGTGCATCGCGTGATGTTTACGCGCCAATTAAGAATGAAAAATCTATTGGCGATAGCTTTGCTGACATTCAGTCTGATTACACCTTTCGGATGCCTGCAGTCCATATTGCTGAGCACTTGGTTAACAACGGCAATAAAGTCTGGCATTATAACTTTTCGTGGTTTTCACCAGCTTTTGATGGAAAGTTAGGCGCCGCGCATTTTGTGGATGTACCTTTTACCTTTAATGCTCTTGATAGTGAGCAAGCCAAAAGCTTTATTGGCGATCAACCATCGCAAAAGCTTGCCGATACCATGCATCAGAACTGGATCGAGTTTGCTCGTTCTGGACAAGCACCATGGGATAACTATCGACTAGCAGATCGAGCAACGATGGTATTTGATACTGATTCTAAAATTGTTAACGACCCTGAGCGAGACGTTAGAGTATTATGGAAAGATTATTCGTTCTAGAACGATGATGCCAAGTATATAGCCTGAAGCGCAACTCACAAGCATAAAGCTCTATACGCGGCATGAGCTATCATAACAGCCACTTATGATAGCCATGGATGCATAAGGATTGAAATAAGGCGTAAAGTCTACTTCTAATAAAACTAAAAACGCAAATATCAGCCTTTCAGTTTGGTAGAATATATTGAAACGTTTAATGCGTGGTATTTCAGCGTAGTTGTCAAAAATAAAACATCCTTTGAATCTCAGATTCAAAGGATGTTTTAGATTAATACAGCAATTATTAATGGCATATCAAAATAAGAGATAACGCCGCTTATTATTCGTAGTTTGCCACCACATTGTTTCCATCAAGTTTGAATTTATAAGTATTGAGCACAATACTCTCATCATCTAAACACTGACCAGTAGCTAGGTTAAAGCGTTGCTTATAGATGGGCGAGGCCACATAAAGGACCTCTTTTGCTGTTCCTGTATCATCTGTAATCGTGGTGCCACCAATCAACCCTCGAGACAATACATTGGCTTGACTGAATGGATCGTAGTTATCAAGAGCAAATAAATCGTTTTGTTTGGTGCGAAAAATAGCAATTTGTTTACCATTTATCAGTGCACACACACCAGTTTCAGGAATGATATCGTCAAGTGTACAAATAGTCTGTTGGTTCATGAGGCGGTATCCTTAGTGATGATAATATTGCTCTGTATGAGTGGTAAGTCATGAGTAACAAGTTACGAGTTGCAAAACATGATTCGAAAAACAGCGCCTTGCTTTTTGTGATAACTAACAAGGCACTCATCATTGGCTAGGCCAATTCAACCAGGTTGATGGTTGCTTTTTCCGCATCAGTCGCTGGGCGAATCTGCTCACGATCGGTCACGAAAACGACATTGTCATCGCCTTTCTCACTGTTTACAAAATGACGGAAACGTTTGAGTTTTTCGGTGTCATTAATCGTCGCTGCCCACTCACACACGTAATTGTCGACCAATAACTGCATTTGTGCTTCGAGCTCATCTGCTATGCCCAAACTGTCTTCAATAATGACGGCTTTCAGATAATCAAGCCCGCCATCTAAGCTTTCACGCCACTTTGAGGTGCGCTGTAGCTTGTCCGCTGTTTTGATATAAAACATAATGATGCGGTCGATATATTTGACCATAGTTTCGGTGTCCAGATCGGTGGCGAACAGCTCGCCATGACGTGGGGTGATACCACCATTACCGCAGACAAATAGATTCCAGCCGTTTTCAGTCGCAATCATGCCAAAGTCTTTACTTTGCGCTTCCGCACATTCGCGCATACAGCCTGACACACCCATTTTGATTTTGTGCGGTGAGCGCACGCCTTTATAACGATCTTCTAATCTCAAGGCGAGACCAATACTGTCATCGACGCCGTAGCGGCACCAGTTGTTACCGATACAAGATTTCACGGTACGTAAAGATTTACCATAGGCATGGCCAGTCTCAAAGCCTGCTTGTACCAGTTGCGTCCAAATATCAGGTAATTGCTCCATGCGCGCGCCAAATAGATCGACTCGCATCCCACCAGTGATTTTGGTGTACAAATTAAACTGCTTCGCCACTTGACCCAGTACGATGAGCTTGTCTGCAGTGATTTCACCGCCCGGCACACGCGGTACGACGGAATAAGTACCGTCTTTTTGGATATTACCTAAGTAGTAATCGTTACTGTCTTGTAGTGGTGTCAGCTCGGTTTTGAGTACGTAGTCATTCCAGCACGATGCCAAAATAGAGGCGACTGTCGGTTTACATATCTCACAGCCATGGCCGCTTCCATGTTCAGTCAATAATTCATCAAAGGTTTTGATACCGTGCACGCGAATTAGGCTATATAAATCTTGACGAGAGTAAGCAAAGTGCTCACACAAGTCATTGTTTACTTCAAAGCCCATGGCAGTGAGTTGATAGCTGACCGTATCTTTGACCATAGGGGCACAGCCGCCACAGCCACTACCAGCACTGGTCATGGTTTTTACATCGCTGACGGAGTATGCGCCGTTTTCGACGGCGGAGCAGATAGCGCCTTTGGTCACGTTATAACAAGAGCAGATCGTGGCGGTATCTGGCAGATTGTCGATGCCCATCACGGGTTTTTCAACATTGGGTAGTATCAGGCTTTCTGGGTGTGCGGGTAGGTCAATGTCATTTAAATACAATTGCAATAGGTTGTTATAGTCTTCGGTGTCGCCTACCAATACGGCACCAAGCAAGCGTTTGTTATCAGGTGTGGTGACCAGTTTTTTGTAGATGCCTTCAGCAGGATTTTGATACAGATAGCTTAAACTGCCGTCACTTGTGCCATGTGCATCGCCAATACTGCCCACATCCACACCCATCAGTTTTAACTTGGTACTCATGTCGGCGCCTGTAAATATTTGCTTGCTATCACCAGCGATTTGCGCGGCACAGATACTGGCCATGTTGTAACCGGGAGCCACCAGACCAAATACTTTATTGTCCCATACGGCGCACTCGCCTACGGCATAAACATGATCGGCATTGGTGCGACATTGCTCATTAATCAAGATGCCACCGCGCCCGCCCATTTCGATACCGCATTCGGGGTTGTTTTTGATGAGGCCATCTTGCGGTCTAATACCAGCGCTAAACACAATCATATCAGTCGTTAGAGAGGTGCCATCTGTAAACTCCATGGTTAAATGTTGTTCATCACCGCTGGTGTCATCAGAGTTCGGCGCAGTATTAGACAGAATCTCTTTGGTGTTTTTCCCCGTCAGTACTTTGACACCAAGTGCTTCTATTTTTCGCTTTAAAATCTCACCGCCAGCGGCATCAAGCTGAACGCCCATCAATTGCGGCGCAAACTCGACCACATAGGTATCCAGCCCTAGCGTCACGAGCGCTTTTGCGGCCTCAAGCCCCAGTAGACCACCACCAACCACTACGCCTTTTTTGACAGTGGGCAGCTCCGCAATCGCTAAAATCTCATCTAAATCCGCAATGGTTCGGTATACGTGGCAATGCGGATGCTCGCAGCCTGGGATGGGCGGCACAAAAGGATATGAGCCAGTTGCTAGCACCAACTCAGAGTACTCAATAATCTCGCCTGCCTCAGTAGTAATACGCTGCCTGGCCGAATCGATATCTACAATGCACTGATTCAAATGCAAATTAACTTTTGATAATTCGTAAGCCGTTAAATCTACTAGGTTCAGCTTACTGGCATCTTTATGTTCAAAGTAGCTCGACAAATAAACACGGTCATAAGCAGGGCGGTCTTCTTCAGCAAATACATGAATGTCAAATTGCTGGTGCAGTCCTTGCTCAATTGCTCGTTCAATAAAGTGATGACCGACCATACCGTTGCCAATCACCACTAAATTGCCTTTGTTTTCTGTGTTCAATGCAGTGCTAATCATGCGTCTGTCCTTAGTAATGGGGCTGGTTGAATGCGGACATCGTTTATTTTTTTATCACGCTATAAACGGCTCCGTCTCTCAACAACAGCTGATAAACAGCATTTAATACCTACTATTACAGAGTATTCAATAATCATGCCAGAGCACTTCGATTAGCTAGGTTTTTGCGCGTTGCTATTAGGCATAAAGGTATGCCGTATCGAGACCAGTCGCTTATATACTAAGGTTTTTATGTCAGCATGATTAGCGTTGCTATTTGCCAAAAATCAGGGTGAGCACGATTGTTAATGACAGCGATATCAAAAATTAATGCACCAAAATAGTTACTGCTGTGCCCCAAGTTGGATGTTATTGCTGTTTATAAGGGAGGCTGATGGAGTGTTTTAAATCTGCTTTATTAATGCTTTATTAGCATAAGTGTCAGGTGTGGTGATGGTTATAGACCCACCAGTAAAGGCGCTTGGATAATTAACGAGTGCTGATCTTTATATGGATCTGGCAGCGTACACAAATAACTGGCATAACCATTGCACTGCTTGAAACATTGCTACTTATCATATTTGAATACTGCATTTTTTGAACACTTAGTACCTTTAGTACGTTGTCAGAACCCTGAAGTTAATCATTTGAGGAAGTTGCCTATGTCATCATCAGCCCCCGTTGCATCTAGTAAAGACAAACTTAATGTTTTGTCATTTACGGGTAAAAATAAAATCCTTCATTTAGGTTGGATGGCATTTTTCCTTACCTTTTTTGTATGGTTTAACCATGCACCATTTTTATCAGCGATTGGAGAAACGCTCAATCTGAGTAAAGACCAAATCAAAACGTTACTCATTTTAAACGTGGCATTGACTATTCCGGCCCGCGTGATTATCGGGATGCTGACAGACCGTTTTGGCCCTCGTATTGTTTATACTGCCATTTTAGCCATTGGTGCTATTCCTTGTTTTACCTTTGCGTTCGCGCAGGATTACAACACCTTGGCACTGTCTCGGTTTTTACTGGGTTTTGTGGGTGCAGGCTTTGTGGTGGGTATCCGTTTGATGAGTGATTGGTTTCCAACCAATGAATTAGGGACGGCTGAGGGTATTTATGGGGGGTGGGGTAATTTCGGCTCAGCAGCAGCGGCACTGTTATTGCCGACTATCGCGATTGGTGCCGCAGCAGTGTTCGGTGGTGATGAAGGGTGGCGTTATGCAACAGCCACGTCAGGGGTAGTGATGGCGATTTATAGCATCATTTTTTATAAGATGGCGCGTAATACACCCAAAGGGGCTACTTATTTTAAACCCAAAAAATCAGGTGCCATGATGGTGACGTCATCAGGTGATTTTTGGTTAATGATGGTTTTTAAATTGCCTATGTATTTGGCATTGGCTCTATTGGCGTGGAAACTATCACCTGATGGTGTGAGCTTGCTGAGCCAGTCTAGTGTCATCATGGTCTATATTGGCCTTGCGATACTGTATGTTTACGAGTTCATCAGTAGTTACCGTTTTAATAAAGAGGTTTTCACCACGCCTGTACCAGTAGCGCATCGTTATGATTTTAAGCAAGTAGGTATCTTAAATATTTTGTATTTTGCCACGTTCGGCTCAGAGCTTGCTGTCGTGTCGATGCTTCCTTTGTTTTACCAAGAAACTTTTAGTTTATCGATTGTGATGGCAGGGGTATTGGCATCGAGCTATGCCTTTATGAATCTCATGTCACGCCCAGGTGGCGGTTGGCTAAGTGATAAGTTTGGTCGCAAAATTACTTTGTTGATTTTGACAGCTGGATTGGCCATCGGGTATCTATTAATGGGCTTACTTGACTCAACATGGCCACTTGCACTGGCATTGTTAATTACGATGTTTTGCTCGTTCTTTGTACAGGCAGGTGAAGGCGCTGTTTTTGCGGTGATTCCTCTGATCAAACGCAGTATGACAGGGCAGTTTGCAGGGATGACAGGTGCGTATGGCAATGTTGGATCAGTGGTGTATTTAACGGTGCTAAGCCTGGTGTCTTATCAAGTGTTTTTCTTTGTAATTGCCGCGACAGCAGTGGCTGGATTCTTTGCATTGTTTCTCTTAAAAGAGCCAGAAGGCATCATTATTGAAGAGATGCCAGATGGCACATTTGCCGAAATACAAGTGAGTCATAGATAGTATGGGGTGACGACAGATGACGATAACACATGCAGCAAATGCCAATAGAAACAATAGTCAAAATGCGGATGAGATGGCTGCTCATTTCAACACTTCGTCATCTTTGATAGAGTCAAGTCAGTTTGTTGCTATTGATGAGACTAATGAAAGTAAGAGTATAGATGATGGCAGCACTGCATTATGGTGGCTTGATTTTTTCACTATGGCAGGTCGCAAGACGGAAAATCAAGACAGTGTACTTATTACCACCTGCTTGCCCTATCAATATTCAGGTACAGAATCATCTAGTGCCAATCGCCCAATGCCTCATGCAGTATCTCACCCGCCATCATCAGCCCCATTATTGGTGTTGATGGCAGATGGGGTCAGCGCTTGTCAGTTTCCAAAACAGGCAAGTAGGCTGGTGGTGAATACCATTGCTCACAAAATCACATTGGGGTTGACCGCACTGGCACAATCACAAGATGAGACGTCATCCATCAGTTTTGACGATGATCAAGTCGCTAGTCTCATCAAAACAGCAGTCAATAAAGCCAACGATATCTTATATTTTCCTCAATCGTATCAACGGGTGCCGCCGTTGTTGTCTACGTTATCAGGCTTGCTCTGTATCGGTGACCGTATTCACCTGTTTCACACAGGCGATTCTCGAATATACCGCATTGGGGTAGATTGTCTGACAGTATTGAGCAAAGATCACCGCGTGCACCGCGGCCAAGATAAAGGAGCGCTTGCTGCAGCTATCGGCGCAGATAGCCAGTTAGAGCTACAACAATCAGTATTTACCCTTCATCAAAACGAGTGTTTGGCCATCATGACAGATGGGGTTTATGAGCATATAGAGCCCACAGAGTTGCAGTTTGAGCTGTGCAGCAGTGCGACTGATATATTTCAGTTGATGGCTACTACACACAAATTACCGCTAGGGTTTAACACCAGTCAAGCCGTGTGCGAGCAAGCCTTTAGTGCAGGCAGTCATGATAATCTAAGCATGGTCATGCTGAGTATGAACACACGCTTAGCCCATTTTACTTCTATCAATGGCTCAAAGGGTATTGGTCATTTTGATGGTATTGACTTTGATAATCTGGATACAGTCATACGTGATGTGAATCGCTACCAGCTGCCAACTGGTTTACAGATAGGCGATCATATTGATGGCTTTACTGTGATTGGTATCATTGCTCGTACTGCTCGCAGTCACGTGTACTGGGTACAAGATGAATACAACCATGACTTTGTTTTAAAATCACCCAGTTTAGACTCTGTGGATGATGGTCACTATCTGCGTGATTTTTTAAAAGAACGTAAAATTGGTTTGAGCCTATCAAAACATCGCCGCGCGGGCGAGTCGGCTTACAATCAAGCTGATCCCAATCGATTGTCTGTCAATCCTGCATCCAACAATATTGGTCATAACGTGGGTTCTGGGCTCAGTGAGTCGGGGCTGCTACGTTACTATCCAGTACCAGCAAGTACCACATACTTATATCATTTGACTGAATATATCGCCGGTGAGAGTTTACGGGACTTTATGGATCGTCATGCGCCTTGTGATGTGTGGCAAACCTTTGATTTGCTCACCAAAATTGGCATGGCGGTTCGGGTCATGCATCGCAACTATCTGCTGCATCAGGACATCAAACCCGAAAACATTCTTTTAACCAAATCAGGTGCCGTCAAACTGATTGATTTTGGTTCCGCCAGTTCCTCTATCTTAAAAGACAGCACTCGACCACCAAATGGTGATTTGCACTATGCTGCACCAGAATATTACACCGATGCACCAAAAGGCGTGCATTCTGACTTGTTCTCGATTGCAGTGATTGGCTATGAATTGCTGACGGGGCAATTGCCATTTAATACTCAAACACTAATGATGCCAAACCAAACACTAATGATGCCCGCGCAGCCACTACGGCAACAGAACGTACCTGACGCCAGCCAACAGGCACTCATGCGTGCGCTGCATGTCAACACTAACGCGCGCTATCAAGCCATTGGTGAGTTTTTACAAGATTTTAACCCCGATAATAAGGCGCACAGCCGCGACCCAGAACCCCTCATTAAGCGTAACCCTCTATTGGTATGGCATGGCATTTGCTTCATAGAGTTTGTCATCATTTTATTGTTGTTGGCGTACTTTTCATGACACGCTGTTTTGCATTCAATGCTGCTCCGCGCGGCTAAGGAATTTTCTGTTTATGTCGCTATCTATGTCGCAAGCCTCCACTAGGGTAGATACTCATACCAACACTCACGCCTTAGCATCAGACCATCAAAAAAACGCTGGTATCGTTATTATCGGGGCGGGTATGGCAGGCAGTCGTTTTGCTATTGAGCTTGCTCGCACGCAATCAAATGATGACACCGCCCGTTTGCCAATTACGTTAATCAGTAAAGAGCCGCACGTGGGCTATAACCGAATTATGTTGTCACCTGTATTGGCTGGCGACACAGCGTTTGAAGATACTTATTTATATGATAACTCAGAGTATGAGCAGCTGGGTATTACCGTGTTGGCTGGGGTTGCGGTAGAGACAATAGATACCAAGTGCCAGTGTATTGAATTGGATGATGGGCAAACACTCAACTATGCCAAGTTAGTAATGGCTACAGGGTCAATTGCCCGAGTCATTCCGTTCCCCAACCACACGGCTAAAGGCGTGCATGTGTTTCGAGACCTTGCTGATGTGACCGCGCTGATGGACTATGCTAGCCAAGGAAAAACGGGTTTGGTGATTGGCGGTGGCGTACTGGGATTGGAGGCTGCCTGCGCATTGGCGGCACAGGGCGCGAGCACGACGGTCATTCATATGGATGGTTATGTACTCAATCGTCAACTAGATCTGCCAGCGGCCGAGCTTTTGCAAGCTGAGCTCAGTCGCCGAGGGGTTGGTCTCGCGGTTTCTGCACATACTGAGGCCATTGAGATGAATGATGAAGGAGAAGTATGCGGCTTGTCTTTAAAGGACGGGCGCACGTTAGTAGCCGATTTTATCGTGATGGCAGTGGGTGTGATACCCAATACAGCGCTTGCCAAGCAAAGTGGGATCGAGGTTAATCGCGGTATTGTGGTCGATGGTTTTATGCACACCAGTTGTCCCAATGTTTATGCCATTGGTGAGTGTATAGAGCGAGAGGGCGAGCTATTTGGAATGGTGGCGCCAGTCAATCAGCAAGTGGATACACTGGTCACAGTTTTAAAATATGCTTTGATAGAAAACGATACAAATGTGATAGATGGCAAAGCCACCGTGCCAGATCACTGGGTTCCTTTTGTGAGTAAACCGTTGTCATTAAAATTGAAAGTATCTGGTATGTCGGCATTTTCTGCAGGACAAATCGCTTTTGATGACGAAGCCGCTGATACTGTTGAGACCCTCGTATATCGTCAGCCTGACTTAAACCATTATCATTGTCTGTACCTCAAAGAAAACAAACTCATTGGCGCTGTACTTTATGGGGACACCAGCGATGGCAGCTTTTACAGTCAGTTGATTATAGATAACGTTGATATTACGCCTATCAAAGACACACTCATATTTGGCGAGGCATATTGTCATTTGGATGAAATCACGCTTAACAATTCGCCAACTACGGAAGTAGATATAGAGCTTGATGATACGGACAAGAACATCAACCATCATAAAGTGGCCGAACTGTTAGAGGATGCATTATGAATGATGCTACCGCCAATCAATCTGCTGCTAGCAAAGTAGTGTCAGCTAATAGCCTACTTAATGCCGTGCAAAAAAAAACAGACCGCGTCATTGAAACACATGATATAAGTGCTGCCAAAAATACAGAAAAAGCACCGTTGTCATCTGATGGTGATTTGATTAATAGCTCGATTGATGATTCGATTGATAGCTCGATCACTACCATCCGCACGACGTGCCCTTATTGCGGAGTGGGGTGTGGTGTTTTGGCGAGCGTGAATGAGACAGAGGTTCTGAGTGTCAAAGGAGATCCTGAGCATCCGGCTAACTTTGGTAAATTGTGCTCCAAAGGGAGTGCACTGGCACAAACATTGGGCACCGCGCGCCGCTTGACCGAGCCATATTATCAAAACAAGCAAGCAGTCATGCAACAGCATCAGCCTATACAATTGGGTAATGATTTCAATGCCAAATGTAAATCTGACAAGCCACTTATAGAGCAGACAGACTGGGACACCGTTTTAGATGACGTGGCCAGTCGTTTAAATAACACTATCGCCAAACACGGGCGAGATAGCATTATGTTTTATGTCTCAGGTCAATTGCTGACTGAAGACTATTACGTCGCCAATAAATTTATAAAAGGATTTATTGGTAATAATAACATCGACTCCAACTCTCGGCTGTGTATGTCATCTGCAGTAGCTGGGCACAAACGTGCGTTTGGTGCAGACCTTGTGCCGGGTAATTACGAGGATTTGGAGGCTTGTGATTTATTGGTACTGGTAGGCTCTAATATGGCGTGGTGCCATCCTATTTTGTTTGGTCGATTTTTAGCAGCCAAAAAAACCAATCCTAATAAAAAACTGATTGTGATAGACCCACGCCATACGGACTCTTGTGAATTTGCCGATTTGCATTTGCCAATTGCTGCGGGTACGGATACACATTTATATAATGGGTTGCTACATTACCTAGATCAACAAGGTTGCCAAGATGATGAATATGTTAGCCAAAGCTTGGGCGTTGATGATGCGGTGAATGCGGCCAAAGCATGGAGCATTGACGAAGTCGCTAGCGCCTGCCAAGTGTCTACGGACAGTATCCGCCAGTTCTATGAATGCGTTGCCGCCACTGATAAAACAGTCACTGCCTTTAGTATGGGCGTTAATCAATCACAAAGCGGAACCGATAAGGTCAATGCTATTATCAATACCCATTTGTTCACAGGCCGTGTGGGCAAAGTAGGGTCCAGTCCGTTTTCACTCACTGGACAGCCTAATGCAATGGGTGGACGAGAAGTCGGCGCCCTTGCTAATCTGTTGGCGGCGCATTTAGAACTAGACAATACCGATCACCGACAGCTCGTGGCAGATTTTTGGCAGTCACCTCAACCTATATCGCCCAACGTGGGTGTCAAAGCCTGCGATGCTGCCGCTGCCATATTGGATGGTCGTATCAAGGCCATTTGGATTATGGCCACCAACCCTGTGGTCAGCTTGCCAGATGCGGATAATTTTCGCCAAGCGCTTGCTGAATGTGATTTGGTGATTGTCTCTGATTGCTCGGTAGATAGTGACACGGTGAAGTGTGCTGATATTGTACTGCCTGCTCAGGGGTGGGGTGAAAAATCTGGAACGGTTACCAACTCTGAACGGCGCATCTCTCGGCAGCGGACATTAACACCTGCGGTGGGCGTTGCCAGACCAGATTGGTGGATACTGTCTCAGGTTGCCACACGCATGGGGTTAACAGGATTTGATTACCAACACCCAAGCGAGATATTTAATGAGCATGTAGCATTGACCGCTTATGGTAATACGCATAACCATAGCGCATCTCACTCCAATAAGTACTATCCTCGCTACCTCAATCTTAGCAAAGACTTGTCTGCTTTAATGACAGATGAGGTACCAGCTGATAAATCTGCTCAACAATATATTAGCCAACATGTTAACCAGAATGGCAATCAAACATATCAGCCAATCGCACTCAGTCAGCAAGCATACGAAGAGATGTTACCGTTTCAATGGGGTGGCACGCGTATCTCCATGGTTGATAAGATAAAGCCTTTAGAAAATGAGATCATTAATTCCACTGCTACTATTACTAAGTCACAGTTAATCGCTATTACACCCTCTGATGAAGCGAGCGTAGCCAATGTACATCGACGTCAAAGAAGGCAAAAATCCCAACTGATTGGTGAGAAACGACCACCCTCTAAACACGAGTTTGAGCATGATATTCAACCTGAAAACCAAGTGGTTCATTTACGCCTGATTACGGGCAGGCTTCGCGATCAATGGCATACCATGACTCGTACTGGCCTTGCACCGCAATTAAATCAACATCAGCCGATACCAACACTGACCATACACGCTAACGATGCACAGCAACTGGGCGTTCAAGACAATGACTTTGTGCAACTGCATCGCAGGTATAAAAACTACGAAAAGTATGAAAGCTATGAGAACGGCGTGACCAGTGATGGCATAGTCAGTGATACCGCGATGAGTACGGCTAGGAATGGCAACGAGCCCGCAAGTACCGTGATGGCGCAAGTTACCATTAGCGATACGTTGCGCGTTGGTGATGCATTTATGCCCATGCATTGGAGCGATGCTTTTGCTAGCTTCGCTCGTGTAGGTCCCCTTATTCCAACAGTCGTCGATCCGCATTCAGGGCAGCCAGAGCTCAAAAACTCGGCGATCAGTGTCACGCCCGTTCCTATGCAATCATTTGGCAAGATTTTGGTGCATCCTGAGTGGCAAGACGCCGTTATAGTGCAATTACGTACTATTTTGGCCAATTTTTCTGCCCAAGCGTCAGAGGAAGAATTGTCTGAGACAAAATGCGAAGCACGTTCAAATAATATTGTGCCAGAGGCATTACCTGCACTTACTTGGAGTTTGAGTCATCAAAATAATAGTGTATTGATTAATCTCGCTAGCCCGATGGTGGAGGCTAGCAGTACCTTAGCGTGCCCTGAGTTTTGGCAGCAGTTTATGGCCTCTATGCAATCATTATCACAGCCAAACTCTCAAGAGCGTGTCATGCATACAGCGTTTACGGTCGATAATGTACAGAATCAATTACGTTTTATTGTGACGCAATCTGCGCCTGAGACAGACTCAAATAACACTGCTATAAATCGTCAAGTATCTGATGATGAAAGGCTTAGTGCACAACTGATTATGGCTGTTTATGTTGCCCCAACGCAAAAGCTATTACCAAGTGTACGCTGGCTCGATAGCTGCTTTACGGATACTAGCCAAATACCTGTCAATCAACGATATAAATGGTTGCTAGCGGGGCGGCCTGCCAGTGGTTATGTTGATTCAGGCCCCTTGGTATGTTCATGTATGTCAGTTGGAAAAAATATCATTCTCAACGCTATCACACAGCATGGTTGTACTAGTGCGACGGCAGTGGGTAAGCAGTGCCGAGCAGGTACTAATTGTGGCTCTTGCGTGGGGCAAATCAATGCATTAATCGCAGAATGTGCCCCCTTGGCGCAAGCTTAGATAGTCGTGTGGCACGTCGCTTGCAACCTTTCATATGCAATTACTGGTTGAGTGTTGTGTTATGAACAATAAGCCATTTTAGATTAGGGGTTTATTGACAACTTTGCTTTTGGTTGCCCATTTTTCTGTATTCACGCTATTATCAGGAGTCACCATCATGACCAATATATCTGCCGCTACCTCAACGCATGAGACCTATCAGCTAATGGGCCAACACTGCGCAGAAAACGTGCAAACTTGCACCAAAAGAGGCACCGTGCATCTTATAGGCGCAGGATCTGGTGACCCTGAGTTATTAACCTTAAAAGCATGGCGAGTGATGCAGCGTGCAGAGGTAGTGTTGTATGACAGTCTGGTGTCTGAAGATATTTTGGATATGTGCGCGACTACGGCTGAAAAAATATTCGTTGGTAAGCGCCGCGCCAACCATGCATTGCCACAAGAGAGTATTAACGAGCTACTGGTCAAACACGCGCTGGCAGGTAAAATAGTGGTTCGCTTAAAAGGTGGCGACCCTTTTATTTTTGGACGCGGCGGCGAAGAGCTACAGGAAGTGGTACGTCATGGCATTCATTTTGAGTCTATTCCAGGTATTACTGCCGCCAGTGCCGCTGCTAGCCGTACAGGAATTCCACTAACGCACCGTGACCATGCTCAATCGGTCAAGTTTGTCACTGCTTGCAAAAAAAATGGCGCGCCTAATAACGATTATAGTGAGCTAATGGACAGCAGCCAGACAGTTGTGTTTTACATGGGTTTGCACCGTTTGCATGAGATGACACAAGGGTTGATAGCAGCGGGGCGCGACAGCGAAACGCCTTTTGCTATCATTAGTCATGCCAGTATGCCAACGCAGCAAGTACTTATCGGCACATTAAGTGATATCGCTGATCAGCAAGCTGAAGCAAAACTGCCAACCCCTGCACTATTGATTATGGGTGATGTGGTCACTTTATATCATGAGTTTGCAGACTATAATCTTGGCGCCATGGGTGAAGGTGAGTTTGTTGATGTTGATAAAGTGATAAGCAGTAATGAGTTAATACCCAATTTGGAAAGTATTGCGTAGGATAATTACTTTTAAGAAACTGTTACTAAGGTGATTATGTGCACCCGTCCAGAATTTTGTGTAGGACCATGTTTAGTCTAGATAATACTTACATCAAGTTTAAGAATGTTCGATGTCGTTTCAAAGTTGGCTATAGCTAAGTCAATTATTATAGATTTCGTAATTGCTCGATTAACCAACGATGTATGCCACTGTCAGCAGTACGTGGATGCCATGCTGCGATCACCTTAAAAGTAGGCGGCAATGCTTCAACCTTAAGCTCTTTGACCTTACTGCTCGGCAATAATCGCGAAGGATAAAACGCAATCATGTCAGTCGTGTGCAAAACATCTGGTACAGCCGAAAAGCTAGGAACCGACATCACAATATTTCGTTTTAGACCTTTTTCTGCAAACTATTGATCATGAAAGCCACGTAAGTTAGCACGCGAAGGTGACACGACGAGCTGCGCGTGTGCAGCCACTTGCGCCAGCGTTAATGGCTCTGTGGCAAAAATATTTTCACAACCCGTCACGCATAAATGTTGCTCTTCAAACTTATACGCATATTGGTAGGGTATGTTGGACTTTATCCAACGCTCCTAATCGTATTGACGTTATTGAAGCCTGTGACCCAAGGATTAAGCCTGCCAGTGGTGGTATTAATTGAAACGATAATACTTGTTCCACTGACACAGTTGGTGTCTTTCCCACTAGCAGGCTGGGTCATTGAGCGTCTGAGCAGAAAAGAGTGATCACTTTTCGCAGCGTTCACTGGTACACCATTCTCTTATTCAAGCTCGTCAATCAACTGCTTCATTTCATCAATTTCACGTTTTTGTGCTTTTATAATATCATCAGCAAGCTGTTGCACACGCGGATCTTTAATATCAGCGCGGCTACTGGTGAGAATGGCAATCGAGTGATGCGGTATCATCGCCTGCATCCAATCGACTTGATCGACAGTCGCTTGAGATCTAACGCCCCAGATACCAACTGCAAACATCAATACACTTAGACCATAGATCATCAAATTGACCTTGGTCTTCTTATACATATTGGTCATAAATACCAACATGACGACTGCCATACCGGCACCCATGTAGAGTGCCATATACGCTCGGGTTTCACTAAAGTAAATATGATCCCACTGGTAGGTATTAAAATACATCATGATATACATGACGACAGTCGATGTCAGAATCATTAAGGTAAATTTTACATAAGGGTTCATATTTTTTTGCTTAGCAGCTTCCATGATATGACCTCCATTGTTTTGTTAAATTAAAATGGGTAGACAGTTAAAACCAGAATTTAACGCCCGCAGTCAAACTACTGCTATCAACCGATTCATTTTCTTGACGTCGTTGACCACGAGCCTTGCCAAGCGCTGTCTCATAACTAACCCCCACATAAGGGGCTAGCTGGCGACTGAATGTCTCGTAAGTCAGCCTGACCTCAGTTTCCATCTCATTAAAGCCTTTGGTAATACCATTATCATGGTCATCTTTACTAAAGGCAGTCAGTCCAACCTCCGGTATGACTACCCAATGCTGATCCAAACGCCATTCGTACTCTGCGCCCAGATCAAGACGAAGTTGACCATCGGTATATAAGTAGGCTCTCGCATCCGTTTCTATAAAATAAGGCGCGGTACCGACAATACCTGCCATTACGGCAGCGTTGTCGTTTTCAGTATCGTAAGCGACACCAGCTTCACCATTCCAAAAAATACTTAGTGGTTTCCAATAAGCAAGGGAGCTTAAGCTAACGATTTCTTTATCATCTTTAGTCTGAGCACTACCTTCCGTGCGTAGTCTTAAACGATTGCTATCAGTACCGTACCAACCCGTCGCTTCGAAGTTGATTTGATCTTCGTCAAACTGATAGCCCAAGTCGTCTACTGAGACTCCCCATAATGGCATGCTGCCCATCATCATGGGCTTACCATACTGCCCGTATGGAACCCCATTTGAATAGTCTGGACTGCGAGCATCAGCTGGTGGCTGCCCACCTTGCATGCCCGACATATCCATACTGCCATGATCCATGCTACTGTGATCCATATCGGACATATCGCCTGATATGTCCATGCCGCTATGAGCCATACCTGACATATCGCCTGACATGTCCATGCCGCTATGAGCCATACCTGACATATCGCCTGACATGTCCATGCCGCTATGATCCATACCAGACATATCATCCGACATATCCATGCCGCTGTGGTCCATATCAGACATATTGCCTGACATATCCATGCCGCTGTGGTCCATATCAGACATATCACCTGACATGTCCATGCCGCTGTGATCCATATTCGACATCTCAGCAGCTGTTGCAAAAGAGGATGTGAGCAAGACTAGCGATGACAAACCAATGAATGACAGATTTTTCTTAGATGTTTTCATAATAAGCCTCATATTCGAAGGTTTGTTAAACGACGGCAACTTCTCTGAACATGCCGGCTTCCATGTGATACAGCAGATGACAGTGCCATGCCCATCGTCCAACTTCTCCCGTCACATCGAAGCTAATCTTTTGCGCTGGCTGAACCACAATCGTATGTTTACGTACCTGAAAGTCTCCAGATGGCGTGCGCAAGTCGCTCCACATACCATGCAGATGCATAGGATGATTCATCATCGTGTCATTGACTAAGGTGATACGCACGCGTTCGTTAGGTTTAATATTGACAGGCTTTGCATCCTTAAACATGACACCATCTAACGCCCAAATATAGCGCTCCATGTTACCCGTTAAATGTAGCTCGATCTCTCGGGTAGGCTTACGCTGCTCTGCAAATATGGCCTCATCGACAGAGTGCAGCTGACTATAATTCAGCACGTCACGATTGATATTACGCAGGTTAATACCGGGATCATCTAGGTTCATACGTGGACTGTCGACACGCATATCAGATTTAAAGTCATACTCGGTCTTGGCGTGTTTTGCTTTGTAGCCTTTATCACCCATCGCACCCATCATATCTGCCATGGTTAGCCATTCGATCTTGTTCATAGCAGGTATGGCAGCTCGTGCGCCTTTTTTAGTTGCAAGTGTGGTCGCGACATAGCCTGAACGATCGATGTTTTGGGCAAATATGGTATGTGCGTCTTGAGTAGGCGTGACGATGACATCATAGGTCTCAGCCACGCCAATGCGGAAATCATCAATCGCAACGGGTGCGACATCAATACCATCTGTTGCTACCACAGTCATCTTGAGACCCGGTATACGCACATCAAAAATGGTTTGCGCTGAAGCATTGATAAATCGTAATTTAACGGGCTGTCCTGCTTTCACTAGCTGCGTCCAATTGGCTGCTGTGGTCTTACCATTCATCAGATAGGTAAAGGTCTTTTCGCCAGATAAATCAGTAAAATCCGTTGGCATCATGCGCATCTGATTCCACATTTTGCGCTTGTCATAAGCGGCTTCTAGATCTGTTGCGGCAATATCAGACAATAGTTTTTTGAAGTCTGGCAAATGATAATTATCAAAGTCAGCACGCTGTTTGAGCAACTTCAAGAGGTTGTGTGGATCGCGGTGCGTCCAATCACTCAGCACGATTACATGGTCTTCCTCGACTGGATGACGCTCACGCCCTTTTGGTTCAATGACAATAGCACCGAGCATGCCGGTTTGCTCTTGAAAGCCACTGTGTGAGTGATACCAATAGGTGCCTGATTGCACCAGTTTGAATGTGTAGGTAAAGGTACTATTTGCGGGAATGCCATCGAAGCTAATACCTGGCACCCCATCCATCTCAAACGGAACGAGCAAACCATGCCAATGAATAGAGGTCGATTCATTCATCTGATTATGGACGCGGATGGTTACCGTATCGCCTTCTTGCATCTTTAGCGTTGGCGCTGGCAGTGAGTCATTAATCAGTGTCGCCATGCTCGAATTGCCATCGACGATAATGGGCTTCTTACTGACATAAAGGTCAAACTCGTTACCAGTTAGGATGGGTACGATATGGTCAGACTTATCACTGTTGACGGCTACATTTTGCTGCCCTTTACCGAGCGCACTATTCGCAATAGACGGTAGTGTGGATAGCATGGACGCGCCTAACAGAGTAGAAGACCCTGTCAAAAAACGTCTGCGATTAAGCATGTTCTGGTTCATAATGAGGTACCTACTGTCATCCATAAAATAGGCGTTGAGCCTAATATCGTATCTAGCCACCGAGCCTAGGGCCTATAAACTGCTCATTGATAAAACGGATAAGCTATTTAAACGTCAATCAAACTATAATTGCTGCTGCGGTGATTCAATGGTTGCATAAATGGCTGTTGAGCCATCTTTGTTAAGCTGCATCACTTTATATGGCATAAATTTATCTTGGTATTCCATACCTGGGCTACCGACTGGCATGCTCGGTACGGCAAGACCAATCGCATCACTTGGCGGGTTTTTTAGGAACTGCGCCATATATTTGGCAGGGACATGACCTTCAAATACGTAGCCATCAGTGGTAACAGTGGTATGGCAAGAGCGCATTTGCTGCGGTACGCTGTATCGCTCTTTAAATAAGGACACGTCTTCGACATTCTGTGCAGTTGCGTTTAGACCATGACCTTCGGCATAACCGACCCATTCTTTGCAACAGCCACAATTGGCATCTTTATAGACAGTGGCTGAGATGTTTTTTAGGATAGTTGATTGGGTATCTGAAGAAGCGCTGATAGGTGTCATTTCAGCTGTTGATTGCTCCGTGTACGTAGTTTGCACGTTTTGCGTAGCAATAGTTGGCTCATTTACTGGTGTTGAGTCAGCAGCAGCGGAGTTAGGTTGACTACAAGCGGCAATCGTTAACGATAATGGCAATACCACGATCGCCGAGAGCACACGGCCAGATATCTGATGATGATCATTAATAAATCTATTAGTATAGCGTCTCATAAAACCACTCCCGAGCGTCTGTATGACAATTAAATATTATAAAAATTAAAACTACATCACTGGATAAAATAGTGCTAGCAAAGCTTAAAACTCAAATCGCAAAAAGCAGCACTCCTTAGCACTGCATTTTTGACGAAGAATCAATGTTGCATTTCGGATCCATCACCAGACATATCCATCTCACCATCAAATGACATATCCAACATACTATCGTCTAACCGAGTCGTTAGCATGGTGTACTGGTTTTCATTTAAGTCAGGTAACGATCTAATAAAAGCGACCATCGCCCATATCCTGTCATCATCGTGAGTAGCGCCCCAAGCGGGCATGCCAGACGCCATAATGCCATGTTTAATCGCCCAAAAGCTTTGTCTGGCACCAGCTTCGGTTTGATAGCGCTTAACGATATCCGCCTGAGTAAAGTTAGGAGGCTTTGGGTACATACCGCTATTTAAATCTGTGCTGTTGACGCCGGGAGACAAATGACAGCCTGCACACATATCTTTGTAATCGGCACCGCCCGAGCTGATCATCTCCGCCTTCTTTAAATTGGGAACCAAAATATTCTTGCTGGCATGTTCAATTGAGCGTGTGCGGGCAGTTTCTAAAAAATCGTAAACCAGTGGGCTATGAGCTCGATCAGCACCGATATTTATCATGCCACTAGTCACCACAATAAAAACACCCGTAATAGCGACAAAGACAGTAAAAAGTATTCCTAACAAGAACTTCATAGGTTTGTCCTAAAAATCCATTTTCTTTAATGTCCCATTACTGCTTGATCAGCTTCTCTGACAATATAGTCAAGTCTATATAAATCCGCTACATCGTCATCCTCGCTAAGCATACTAATGTATAACTTGCACTCGGTTGCCTTGTAACGAAATTATATTGAACTGACTATAGTATTGAACTTATAAATTGATATTTAAGAGTCGCTATCGCTGCTCACACAGTGCTTTTGGTACATTGCTTTCATTTTGCTCATGTTAGCCATCATGGCTTTCATAGCAGGATCATTCATATCCATTTTGCTATGATCCATTTTTTGCATCATCTGCATATGCTTTTCCATTTTCTCACAGTTCATTTGGTCTTTTTCAGCATGCATTTTTGGGTCGTGTGCCAACGCAGAGGTTGAAACAACTAAGGCTATAGCAGTTGCTACGATTGATTTAGACAGTGGCATTGATTTGAGCAGTGGCATGGTAAATCCTTATTTGATTTAGTATGTAGTCGAAAAGACTTTAATATATTAAGTTACTTTAAAGCATACTTTAGTGATTCTGACAGAGAGATGACGGTAAGATTACAATTCTGTCATCTTAGTATTTATGGTTTTTAATGTTGTCAGTAATCCTTTAGTATGACATCAGAGCTGATATTACTTATCGCTACCATATTTATTGATAAAGTATTTTTCAGACTGTAGATGCTGATCTTTGTGTTCAATCTCACAAGCCACTCTTGCATCGATATAGCTTTTCATTTGTGAATTTGAGAGCTGAGCATCGTTATGATCCAAGTTTTTTGCAAACTCAGTCACAGCGTCGCAGTTATTGATGATTGAAGTGCTTAGATCCGTCGTATGCGCATTGGCAGTGGTAGTACCGATAAGTACAGATACCGACAGCAGTGCTACTTTTTTGAATGAACCGTGAATTTTCATATAAAACCTCTTTTGTAAGTTGTTTACATTGATTACCGATAAAAATAATTCATCGTAGCTAGGTATCGAAAACGAGCAGCTATGTACCGTTTATATAGATTAGCAAAATAAAACTGATAGTCTGATTACGAGCACATGACATCTTTGTCAGTTACCCCTCAATGTTGTCACCTGTGCTGGTTAGAACGTTAAACAATCATGACCGTATTGAGGAATTACAATGAAAGTACTACTGGTAGAAGATGAATTGAAGCTTGGCGAGTATATAAAAAAAGGCTTAACCGAAGCTGGGTTTATCGTGGATCATCAGCTAACAGGATTAGATGGCTATCATGCATTGATGACGGAAGAGTTTAGCGTGATATTGATGGATGTGATGCTACCTGATGTTAGTGGCTTTGAGCTGGTGCGTAATTACCGAGCGGCTGGCAAGCATACACCTGTGTTATTTCTAACCGCAAAAGATGACTTGAGTGACAAGATAAAGGGGATTGAGATTGGTGGTGATGATTATTTGACCAAACCTTTCGCCTTTGCAGAATTAATCGTCAGAATGAAAAGCTTATTACGACGTGCCAATCAAGCCGACTATCAAAGTACGATTATACAAATAGCGGATCTCAAGATGGACATTGCCAAACGCACGGTGCATAGAGGAGATAAGCCTATTAAGCTCACGGCAAAAGAGTTTTCCTTACTACAGTTTTTATTAGAGCGCCGCGGTGAAGTGCTTCCACGCTCAATCATCGCCTCCCAAGTATGGGATATGAACTTTGAAAATGATACCAATGTGATTGATGTGGCGATAAGGCGTCTGCGTATAAAAATAGACGATGATCATGACGCAAAGCTGATTCATACGGTGCGCGGGATGGGCTATCGGTTAGAAGCTGTTGATACAGCGCTTGATAGCAAACCATCTCACGAAGCTGGCAATGTCTAATATGAAATATAGGTTTGATAATCGGCGCTTGCCACTATTATGGCGTACTGTGTTGTTGCTCACGATATTTGTTGTTATATCGCAGGTTATTATTTATATATGGATACAGCGTTCTGTTAAAGGTCATTTCGAGCAAATGGACGCTGAGATTATGACACATGCTGCGTTTAACCTACGTAAACGAGTGATAGAACCTAGTAGCCCTATAACTTCTCAAACCCTACCTAGCTCTCAAAATCCATTGAATAGTCAACAGCTGCTAAGAGCGGCACCTGACATAAAGCTTGATGGAAATACTTCTACCGCAGCGATATCAGATGAAACTGATCATCAACATTCTTCTTGGCTAGATTACGATCTAAAAACCATTATCGCTAATAAAGAAGGGCAGATACTGTCTAGTACACCCAATAACTTTGCTCAAGAACTAGGAGAAGGATTTAATCTGTCATCACTGAAACAAGATAATGATAAGCAACAGTTTGTGATGAATATCAACAGCCGATACTATCGAGCAATGGTCATTGAAGACGACAAAATGCTCGCGCTTATCGCATTGCCTATAGATGTGCATCATCAGTATTTATTACAGTTCAATCGTCAGCTTAGTATGATTTTGTTCGCGATCACCTTGTTGCTCGTCTCAGTAGCGGCGGTGGGTGTGTACTGGGGTTTTGCACCTTTGGCGACCATCGTCCAAAAAATGAAAACAATGAATCCTGACAGATTGGATGATAGAGTCACAGTCAGTGATATGCCGTTAGAGCTGCGACCGCTAGCAGAGTCGTACAACTCAATGATGGCCAAGCTCGAGAGCAACGTTGAGTCGTTGTCTCGGTTTTCGGACAATATCGCCCATGAGCTGCGCACTCCAATAGCGACACTCAGCACGCAAACGCAAGTCATGTTAAACAAACCAAGAGCGGGCGATGAATATATTGAGCAGCTACACCATCAACATGACACGTTAGAGCAGCTGTCGGCCATGATAAATAATATGCTGCTGCTGGCAAAAACCCAAAAAGGATTGAGTGACTCGCAAATCAGTCATGTGGATACGGACCGTTTAATCACCAATCTCGTTGATTACTACGAAATGATTGCAGAAGATCGAAACATTAGTATTGAGACCAAAGGTGAGTTCAGCGCTGTCTTAGGAGATAAAAGTTTATTACAAAGGCTCTTTGCTAACCTGATATCGAACGCGATTTATTATGCTGCTCAAGATAGCGTTATAACCATTAGGGCAGATAGAATAAACTCAGATGAGATAGTGGACACAACAATAACCAGTCTTCAACAATTAAAACAAGATATTCTACGAATGACCATCACCAACCAATTAGATGAGCCATTGGCACAAAGTGAGGCGGATAAACTGTTTGAGCGTTTTTATCGACATGATAAGACCAGTAGTAAGCATTCAGGTACAGGGTTGGGGTTATCCATTGTTCAGGCTATCGTTGGGGCACATAACGGACATGTCAGTATTACTATAAAAGACGATTATCACTTTCAAGTGGCAGTCGAGCTATTGGCGGAAGTTTAACCTTTTATTAGTCAATGATAGATATTCAATCTGAATAGATAGATTTGGCAAGTGATTGCCTTGAAAACGAGCTGGTAATGACCAAGTAAATGTATATCTAATGCCCCATACAAAGTTAGAGATTATTAAAAGGCAATAGGTAAAAGAGTAAGTCGATAACGAACATAATACTTAAAACACAATCATAAAAACCAATTAGGGAATGACTATGCATATCACGGCTAATTTCGATGCAGGCAACATTGACATTATTAATGCAGATGACAAAAACGACATTCAATTAGCGATTCGTCCAGACGTTGGCGGCGAGTTTTTTCAGTGGTTTAACTTTCGTCTGTCAGGTCAAATAGGGAAGCAGTATGTTCTCAATATTCTGAATGCAGGAGAGGCCTCTTATCTGGAGGGTTGGGAGAACTACCAAGCGGTGGCTTCTTATGATCGTCAGCATTGGTTCCGTCTGCCAACGTCTTATAAAGATGGCAAGTTGACCATCGTGGCAGAGTTAGAATGCGAGACCATTCAGATTGCGTATTTTGCGCCTTATAGCTATGAGCGTCAGCAAGATTTATTGGCTGCCGTGCAAGTACATCCGCTAGTGACGTTGGAGCATCTAGGCGAAACGCTTGATAAACGTGACTTGACCCTAGTCAAAATAGGTGACGGTGCTGTTCACAAGCGTAATATATGGATTACTGCTCGTCAGCATCCAGGTGAGACGATGGCTGAATGGCTGATCGAGGGTTTGTTGTATAGCTTGTTAGATAGCGATAATGCGACTGGCAAACAGTTATTAGACAAGGCCAATTTTTATATTGTCCCTAATATGAACCCTGATGGCAGTGTGCGTGGACACTTGCGTACTAACGCTGTCGGAACCAATTTAAACCGTGAATGGCAAAATCCAAGCTTAGACAAAAGCCCTGAAGTATTTCATGTGATTAATAAAATGGAAGCGACAGGCGTCGATCTATTTTATGATGTGCATGGCGATGAAGCATTGCCATACGTATTCCTCGCTGGGTCACAAGGGACGCCAAGCTACAGTGACCGTCTTGCTAGACTACGTGATAAGTTTTCAGACGTATTAAAGTTAGCCAGTGCTGATTTTCAGTCTGAGATTGGCTATGAGATCGATGCGCCGGGTGCTGCCAATATGACCGTTGCCACCAATTGGGTAGCAGAGCGTTTTGATTGCCTCGCTAATACGTTAGAGATGCCATTCAAAGACAATGATAATCTGCCCGATGAAGAGATGGGTTGGTCACCCGAGCGTTCTATCAAATTAGGCGAAGCATCACTGGTAGCAATGCTAGCTGTCGTGGATGATTTACGATAACTATAGAAAAAAAGCTGCAGAAAATAAAAAGCTGCTATTGATGGCCAAGTGTTTTAGTGGTCATCGTTAGCAGCTTATTTCAAATACTTATAAAAGCACTTAAGTTTATACTTTTGATGTCATTTTCTAATGTTGATTTTTGATATCGAACTTCAATCAAATATTCTTATAGCTAATTGGTTTTCAAGTGTTTAGTGTGCGGCAACCAGTTTGACATAAACTTTGCCCAATACTACACCAAATACGAGATGTAGCATAAGAGTGGCGATTGGAATCATAATGCCGCTTGGCATAGATAAACCAAATAAGCCATTGCCCATCATAGGCATAATAGCAATCATCATCATAAACCAACCAATTGCACCTACCATTGCGCCAGTCAGCGTAAAGTTCTTACTTCTATCCGTACCTGCTATCAATGCCATGACGATACCATAGCCGATCGACCCGACCATAAAGTGAGCGATCCACGCTATTATGTGACTGCCACCCATCATCGATGCGAGCATCGCAATAATATCTAAATCAGGCATGAGACCTATTGCACTTTTTAGCATGAGAAGTAGCGACATAACGATGGTCGCGATAAAAGCAGCTATTATTCCAGCCATATATTTGTTCATAGTAGTCATTCCTTTTTCAGGTTTGAATCGTTATTATTTTTTTGATGTTTTTAATTTTGGTTATTATCCAGTCGTAATACATTGGAGGTAGATAGCTGTTTATATGTGCAGTAGAGATACGAAAGAGTATAGGTGCTTTTTAAAATTATTGTGTACTACCTGCCAATATTAAACACCCCAATATGTATCGTTTCTACGATAAAAGGTCTTGAACAGTCATTCAAGTAATTTTGAGTAATCGTTCAAAATTACTTGTAACCACAAGCACGTTATGAATGTTCAGTTCGAGAAGAAATGAGGCGGATATAGCAGGCAGAGATAGAAAAATGCGATAAATATAGGCTGGCATGCTATCAGTTATGATGCTGCTAAGGAATTTTGACAGTCACGCATACTTGATTATTGGCAAGCACGATGACGGTCATTGAAGGGCATTGCGGAAATTTTGAAACTCTTTAGATTGTTCAAGTAAATCACTGCCCAAATAGCGTAAGTCATCTACTTGTTCAGGTTGTAAATGAAAGGTGGTCGGCATGGCATCGAACTTTGCACGCTCTGTTTTATCTTCGACTTGATCGAAGGTTAATACGGAGAAATGCACTTCTACCTGAGGCGCATTTGCAGGTCGCTGAGCATTTACATGCTCTCCCCATTGTAAAAATTCTTTTTTGGCCAATGAGACAGTTTCGTTATTTAGTGTGCCTAGTGCGACTTCACTCGCCGCTGAAATGGTATCAAGAAAACTCGGGTCTTTATTTTCTACTGACCACTCATGCTCTGAATAGGTCTGAGCATTGGCTACAACGACCAGTACTTGTCTGACTTGGCGCAATTTCGCAGGACTGAAAGCGCCTGCCATGTTGGGCACATCACCATATTGGGTCACAGGACTCATCATTGAGCCGCGCACGCCAAGATTATCGGTTACCCCGCCATCTACCAAGCGCACTACTGGCATTCGATCTGGCTGCGAATACCTATCTAGTGCGCGAGCTATCGCATAACTACGCGGCAAATGACTGTCTTGATTTAGTGCGTCATTGACCCAAGGCTGCGAGCGCTGCGAACAATCAGAAAAGTTGTGTAGGGCAATAGGGGCAAAGATGCCAGGGACTGAGGAAGAGGCCATCACCGCATTGGCAACTGGGTAGCTTGATAAATCCGAACACAAAAAGTCAAACTGCTGCTGAGTAAATGAAAAAGTCATCGCGTTGTTTAGATCACTTGCATTTAGGATAACGTAAGGCAATTTTCCACGGCTCATATCAGCAAAGGTCTTTTGTTGAAATAGACTGTTGTCTAAATTGTCAGCCACCAAATCCCCACGATTGTATTCAGAACTGCTCATCGCTATTAGGCTTTGCGGACGTATCGCAAGTCTAATCAGTCGTGATTGCCAATCTTCATACAAGAATTCTGGAGCAAATTTCTCAAAAATGTCATCGCCAAATAGTCCGTAATATGCTGCCGTGTAGCTCCCGCCAGATACCGAAGAGATGACATCTACCTCATCTAATAATCGGCGCTCTACGCCATTGATAGTTACTGGTGTATCACGTAGCTTTTCTAGCACCCCGTAGCTGAGTGCTGCTGCCCGTGTACCACCACCAGAAAAGGCAAGTACAACAAAAACTTCGTCTGAGTTTTTTGGGAGGTTGTTATGAAAATCATAGCGAGCAGTGCTCTTCTCTACAATGGGCTTGTTCCAGACTCGTTTTGCGCAACCAGTGAATAACAGCGAGATAACAATGATGATGAATAGAAAAAACGCAAAGCATAATCGAGGTGAAACCATCAGTTTTGAGAGTTTCTGCAGCAGACGATCATAGTAAGTCGGTATGTCTATACGCATGCAAATCACCTCAAAGTTTGTAGACTACGGTGCGCTCTGTACTTTTTACTAATGACAGAGCAAACCACGTCAGTTTTCGACTTCCATGTCGGTTGTGACTTAACACTTAAGAGCAGTAAACTTAAGAGCAGGGGCCACCTTCTAAATATGACGTATATAAAACAAAGCTGATATAGATTGATTTCTTACTAGTATCAGTCACGGTGGGCAATTTAATTACTATGAATAAACCTTAACTGGACGGTAATAGCGAGTCAAGATAAAACTGAGTAACCATTCAAATAGCCTTTCTTTTCATTTTTATCTTCACATTCGCCAATAACAGCCCTGATAAGATCAACATCATGGCCAGCATCTTCCACCACGTCACTACTTCTCCTGTGAGTAGTACTGAGGTCACCATACCGAATACGGGCACCAATAGTGCAAACGGCATAACCTTGGAGGCGGTGTTTTGACTGAGTAAGTGTGCCCACAGGCCAAAACCAATTAAGGTTGAGATATAGACGATAAACCCAAGTGAGAGCCAAGACTTGAGTGATGCTTCAGTAAACGTCGCCAACTGCCATGCATCAGTCTCAAATGTAAGAGAAGATATCGTTAACATCACGCAAGCAATGAGACCGCCCCAGACTACCAGCGCTAGCGCAGACAAAGCAGAGGCTTTATTTTTTCCAGTGCTAGATGTGGCAACAGATACTCTTGTTCCTTGCTGCGTCGCTTTTAGAGCCGTTTGCTCTGACGCTTTTTCTGAGGCCTGTTTTGATGCTTGCTTGGAGGCTTGCTTGGATGCAATGTTACCAAAGCTCCAACCGATGGCCGCAATCAAAATACAGATGAACCCTGCCAAAGGCATATCACCGCCAAGGTTTAACGCAATCACGCTAAGTCCTAGCACACCGACCAACATACCGACGATTTGCATACGGCTGACTGCTTCACCCAATATAAAGTACGCTAGCAATACCGTGATAAAAATCTGAATTTGTAGCAGTAGTGCCGTCAGCCCCGGGGATGAACCCAGATGCATCGCCGTGAATACAAAGGCGTACTGCATGACAAATGTACCGATGGCATAAATAAACAAGGTACGGTTAAATTTAGGCGGCTTTAGAAACAATACCAGTGGTACAGCAGTAAAGAAAAAACGCAGGGCGGTAAGCATCAGTGGCGGAAAGCTCTCAAGACCCCACGCAATAAAAGTAAAATTTACGCCCCAGATAAAGGTAACCAGTACAGCCAATGCAGTATATATAGGGGACATATGAGCTATCCTAGAGAAATAGTATCCGTTGTCGGAAGTGATTAGATTTGATTGTGTTTGACTTATACTTGGCTGATATTTAGGCTTAGAATTATAGTCGAAAGGTCACTATATAATAGGACGGTACTAGCACTATAGTCGATTCAATTTAAAAGTAGTACAAGGCAACCGAGTGTAGATGTACATGTGATACTTCAAGCGAGGTTAACGCTGTAATACTTATATAGTGGAATGACTATATAAGTCTCTGATTGGTTAGTCTAACGATTGAGCCAATACCTCGAAAACTTTTGAATGACTCATCTGCGCCACATTGAACCGCATAAAGTTCTCAGCATTGTCCGATTGGCTAAAAACATTGCCCGGCGCCAATACCACACCTTTGGATAAACAGCGATTGGCCAATTCGGTCGCATTATTATTCTCAGGTAATCGGCACCATAGGAACATACCTGCTTGTGGGAGCAGCCACGGTACGATGCCTAATTTAGCCAATCGTGGTAGCGTATGAGTACGCGCGCTTGCCAGCCGAGTATGGATATCATTCATATGCTTACGGTAGCCGCTATCAGTCAATGCTGAGAACACAACCGCCGCTGCTAACTGACTGCCACCAAAGCCAGTCGCTATCTTTAAATCTACCAAACTCTCAACCCACTCTGTAGGCGCTGCAATATAACCACAGCGTAGGGATGCGGATAACGTTTTAGAAAAACTGCCGATATAGAATACGCGTGATAACCCATCCAAAGCCGCCAATCTCGCTGCAGGCTTGACTTCAAAATCTGCAAAAATATCGTCTTCGATAATGTACAAACCAGCCGCTTGAGCCAATTGTAATACACAGTATGCCGTGGCAGGTGATAACGTGGCGCCCGTAGGATTATGAATGGCAGCATTGGTGATGTACAGGCGCGGCTTATGCTCATCTAAAATCGCTGCAAAGGCCTCTACATCTGGCCCATTGGGCGTATAAGGGACACCAACCACTTTGACCCGATGGGCAAGCAGCTGTGCTCGAAAATTAAAGTAACAAGGATCATCGACGACAACCGTATCACCCGGCGTTAGTAAAAATCGAAAAATCAAATCTATCGCCTGAGTGCCTGAATCCGTCAATATGACCTGTGACGGTTCTGCATTGATACTCAATCCTGCCATACGCCGTGTGAGTAATTGGCGCAATGCTAACAGCCCTAACGGCGTTGCATACTCACTGATAATGGACGCGTCAGCTTTTGCCACATTTCGCAGACCACGGCGTATACCTGCCTCAAATAGCCAGTCCGCTGGCAACCACCCACAGCCTGGCTTTAGCGCACCATCGGGTGGCTCCAGCGACTGCCGTGATACCCACAATGGATCTACCACTCGATCAATTTTTGGTGCTATATCTGTCAATGATAGCGGCGCTGTCGTCTCTGCCACATAAAACCCTGCACCAGGACGGGAGTAGATGATTCCCTCAGTTTGCAGGCGTTCATAGGCTTCAACCACGGTCGATGGTGAGAATCCATAATCTTTGGCAGCGGCACGGACAGACGGTAGTCGCGACTCTGGCATGTAGATAACGGTTGCTATTTTCTCTTTTACGTCAGCCATGACAACTTCGATGCGTGTTAGCTTCTTATTCATATTTTTTACAATTTTTGGTAAGGCGAATTTTGTGAAGGTTTTATCTTAAGGTTATAGCTAGGACAATATATGGGTAGGATATCCCAACTGTATGGGTTTTATAGACCAAACAGTTCTGTCTAATTGTACTGTATTGTATATAGATAACCTACTGTACTTTTGTTTTAATCATTGGACGTAAACGATGTAGAGGTTAGTGTCATTCTACTGTGAATCACACTAACCTCAGTCAATTCAACGATTATTATTCAAAAAGCAGCGATATATGACCACTAAAAAATATAATAAATATCTGGCCTTTGCCTTATGTGTGATAACGACAAGCGTCAATATCCAAGGGCCGCTTTATGCCGTTTATGCGCACAATGATGGCTATGGCGTGCTAGCAACTACGATAGCGTTTTCCTTTTATGTATTGGGTGTCATACCTGTATTGTTAGCTTTTGGCGGATTATCTGATCGCATCGGACGGCGCAAGGTGATTTTAATCTCTCTAGCCCTATCGGTAGCAGCGACGGCTCTTATGTTGTTTTATCCATATACGCGCGCGTTAGCAATAGCGCGATTCGTACTGGGTGTGGGAACGGCTCTGATGGCTGCTACGGCGACGGCCTATATGATTGAGCTGCTCGGCTCAACAGATACGATGCGTGCGACAGCGTGGGTGACGGCCAGTACAACGATAGGTTTTGGTCTTGGCCCTGTATTGACGACGGTTTCTTTGATGTTTTATGAAACTGATCAACCAGCCAGTTTTTTCTTACTGCTAGCGAGCGAGATATTCGCTATGTTTTTGTTATATCAATTACCAGAGACGGCACCTAAACGCACTAATTTTCCCACCTCTATGCTACGGCTACCTTATTTTAATCGTGAGGTCATCTGGTATGGCAGCGGTATCTTGATCTGTTGGGCGACGACCGGATTGGTGTTGTCAGTTATTCCCTCAGTACTGGCCACGCATGGACTGGCTAAATATGCAGGGGTATCCTCTATGTTAGCCATCAGTTGTGGATTGATCGTTCAGCCAATCGCCCGAAAGCTTGACCCTCAAGTTTCAAGCAAGCTAGGTCTTCTGATCTTACTACCAGCTTATGCTTTATTGGCTTGGGGGACGTTGAATGCCAATCTACCAGTGATTCTTTTGGCGGCATTTTTGGCCAGTACTAGTTGCTATGGTTTTGTCTATTTGGGCGGTATGTTAGGAGTCGCAAAATCTGCTAGAAATGAGCAGGCACGTGCAAGTGCAGGCTATTTTCTGATGGCATATATAGGGCTTAGTGTACCCGTCATCTTTACTGGTTTGATTGTGGATCGGTATGGTGCTGCTACTGCGTTCTACGCCTTTGGTGTGTTTTCTTTAGTTGGTGTGATTGTCTTATTTGCCAGCCAGCCTATGTTGAAAGTTAGGCGTCATTCGAACGCCAATTTGCATAGCGTGACTTAGAATAAAATTGATAGTACAGTTTTCTATCAATCATCTTTTCATTCAATATTTTTTAATTCAGTACCTTTGCATGCAGCATCTATGCTCTAAAATGACGCCACTTTTAAGTTGACACTGCTAAAAGCAGGTAAGGATAAGATCCCGGGTAAAGAGATTGTGCAACCTTTGGCAGAGAATGCTGAATTTTGGATCACGCCAGGGCTAGATGAAGATTTGGATGAGGCGATGAAGAAGTCTACTCGTGAAGCGATTCGTTTCTTAAATCAAGAGTATGGTATTGATGAGGCAATCGCTTATGCTTACCTAAGTGCAGCGACAGATTTTGAAGTATCGCAAGTCGTGGATAAGACCAAAGGTATCCATGCCAAAATTCGTAAAGCAGATTTCAAAGAGTTTGAAAAATAGTAAGAACTAACACTCTCAAGTTTAGAAAAAAAGTCCTTTATACTGATATAAAGGACTTTTTTTACATTCATTATATTAGTTTAAAAAAGGTGAATATCACTAGAGACACAGCAACGTTCTGTTTTCTTCTACTTCAATTAGCCATCGCACTTTGCAGGATGGTGTAAGCCGCTTTGACCCTCTCTGCGTTGGGGTAGTTCTTATTTGCCAAAATGACAATACCAGATTTTTTTGCGGGAATATAAGCGATATATCCACCGAAAGCATTGGTAGCGCCTGTCTTGTTCACCCATACATCGTTTAAAACAGGTGTCGGCTGATTGTTCGCTATGATGGGCTGTGGCTTGAGTACCACATCCGTTGAATTACCTTCAAGCAGTGTGTCTAGCTGAGTGGGGAATGGATACATCTCCCACGCCAATCCCTGTGTAACAGTGCTCGCTTGATAGTATCCCTTTCTAGTGTTTTGCAATGACTGTTGAATATTTTTATCCAAAGGGATTAACCCCATGTTAGCCGCCATGTAATGGGTCATATCCGCGCTGGTTGATTTAATACCATAAGCTTCGGCGTCCAAAATCCCAGGGTTAACTCTTATCGGCTCTCCAGCAGCGTTATAACCAAACGCATAATCGTCCATTTTGTCGTTAGGAACATTGACAAAGGTACTAGGCATATTGAGTAAGGGCAGTATTTTATCTTCCATCACCTGTGTGTAATCCGCGCCCATACTCAAGGCTGATATATGGCCGAATAGTCCTATACTGGCGTTAGAGTATAGACGTTTTGAGTTGATAGGGAAGGCAGGTTGCCACGACTTATAGTAGCGGAACAATTCCTTATTGTTTTTGACATCGTTAGGTACTTGAAGTGGTAGACCACCTGCCGAATAGGTGGCTAGGTTGATAAGCTTGGTGTTACCAATGGCGCTGTCTTGTAGATAAGGAATGTATTTATCAGCGGTATCCTCCAAGTCGAGTGTGCCATTGAGTTCGGAGTAACTGGCCAAAGTCGCGGCAAAGGTCTTACTGATAGAGCCCAACTCAAAGATAGTGTTTTCTGAAACAGCCTTGCCAGATTGTTTGTCAGCCAAACCGTAGTTATAAAAAGACGACTTTCCATCGACAATAATACCAAATGCCATACCTGGAATATCATGTGCTTTCATTAGCGACTTGGCTTGTGCATCTACTGTGCTTTTCAGATGACTGTCGCTGTCTGCTGCTTGCACTTGTCCAGATATCAATAAGGCGGCAACGACAGCAGTCAGACCAACTCGGCTAAAAAGTGTTCGCACTGATTTTTTCATGATTATATTACTTGTCCGTTTTGTTAGAAGTAGCGGAGGTCTATTCCTTTAGCGAGTCTGCAAATAGGTTACTGACTTCGAGAATGTCATTTCGTGTTTTCCTATTTTATTTTTACAGAACCTCCGTATTTTTACAGAATACCAATATTCCGGCAAGCTGAAATCGGTTTATTGAATATAGATTAAGGGCTAATTCATACTTCTACTATAAGTATTTAAGTGTATTTATCTCTCATTTATTGAGGAATTGTCGTGTGCGGGACAAACTTCTAAGCGCTGTTATGAAATTATAGTCTACAGGCAAGGGATGTCGTCAATGATAAACCTTAACTTATCACTAAATAAATTAATCAGGGATGAATGATGAATAGTAATAAAAATACTTATGGTATTGTCTACGCTGTTTTTTTGTTTGACGGCAAATTGGCGCATTTTTTTTGTTATGTTTAAAATGAGGACAAACCCTAAAAACACGACTTTTGTCATTATCTTGTCATAACCGCATCGTATCCTTGAGCTCACTATGAATGGTGGCTGCGTATGGCTGATGTCTTGACTTATTGTATGAGTCATTGATAACAGTAGGCGCATCAATACAAGGTTTGTTTATGAGTGTGACTAATCGGCTTGGTAGTATTTCCACGCGCATGCTGATTATTTTGGCATTGGCTTTTTCATTGATTATTCTGATAGTGTACTGGGTTATTGAAACCCAAGCGAAGCCGCGCCTACTAGAGATGACTTCAGAAACAGTGGTTGAAACGGGTAATGAAGCAATCAATAGCATTATGGCGAGTATCAGCCATGTCGATGGATTGGCAAAGGCGACCAGTACGATGGCTGGTGGCTTGCCAAAAGAAGACGTTCTTTATAAAGAAACCTTTGGAAATCTCATGCAGCAGACGGACCTGCGAATCGTGGGCGGCGGTGTATGGTTTGACCCCAATATGTATGAGCAAGGTCGAGAGCGTCAGTCGTTTGTGTGGGCGCGTGATGAGGCAGGCAACATGCAACCATCAGAACGCTATAATCAAGTGAGCCAAACGCCCAATCCTTATTATCGAGATTGGTGGTACATTCCAGCGATGTATGCGCGTCATGACCACTGTGTCTGGAGCCGTGCGTATGTGGATCCCGTGAGCAATCAGCCGATGATGACGTGTGCAAAGTCATTATATGACAGTCGTAACCAAGCTTTTGATGGCGTGGTGAGTTTTAATTTGTTATTGGATAATCTCGATGATGCCATGAAAAAATGGCAAGATAAGGTAGGTGGCTACGTCTTTTTGGTAGACTTGGACAATCGGTTTTTGACCTTTCCTGATCAGTCGATGGTCACTCAGGTGACGGAAGATAATCCTCAGGGCGAAATGGTAACCGCACATCAATTGGCCAAGAAAAACCCTAGCTTTGCACCTATTGCTGATCGCCTAGATAGTATCAATCGCACACTGATCGATGAAGCGACTGCTAAAGATGAAGGCCGTTTCACGCTCGCCGCCCGTAGTATTTTGAGCACGACCAATTTGGACAAAATCAGCGAACAAGAATCCCAATTACTCTCCGCATTATTGCTGTTGAACATCGATCAGACGTTTAACTTAGTCGGCAGTCATTTGGTCGATACCATCGCTGTGCCCAATGATTTTGTGTTGCAGCAGTCTGCCACCGCTTTTGTGTTTCGTATGCCATTTACGTATTGGAAGATGGTCATCGTTAAGCCTGATAATGACATGATGAGCGTGGCAAATGCACTGTCAAACCAGCTGATTCAAGCCATGCTATTGGGGTTTATTCCGATTTTATTACTGACTGCATGGGTATTTCGTCGCTACTTTACGCGTCCATTGAAGCACATGGCAATGGCCGTGGCTGATATGGGCACATTGATTGAGCAAAAACAATATCAAAAATTAAGCATGCATAAATTGCCACACTCAAATGTCAGTGAAATCCAAGTCATCAGCGAGCAGACCAATCAACTGATTGATCGTGTCGTCGAAAACGAAGGCGCGCTTGCTGAAATAAATGTCCATCTAGAGAGCCAAGTGACCGCCCGTACGAAAGATTTGCAGCAAGCCATGGACGAATTAAAAGCCTCACAAGTGCACCTAGTACGCTCCGAAAAAATGGCCACACTCGGTCAGATGGTGGCAGGCGTGGCGCACGAGGTCAATACGCCTCTTGGCTATGTGCGTAGCAATATGGAGCTGGTCGGTGATAACCTCATGCGTTTTGATGAGCTGATACAGCATACCGATCAATTATTGCATGCATTAAAAGAACCAGAGGCTGACCAAGCACAAGTGACTCAATTGATAGAGGAGACCTTGCAGTGTTGCGAGGCAATTAAAGAAGATGAAGTCAGTGAGGATTTGACAGATTTGATCAAAGACGGCCTGTATGGCGTCGATCAGATTGCGGAGTTGGTCGTGAGTTTGCGTGATTTCTCTCGAATTGACGAATCCAAGGTAAAAGAGGTCGATATCAATGACTGTATCAACACGTCTTTGGTGATGGCACGTAATAATCTAAAAACTCTAGATGTCAGCACCAGTCTGGCTGAGCTACCATTGATTCAATGCAATCCTTCGCAAATCAACCAAGTATTACTCAATCTATTTAATAATGCCGCCCAAGCCATGCCAATGGATTATAAAGGGACATTACAGATCCTCTCGTCTGTTGATGAGTCGCGACAATACGTGGCAATCAGCATTACAGATAATGGTGTTGGTATCAAAGAGAGTATTTTAACGCAGATCTTTGAGCCTTTTTTCACCACCAAAAAAGCCGGTGATGGCACAGGGTTGGGATTGGCTATCACAGCACAAATTATCGAACAACATAGCGGTCGCATCGAGGTCAGCTCAATCGTTGGCACTGGAACGACGTTTACCATCCTGCTGCCGATACAGTCTATCGCTCATAAAACCGAATCTTCGCAGGCCTTATTTGAAAGTTGAGAGATTTCCAACTACTTATTTAAAGAGAGCCTCATGCAAAAACCAAAAATTGCCTTTATCGATGATGAACCACGCATTTTACGCAGTTTAAAAATGCACTTTCGACAGTCACACGATGTGTTTATCACCACCGATGCCATTGAGCTGATGGAATATATCAGCGCGAATGAGGTACAAGTGGTCGTCAGCGATCAACGCATGCCAGACAAGCAAGGTACAGAAGTGTTGCGTGATATCAAGTCGGCATCCCCGAACACTATTCGTATCTTATTGACGGGGTATGCAGATCTGAATGCGGTGATTGATTCTGTGAATGAAGGCGAGATTTATCGCTATATCACAAAGCCTTGGCAAAATGATGAACTCAAAAAAACCATTAATAAAGCCACAGAGATTGCTCAGAAAACCCAAGAAATCACCCAAAATGCCACTGAAAATCATGATATTCAAAACCGTATTCATGCCAGAACTGATAGCAAGCGTAGTATATTGGTGTTAGATGATGATGAGAGTGTTTATCAGCAAATAAAAAGTCATTTTAAGAGTGCTTATACCGTGAGCTGGGCAAGCAATATTGAGCAGGCTGCAAGCTTATTACAAAAAAAACGCTTTGGCGTCACTATTACGGATTCGACGCTCAATAAAGAAAATATCACTCCCATTGTTTATGCGCTAAAAAATATTCAGCCTGATCTGATGGTGCTCATGTTGACCGAGTTCAAAGATGCACATATGGTGATTGATTTGATTAATAAAGGTCAGGTATATCGCTGCCTACCACGACCGACCAATTTTTCTATGATGAGTATCAGTCTTGATCGCGCGTTTGATCATCACGAAAGATTGGTACAGCAGCCGATATTGGCAGCTCGCCATCATGTTGAAGCAGTGCCGGAATCAGAGACGTTGAACTTTTCTGACAAAATAAACCGTTTTTTTGCCAAATTTAGAGATTGGCGTATTGGAAGGTGACGTCAATCCAACATAAATTGGCTGCACAATATTTACCCCAGTAGAACCGTATGCACTTTAGGAGGAATCGACTGTATTTTGTTTAAGGTCGAACGCTATTTAAGCCAAAACATTTTGCACGCAGTCGATTAAATACTCTTTTGCGGCATTGAACAGTGGGTCAATCAATCGTCGTTCAGGAAAGATCAAATATAGTGGATAGGGGGTAACTTGCCAACCCCCTAGTTTAATTTCAATGTGCTGTCCTTCTTTTATATCAGAACTAATGTCCAAACGAGATTCTAGTGCAACACCATGTCTCATTATTGTCCAACGCCTGACCACGTCACCATCTTTTGCCCGATACAGCGACGCTCGTTTGTTTGCCCAAGCCTTCAAACGTTCATTGACTAAAATATTTGTCATTGTGTCCCAGACACAGACAATTATGTTCAGCCAATGCTGAGGGTGTCTTAGTTTCACCAAACTTCTCTAAGTACATAGGCATTGTCTAAGATGCCCAGTGCATCCTTACAGTGCTGCAAAAACTGCTTACCCTTGTTAGTAAGGCGGAGCTTGCGCGTCAAGCGGATGAACAATTTATCCTATTGAGATACGCTGATGGAGGGCAGACCCTAGTTTGAAAAACATCAGACTAAATAGGATGGTTGGGTTGACGGTTTTATTGTCTCAAATACAACAAACAATCGCTTAGATAAGGCTCTACATAACCCCTTAAATAAAACTCACTTTCAAAATTATATTGAAAGTGTTTTAGGTGATGGCTACTGTTTGACCCACAACACTTTCATTACAATGAGCGCTATCACGATGGATAAAATAGAACAGGTATCCAAAACTGAAACAATAATTCAAACAATAAGGGCGGTTTATGACTCTGAATACCACTAAAACAATTTTAATTACTGGCAGCACAGATGGCATTGGCAAATTGGCAGCGTTAAAACTGGCAGAAGCTGGGCACCAAGTATACCTGCATGGCCGCGATGCTGACAAACTTGCTAGCGTCATTGCAGAGGTTCAAGCAGTCGCGACAGGCGCAGCAGTAGATAATATTGATGGGTTTGTGGCTGATTTTTCTGATTTAACGGATGTGCTAAAGATGGCAGCAGACGTCAATGAAAAACTGCCAAAGCTTGATGTGCTCATAAATAATGCAGGGATTTATACCACGGCATCAGCAATGACTAAAGACGGTTTGGATGTACGTTTCGTAGTCAATTACCTAGCGCCTTATGAGCTGACCAATGCTTTATTACCTTTGCTCAAGCAGTCTGATAAAGCCCGTATCGTGAACTTAAGCTCAACTGCGCAAGCATCAATATCTTATCAAGCACTTGCAGGCCAGACTCGCCTCGATGATAAGGATGCTTATGCCCAAAGCAAGCTGGCATTAACCATGTGGAGTATGGCATTAGCTGACACCGTCGCTAGCAACGATATCAATGTCATCGCCGTCAACCCAGGTTCGCTGCTGAACACAAAAATGGCCAACGAAGCGTATGGTCAGCATTGGTCATCAGCAGACAAAGGCGCAAATATCCTAACGGAGTTGGCCATCTCGGATGAGTTCGCTGACGATACTGGTAAATACTTTGATAACGATATAACAGATGGTGCACATGGCGATGCAAGAGGGGCGTTTGGTCGACCACATGCTGATGCTCTAAACAAAGCAGCCATTGCAGAGCTTGAGCAGCAGACTCAGACAGTATTACAGTCAATTTTTGCATAACATGCATAAGACTTATTTTTAGCCCATTTAGATAACTATCGAGTGAATTGAAGACACGCCCTAACTATATTTTCAAATTTTATTATTAAAAACTTTCTCATTAAAAACAGGACACAATATTATGCAAACTATCAAAGCCATTGGTTATCAAAACAATCTACCTATTGATAACGAACAGTCGCTACAAGATATCACCCTTGATAAACCAGTTGCTTCAGGCCGCGATATTCTCGTAGAAGTAAAAGCCATATCAGTCAATCCTGTAGATTATAAAATCCGTGAAGGGCGTCCTGCCGCAGAGGGTGAGTATGCTGTTATTGGTTGGGATGCTGCTGGTACTGTGACGGCTGTCGGTGAAGACGTCAGTTTATTCTCAGTAGGCGACAATGTCTATTATGCTGGAGATTTGACCCGTTCAGGCAGCAATGCTGAATATCAGTTGGTCGATGAGCGTATCGTTGGGCACATGCCAGCCTCTTTGTCTTTCGCTGAGGCAGCAGCATTACCACTGACGACGATTACGGCTTGGGAAATGTTATTTGACCGTTTACAAGTGCCTGTCTCTGATAGCGTAGCGAATGACAGCGATAGTAGCGAGAATGCTAATAACGTCTCAGTATTGGTCATTGGCGCAGCGGGCGGCGTTGGATCCATCCTAACTCAGTTATTAAAAACAAGAACGTCTGCTACGATTATCGGTACAGCTTCGAGAGATGAGAGCGTGCAGTGGCTCAAAGATTTGGGTGCTGATCATGTTATCAATCACCGCAACCCATTGTCTGATGAACTACAAAAAACAGGTATTGCTGAAGTAGACTATGTGGTGAGTCTCAATAATACTGAAGATCATTATGAAGAAATCATTAAATGCTTAAAGCCGCAGGGTAAGCTTGGACTGATTGATGATCCAAAATCATTAGATGCCAACCCTCTTAAAACCAAGAGCTTAAGCCTGCATTGGGAGTTTATGTTTGCACGCTCAATGTTCAATACGCCAGACATGATTGAACAGCATTATTTATTAAATGCAGTGGCAAAATTGATTGATGCAGGCGAGATCAAAACCACGGTCGCTCACAATCTTGGGGCTATCACCGCTGAACATCTACGTAGTGCGCACCAAATGCTAGAAAAACAGCAAGCGCATGGCAAGATTGTATTAGAAGGCTGGTCTGCATAACGGCATTTAGATTAATAGGTCCAATGTGACGCTTTTAGCAGATACGTTGGACCTATTTAAATCAATGATAATAATAAACATAGGATAAATAGATGAGCACGCAAGCAAACAAACCACTTACCATCGTCGCCACTATCAAAGCCAAACCTGAGCACGTTGAACAAGTCAAAACTGAGCTGCTTAAACTGACGGCAGCATCACAAGATGATCAAGGTTGTATCCAATATGATTTGCATCAAGAAAATGCAAATAGTAACGGTTTCGTGGTTTATGAGATTTGGGAAAACAACGAGTGTCTTCAGCAACATGTACACAGCCCGCATTTCCAAAACTATGTACAAGTAACAGATGGGATGGTCGATGAATTTGTCGTTACTGAAATGACAGTTATCTCATAGGTTTAATCTATATTCTGCTGCTAACAATAAAACGAATGGTTGAAAGTCATGACTGATAAGGTTGACTTTCATGCTTCAAAATAGTAGCTATTGATTTAGATATGAATGGCTTTGAATAAAATATTCAAAGCCATTCATACGCTATTTATTTGCTATTGAACGATGATTATTCTTGAGCAACGTTCAAAACGATTTTACCGACATGTTTCTTTTCTAAGAAAACCGCTTGAGCAGTATGTATCTCTTTTAATGGAAAGGTACACGCCACGATTGGATTCATTTTACGTTGTTCGATACAGTTAACGAGGTTTCGGAATACTTTAGGCTGAAGCACAATACAGCCGTAAAAGGTTAAGTCTTTTAAATAAAGTGTTCTGATATCTAGCTCTAATGGCTTATAAACCGCTACTATATTAAATACTCACTTCATCATTACCGATCCATTTGGGTCCTATTTCAACCTCAATATCACGTGCGGTAACGGCCACAGCGCACTCGGAGCATACTGTCATAGGATGCATAATGTGACCACATGCCTTGTGTCTATGTAACAGCGGTGCCCCGCGTTCATCAGCCATATATTTATCACCCCAACTGACCAATGCCAGTACGACAGAGTGCAAATCTAATCCACACTCTGTCAGTCTATATTCCTCACGTAGCGGCCGCTGCTGATAGGCGACTTTTTTTAAAATATCGTATTCAACCAGTTTGCGAAGACGGTTAGATAGGACATGACGTGTAATGCCCAAGCGTTGCTCAAATACGTCGAATCGTCTGACTCCCAAAAAACAATCACGTAAAATCATGAGCGTCCAACGATCACCAATGACTGCTAAAGTGCGAGCTATCGAGCAAGACTGTTGGTCCAGTTCATCCCAGCGCATAGGTTATCTCCTTTATCGTTAAGTCATAGGTTAGCTTGACAGGTTCCAAAAATAAAGCTATGTTTTTTTTAGTTCTAAAAAGGAACCTATAAGGAAATAGACATGAACAGAGCACCCGTAGCAGTTGTAATCGGCGCAGGCGATGCCACTGGCAGTGCTGTTGCCAGACGTTTTGCGCGAGAAGGTTTTACTTTGTGCGTGACCAGAAGGACTGTTGAGAAGCTAGAGGCATTAGTCCGTGATATCGAAGCGGCTGGAGGAGTGGTCAAGCCATTTGGTTGTGATGCACGTGTCGAGCAAGAGATGGTTGAGCTGTTTGCTCATATTGAAAAAGACATTGGCCCGATTGAAGTAGTGGTGTTTAACATCGGAGCAAACGTTCATTTCTCCATCTTAGATACGACAGAAAGGGTCTATCGAAAAGTGTGGGAGATGGGCGCCTTGGCTGGATTTTTGACAGGTAGAGAAGCGGCAAAAGTTATGATTCCACGTGCGAGGGGGACAATTATTTTTACGGGTGCAACAGCGTCTTTACGCGGTAGTAAAGGTTTTTCGGCTTTTGCTAGTGCTAAGTTTGCTCTACGGGCTCTGGCACAAAGCATGGCGCGCGAGTTGGGACCTAAAGGCATACATGTCGCACACCCTATCATTGACGGTGCTATTGATACTGACTTTATTCGTGACAACTTTCCTGAGCGCTATGAGCTGAAAGACCAAGACGGTATTTTAAATCCAGAACATATCGCTGAGCAGTATTGGCAGTTGCATTGTCAGCCAAGAGATAGCTGGACACATGAGCTGGATTTACGCCCATGGATGGAAACTTTTTAATCCTATCTGGTTAATAACCATCAAAATTTTAATGGACTTTTAATCTATTGCAAGGAATGCCAAGATGAGTAAACAAGTAGAGTTTTTCTTTGATGTGGGTAGCCCAGCCAGTTACTTGGCATGGACTCAATTAGCGAGTATCGCGCAGCGCCACAATGCCGAGGTCGTTTGGCGACCTATGTTACTTGGCGCAGTGTTTCAAGCCGTTGGTAATACCTCACCAGCTGCCGTACCTGCTAAAGGCGCTTATATGCTCAAAGACCTTAAGCGTTTTTCAGCCATCTATGACGTGCCTTTTCGCTTCAATCCATTTTTCCCAGTCAATACGATGCAGCTTATGCGCGGTGTTACCGCTTATTTGGGGACACCTAAATTTGAGAGTTATTTATCCGCTGTCTTTAATGGGCTATGGGCTGAAAAGTTAAATATGGAATCACCAGAAGTCGTGGCTGAGGTTTTGTCGAAAGTAGGCATTGATGTGACTGATTTTATGGCGCGTATTAGTGAGCCAGAGGTTAAGGCGCGTTTAAAATCTAGTACCGAAGAAGCAGTAGCACGAGGGGTGTTTGGGGCACCAAGCTTCTTTGTAAATGGTGAAGTGTTCTTTGGTCAGGACCGTTTGAGCTTTGTTGAAGATGCTTTGAGAGACTGAGATCATTAAAAGTACTGGCGTATGCTGATTGACCAAGCATTCATACGCCAGCACTTTGACACCTGTATTTTGCTAACAGACTTATCAAATAATGATATTTCTATCTAATAGTCCGTATTTACCACTTCATTTCACCTGTATTTACTTTACTGCCTATTTGTAAATTAGTATCCCCAGATAACGCGGGATAAGCTGCTTCCATAGTAGAAATCACTTTTTCTGACTGTTTAGAGTCTTGCTTTTTTGCCTCATCCAGTGCTTGCTCAAAGGTTTTTAGATAACTGAGAGTGAAATCAACAGCATAGTCTTTTTTGAGTAGGTTGCCCGAATAGTGACCTGGTATCACAAGGTTTGGCTCTAATTGCTTCATTTGTTCCAATGATTGCATCCACTCGCTACGAGCTTCTTTAGTTTGGGTATCAGCAGTCCACACATGCATACCTGATGTTACCGACACACCGCCGAAAACGGTTTTTGACTCTGGTACCCACATATATGCTTGATGGGTTCCCATCTCCTTGATTTCAATTTTGTGACCTTCTAGGGTCAGTGTAGACTGATCAAGTGTTTGCGGTACTGTGATCTTGGTAGGCGCATGCTTGCCAAGGATTGGACCCCAATGCTTTAATTTTGCATCTTTAGTCGCCTCAATGTGTTCAATAATCGAAGGGCTAGACATAACCTTCACATTAGGGAAGGCTTTGACTAAAGGCTGAAGACCAAAATAGTAATCTGGATCGCCTGCCGTGATATAAATCATTTTTAGGTCTTTATTGCTTTTTTTGATCATATCAACCAATGCTTCACCATCTTTAACACTAAACTGTGCATCGAACAAAATAGCATCTTTCTCGCCACTTGCCAGCACAGAAACCACTGGGAAAATAGCATTTTGATCAGGTTTATATGCTTGTAGTTGTAGATCGGCTGCGTTTGTTTGGGTTGCAAGCAGTAGCACACTGGCCGCCATAGAAGCTGTCATTAATTTTTTCATAATCTACCTGTATTTTCATTTGAGTAAATAGACCGCGTTAATGGCGGCATTCGTTGTTAGTAGCTATTCTATTCGATTGTATTTCGTTTAAATACGCTATAATTCGGTATTTACTGTTTCAGTTTTCGCGCAAATAAGGATGAAGAGATGGATAGGCTGACCGCGTTGCAGGTGTTTGTCACGATCGTTGAACAAGGTAGCTTGAGCCGTGCCGCGGACAATTTAGACATGTCTAGAGCTAAGGTAACGCGCTATCTGACAGAGCTTGAGAGCTGGATGGATATGCGCTTATTACATCGCACGACTCGAAGTCTGAGCCTCACTGCACCTGGTGAGCAGACCCTTGAGGTGGCGTACCAGTTGCTTGAATTGACTGACTCGTTGGATCAGATACGCAATAAAAACACTTTGGAGCTAAAAGGTCAGCTGCGAATCACGGCCAGCTTTTCGCTGATTGATAGCCTTTTGATGGATGTGGTTGGTCGCTTTGTTTCTCACTGGCCGCAAACAGCGATTGATATTCTTACCACTGATGATTCGGTCAATTTAGTTGATGCCCGTATTGACTTGGCGATTCGTATCACCAATGACTTGGAGCCAAATGTCGTTGCCAGACGTATCGGTGAGTGCCACTCTATCGTATGCGCTGCACCTGAGTATTTACAAAGGCGTGGCAGACCTACAGATGTACAGTCGCTTGTACATCACAACTGTCTATCGTTTGCGTATTTTGGGCGGTCTGCATGGGTGTTCGATGGGCCAAATGGTCCAGAGTCTGTTCCTATCTCTGGCAATATCAGCGCCAATATCTCTGAAGTCTTGCTCTCTGCCACGTTGCGTGGACATGGGATTAGTTTACAACCATCTGGCGCAGTCAAGTCTTTGATTGCATCTGGACAACTTATTGAGTTATTGCCTGAATGGAAACCCAAAACCTTGGGTGTTTATGTGGTTTATGCCAATCGAAAGCAGGTGACACCACTACAAAGAAAATTTATTGACTTTCTCGCTGAAGAAATAAAGTGTTCGCCTTATTGGTAGCAAGTAATGGATGGACCGATCGGAATGTTTATTTATACTATTTTAAAAACAATACAATAGATCAATAAGAAATTTTATTAAAAAACGTCAGAAAATCTATAGCAGAAACTCAAACGGTCAATAGCAACGTTACAATGATGCTTATTGACCATCTGATAATGTCTAGACTTCGCTATATCCCATATAGGCTGGCCAAGCCTGCTTATAGAATTGTTGGTTTTTTATATAGTCGCTATATCGTTGGGAACTATGGCTATAAATATTTGAGGATAGTAATGTGCTTATTACTATGTTTGAATTTAGCAAAAGCACGCATTAAGGGATACAGTAAAATGCTCAGTGCAATCGCAATGAACCAAAGTGTACTGACGTCATTTACTCCAAAATACTCTCCACGCGTCATACCGAACTGTTGAACGGCAAATACATACAGCAGTTTCAATACATAGAGATGTACGATATAAAAAAACATTGGCACAGAACCGATGACTACCAGTGGCTTTATCCATGATTTGGTTTCAATCTTTTGAAGCGTCACTAATAAAACCAGTCCTATACCCACATTCCACAATATAAAGAGCAACGATGGTGGATATTTGGTGAGATTCATAAAGCTCATGAAGGTTTCACTCAGAGTGGGCATCATCAGCCATGCTTGATCGCCGTATATATTGGCCAGTCGCAGTACCACAAATAACGCGATACTCACCATGCCAAATGTAAGTAACGTACGATTTCTCTTTTGAACAGACGTAGAGTGACCGAACACAGAGGTGCCGATGCAGTAGCCCAGTATGATAACACCAATCCAAGGCAGTACAGGATAAGAGGTTCTAAAACGAATCACCTCACCAAACTCAATCCAGCCGCGTTCATGAAGTATCAGCCACAGTGGATGGACGATAGGAATGTCGGCAAAGGAGACGGTATCTAGTAAGTTATGACCAAATATAATCACCAAGCTGAGTAGCCACAGCCATTTTTTAGGCAGACCAATAACTGCCGAGAGCGCAATCATACTGAAGCCAATCGCCCATATCACTTGGAGATACACCACGTCAGGTGGAAATTGTGCTGTCCAAGCAAAATTAATGACAATCAGCTCCAAAAACACCAAAAAAAGCCCACGTTTGATTAAAAATTCGCGGGTCATTTGAATACTATTGTGCTTGTGTTGGTATAAATAAGCAGATATTCCCGTCAGTAACACAAAAACAGGCGCACATAAATGGGCAATCATCCGGCTGAAAAACAGGGGTTCATCCGTTTCTGGTATCAGCATTGGATCAGGAACTTGATGGTGTAAGTAAAAGGTCTCTCGAACATGATCCACCATCATGATGAGCATCACAAGCCCTCGAAGTGCGTCGATCGCTTGCAACCGTTGAAAAGGTGTCGCCATACAATAGACTTCTTATAATTAAAATGAAACATTATAACATATCAATTGACGGCTATTATTCATTTAAGTGCGAATTTTCGCAGAGGTGCTCAATCATTTGGATGTTTATGCTTGTCTTAACTTTTTATGCTGTGTCTGACCTAACGATAGCGTACCGCTGTTAAAACGGTACGAAATTATCAGGCTGACTGTGCGTAGCAGTCCAACGTTGATTGGCATCAATATGACTATTAAGCCCAACTCCTCGTGGTACTTGCATATTATCGCCATACAGCCAAAGCACCATATTGGTACGTTTGCCACTGGTGATTGGATGTGCGGCGTGTGGCACCGAGCCTCTATGAATAATCGCCATGCCAGGCTTAAAAATGGCACGTTTGGTTTGCCCTAAATGGCGATCGACAAAGTCGACTTCTGATCCAGTAAAGTCTTCGCCTGGCAGATTTAGGTTAATATTCATAGTCACCGCTGAAGCATCAGTATGAAGTTGTAGCGATGTGTCGCCTGTCGGCTGGTATTGAATTGAGAACCCAAAGGTCTGAGTGTCATAGCCATAAACATTGGCAAATAACAACCGAGCGATAGGGCGCATATATTGATTCATGACTTTATGATAAAACGCCTGAAAATTAGGGGTGGCCAAATAGCCTAGCGAGCGCGCATCTAGCATGGCGCCATTACTGTTCAATGCGATACCATAAGGAGGACGTATTGGGATATTAGCGTCTGCGATTGCTTGCAGATAACGGCGCAGCGTTGACAGTTGTGTTGGGTCAAAGAGTTGCCCCTGATATACGTCAGGTAGTATCTCTTGCCATAAATTTTTAACAGCCATCTCCGTAGAAGGAGTGCGCCATGCTTGCGTCACTGCATCACGTAGAGTTGGATCAAATAATGAGTCATCAAGTACAGGCAAGTCATGCTCAGTGGTTTCCCACTCTGCCCATGCTTGCTCTAGTAACTGGCTGTTTTGATTCCAGAAATGCTCTACCGATGGTGCACGTCTAAGCATGTCTGATTTTGAAGGTAGTGGTAAGTTGCGTGCTTGCTGTAGTGCGCTCTGTTGATTATCTCCATCATGGTCGCTATGGTGTTGAGTATCCTGTGTGCTCGTAGGCCGTATTATAGTATCCATCGTGTCTCTCCAAATGTGTGAATAAACCTTGTAGGTGCATGCTACTATAATTAATGATTTTGATAATCAGCAGGTTTAGAGAAACAGTTTCAATAATTTTTATATAATGATGAGGCTAGCAGCAGCAAGCGATGGTGGTTGCTAAGTTAGACGCTAATTGAACGAAGGCATGACGATGAAAAATTTGCAGGATTTACGTATTTTTATTGAGACCGCTCGCTTAGGCAGCCTATCTGCCTGTGCTCGGCACTTAGATCTGTCGCCTGCAGTTGTGAGTGCAGCGGTCAAGCGATTAGAAGCGGAAATTGAGACGGTATTATTTGTTCGCTCTACTCGTAGGCTGCGTTTGACTAGCAAGGGTGAACAATACTTAAAGCATTGCCGAGATGCGGTGGCTATTTTGGACAATGCTTATGCAGGACTGCATGACAATGATGCTGAGCTGACGGGTACAATTCGGCTGTCGGCATCATCAGATTTGGGACGAAACCTAATTTTGCCTTGGTTGGACGATTTTATAGACATTCACCCAAAAGTGACGGTGCAGCTACATATGTCAGACAGCTATGTGGACTTGTACGGTCAGCAGATTGATTTGGCACTACGTTACGGCGCACCCAAAGATTCATCACTGGTCGCATTACCTATTGTATTGAATAATCGCCCTATACTGTGTGCATCAAAGGAGTATTTGAGCAAAATTGATAAGGATATTGGTATCCCAAAAATGCCGGAAGATTTGTCGCAGCATAACTGCTTACGTTTGGGTCATGATGAAAAGTATTTGAGCGAGTGGACCTTTGAAAAAGAGGGCAAGACTAAACGTGTGGCAGTGGATGGGAATCGTAGAAGTAAAGACGGTGACGTTGTGCACCGCTGGGCAGTGGCTGGTAAAGGCATCGCATTAAAGTCTCAGTTAGATATCGCCGGTGACTTAAAGGCAGGGAGACTGGTTGAGGTAGAGTTGGACGGCTGGCAAGTGGCCAACTATCCACTGTATTTGATTTGTCCAGAACGGCGCTTAATCGATCCATTGTTTAATGCGGTCAAAGAATACTTGATTGAACGGGTAGAGCAGGTATTAAGGTAAAACGAAAACTGATGGTTACCCTGTTTGATCAGACGAGCAAGACAGTAGTCCCTAGACAGTAATTGCTTGATTATTATGACTATTGCCATACCTTATCAAGCACCGTAAACCAGTTTTTTGACGTCACCTTTTCAATCAGTTGATTTGAGAAGTGACGTTGTTGCATCCGCTCAATCAACATGGAGATTTGACTGATATCAGATAACTCATCAGGTAGTAGGCAACCATCGAAATCAGAACCAAACCCAACATGATCTTCGCCTAGATGGTCGATCAGATAATCAAGGTGGTCGACAATCACATCGAGTGATGTTTGTGTATTACGTTGCCCATCCGCACGAAGAAACGCCACATCAAAATTCACCCCAACCAAACCATCGCTTTGTTTAATAGCAGCCAGCTGCTGATCGTTCAAGTTCCGTGCTTGTTGACAGAGAGCATGTGCGTTTGAATGTGTCGCAACAATCGGCTGGTAGGCAATCTCTAGCGTATCCCAGAAAGCGCGTTCATTCATATGCGACACATCGATCAGCATATGCTTGTCATGACAGGCCAAAACAAGCGCTTTGCCCTGAGCGGTCAAACCAGATCCTGTATCTGGAGAATGCGGAAAAGACGCATTTAAGCCATCACCGAAGAGGCTCTTTCTATTCCATAGCGGGCCAATGCTTCTGAGTCCTGCCTCATAAAACACATTCAGTAGGTCAGGCTGTATGGCCAAAAACTCAGCACCTTCCAAATGCAATACAATGCCCAGTTGCTTATTCTGCTGACAGGCTTGAATTTGCGCCAGGGAGGTGCAAATCTGAATCTGACCGTTTGATCTTGCCTGTAGTTGTTGTGCGAGTTTCAATTGCGCGCAGCAAATATCGACGATTTCTTGCGGAGTAAAATCTGAATTTGAAGGGTTGGCTAATTTGTCAGGATGGTTGTTTTTCACATAAGTGTAGGGCGGCAGGAAAATAGAAAATAATCCACCCATCCAATTCGCGTCTTTGCAACGTTGTAAGTCTAAATGTCCCGGTAACGTACCATAAATGAAATCATGTACCGGATCGGCAGCTGAACTTAGCCAAAGGCGAGTCAATAGATCGTTATGTCCATCAAATATCACAGGCTTAGTATTAGCATTCATATTTCACCTGTCACCATACGAGTAGGAATCAGTTTGTCTTTATTCAGCTGTTTATTGCTCAGTGACTTAGAATTTTTTGGATTGCGAAAGCGCAGTTCTTCAAAAGGTACAGGCGTCTCGCTATTGATACGTGCCTCCTCAATCAGGTAGTGATAAGGCGATTTGCCACAGACAGGATCGGCGTTTTTGGCATCCCCAGTTAGCATAAACGCTTGGCAACGGCAGCCGCCATAATCGCGCTCTTTATCTGGGCAGCTTTGGCAGATATCGGGCATCCAATCGTCACCGCGAAACTGATTGAAGCTCGCAGATTCATACCAAATATCCGACAGTGGTGTATGTCGTACATTAGGAAACTGTATTGGCATCTGTCTGGCAGCATGGCAAGGCAGGGCTGTACCGTCTGGTGCCACTGTTAAGAAAATCTTGCCCCAGCCATCCATACAGGGCTTTGGACGTTCTTCATAATAATCAGGCACCACAAAAATAAGTTTGCATTTGATACCACGCTCTTCAATCTGCTTGCGGTATTCATTGGTAATGCGTTCAGCTCGGACCACTTGCGCTTTGGTTGGTAGCAAACCCTCGATGTTCTCAAACGCCCAACCATAAAACTGACAAATAGCCAGCTCGACCGTGTCGGCTTCAAGCTCTAAGCAGAGGTCAATAATCTGGTCAATCTGATCGATGTTTTGCCGATGAATGACAAAGTTAAGTACCATCGGGTAATCATACTGTTTGACCAGACGTGACATCTCATACTTTTGCTCAAAGGCATGTTTTGAACCTGCCAAGGCATTGTTGACCGTTGGATCACTGGCTTGAAAGCTAATTTGAATATGCTGAAGACCTGCTTCTTTTAAACGCGCAATCCGAGCTTCAGTCAATCCCATACCCGACGTGATTAAGTTAGTATAAAAACCTTGATTGTGCGCATAAGCGACCAGCTCTTCTAGGTCTTGACGAACCAGTGGTTCACCGCCAGAAAAGCCAAGCTGCACCGCACCCATTTGCCGCGCCTGATCAAAGACATCAAACCATTCTTGTGTGGTTAGCTCATCTTTATACTGAGCATAGTCAATAGGGTTTGAGCAATAAGGGCATTGTAAGGGGCAGCGATAGGTCAGCTCAGCAAGCAGCCATAGCGGTAGTCCGACTGGCGCAGTCATACTAAATCAATCCAATGTTCACGCTGGGCGACCAGCATATATTCAATGATGTCTTGTTCGATTTCGGGCACATCGCCAAACATAGCCTGTACTTTTTGGATAATATCAGCAATAGACGCTTGACCATCTATATGTTGCCCAATGATGCTGGCACTGTCATTGAGCTTAATCATACCCTCAGGGTAGAGTAAGACATAGGCGTTTTGCGCTGGCTCAAACTGAAAACGATAGCCGTGACGCCATACCGGTACGATGGATTGATCCAGCTCAGGTAAATTAGCAGGTATACTCATTTGAACAATCCTTTATGCCAGACATTGTCAGTGGTAACGCTTTGGTAAGGAGCTTGATTATGCACATAAGCCAAGCTCAAGGCATCCAAGATCGTCCATAAGATATCGAGCTTAAACTGCAATATCTCTAGCATTCGCTCTTGTTGCTCGGCTGTTTTGAATGAGTCGAGTGTGATAGTCAGACCATGCTCAACATCGCGGCGCGCTTGACTCAAGCGTGAGCGGAAATAGGTATAGCCTTGCTCCTTTATCCAAGGATAATGCTTGGGCCAAGACTCTAAACGCGACTGGTGAATTTGCGGGGCAAACAGCTCAGTCAGTGAGCTACTGGCGGCTTCTCGCCATGAGGTGCGCCGCGCAAAATTCACATAAGCATCGACGGCAAAACGCACACCCGGTAGCACCAGCTCTTCAGAAATCACCTGCTCACGAGTCAAACCAACTGCTTCTGCCAGACCCAACCATGCTTCACGACCGCCGCCATCAGGATAGACGCCATCTTGATCAATCATGCGTTGAATCCATTCTTGACGTACGCGCTGATCAGGACAGTTTGCCATAATAGCTGCGTCTTTCAATGGGATGTTGATCTGATAATAAAAACGGTTGGCGACCCACGCTTGGATTTGCTGCTGTGTCGCTTTGCCTTCATGCATCATGATATGAAAAGGATGGTAAATATGATAATACTGACCCTTAGCCATAATCGCTTGTTCAAACGCTTCTGGGCTTAGCGCTGTGTCTTCTTCTTGCATTGTGTTCTCACCTTACGATTGCTATCTTTGCCTTACCGTTTGTCTTAAAGCTCAATCTGCATACCATCAAATGCTACTTCAACACCATGTTGTTTTAATGTCGCGGCTTGTTCAGACTGTTCATTCAATATCGGGTTGGTGTTATTGATATGGATCAGCACCTTACGAGCGTCATCGAGCTGATCTAGATAATGCAATGAGCCATCTTTACCACTAATATGTAAATGCCCCATGTCTTGGCCGGTCTTCGTACCGACACCGCACTCTTGCATTTCATTGTCAGTCCAGAGCGTACCGTCAATCATTACGCAATCAGAGCTTTTCATAATCTGCATCACTTGATCATCAATCTTACCGAGACCTGGTGCATAAAAGAGTTGTTTCTGTGTTTTTAAGTCTTTTACAATCAGAGCAATATTGTCGCCATCATGAGGGTCATTGCGATGCGGAGAGTAGGGCGGTGCAGAGCTTCTAATCACTAAAGGCGTCAATTCTAAATTGTCAAATCCTTCAATCTTAAACGTCTTTTCTGGATCAATTTGATTATATTGCAAACCACCATTCCAGTGCTTCAACATGTTAAAGAGAGGAAATCCTGTTGTTAGATCTTGATAGACCATGTCAGTACACCAAACAGGCATTGGACAACCTTCACGCAGGGTCAATAGCCCCGTCGTATGGTCAAGCTGACTGTCCATCAAGACCACATTGGTGATGCCTGTATCTCTCAATTGACGTGCTGGCTGTGCTGCCTTGAACTCAAATAATTGTTGGCGGATATCAGGTGACGCGTTGAATAAGATCCAATCCACACCATTTTCTGATATGGCTATCGAAGATTGGGTGCGGGTTTTTGCCTGAATCGTGCCTTGACGGACACCGTGGCAATTATCGCAGTTACAGTTCCACTGCGGGAAACCACCACCAGCAGCTGAGCCTAAAACGTGAATATACATAAATCAATATTTCCAAAAAAATAAAAGCCCTAATCATCTAGGGCTTTTAATGGATTGAGTGCTAATGAGTTTTAGCGTGCTTCGAAATACATAGTAACTTCGAAACCGATACGAATGTCTTGAAAAGCTGGTTTGGTCCACTGCATGGGATTACTCCGGAACGATCTTACTATTTAAGAAGTAAGATTAATAAAGTGAATGAGTGATAAAGGGTAGTATAAGCTGCCCCCCGCTGTCAATTTCTTAGATGTTAGTAAAGCGTTAACGAGCATCGATTAAGCAGTCTTTTATAGCATAAATGAAAGCCGATTTATCATACCGAAAAGACAGTATATCGAGCATAAGATTAAAAATATCTTTGAATAGTTTGAGCATAAATTCTAACTATAAAAAATCTGCTTGAGAGGAGTCAGGCGTATTTCGAGAACTTATAAGTTATACAGATATATTGCAAAAACCGAATTAATCTATAAAGTAATAGATTAACTTGATAGATACTGGAGCCTAAAGATGATTGCTGAATTACAAGGTAGTGAGTTAACCAAAGCCATCTTGGAAAATGTTAGCAACTATGTATGGTGTGCTGTCAGCAACGTCAGCGATGATTATGCTATAGCAACCATAGATAATGGTTACTACGAATTATTGGTTCCTATTGTAGCTTTCAATAACCACCAGTTCGTTTGTGATAAAGGTGAGCTATGGGAATATGCTGTCTCAGTAAAGAGAGTGGCGCTTACTCAAGATAATGTGGGGCTATAACTTACTATTAATATAATGACTGTTATACTCTGCTCTGCATGCAGATTAGTTTTGCAGCCTATGCATGAAAATCTACCATCTGTCTGCAACTTCTTGTTCTAGTTGACATTACATCTGTACTATCTATTTATAAGCTCATCTGTCTAGCCACCAATATTTTGCAACGATAGATAAAACAGGTTCGAAGATGCTCAAGTAATTGCTGTTATGAAGCCACTTGTTTAGCTTACTAATCATTGTCATTGAATAGGAGTAACAACATGGATACGGTAATTGTTGGAAGCGAATTGACTCGTTCAATGCTTGAGGATGGTCATCAAAATATATGGTGTGCTGTAAGTGACGAGAGTGATGAGAACGCTTTAGAAGATCAGGTAGGTAATGACTTCACATCTCGCATTGTGGCTTTTGAAGATGGCCAGTTCTATTGTACGGGCGGTATGCCTTGGAAGTATGCAGTGCCAATTGAAATAATTGCATTGACGCGATATGACTTTTCTTTTTAGTTAACAATATAACTTAGATAGGTTTGGATAGTTATCGCCGAAAGTAAATCCTAATATTAAGATATTTAGTTAGATAAAATGCGCGACTGACAAGGCCATTCAAGCGATGCAATATACAGCTTGAATGGCCTTTTGTGTTTTAGAGCCAGTTTGAAAGCTATTTATTATTTTAAAAAATCAGGTTGCATAAAGGCAGGGTTTGGATACGTATAAAATCCTTCACCAGTCGCGAATCCTAGTTTGTTTTGATCGATTAATTGCTCTTTTAAATATTGAGCAGCCTTGAACCTCACAGGATTTTGAGTTTTTTCAGCAGATAGCTTTGTGATGTTGTAGGCAGTGTTGATACCGATAGTGTCCAATATGGCAAAGGGACCTGACGGCGCGCCAGTTACTATCATCCACGTTTTATCTATCGTATGTGGATCGGCAACCTCTTTTGCAACCAATTGCAAAGCTGCATCTATAAAAGGCGCTAACAAACTGTTCATGATATAGCCGGGTTGCTCCTTATCCAGCGGCATTGCCACCATACCGATGGCAGTAGCAAAAGCAACAACCTCATCAAATACTTTAGGATCTGTGCCAGGATGTCCCATGATTTCGGCGACATTATGCATCCAAATTTTATTGGCAAAGTGTAGCGCTAAAAACTGCGCAGGTCGTCCTGTTGATTCTGCAAACTGACTAGGAAGCAAGGTGGAGGTATTGGTCGCAAAGATGGTTTTCTCTGGCGCTAGTTTGGCAAGTTTTTCATAAAATTCGATTTTAATTTCAGGAATCTCGGGAATGGCTTCAATCATGAGGTCAGCATCTTTGACCGCTTCTGCTAAGTCTGAGGTGTAGCTGAGATTATCAAAAGCCTTATCCAACTGCTCTTGAGTTGCTCTCAAATCCTTTCGAAAAGCCTTGCACATCAATTGAAATTTTGACTTTGCTTTTTCTAAAACCTCATCATTGATGTCATAGACACTGACATTGAAACCATGAAATGCGGCTTGAAAAGCAATTTGGTAGCCTAGGATGCCGCTTCCAGCGACAGTTACATTTTTATACGTCATTGTATTTATTTCCTAATGGTAATGGATATAAGTTGCTAGATAAATGTCTAGAACTTATAGACCTATTATTAGATGGTTTTACTTCATTATTCAACCTTCATTTTTATAAAAACATTTAAGAGAACCCAGAAATATTGCTATGTAAGTATCAGATAATTTCATACTACTTGACTTCTTATATTGTTAATTAATTCAATAACTTAATGACAATATTATTAGCTTCATACCTGAGGGTTTTGTGATAATTGAAGGCTAATTTCATATCATAACGACATTTTTAATGACTGTTGATGTCAAAATCTTGTCGACGAGGTTGTAAAGGAGGACGTAAGCAGTAATGTAGGAATACTCAACGGACCCTAGTACGTTCTAAAAATATCAGTAGACGCGACAACCTGTTTCCTAAACTGCTGATGCTTAGGGTCTTTTTGATATTTTTTGTGCCACAGCATCTGCATGGTAATCGGTGTAGGTTGATAAGGTAATGCCACGCTGTCTAGATGCTCAAATTATAAATTGAGTGCCACGGGTCTTAGCGAAGAATAACTAGAAGAACAACTAATAGAGTGCCGCAAAAACCAAACTTACGACAAAGCACTGTTAGTGTTTCACGAGCACCGTAGTACACATGGTTTTAGTCAAGAGGATGTTGATAAGGCAACCGCAGTTCTTGACGACTGTTTGCAAAAATGGACGCGCGTCTCAAAGATCATGATTGGCTAGTTGGCGATGCCTTTTCATTGGCGGATATTGCTTGGATTCCGCAACTGGTTGTTTTAGGTAGAGCAGGCTATCCTTTTGCTCAGTATGCACATTTTGAGCGCTGGAAAAATACAATTATGGCACGCCCTAGTTTTAAACAAGCAATTACTGATTAGTTGAAGTCGAGATGATTGATGACAGCAGTAAGACTATAATAAGATGCAATTATAATAGTAAAACCTTAGGGTAAAAACTAATCTTAATAGCATTGTCTGGAAAAAATAAACTTCACATACTTGCATAAACTTCGCTTCTTTATAAAAGAGTATCTCAAACAAAAAAATCACCCTAACTTGAAAAGTGCGGGTGATTTTTTTGTCTGCGTATCGACATAAACTTATAACGTCTGTAAATCTATCGACGCGAGATGAGTTAATAGTTTTTTGAGCTATTAGTAGTAATCATTAATCATTGTTAAAAGATAAGTGTGAGTTGAGGTATCTAACACAAGCCACTGGTTTTTTGATTCCACTATAGCTAGCCTAGTAAAACCTGATGAGTGGTCGAAAGTAGGTTATAAATAGTCAAAATGGACATAATAGTTCACTATAAATATAGTAAACTAATAATTAACGCTAAATTAATTCTTAGTTTATAAACATACATACTATTATTAAACTTTTAATTTGTAGAGAGTTTGACTGCTAATAAAGTATCAACAGACACATCAAACAAGAAGTCGGGATAAGACTATGAAGTTATTACTAAAAAAGAATATGGTTGCTATTATTTTGCCGATAGCTTTGTTTGGTGTGTCTTCTTGCACTATGATTTCTGGTATTGATAATGATGGTGACAGTCGTCGTATTGATGGGGTGGTATGGAACAATCAAGTCGATACTGATATTAATACTATATTAGAAACAGAAGTGGCAGCTGACGAAGCTCGCTTAGTATTTATGCGAAAAAATGACGGTCATACTGAGCAGACCAGTGCCAATATTGCTATTAATAATAGGTTTCAAACTAGCTTGCATGCAAATAATTACACTGTCGTCGAATCTTGTGCTGGTACTAATCAGTTAAGTGCGCATGCTACAGGCTTTAAAAATAATGACTTATTGGCAGATAAAACAGATTATGAGCTAACAGGAGCACAAACCTACTTTTTTCAGGTCAGTATGAGTGAAAGAGGGAAAAGCACTTTAGAGCAGATTAGTTCTGATGTTGCTTTACCATTACTGAATAATAAACGTTATCAATCACACCAGATTAGTCGTGTTATTCCCAATAACTGCAATACACCAGTATTTATCCAGCAACCTACCCGCGTTATCGTAGAACAAAAACCTGTATTAACTGAAAAAGTCATCATTGATCTTGAAGTATTATTTGAGACAGACAAAGCCAGAGTGCGACAAGACTATTATTCAAAAATAGTTGAGTTAGCAGAGTTCATGACTCAGTACCCTAATACAGTTGTCACCATTGAGGGACACACTGATAGTCGTGGTAGTGATGACTATAACCAGGACTTGTCACAGCGCCGAGTCAATGCAGTGAAAAAAGTATTGATTGAAAAATTTAATATTCCAGCAGAACGTGTAAATGCTATTGGTTATGGGGAGCTGCAACCAAGAGCCAGTAACGAGAGTGCCAAAGGTCGACAACTCAACCGTCGAGTCGTAGCCGTGATAGAAGAACGTAATCAATAATTGTGTTTTCCTTGGTGAATGGAGTCACCTATTAATAAGCTAATGTAGAAAGCATATTGAATATAAAATTAAAACAAAGGATAAAAACATGAATACGATTATAGTAAAAACTAACAGTGCGACTCAAACTATTGAGCAAGTGCCAGTAGTAACTAATAATGGCGCGCCTACCGTTATTACCGCTATGGATAAAGTGAACTACGAATTCCATGATACTGCTATTGGTCGTGCCCCTAACCATATCATCACTAAACGCATAAAGAATGATCTACATGTCTCTTTTGAAAAAGAGGGAGAAGACAGTGACCTTATTATAGAAAGTTTTTATGATGATCCAGATGCTGCTTTGATCGGCATCGCTGAAAATGGTGAATACTATTACTATATCCCTGATACTGGCGAGACTTACGACTATGTAACACAGCTAGAAGTTGGCGATGTTGAGGGACAAGCGTTAGGTGGTGAAGATTATATAGCCGCTGCTGTTATTCCTTGGTGGATACCTGCAGCAGCTGGATTAGGTTTGGTAGGTACAATTGCAGCGGCAAGTGCAAAAGGAGATGACAGTGTAGAGCCTGTGAATGATGCGCCTGTGGCAACCGATGCCGCTATTAGCACGCCAGAAGGTACCGCTATCGCTGTACCGCTGATTGCCAGCGACCTCGATGGCGACATTGAGAGCATCAGCATCAGCACCTTGCCAGATCCGGCCCAGGGCGTCTTAAGCTATACCAATGCAGCAGGGGACAGTGTGCCTGTCGTTGCGGACGCCCCGCTAAGTGCTGCTGAAGCGGCCACCGTCCTCTT
>NZ_JBNNGW010000008.1:0-90456 GCF_050268505.1 Psychrobacter sp. NPDC078409
ATCTTGGTGATGTTCCCTGCCATCTCGCTTGTGCTATTGGGGTAGGCTGAACCTAAACCTTCATGTATAACGTTATTGTATGAAGCCATATTGCTTACGCAGCAGTATGGTTTTTTTAGTGTCTGATATTTTGTCTAAGAATTAAGAGAGGAACATTTTACAAACTCACAATCCATGACGCTGCATGGTGATAACTTTTCTTAGTGTTATAAAGGCCTGTGAATGTAGTAAACTGGTTTTCATCCATTTTCCTATATAACTTTATAAGTAGAGATAGTCATGGCTGTCGATTTTAGTAATACGCTTATCGTCGCAATTTCTGCGACGGCACTTTTTGATTTGACTGAGTCAGAAAACTATTTGCTAGAGCTGCTAGAGCAACGACCTGCAAGTGCTATAAAAGAATTTAGGGAGTACATGACCGAGCGTGAAAATGACCCCTTGAATATTGGTGCAGGTTATCCGCTAATTAAAGCGTTACTAAACCTAAATAAGTATTCTGATAATAGCGATGGACAGGACTCAGATATTGAAACACCATTGGTCGAAGTCGTTATCGTCTCAAAAAGCAGTCCAGACACTGGTATTCAGGTACTTAATGCAATTCTAGAACATGATATCAATATCTCCCGTTCTGCTTTTATTTCAGGTAGCCCTGTTGCGCCTTATATCAAAGACTTTAATGTTGACCTATTCTTAACCACTAATCGCGACGATGCTCAACAAGTTGCGGATGCCAATATCTGTGCCTGTGCCATACTAGATGCGACGCCTGTCAATACTTATGAGTTGGACACTGAACAGCTGCGCATTGCCTTTGACGGGGACGCGGTGCTTTTTGATGATTCAGGTGAACTGCTATACAAACAAAAGGGACTGCGAGCCTTTCATGATCGTGAAGTACAAATGCGTGATTTGCCGATTGAAAAAGGCCCTTATGCTGAATTGTTGATTAAATTGTCAAATTTGCAAGAGCGCCTACCTGCTGGTTTAAAATACTCGCCAATAAAAATTGCGCTGGTGACCGCGCGCAATGCACCAGCTGACTTACGGGCTATCAAGACATTACGAGAGTGGAGCGTGAATGTTGATATGGCATTTTTTTTGGGAGGATTAGAGAAAACAGCGGTACTCAGAACATTTGCGCCGCATATCTTCTTTGATGATTCAATCAAGCACATTGACGCAGCACGTCGATTTATTCCTACGGCCTTGGTTCCTTATCATTCGACGTCATTATTGCATGGTGACAACTATCTCACTGCTGATGAGGATGCATCATTGTTATCATTCAAACCTGCTGTGCACCCACTATTTGCTGTAAATCATTAAGTAGGTATAAAAAATTTAGGTAATAAGGATAGGATGGTATATGAATTGGCAGCAGTTGCTTAACTTAATTGTCGTGCGGATAAAGCAGGTCATTGGACTGTATGCTTTTGTGCTTATACCGATGTGGGGCATGTTTTTTCTAAATGAAGTGGTCTTATTTGGACTGTGGAACATCTTTGGTATCGTGCCACGTGCTTTAGATGTAGGTAGTATGATAGGGGTATTTGCTTCGTGGACCATGCATGGCAATTTATCGCATTTGACTGGCAATACAGTGACGCTATTACAGATTTTGTTTTTGTTTGGACTGTTTGAGAAAAATGCTTATCGCACAGTGATTAAACTGGTGGTTGCCTCAGGACTGGTCACTTGGGTCATCGGGTCGCCATCTTCTATCCATATTGGCGCATCAGGACTTTGTTTTGCAATGTTAGGTTATATGATAGGCGGGGCTATATTTGCGCGGCGCTGGGGTTATCTGATTGCTTGTATTGTTATGGGAACTGGCTATTGGCTGACTATCAAGCAAGGATTGATGCCGCAACAAGGTATCTCATTTGCGGCACATTTTGGTGGTTTGTGCGCTGGGCTATTATTAGGAGCCAATTCAAAGCATACTTATTCAGCCGCTTCTCAACGCTATTAAATGCAACTGGATATCAGTATTTAATGAACCAGCATAACTATAACCGTACTAAGCATTATTGGGTTAGACGCTTGTATCAGTACAGATTTTGATAAATAAAGGGTCATCTGTAGTTAGCTCTCGCCATGCAGTGGTCTGTTTAACATGTTCATCCACCGTCAGCATGCTACCTTTTTCTGGTATCACGTAGTCTGCTCGGGCAGGTGTAGTACAATCTATTACCTGTAAAATCTTTTGCACGCTTCTGCGTCTTTCAAACAAATACAAATTAACTAAGTGCATGTCTGGATTGTCAGCATGCATGCTGGCATTGCCCGTATCTGCCGCAATAAAGCGCAAGACTTGCGGTTTAATATAAGACCATGGGCGAAACCATTCTGTACTTTCGGCAGTTTTTACGACCTCAACACCATCCGGCAGCTGACGGACTTGCTGACCGTACCAGTTATATTCTTGATGTACCTGAAACCCAAAAATACCAATCGCAGCAAATAAGGGAATCAGCCATTTTGGCGCGCGCTTACCTGACAGTTTACAGAGGTGAGTTATGATCAGTGCCAATCCAGCCATGCCAAATGCGGCAGCTATGGTAGCGATAAACTCAAAAAGCATAAAATATTCCTTAATGCGCTAGGCACTTTTAGTCAGGTATGTTCAATTGGACAAAGCAAAACTATAGTCTAACTATTATTCTAATAAGTGTTAGATAAAAAATCACTCACCAGCAGTGGCTGCCAGTGAGTGATGTATAGTAACAGAAGACATATCATCATTCGTCAGATTAATGGTCGACCGCACCGCCTGCACCGCGTGGTGAGCGAACGCTTTCAACCAACTCTTGAATGTGTAGCGGTGGCGCTTTGGTTGCATAAGAAACAATGAATGCAACGATAAAGTTAAGCAGGGCACCAATCACACCGAATGATAGTGGTGAGATACCAAATAGCCAGTACTCCGCTGTATCAGGGAAGTTGGCAGTACCGCTGATAAAGAACCAACCTTTGAAGACGAAGATGTAAACCAAGATACTGATCAAACCTGTCAACATACCAGCGATAGCGCCAAGGTTGTTGATACGTTTTGAGAAAATCCCCATCATTAGGGCAGGGAAGAGGGACGCACCAGCGATACCAAATGCCAATGCAACTACCTGTGCCGCAAACCCTGGTGGATTCATACCTAAGTAAGTAGCAACCACAATCGCAATACCCATCGTGATACGTGCGACCTTGAGCTCTCCTTTGTCAGTAATGTTTGGATTTAGGTTTCGTTTGATTAAATCATGACTAATCGCTGACGAGATAGCGAGCAATAGGCCAGCAGCAGTTGATAGTGCAGCAGCGAGACCACCTGCGGCGATCAAACCAATTACCCAAGATGGCAGTTGTGCAATCTCTGGGTTAGCCAATACTAAGATATCAGCATTGACGTCGAGCTCGTTACCAGCCCAGCCTGCATCTGCAAAGCGGCCATCAAGTTCTAGGTCATGTGCAGCACGTGCTGTTTCAACCGCAGTCGTCGCAGCGCCTACATCACCGCCTTCAGTCTGTGCATTGGTTAGAGCAACTTCTGCAGCGCCCAGTCCACTATCGTTGTACATCTGAATACGACCATCATTGTTAAGGTCAGTATATTTAATCAGGCCAGTATCTTCCCAAGTCCTCATCCAGTCTGGACGTTGGTCATAGTCGATAGCAGGCTCTGCAACCCCTTGTGGGTAGATAGTATCGATAAGGTTTAGACGTGCCATTGCGCCAACAGCAGGTGCTGTGAAGTACAATAATGAGATAAATACTAACGTCCAACCAGCGGTCCAACGTGCATCGGCAACTTTAGGAACGGTGAAAAAGCGAATAATAACGTGAGGTAGACCAGCCGTACCAATCATGAGTGATAAGGTGAACAGCACCATGTTTAGCTTGTTAGGTACGTCAGCTGTATATGCTGTGAATCCCAAATCGGTCACGACTTGATCAAGCTTGGTTAGGATAGGCACACCAGATTCGATATGGTTTGAGAATAAGCCCAAACCTGGAATTGGATTGCCTGTTAATTCAAGTGAGATAAAGACAGCAGGAATGGTATAAGCAATCATCAGAACGACATACTGCGCAACCTGCGTGTAGGTAATCCCTTTCATACCGCCAAGAACTGCGTAAAAGAATACAACAACCGCCGCAATAATAAGACCTGTGTTGTTATCTACTTCTAAGAAGCGTGAAAATGCGACCCCAGCACCTGTCATCTGACCGATAACGTACGTGGTAGAGGCAATAATCAAACAAACCACGGCAATCATTGCAGCCGTTTTGGAATAGAAGCGATCTCCAATAAAGTCCGGTACAGTGAACTTGCCAAATTTACGTAAGTAAGGCGCCAGTAGCATGGCTAGTAGTACATAACCACCTGTCCAACCCATCAAGTAGGTTGATGCGCCATAACCGCCAGCAGCAAGCAAACCTGCCATAGAAATAAAAGATGCCGCACTCATCCAGTCAGCAGCTGTCGCCATACCGTTAACTACTGGATGTACACCGCCGCCCGCCACATAAAATTCACTGGTTGTCCCAGCCCGAGCCCAAATCGCAATACCAAAATACAGAGCGAAAGATAGGCCTACGAAAATAATATTAACTAAATACTGACTCATGGTCTATTCCTCATCTACGCCATATTGTTTATCTAACTTATTCATACGCCATGCGTAGAAGAAAATTAAAATGATAAACACCCCTATAGAGCCTTGCTGGGCGAACCAAAAGCCCAAGTCAGTGCCGCCGACTTTGATGCCGGCCAAAAGAGGACGCAATAAAATAGCAAAACCATAAGAACATAGTGCCCAAACTACTAGGCTACCTAAGATGAGACGGACATTGGCACGCCAATAACCGGATGGATCGTTATGATCTTTCATAGGACAACTCCTTTTGTCTTCCCTAAAAAATACCAACAATATAAAAAGAACTGCGATTATTTCTTACCACAAAAGTATAAAAAATAGTCAGGTACTGCTTTATATAGTGAGAACGATGATGCGTGATAGTACGTTTAATGCTCGGTAGTTCTTTACTTCAAATAAAAGTAATTAACTATTTAAGCATCGCATTAATCTAAACCATCGAATGGCAAAAATAACGTTTTTTGAGGAAGACAGAAGGGTGGACTATCCAGTGTCTTTTTAACAATCTCGTCTTCCTGACAAGAGTTTTAATCTTTTTAACACGCTATCCTATTGTGCTGCCTGATAGCTTCTTGTACTGCCTAATAGCTTCGATAACCATAAAACAGGCTAAACGGATATAGAATTCATATTAGCACGGTTCAATAAAGATAATTGCAAACTACTGCGCATGAATAATAAATAAATTACTAAAAATTAGTTTGCTTAATATTCATCAAAAAACCTAACATTACGGAAACGGTTCGGCACCCGTGTAATTCGTGCGATTAAATTATCACTTAATCTATTCTATATAAGATGAAACATAAGCATTATTTATTTTAAAAATAGTTATATGAAGTCGATAAGCAAACGTGATGGTCATATGTCGCTCAATATCTATATCATGCACGGGTCTTTTTGGTATCAGGTATTTTGCGCAGAAGCTTATATAGTCCATGGCAATCAAAATATGATATCGATATGAAACTTAAGTAACGCGTATAAAGAATGAATAAGGAGCCCATATGAACGAAGGGATAGTAGGTTGGTTCAATAACATCGTAAATTATGGTGTCGGTATTATCTGGGGTAACAATGACTGGCTGATTGCTAGTAACCCTTGGTATGGATTACTGATGTTCTTACTAATTGGTGCAGGTCTCTACTTCACCATCGTGACACGTTTTATTCAGTTTCGTCATTTTGGTCACATGTGGAAGTTGCTACGCGTGTCCAACCAAGGACGCAAAGATGGTGGTATTAGCTCATTTGAAGCATTGATGACGTCACTGGCCGCGCGTGTTGGTACTGGTAACTTGGCAGGTGTGGCAATCGCAATCTATTTGGGTGGCCCAGGTGCTGTATTCTGGATGTGGATGACGGCACTGGTTGGTATGTCGACCAGCTTTATCGAGTCAACCTTAGCACAGGCGTACAAAGTACCGCACAACGATAATGTGTACCGCGGTGGCCCTGCTTATTACATCGAAAAAGGTCTAGGCAAACGCTGGCTTGCCGTGTTTTTCTCATTATGTTTGTTAGTGGCCTTTGGTTTGGCATTCAACGGCGTACAATCAAACACCATCGCTCAAGCGACCAATGAAGCCTTTGGTGTGCCAACGTGGATGACAGGTTTGGTATTGGTAGTACTGGTAGCGCCAGTGGTATTCGGTGGTTTGCGCTCAGTAGCTCGTATCGCGGGTAAAATCGTACCAGTGATGGCTATCTTGTACATCTTGCTAGCGCTATTCATTATCGTGACTAACTTCAGCCAGTTCCCAGCAGCGATCGCGTTGATTGTAAAATCAGCATTTGGCTTTGAGCAGGCGGCAGGCGGTGTCATCGGTTATGGTATTGCGCAGGCAATGATTAACGGTATCAAACGTGGTTTGTTCTCTAACGAAGCAGGTATGGGTTCAGCGCCGAATGCTGCAGCAACGGCAAAGAGTCATCCAGATCACCCAGCAGTGCAAGGTTTTATGCAGATGCTAGGAGTATTTATGGATACCCTTATCATTTGTACCGCGACGGCGTCGATCATTATCTTGTCTGGCGTGGTCGACCCGAATGTCGAGCAAGAAGGTATTCAGTTAACTCAGTTAGCCTTATCACAGTATGTGGGAGACCTAGGTGTGGTGTTCGTGGCGATTGCGATTTTCTTCTTCTCATTTACGTCTATCATCGCTAACTATAGCTACGGTGAGTCAAATCTTGAGTTTATCTCTGGTGCCAAAAATGCCAAAGTAATGATTATGGTTTTCCGCTTCCTAGTATTAGGTATGGTATTTATTGGCTCTGTTGCAAGTTTACCTGCTATATGGAACTTCGCTGACTTATCTATGGGTCTGATGGCCTTAGTCAACTTAGTGGCAATCTTGCTGTTGTCTCCTGTAGCGCTAAGAATACTACGTGACTATGAGCGTCAGGTAAAAGAGGGTAAAACAGGCGATCAGATTAAGTTTGATCCTGATAACTTTGTAAAACTCAGAGATGAAGCCAACCGTGACGCTTGGACGGACTAAGCCGCATTGATTGGTAAAAATAGCTTGTTCTAAGCATTAAAAAACCGCCCGACTCTTATGAAGAGAAGGGCGGTTTTTATTGGAGCACAGTTTTAATGATATTAACTGTAGCAGCTCAAATCAAAATTATCCTGATTTACATGTTTGGATAGTTAGGACCACCGCCACCTTCTGGCGTTACCCAAGTGATGTTCTGTGAAGGGTCTTTGATATCACAGGTCTTACAATGCACGCAGTTCTGCGCATTGATAACAAACTTAGCGCCTTCAGCGTCTTTAACCACTTCATACACACCGGCTGGGCAGTATAAACGCGCAGGCTCAGCATACAACGGTAAGTTGATTGAGATAGGTACCGTTGGATCAGTAAGTTTTAGATGCGTTGGCTGATCTTCTGCATGGTTGGTGTTAGAGATAAATACTGACGACAATTTGTCAAATACTAGCTTACCATCAGGTTTGAGATAGGTTGGTTGATAAGCATGATTAGCACGCTCCAACTGATCGTAATCTGGGATATTGTCATGCAAAGTGAATGGCATTTTACCTTTTAGCAAGTTGTGCTCGATAAAGGTGAAAGCGCCGCCCATGAACAGACCCATACGGTGAATAGCAGGTGAGAAGTTGCGCGACTCATAGTTATCTTGATACAACCATGACTCTTTATACATTGTGCTATAAGCAACCACTTCATCATGCTGACGGTCAGCTTGCAACGCCTCAAAAATAGCTTCGGCTGCGAGCATGCCTGACTTCATTGAGGTATGTGTGCCTTTGATTTTTGCTGGGTTTAAGAAACCAGCATCATCACCTACCAATACGCCACCTGGGAAAGTGAACTTCGGTAATGAGTTTAGACCACCTTTGGTCAACGCACGTGCGCCGTAAGAGATGCGCTTACCGCCTTCTAAAACATTTTTGATAACAGGGTGCGTTTTCAAGCGCTGCATTTCATCAAATGGAGACATGTATGGGTTGTGGTAAGACAAATCAGCCACAAGACCAAAGCTTACCTGGTTGTTTTCATCAAAGTATAACCACCAGCCGCCAGTAGAGCCAGTTTCAGTCAATGGCCAGCCAAGACCATGCATGACAACGCCTTGCTCATGCTTTTCAGGCTCAACTTCCCATAGCTCTTTTAGACCGATACCATAATGCTGAGGATCAGAATCTTTATCTAGATCAAAACGGCTGATTAAGCGTTTGCCTAAATGCCCACGGCTACCTTCAGCAAAAATAGTGTATTTGGCAAGAAGCTCATAACCAGGCTCAAAGCTTGGCTTGGCTTCACCATTGGCGGCCACACCCATGTCACCAGTTAATACACCTCTGACCGAACCGTCGTCGTTGTATAAGATGTCATCGGCAGGGAAGCCTGGGAACATCATAACTTCAAGCTCTTCTGCCTGTACGGCCAACCAACGAACAACGTTACCTAGCGAGACAATATAGTTGCCATCGTTGTGCATCGGACCTGGAATCAAAGAGTCAGGCACTTTAGTTGAGCGTGTGGCAGAGTTTAAATAATAGAAACGATCTTCTGTCGCTGGCACGTTAAGCGGTGCGCCTTTTTCTTTCCAGTCAGGAATCAGCTCATTTAGAGCGCGTGGCTCGATGACTGCACCAGACAACGTATGGGCACCAAACTCAGAGCCTTTTTCGACCACACAAACCATAAACTCATCATTACCAGCTTCAATAGCGAGCTGGCGCAAACGTATGGCAGCAGAAAGACCTGCAGGTCCACCACCAACGATGATGACATCGAACTCCATTGATTCGCGTTCGACTTCAGGTTCCGCGGCAACTGGCGCTACGACTGGTTCTGCTTTATCTAGCGTTGCGGTCTCTGTCGCTACTGGTGCGTCAGCATTCACAGTATTACCATCGATAACTGGCGTTTGATTGTCTTGCTCTTGCATACCTACTCCTAAACTTTTAGTGGCTTATCTCAGGGCATCATTAGCTTAACAACTGAATAATAGACTTGCGGCGCTAACGTCACTCAGACATATGGCTGCCCGATAAAACTGTCTTTGCGGCATCAATTGACCTGTTATGGTTAATACCAATTTATCTAAGGATATCAACGCATAACGTAAGATGTGTCATCAATACAACACCCACTTGACCATTTCAATAAAAAATCGTTACTCATTATAAAAGAAAAGTCCTACAAACACGATACGCATTTATGAGTATCGATGCTAAGGTAATGTTAAGAAAATGAGATTGTTATAACGATAAAGTTTCATCATACCTGAAACAAAAATTTATAGTAATAATAGATAAGCCAAACTTTGAATACTAAATAAAGGGATTAATAATGAATAACGATAATAATAGCACTGAAGACAGCCATGAGAGAATAGTGGAAGCACCGACCAGTAAGACTTCTAGCCTAGGCAGCTTAGATAATTTGGATGCACTAAGCCAGTATATTAAGTCTACGAAAGGGACTCGCGAAGGGCGTGCGATACCACCACTTGAAAAATGGCATCCTGAAGATATTGCTGATATGGATTTGACTATCAAGGCAAACGGAGAGTGGTGGCATGAAGGCGGACAAATGACCCGTGAGTCATTGGTCAGCTTGTTTGCCACGATACTATGGAAAGAAAAAAATAATGGCAATACTGAGTACTTTCTGAAGACTCCTGTACAGAAAATCCGTATCCAAGTTGAAGATGCACCACTTCTGATAAATGATGTTGGTATTGTCAATGAAGGTGATATGAGTTGGTTGGAGCTTACAACGACGACAGGAGATGTGGTCCGCTTAGACGATGAGCATTCGATTGTATTAAAGGCGTATAATTCTAATAAGAGCGATTCTAACGACAGAGACTTTAGTAAAAGCGACTTTAATAACAGTGATAAAGCGAATCAAGTGAGTACAGCTGACGATGTTGCAGATTCTCAGGAATTAGCGTCTACAGAACAGGTACGCCCTTACATGATGGTTAGAAACGGATTGACTGCGCTTATCGGTCGTAATACTTTTTATCACCTGACTGAAATTGGAGCATTATCAGAAGAAAATGGTAAGACAATATTGACGCTACAGAGTGGTGGCCAGTCTTATACACTATCGATGCCTACTGATTAGGTATTATGTTTATCTATTAATTGCTGTATGCCGATGAGTGCTATAATTTTATAATGTCGCCTAATTCTGTTGGTTTAAAAAATTATTATCGTATAAAGGTAGTCGATAGAAAGCCGACATAGAGTGACGCCACACACGAAATATACATATAGCGCATTTAACTGAGTAATAAAATTGATGAATAATATGATAATGGCATTAGCGTAAAGATGGATATCGAAAACCAGACAGTCGGAAAGCTCAGACCGTGTATTAATATATCTGTTGACCAGAGTCTCAAAGCTATTGATCTAATAGATGTCAATAAACATGCTGGTAATACAGTTTTAAGCGATAAAAACCGTAGCGCGCCCATTGGCGTGTTTGATTCGGGTGTTGGCGGTTTGTCTGTTTATTTGCATTTAGCACAGCAGCTGCCTACTGAGCGTTACGTATATTACGCCGATACGCTAAATGTACCTTATGGCAATCGTGACAGCGAAGATATTGAAACGCTAACGCTAAAAGCCGTAGAGTGGTTACACCAGCAAGGTTGTAAGCTAATAGTCATTGCTTGCAACAGTGCTTCAGCATATGCGCTAGATACCGCCCGACGCTGCTATCCACATATACCTATTGTAGGTCTTGTCCCTGCATTAAAGCCTGCGGTATTGGCCAGTAAGAGTGCTCATGTAGCGGTGCTGGCAACCAAAGCAACTTTAAATGGCACCTTGCTAAACGATGTTATTGTCAATTTTGCTAAACCCAACAATACAATAGTCACTAAGTATTTTGATCCGCAACTGGTACCTTGGGTAGAAGCAGGTATGTCAGAACAAGACGAGACAGCCGAAAGATTACGTCAACAGATACGAGTATTTGCTGATGAAGGTGTTGATCAGTTAGTGCTGGGGTGTACGCATTATCCGTTTTTTAAGACATTTTTGTTAGATGAGATTGCACAGCAGCAGCTACCAATACAAGTCATTGATTCTGGTCAAGCGATTGCTGAACGGGTTAGACAGCTATTGATTGCAAACAACTTGTCTGCATCATTGATGAGCGCAAAACGAGAAAATCTGTCACAAAAAACCAGTAATAAAAATACCATTACTAGACCGCCATTAACTTTTCACGCCACTAAATATAGTGATAGACTATGCGCTTTAGTTGAGCGCTTACTCGGTACAGAAATGGCATTGCAATTCTACTCTCACTAGTTATTATCAAAGCTAGTGATATCAATACGCTGTATGCAACGCTGACTCAGTTAAAATAAATTGAGTGCATCTTTTCAAGCTAAGAGTATGCTAGGCTGAGTAAGACAAGATTTTTGTGTTCTATCTCACACCTTATCCTTTTTATGTCACGACCTACGCTTAGAGGTAATTGTGCCGAATCGTCGCTATCATATTCATATTATATGCGCTGACAACGACCAGTTGTTGGTTCTAGACAGCTTAGCGATATTTTTTCAGGCACGCGCATTTCTGACCTATGATGTTTCTAGTAAATTATCTAAAGCCTCTTTTTATGGGCGCCAGTGTATTGACTCTTGTGATTACGCAGTCATGATCGTAGGCGACAGCTACGGAACTGTGCAAAAAAACGGTGTCAGCCAGATGCATTTGAGTTATCTCAATGCCAAAGCGAAGCTTAAGCCGCTAATTGTTCTGGTTAAAAACCACTCTTCAGACGCCGTCATCAGCCGACAACTTCAAGAGTTTATTAAGTTAGTCACCAAGCAAGATAATCAACTACATTACTATGATACAGAAGAAGATATCGAGCCATTGCTAGTACAGGCTCATTATAATGCCGTCGCCAATAATAAAATGGTAGGCGGCTGGGTCAGAGCGAATGACGAAGAGAATGCGACTAGTAAAAAGGTCGTTTATGAGAAGCCAGTCGATGTATTACCTAGTACTACCGAGGTAGAGAAAGACAGTCCTGATGACGAAGATTTTACATCGGACAAGGTTAGTGAGCCAATTGAGTTAACGGAGTTTTTTGAGATTCAATATAGTGCTCAGGCTTATGAGGGCGGTAATCTAACGGACGTGACCCGCTCACTCACACTCTCGTGGTACGAGATACTCATGACCCTCATGAGAATACCGTCTACTTTTTCGAGCTATGGCTTGCAAAATGCCATTAATCGTTTGATTACCGCTAAAGCGGAAGTAGACATCAAAAAAGAGATGCCAAACGTTCATGCTGTCTCACGCTGCCAAATCTCTCAAGCTGATATCAATAATTTGCAACGTAAGCTAGTCGGTGCAAATTGGATACAACTGATGACTTATGGCACGCGAGTATCACAAGAGCTATGGAAACTTACCTTCTACGCAAAAAACCTACTGCAAAATCATACCTCAAATACGAATAAACAAGACTAGTAATTATTCGCTAGCGCGTTCAGAGATAGCCATCTAAAACGTCCATTTTGGCATTACGACTACGTTTTGTAATACAAAGCATACGTGCAATGCTTGTGAATCTTCCTCAGACCCGTAATAATAAAGTCAGTTAGTTAGCAGTATTAATAACGTTAACTATTTTAGAATGAGAACTATAATATTAATAATTAGGGAGAGCGTACGATGAGCAATGCTAAAAATGACGAACTAAAAAGAGAGATTGATGGTCTAGAAAAGTCTATGCATGATGCTGATCAGTTTCATACGTTAGAAGAGCAAGTAGCAGATATGAAACGCCGCGGTATAGATCCTAGCAAGGCCTACAAAGATTTAGACAGTAAAGCGGAAGATGAAGATTGGGGCGATGCGACTTGGAAAGAAAACGGTAAGTGGGAGCCAAAAACGGCAGCCGATTTAGACGACAAAGCTCGCGAAAATTGGAATGGTGACAATGGTCAGCCTAAGCCACCACCTATTGTCTAGATACGTATTTTGAGTCAATCAGATAAGTTCTACTAATAACTATCTATAAATAAAAAAGCCACGCTACTATTAGCGTGGCTTTTTTGATGCATTTAAATAGTATCACTTATCTTGCTATTATGAACCTTGGTCTATACGAACAAGTTTAATAGTACCATCGGCGTCAGTAACGCGGCGATAACGTGTATTGCCAGAAGTTGACGAGCTCGCTGATGGCTGAGATGAGTAGCTACTAGGAGCAGTCGTTTGCTGCTGAATCAATTGTCCCATGCGATCGGCAGGTGCAGTGTTCAGAGGTTTGCTGTTTGCAGGTTGGCCGTATTGAGTTTGACTCGGCGCTGCATTACCAACGATGGCGCGATAGAACTTCTGGCCTGCGCGTCCGTCAGCTGGGAAAATACCGCGACTAGTCTGGTATTGCTGGATAGCAGTACGAGTATTGTCTCCGATGATGCCATCTACACCGCCGATATCATAACCTGCGTTTAACAACGCTTGCTGAATGTCTTTGGCCTGCTGACGGCTGATACCAGGATCGTCTGTCGGCCACGCAGTGATAAAGTCTGTTTTGCTGCTGTCTTCGCGAGTGATTAGATCTGATAAGTGTGCAATCGCTAGTGCGTAGTTCTCTGAGGCGTTGTAAGAGTAGAAAGTGTCGAAGTTTTTGCCCACCAAGAAAGCAGGGCCTTCCATACCAGCGGGTAATAATAAGCCTGCACTGCTCAAGTCATATGGTAACGGACTGCCATTAGCCAACGTCAGACCTTGGTCACGCCAGTGGCTTATTGACTTTTTGTCTTTACGATTCGAAGCGGCCCAGAACCCATCAGGTAGTTTGACTTCATAGCCCCAAGGCTCGCCAGTACGATAGCCGCGATTGTCCAAGAAGTTTGCTGTAGAAGCGATTGCATCAGGTACGCTATTGACTAAGTCACGACGTCCATCACCATCGAAATCTACTGCCAATTCTAAGAAAGTACTCGGCATAAACTGTGTCTGTCCAAAAGCACCTGCCCATGATCCTGTCATATCGTTTGGTGCGATATCACCGTTTTGCACGATTTTTAGCGCATTGGCGTACTCACCTTGGAAGTAGCTTTGACGACGATCGAAACAAGACAATGTCGCTAAAGACTCAAATAATGGTTTTTTACCTAGCGTTTGACCAAAGTTAGATTCTACGCCCCAGACACCGAGCACGTGCTCAGCTTTTACGCCATAACGCGATTCGATTTGACGTAGTGTAGAGCCCCATTGACGTTTAGCTCGGATACCGTCCTCGACACGCTCTTTGTCTACCAATGCTGATAAATAGTCCCAGACGTCTTTTTGAAACTCTGGCTGGTAGTTGAGTGACTGAATGACACTAGGATCAGGCTGGCTTGGGCGATAGTTATTAAAAGTATAACCATCAACACCGCTAAACTTGCTAGAGTTTTTTAGATTGTCCAAACACTGCTGAAACTCGCTATTGGATAAATCAGGTGCTGGCGGCTGCGCGGCTTGAGCAGTGGTAGCAAGGCTGATGCCGACAGCAACACTAAGCAGCGACAAAGTAGAAAAAGGAGTCAAACGCATGAAAATATCCTATAAACATTAAAATAGTTATCGAAAGGCAAAAAGTGATATTAACGTAGAGTAACCAATCTAAACAGTAAAGAAAAGCTGTCGAAGTACCAAGGTTATAAATGGTTACGATAAATTGACGCTGCCGTGAGATTAGAAGAGGATTTCATAGAGCTGAAAATGCAAAGCGTCAGACAGTATTTCAACTCGAGGACTATTCCTTAGAAGGTATAACCTGTTTATTTGGCTAGCACACTATCTAGTTCTTCTATAAAGCTATGAATACGCGCCGCATTTTTGCCCAAATCGCTCTGTCCAACTCGTGACTTACTGCGGATATCAACTAAGCGCTCGCTATCGTTGTCAGTCACACGAATGAGCACATCATCTTTAAAGCCAAACCAAGCCGTCGTCTCTGTTGCTTCGATGATGCCTTTGTCTGCATCAGTATTGACCAGCTCCCACCCTAAATTTTCTATGGCTTGTTTGGCTGCTTCAACCAATTCAGACTTTGATTGAGCATAGGTCAATGTCTGCAAATCAGGATAGGCTGTACGTTGTTGTACAGCCACTTCTGCGCCTGCGTATTCAACAGGATTTGGCGCATCTGCACGTAGTGGAGCAATCGCGACAAACTCAGGCGGATTCACTAAATCGGTAGAAATATCGTGAATAGGCGGTACATTTTTGGCCGTGTTCATCATGCTAAGTGGGACAGCGATTGCAGTGACAGCAAGTACGGCTGAGGCTAGTGCGCTCCCAATACTGGCTGTATTGCGTTTAAATAATAGCTGTATAGCCAACAATACCAGTGCTGCGATACCAGCAAATAACCCAAATTTAAACCCTGTAAACGCAGTGCCTAATTCTACAACGCCAAACTTGTACATTGGGCCTGCCAAAGCAACTAGCAGAATAGCAATTACACTCATTAGACCGACTATCATTTTCATTCAATTTCTCCGTTGCGATTTAGCGGCTTGTTAAAGGTTATATGAGTTTTTTATTTACTGCTCAATAGCCAAACGTGTTCTGTGACGGTGATATCAGGTGCAGAACCTATAGAAGAAGGCACGCTTGCTAGCTCATAGATTTGGTAGTGAGCGCTATAATACTGCTCTAATTGTTCGTTATTAATAGAGAAGGGTGGTCCATTCTTTTTACGCTGATCGTAATTTAGCGTGAGTAAAAGCTGCGGTGTTAATTTATTATCAGTATCATCAACGTTACTGGTATCGCTACTAAGTTTCCGCACTTGCTCACTATATCTCACACGCATATCAACTGGTAGGGCGATTAATGCCGCTTTATCATATACTGCATCAATAGAGCCAATATCTTTAGCGGTCAGTGCAAAGATATCATCGACCCATAAAGTGATGATCTGTCCCGATACTTGGCCCTGATAGTATTTAATCATTGGGTTGTCTGCCTGTTGATAGACAGCAGATTCGATATTTTGCTCAGCAAAAAACTCTTGTACGGCTGTTTCGACCAATTCAACGCCCACCACGTCATAGCCTTGCGTCGCTAGCCAAACCATATCGATAGATTTGCCACAAAGCGGAACGAAGACGCGGCTACCAGCAGTTAGATTGAGGCGGTTGAAATATTTAATCAACAATGGATTGACCATAGATTGATTGAATCCAATGCGACCTTCTTGCCAACGTTTTTGCCAAAACTCAGGGTTCATGCTGTGATCCTCTATTTGCAAGTTTTTATATATAGATTTAGCTTTAATAATATTGATTGGTTATGTCAAATGTATAAATAGCAAAAAGCCAAACACCTATAGTATAAGTGTTTGGCTGGTATCTAACATTGGGCTAAGAAACTTTTTGAATAAATAATATCTTATTCAATTTAGCAAACCCTCATTTAACTAACCATATATTTGCTAAATTCTTTACGCAGTTTGGCAAGCTTTGGCGGTATTGCAAAGTTACAGTAAGCCTGTCCTGGGTTTCTGTTGAAGAAATCTTGATGTGAGTCTTCTGCTTGATAGAATTCAACGGCAGGATGTATTTCCGTCACCACATTGACACCCATATCTCGTAACTTATTGATGGTACGATCAACAGTCGGTTTTTGACTATCTTCAGTGTAAAAGACCACGCTACGATACTGACTACCAACATCATTGCCTTGACGATCCATCGTGGTGGGATCATGCGTGGCAAAGAAGACATCGAGTATTACTTCTAACGGGACGATAGACTCATCAAATTCGACTTTGATGACTTCGACATGGCCAGTCGTACCGCTACAGACAGCTTCATAGTTAGCAGAGACAGCATCACCGCCCATGTAGCCTGAGACGACAGATTGCACACCTTTTACCGATAAAAATACAGACTCGGTGCACCAGAAGCAGCCGCCACCTAATACGATCGTTTGCATAATTTTTTCCTATTATTATAAATATGGGTTAAGCGCTATATTTGGTAGTGACGCTCTCGTTTTTCAATGCTTCTTTCAAACGTCTCATCACCCTTGGCACTATTTATTCAGCTTAGCAGGCAAGCCAAAGGCGATAAGTAACAAACAGTAATGTTATAATGGGCTTTTGCTACGTTGCTTAGTTTTCAACTGACAATGACAAGCGAAACTACCAAGCAAAAACCACCAAGTAATTCTTAATTTCAGTTCTATTCTAAAAAATGAGTCGTCCCATGAGCCAATCCCAGCCTACTATCAAACATGACACCCTATTTGATAAACCGTTTACCACGCCACTGGATAAGGCCGCACGCTTTTCGTTTGACGAGCAAGTGGTGGCTTGTTTCCCTGATATGATTCGTCGCAGTGTACCTGGTTATGGGCAGGTATTGGCGATGCTACCTATATTTGCCCGTCGTCATTGCAAGTATCGCCAGCAGAGCGATAGTGGTCAGCGTGTTAGTCGTGTTTATGACTTGGGCTGTTCATTGGGCGCAGCCAGTATGACGCTAGCGGGTGAATTCGACCCGCAAGACTTACAGATTAAAGCAATTGATATCTCACCAGCGATGACGACCGAGGCGACCACGCTACTGAGTGAGAATTATCCTGAGCACGATATTGAAGTGATCACAGCAGATATCCGCGATATTGAGCTTGAGCCGTGCGATATGGTGATTTTGAACTTGACGTTACAGTTTTTGCCAGCTGCTGATAGGGTCGCAGTATTAGAGAAGATTTATGCGGCATTGAGCGAAGGCGGCATATTGGTACTGACTGAAAAAACTCATGCCTTTGATGAGCAGTATGATGCGTGGTTGGTTGAGCGTTATTATGACTTTAAACGTGCGAATGGCTATACCGAAATGGAGATTAGCGGCAAGCGTAATGCATTGGAAAATGTCCTAATTACTGACACATTAGATGAGCATCACGCGCGGCTTGATCAAGTTGGCTTTAAACGTCATCTGACGTGGTTTCAGTTTTTGAACTTTGTTTCTATTGTGGCGTTTAAATAATCCTTACCTTTAACACAGTTATTTCTTAATCAATACGGTAACCTGTTTTTATGCTCAACGACACTATCATTAACGCCGAACGCGAATTATATCTAACCCTACTAGAGCTGGCACAGCAGCAGCCGAGCGCTTACGAATGGCTTAAGCAATTACCAATGTGGCTAGGTGATATAAAAGACAAAGCTAACTATGCGCATGCGCCTGCCTACCAAGCGTCAGTCGCTCGTTTGCCAAACTTAGCTGTCAATCATGTCGATCTAAACAGCGATACATTGACGATTGAGGCAGATCTAAATGAGTCTCAGCGCAAACAAACAACGGCACTATTAAAGCAGTTAATGCCGTGGCGTAAAGGTCCATTTCAGATTGGCGGTCAAATCGGCGATGATGAGTCAGGTATTAAGATTGATACCGAGTGGCATAGTGATTGGAAATGGAAACGTGTTGCGCCGCATTTAAGTAGATTGGACGGTCGCCGCGTATTGGATGTGGGCGGTGGCTCCGGTTATCATGGTTGGCGCATGGCAGGGGCTGGCGCGGATACGGTTATTATTATTGATCCGTCATGTTTGTTTTATCATCAGTTTATGGCGATTCGTCATTTCGTTGGTGCCGCAGACGCTAGTGTTACAGGTAGCTATCGGACGCATTATATTCCTGTACCGCTTGAAGCGTTACCTGAGCACAGCCAACTGTTTGATACCGTATTTAGCATGGGCGTACTTTATCATCGCCAGTCACCGTTTGAGCATTTACAACAACTTAAAGGGCAATTGGTCAAAGGTGGTGAGCTGGTACTTGAGACGTTGGTGATTGAAGGTGATGCCAATACTGTGCTGGTACCACACGACCGCTACGCGCAGATGAATAACGTCTATTTCTTGCCATCGGTGGCGGCATTAATTGGTTGGCTAGAGAAAGCAGGATTTTCAGATGTGCGCTGCGTCGATGTAGCAGTCACCTCGACTGAGGAACAACGACAAACCGAGTGGATGACCTATCATTCGTTAGCAGATTTCTTAGATCCTAATGACTCTACTAAGACCGTCGAAGGATATCCTGCTCCCATGCGCGCGACTTTGATTGCGAAAAAGTAGCATTGATGGTGGTAGCTAATATAAGGAAAGCACTATGAAGACATCAAAGACTTTGATTGTAGCTACTACCAGCTTGCTATCGCTACCTGCTATGGCAGGTTATGGAACTGTATCCGAGGGCTGGGGCTTTGTACAAGACGACTGGCAAGTGGTTTGTGATAATACGCGGACTTGTCGAGCGGCTGGATATGCAAGTGAAGAACTCATAGATGAGCCTGCCTCAATATTGTTCACAGCGTTGCCAAAAGTAGCTCTGCCAAAAGCGCAAATCCAGTTTATATCAGAAGTGCCGCTAGATGAGCTTAAGCCTGCTGAGCTTTGGCTGAACAACAAAAAATACGGACTGCTGCAACCCAATAAAGAAGACAGTCTACTATACGACTTGTCAGCCAAGCAGACCCAAGCACTGCTTGATCATGCTCGTATCGCGACCAAGATAGAAATTAGAGCGGGCGACAACCACTGGCAGATCAGCGATACAGGTATGTCGGCAGTATTGCTTAAGCTGGACGATGTGCAAGGTCGAGTAGGGACACCGATAGCATTGGTCAGTAAGAATAATCCAAATCGTCAACGTCCTAAAGCAGCTCTATCAAAACCAATCATTCAAAAAGCATTTGCATATTCAGCAAAAGACAACAGAACACTTGCTCCATCAAAGCTGGCGTATTTTCAGAAAAATATTGATAAGTGGGTCGATATTAATGCCGAGCAGCTCATAGGGTCAAAGGACGTGATGGGCGATTGTGAGCTGATTAATCCAAAAACTGAAACATATCAGCAAATGTCAGAGTATGGTTCCACGATGCTTGGTTGGGACTTTATACCAGTTGATGATAGCTATACGTTAGCCACGCATACGTGCTGGCTAGGCGCTTATAACTCAAGTAACGGCTATTGGCTCATTGATAATGCAAAACCTAGCAAACCTACGCTTATCACGACAGCAGGAAATGATTATTTTGATGGTGAGATTTCCGCTACTCACAAAGACCGAGGTATCGGTGACTGCTGGAATCGTACTGCATGGACGTGGAATGGTGAAACGTTTGCTAAGAGCGAAGAGTCTAGTACGGGCATGTGCCGAGGTTTTGCTGGTGGAGCGTGGGACCTACCAACTTATGTGAGTCAGGTTATAAGAAATGATGCTAAGGCTCAATAGCTTTTTTGATTTAAATGACTGACACCTTATCAAGCGCAGCAGTCATAAGCCATATATTACATTTTTAGTTTTGCTACTTATATTCTAAGCGATATCAAAGAATAGTGATGAAAATGGCCAATTAAATTAACCATTTTTTGAAAGCGACTTCCATGACTATCTTAAGGATAAAACCAACAGAACCTGCGCCTAGGGCTAAGAATATCCAAAAAGTACCAGCGCGCCCAGCATCAGACTTTTTAGAGATATCCCACATAATAAAAAACAAGAAAGCGATGAATATCGGCAACAGGACGTACAGTCCCCAACTGGTGACAGTACTGGCGGCAATAGCAAACATGGCGTAATCCTATAATAGAGTAGTAACGCGTCTTCTATATTTTAGAAGAGCCGTACAAACCATCATTATAACGTGGAAGCAGTCAGGTATAAACGACTGCCCAGTATTGAGCAACAGTAACGCTACAATTCACGTTATGAGTTATTTATCAGTTTTGCATCATTGATATTAGTCAGCCCAAATCCTGATAACGGTAAGATTTTAGTGCTAATTTTGGCGCAAATGGTGCAATAAAGCGCAAAGATTGTTATATTTACAGGTTACTTATCTTTTTACATTATTCTATCCCTGCAATGTCGGCCGCTATTATAATAAGCCGTTATCGATTGCTCGCATTCGCACCGTTTTTGTTGTTTATTTAATTGAGTTCAAATTCCTATGTCACAAGCCCAAATTGATACGCTTGCATCCCTATTTAATGATGCAATTCAAACCCTACAAGCAAATGGTACGCTACCAAGCGATTGGCAAAACAACAGTCAAATTACCCGTACGAAAGATTTAAGTCACGGTGATTTTGCCAGCAATATCGCGCTAACGGCAGCGAAAGCGGCTAAAGCTAATCCACGTCAACTTGCTGAAAAAATCGTCAGCGCATTGCCTGACAATCAAGATATTCGCCAAGTGGAAATCGCAGGGCCAGGGTTTATCAACGTATTTTTAAACTCGGAAGCTAAGTTTTCCGTATTGGACGATATTTTTACGTTGCAAGATCGCTTTGGTTTGAGTAATCAGTTTGACGGTCAAAAAGTCCAAGTTGAATTCGTCTCTGCCAATCCAACGTCAAGTTTGCATGTTGGTCACGGTCGCGGTGCTGCATTTGGCATGAGCGTGTCTAATCTGCTAGAAGCGATTGGCTATGACGTCACGCGTGAATATTATGTAAATGACGCTGGCCGTCAAATGGATATTCTAGCGACCAGTACGTATCTGCGTTATTTAGAAGCAAATGGCGAGCAAGTAACTTTTCCTGTCAATGCCTACCAAGGCGACTATGTCAGTGATATTGCCCAGACCTTAAAGACGCAACATGCTGATAGCTACGTACATAGCTTTGCAAACGTTGCCAAAGATGTGCCAGAAGATGCTCAGTTTGAGATTAATGCTGATGGCGAAAAAACCGTCATCTCAGGTGATAAAGAAGCACATATTGATGGCTTGATTGCCAATAGCAAATCATTGCTAGGTGACAGCTATGCGTTATTTTTAAACGCGGCCTTGAGCAGCATTTTGGCGGATATCAAAGACGATTTGAATGACTTTGGTGTGAGCTACGAGTGCTGGTTCAGCGAAAGATCTATCGATAGCGAGATTGAGCCTGTATTACAGACACTAGATGACAAAGGCTACTTGTACGAAAAAGACGGCAACATCTGGTTTAAATCGACTGATTTCGGCGATGAGAAAGACCGTGTGGTACGCCGTGCCAATGGTCAATCGACATATTTTGCCTCTGACATCGCTTATCATAAAAACAAGTTTGATCGCGGCTTTGATAAAGTCATTAACGTTTGGGGCGCAGACCACCATGGTTATGTCCCACGCGTAAAAGCCGCTCTACTAGCCCTTGGTATCGATGCCGAACGCCTTGACGTGGTGCTTGTACAGTTTGTCGCGTTATGGCGTGGTAGTGAAAAAGTACAAATGTCTTCGCGTTCTGGTCAGTTTGTGACCTTGCGTGAGCTACGTGCAGAAGTCGGTAACGATGCTGCACGATTCTACTATGTAGCGCGTAAACCTGAAGTGCATGTTGATTTTGACTTAGAACTTGCGAAATCACAAAGCAAAGACAATCAAGTGTATTATATCCAGTATGCTCATGCGCGCGTTTGCCGCGTGTTAGAAAAACTGGCAACTTACGATTTGACCGTAGATGATGCTGTTGGTTTGGCACATCAAGACTTGTTAAATGCGCCAAACGAAGACGAGCTGATTAAACTGTTAGCAGGATATCCAGCGACGTTACTTCGCGCAGCAACTGGTTACGAGCCGCACGTATTGACCAATTACCTAAAAGAGCTAGCGGCATTGTTCCATGGTTGGTATGACACCAATCGTATCTTGCCAATGAGCTTGACATCAGGTGAAACGCCAAGTCAGGATGAGCTAGACTTAATGCAAGCACGTTTGCGCTTGTCAAAAGCCGTTAGACAGGTACTGGCAAATGGGCTTGGTCTGCTAGGCTTGTCTGCACCGTCTAGCATGTAGTACTTTTCTAATATGTGAAGTAAGTATAGACAGCTGATAGCATTAATTCGATGATGATAGTTAAATCCAGTAGGGAGAACGAGATCCATGCTAGCCAAAAAACCTAAAGGCGCAACAGAAAAGCGCAAATCAAGTAGCGTATCAGGCTTATTGTGGATGTTTGTTGGGGCCGTATTGACCCTTATGATCGGGGTATTTATCTACCTTTCACCATTATTTAATTTCAGCCCCGCTGATGGTAGTGCTGAGAACGATCCTGATCGCCAAGTACAGCCACGTGTGGATACTGATACCGATAATGGCGATTATGAGTTCTACGATATTTTACCTAATCAAGAGATGGCAACCATCCCTGACGAAGATATCGCTGACATTGATAATGATCAAATAGGTGATATCGGTGCGTTTGAACCAGACGTCGTCGTGACTCAACCAGAGAGCGATGCAGGCAGTACAGAAACGGGCAGCTTCGGTGGTTCGGAAAATGCGCCTGTCGAACCTGCTGGTGCTAATAATGCTGGGTCGAGTGAGGATATCGTTGTCGTTGAAGAAGATGCAACCTATGATGGTACGCCGCCTGCTACTAGCAACGCTACCACCCGTAACAATAATGCAGCAGCAGGTACGGCAAGCATCCAAGCTGCTAAACCTGCGGCGACCTACATCTTGCAGATCAATAGCTTTAGTGATGCAGATGAAGCGGATCGTCGCCGTGCGCAAGTACTGATGGCGGGTGTCGATGCTAGAGTGGTTAAAAACACGACGGGTAATGGCTTGCCAATTTATCAAGTCATCTCGCGTCCTTTGAATAACCGTCAAGCAGTGACGACAGCACAGCAGCGCCTACAAAACAATGGTATAGACTCTATTATCGTTGAGCAGCGTCGCTAAATTCAGTCGTTTACATTTATTGTATCTATAAAAAAAGCGTCGAAATGACGCTTTTTTTGTCTCTTATTTTTAGTAACGCTATTTTACTTTATGGTTTTATTATATCTTATCATTACTTCCTCAACGAGTATGGCTATGACTGTATCTGACTCAACATCTGCATCTACTGGCGTCATTAAATCCTTTTTTCAGAAGTATTTTATCGATGCTTTTACTGGTATGGCTTTAGGTCTCTTTGTCACATTGATAGCGGGTCTTATCATCTCACAAATTGGTGGCTGGTTAGATCTGCCTGCGTTGGTTGCCGTCGGTAAGCTAGCATCAATATTGATGGGGGCGGGTATCGGCGTAGGTATTGCCTACTACCTAAAAGCGCCAACGCTAGTCATGCTAAGTTGCTTGGTGGCAGGTATGCTGGGCGCACATTCTGAAGCTTTGATGGCAGGTACGCTTTTTACGCCGCAAGTGGGTGGGCCTGCAACCTTCGTAGCACTGCCGGGTAATCCAATCGGTGCTTATCTGACTTCTGTGTTTGCTTATCGTGCTGGTACTTGGGTCGCTGGTAAGACGAAGCTTGATATTTTATTGGTGCCCTTAGTGGTGTGCGGCGTCGCGTTATTAGTCTGTGCGCTGCTCAATCCGCCTATCGTAGCAGGGGTCGCAGCTATCGGTCAGGGTATTCATGCTGCTACTGAATTACAGCCACTGCTAATGGGTATCGTCATCGCTGTAGTGGTTGGTATTTTATTGACCCTACCAACGTCAAGTGCAGCTATTTGTATTGCTATTGGGCTTGGTGGATTGGCGGGCGGGGCAGCAGTAGTAGGCTGTGCTGCGCATATGATTGGTTTTGCTGTTGCAAGTTTTAAAGACAATGGCGTTAGTGGTGTCATCTCTCAGGGCTTGGGCACCAGTATGCTGCAAATCCCTAACGTACTGAAAAAGCCTATCGTTCTGCTACCTGCTGTCATTGCTAGCGCTATCGTTGGGCCTATCGCTACTGTCGGTTTTGGACTAGCTTGTACCGCGACAGGCGCGGGTATGGGTACCGCTGGTTTGGTTGGTGTGTTTGGAGTGATTGAAGCGTCACAAGAGATTATGAGCACTGGACAATTATGGACAGCGATTGTTCTATTGATGTTTGTGTTGCCTGCGGTGATTGCAGGGTTAGTGGCTTATATTATGCGCCGTATGGGTTGGTTGGTCGCTGGTGATATGAAGCTGCCTTAATCTTCTAAGTATTGAGCTAAAATATCCTCAACAGTCTCAAAATTCATTCTTATCCTTAAACTATAGTGGCAACTCTCAAAAAGCCCAGCTACGACTATAGCTGGGCTTTTTATATATAAATTCATCACTTTCTCATGAAACAGGGAGTGTTTATAAAATATTATTCGACCGTTTTTAACTTCTTATGACGACGTGGTTTTAGTTTGCGGGACAGTTGATGGAAGTCGTTCAGCACTTGGCTATAGTGTGAGGGAAATACACGTTGAATGGCATCAATCATCTTGGCATCGTTACCAATCAGGCAGCGCTGTTGGTTGGTCGCTGCTGCCTGTAGGATAATCCAAGCCGCTTCATTGGCATCGAATTTTAAGAATTTATTAAAACTTCTGATGGCTTTGGGCCCAGTACTCATGCCAATATCATGGATACTCTCATTACCGCGCGCGCTGTTGGCAATATTGGTTTTGATGCCGCCCGGATGGATACAAGTCGCTGATACCCCGCAGTTCTGGATATTTAGCTCTTGGCGTAAGCTCTCTGTGAAGCCGCGTACGGCAAATTTGCTAGAGTTGTAGGCCGACTGCGATGGCTGAGCGGTCAAACCAAACAGACTTGAGATATTAATAATATGTCCATGCTCGCCAAACTGGCTGTGTTTAACGCTGTTTTTGATTAACGGTAAAAATGCCTTAGTACCGTAAACCACACCCCAAAAATTAATATTCATTACCCATTCAAGCTCACTAATACTACTGCCTTCGACGGTAGAGTAGAGCGCAACACCTGCATTGTTAAAGATGAAATTTACTTTGCCATGCTCTGTAATTACGCTATCAGCCCATGCTTCCACAGCTTTATTGTCTGACACATCGAGTACGGTCATAGTGACGTTGACATCATAATTGGTAAGTAACTGTTTGGTCGCTGCCAGCTGTTCAGGATTGATATCTGATAGTGCAACATGACAGCCCATTTTCGCTAAGTGAATGGCCAGCTCACGCCCCATACCAGAGCCTGCGCCCGTAATGGCAGCGACGTGGTTGAGATAGTAGGATTCAACGTCCGAGTCATCCAATGAAGTATGGTTAGAGGAAAACGGTAGGTTTTGGCGCAATGAAGTCGCCATAGCGGTCACATGGTTGAACATAATAAACAATCCTTTGTCTTATTAATCATATGGGTTGTACGGGCTATATCCTGCGGTATATAGAAATAAAGTCTAAGGGTCAAGACAGACTATCTACATTAGCATGGTTTGCACTGATGCTTACTCGCGATTGATAAACGCTGCTGTCATTTCAGAGCAGGTGTAATGGAAATCGCCAATTTTCAGTAGGCAAGTTATCTAGTATCAAGTTATCTAACAGGCAAGCTATCTAACAGACAAATTGGTTAAATAATAGGCATAAAAAAAGCGCCTGAGCTAATTTAGCCAGACGCTTTTTAGTAGTCCGTTAATGATAACTGATTATTTATATCAGTTATAAATTAAGCAATTTTAGGCACTTTACCTTCATTGATAACATCCGCATCAACCATTACAGTTTTAGCGTTTTCCATAGAAGGTAGCTCATACATAGTCTCAAGCAGCGCATTTTCTACGATAGAACGTAGACCACGTGCACCAGTTTTACGCTCCATTGCTTTTTTGGCGATGGCATCTAGGGCTTCTTGGGTAAAGCTAATCTCAGCACCTTCCATATCGAACAAATACTTGTACTGTTTTACCAGTGCGTTCTTAGGTTCGGTCAGGATTTGTACTAGGGCCGCTTCATCTAGCTCTTGCAGTGCCGCAAGTACTGGCAGACGACCGATCAGCTCGGGAATCAGACCAAACTTGATCAAATCTTCTGGCTCAACTTCTTGTAGCAAGTCTGAGCTGCGACGGCTGTCGTCTTTTGAGCTAACATCAGCGTTAAAGCCGATGCCGCCTTTTTCAGTACGCTGCTGAATGACTTTATCAAGTCCAGCAAATGCACCACCAACGATGATTAGGATATTGCTAGTATCAACCTGTATCAGCTCTTGCTGCGGATGCTTACGGCCACCGTGCGGCGGGATAGCAGCCACAGTGCCTTCGATTAGCTTTAGCAACGCTTGCTGTACGCCTTCACCTGACACATCACGAGTGATAGATGGGTTGTCACCTTTTTTACTGATTTTGTCGATTTCATCAATGTAGATGATACCTTGCTCAGCTTTGGCTACATCATAGTCAGAAGCTTGGAGGAGCTTTTGTACGATGTTTTCAACGTCTTCACCAACATAACCAGCTTCGGTCAAGGTCGTGGCATCAGCCATCGCAAAAGGTACATCTAATAGACGAGCTAAGGTTTGCGCAAGTAGCGTCTTACCAGAACCCGTTGGACCGATTAGCAAGATATTACTCTTAGCCAATTCTACCATTGCATCATCAGCGCCGATCTTGGCTTTTTTGCTGTCGTTGGCTAGCGTCTGGCTAACTTTTAGACGTTTGTAATGGTTATAGACGGCCACAGCCAATGCTTTTTTGGCAGCGTCCTGGCCGATGACATACTCATCAAGCTTGGCACGCAGCTCTTTTGGCGTTGGTAATTTTTTATTGACCCAAGAAGTGTCTACTTCGCTATCGTCATCACCGTGCTCTGCACTGTCTGCGATTAAGTCAGTACATAGCTCGATACATTCATTACAGATGTTGGCATCGTCAGCAGCAATCAGTTGCTGTACATCGCTTTTGGCTTTACCGCAAAACGAACACTGCGGGGTATTATCTTCTGCCATAAAAGGCACTCCTAAAATTTAAAACTGGTTAGTTTATTTGTAGTATATCGATTATCGTATCCATTCAATGTCATACCTTTCAATAGGTCAGGTATGACATTGATAACGGTTTACTGTACGGCAAATAAACTATAAAAGGTCTTATGACTGCACTCTCAATGAAGAGGCATCACGTTAATGCTTAGATTACAAAGACTCAGGGCGACGCTCTAATACTTCGTCAACCAAACCATACTCTTTGGCTTCTTGTGCATCTAACCAATAATCACGCTCAACGTCTTTTTCGATTTTCTCTACTGGCTGACCAGTACGCTCAGCTAAGATACTATTTAGACGTGCACGAGTTTTAAGGATTTCACGAGCGTTGATTTCGATATCTGTTGCTTGACCCTGCGCGCCGCCTGAAGGCTGGTGAATCATGACACGAGCATTAGCAAGTGAATAGCGCTTGCCTTTTTGACCAGCGGCCAATAGGAATGAACCCATGCTATAAGCACCGCCCATACAGATAGTCGATACTTCAGGTTTGATGAAGTTCATGGTATCAAAAATAGCCAATCCAGCGCTTACTGAACCACCTGGTGAGTTGATATACAAATGGATATCTTTATCAGGGTTTTCAGCTTCTAAGAATAGTAACTGGGCGACGATAAGGTTAGCCATGTTGTCTTCGACCTGACCGGTTAAAAAGATAACACGCTCACGTAATAGACGTGAAAAAATATCAAACGAGCGTTCACCGCGTGAGGACTGTTCAACCACCATAGGTACTAAAGCCGCTTGTGTGGTCTGTACTTCTTTGTGTGCACTCATTAGCATATCAAAATGCGGGTTGGCAGTGATGCGATCATAATCTGTCATAGAAAAGTCCTATCGATAAATGTATAAAATAAAAATGGATTGAATGTTTTATTGTCTAGTAGTTTTTGACTAATGGGTTGTTTATAAGGGGGCTGCGCTCACTATTCAAGCCTATAAAACGGGTTTGTGCATAAAATAGGTGAAAAAGTGACTCTCCGATATTGCTAGGACTCATTGCTTATATTGAAACTTATACTAAAAATACGTCTAGAAGTAGATAAATACTATCTTATCTATTATCAAGTCGTACAGATATTGATAGTATCTGTATCGACAGCGTCTGTATCGATACAAATAGCGTAAATCATGTTTGAACTGACTTTTTAACATAGAATACCTGATTAATAGCCCTATAATCCACCTATCTTACTGACTGAGCCTGCAAATAGTTATGCGTTTAGTATTTTTGCTTATCTAATGTCCTCAGAGGGTATTGCGCTAACAATAACGCTAAAAAATGCACTGTTATGGACAAAATGTACTGTTTTGGTGCAAATATCTGCTGATTTTATAAATAGATAAGGCTCAAAAAACGTTTAGAAAATAGCTGGAAATATACGGTTATTTTTATCGTCCAATCCAAAAAAGAAAAAGCACAGACAAATCAAAGTTTTGAGTTGGTAAGGTTTTTATTTGACTATCTGCTATCAAGAGTTGGCACAGTGCTTGTATCAATAAAAACATTGACGCTTTTATTTATCGTGGTGCGCTATAGGCACGATAAATGGTGTACGCTGTATTTCTCCGTTATTATTCTGATATTACTGTAGCGAATGTACTGTAGTTAACGATTGGCAATAGAGTTCTTAACACATAGCAAATGATAGCTGTCATACAAAATACTGAAACATATTTAATTAGTAAATGAGTATATAAAATGAGTTGGGCCTCTTCTTTAGCATTAAGCTTTGACACTGTTAGCAGTACAAGTACGGCCAAAGAAGGTACGGCTGATAACTCAAAAACGCGGCTTTATCATCGTAAGCACACGGGTGCCTTGATGGTACAGCGTGCTCTGTATCCTGAGTCAAGCGTACAGCAGGGTATTTGTCACATACTGATGTTGTACCCGCCAGCAGGTATCGCAGGTGGCGATACGCTGTCCATAGACCTAAATTTAGATAGTGGTAGCCACGCTGTTATCACCACACCAGGTGCAGGTAAATGGTATGGCAAAGACAGCGTCAGTCAAAAACATAAAGCTCCGTTGGGCGACGACGTTACTCACCGAAGTATGAGCCAAGACGAGATAGCTGCCTATGCGAGCCAACACGTACAAGCCAACCTCGCAGCAGATACCCGTTTAGAATGGCTGCCGCAAGAGAGTATCATTTATAACGAAGCCAATATGCATGCAGTGAGCCGCTTCGATTTGACAGATTCATCTAGCCTACTGACATGGGAGATTAGTGTCTTTGGGCGGCAAGCTTACGACGAGCAGTTTTTACAAGGGCGTTATCATACTGGATTGAACATCTACCGAGATGATAAGGTTATCGTTGCTGAGCGAGTGGCGCAGGCAGCACAAAATCGCTGGTTTACCTCAAATTTAGGCTTAGCGAACCAGCATATTTATGGATCGTTTTGGGCAGTACCTAGCTTAAGTGATGTCCATGACAATCTTGCACTCTCCGCGTCACAAACCACGCAATCGACCGAAACAGCCCAAGCAACTATCAAGCAATCATTAACCCGCTATCTAGACAATACTGTAGCAGCATTGCGACAAGTTATTGCTCAAGCACAACTGCCTGTCTACTGCACCCATAATTGCCAAGCGATTAATATTCGTTACATTGGCTCAGATGTACGTGGTTGTTTTGAAGCGTTTTATCAGCTGAGAGAAGTCTTGCGAGATCATTGGTGGCAACTTGAGCCCTGTCGTCCACGTATTTGGGACACCTAATACGGCCACTTTAAATAATGAAACTAAGATGATATTGCGACTGTTTTTAATCGATATCTAATGCTTTGAAAACCTCTAATCTGCTATAAATATAATGATAAGTACAATAAGGAATTGTCATGCACCTGACCCCAACAGAAAAAGACAAACTCATGCTATTTACCGCTGGTATGGTGGCTGAGCGTCGCAAAAATCGCGGTGTTAAGCTTAACTACCCCGAAGCCATCGCTTATATCAGTATGCTGCTGATGGAAGGGGCTAGAGATGGCAAAAGAGTTGCCGAGTTGATGAGTGAGGGTGCTACGTATTTGTCCGCTGATGATGTCATGGAAGGTGTCGCAGAGATGGTAGATGAAGTGCAAATCGAGGCGACCTTTCCTGATGGCACCAAACTGGTCACGGTACATAATCCCATCGTGTAACGCTGTATACCATTGTTATAGCACTGAAATGCTCACTATAAAATAAGGCGGCTACCATGCAAGCAGGCGAATACCATATCCAAGATGGCGATATTATCTTAAACCAAGGTCGACAGGTACAGACCATCAGTGTCAGTAATACTGGTGATAGACCTATCCAAATCGGCTCGCATTATCACTTTTATGAAGTCAATGATGCCTTGAGTTTTGACAGAGAGCAGACTCGGGGTTTTCGTCTCAATATTATCTCTGGGACCGCCGTACGTTTTGAGCCTGGCCAATCACGGGAAGTAGAATTGGTAGCATACGCTGGCAAGCAAGATGTATATGGTTTTGCTGGGCGCGTCATGGGCGCCGCTCATCCAGACAAAACATCGGAGAGCACTACTGATAAAAAAGTAACCGCCACTTCGCAAAAACGAGTCAGTCGTCGCATTTATGCTGAGCATTTTGGTCCTACCACAGGTGATAAAGTTCGCTTAGCTGATACCGAGCTGTGGCTACAGGTTGAAGCAGATTTAACCAGTCATAAAGATACAGCTGTTGATCAAGCGGATACGTCGCAAAGTGGTGAGAGTAGTAGCAAGCCTGTTGAAATCAAAGGTGAAGAAGTTAAATTTGGCGGTGGTAAAGTCATTCGTGATGGCATGGGACAAGGACAATTGCTAGGCGCGGAAGTTGCCGATACAGTTATTACCAATGCATTAGTCGTTGACTATACAGGCATCTATAAAGCGGATATCGGTATCAAAGATGGTCGTATCAGTGCCATTGGCAAAGCGGGCAATCCTGATATCCAGCCTGCCATCGATATTCCTATTGGCGGAGCTACCGAGATAATCTCTGGTGAAGGCAAAATTCTGACAGCAGGTGGCGTCGATAGTCATATTCATTTTATCGCGCCCCAGCAATGCGAGACGGCGCTTATGTCAGGGGTAACTACGATGCTAGGCGGCGGTACAGGGCCAGCTCAAGGTACGCTTGCCACCACCTGTACACCAGGGGCATATCATATTGCCTCGATGCTAAAGTCTACTGATAGTATTCCTATGAATATTGGATTACTGGGTAAAGGTAATGTGAGTGTACCAGAACCTATTGCTGAACAAATCGAAGCAGGTGCCGTGGGGCTAAAACTACATGAAGATTGGGGTACAACGCCGCAAGCTATTGATAACTGTTTGAGTGTCGCTGACGACTATGATGTGCAAGTGGCCATTCATACCGATACTTTAAATGAAAGCGGCTATCTCGAAAGTACGCTCGCTGCTTTTAAAGACCGCTGTATCCATACTTTTCATACTGAAGGGGCAGGTGGTGGACATGCGCCCGATATTCTAAAGGCCATTGGCGAATCGCACGTGCTGCCATCCTCAACCAACCCAACTCGCCCTTATACCGTCAATACCATTGATGAGCATCTCGATATGCTAATGGTTTGTCATCACCTGAGTCCTGCTATTGCTGAAGATGTGGCTTTTGCTGAAAGCCGTATTCGTCAGGAAACCATCGCCGCAGAAGATATCTTGCATGACTTAGGTGCGATTTCTATGATGAGTAGTGATTCTCAAGCGATGGGACGGGTAGGTGAAGTGGTCATTCGTACTTGGCAAACCGCGCACAAAATGAAAGTTCAACGTGGTCATCTAGCACCAGATGCAACAGCGACCATTGAGGATGAGCAACAGTACATTACTTTGACAGACTATGATCAAAGCACGGACAACGATAACTTCCGTATCAAGCGCTATATCGCAAAATATACAATAAACCCTGCGATTACTCACGGTATTAGCGATATGGTCGGCTCAATCGAAGTGGGAAAATGGGCAGATATGGTGCTCTGGTCGCCCAAGTTTTTTGGGGTAAAACCTGAGTGCATCATTAAAGGTGGTCTTATCGCTGCGGTGCCAATGGGCGATATCAATGCCTCTATTCCCACCCCTCAGCCTGTACACTATCGTCCTATGTTTGCTACTTATCCAAAATCGGTTGCCCAGACTAGCATTACCTTTATGTCGCAAGCGGCGATCGATAAGCAAGTAGATAAGCAGCTTGGGTTGACCAAAGTCATTCAGCCAGTACACGGCATCCGTAAAATTCGTAAAAGCGATATGCGCTTTAATAGTTACTGCCCAGATATGGATATCAATCCTGAGACCTATGAAGTACGCGCTGATGGTAAGACACTCACCTGTGAGCCAGCTGATGTACTACCCATGGCACAGCGTTACTTTTTATTTTAGAGCTTACGATGCACGTTTATAGGATCTCTAGCACAGACAGTGAGCTATAAACCATGTATGCCAATGGTCAGTTGGTTTCTTGAGTGATATCGTATCTTTATTCCCAACACTTTTACCATCAATACTATTGACCAATAGTTTGAGCAACAACAGCCAGAGAAGAATAATGAAAATATTTAATACCCGTTTAAGTACGCTTAGCGATACCCAAAAAGCGCAATTGGCAGAACAGTATCAAGCCGATGATTACCTACTATTAGACTTTGATACTCGTCAGCATTCTCGCTTTAGAGCCATTACTGTTTCAGGTGAGGCAGTTGGTGTTGACCTGCCTCGTACAGGCGTATTAAAAGGCGATGATGTCCTTATCAATGAATCAGGGGAGTTGATGCAAGTGATCGCCAAACCGCAAGCAGTGACCAAAGTGACTGCTGACGATGATTTTCTACTAATGAAGGGCGCTTATCACTTGGGCAACCGTCATGTGCCATTGATGTTTGACCACAGTTTTGATCAGGGTAATGCAGACTATGCGCTGTATTTTGAAAACGATCATGTGCTGGCACAAATGTTAGAAAACCTTGGTTTGCATATCGAGTCTACCTCAGTGCCATTTGAGCCTGAAACAGGTGCTTATCAAAAGGGCCAAGGGCATTCGCATGGACACTCTCATTCTCAATCACATGCGCATGCGGATTCAAGTAGTGACTCACATAGCCATTCGCACAGTAATAAGCATGGGCACGAACACAGCCATAGCCACGCCCACAGCCATCATGATGAGACTGTAGGGCAGTCAGAGTGATGATTGATACCAGTGCTCAATCTGCCCAACTTGGACAGCTACTGATGCTGGCATCGAGCAATTTGCCGATTGGTAGTTATACCTATTCGCAAGGTGTGGAGTCAGCTATTGAGTCAGGGGTTGTCTCTGATGAAGCCAGTACGCTTACATTTATGCAGGACTATCTAGCGCTTGCAGTGATTGGCTACGAGCTGCCCGTATTAGGGCTGATAATGTGCGCGCTTAGCCAAGGTCATGAAGCGCTAGCGGCAAATCTAGCACATGATTATCACGCTGGTCTCGAGAGTAAAGAGTTTGTACTGGAGTCGCAGCAGTTGGCACAAGCGATGGTGTCTTGGCTAAACGAAGTATTGAGTCTTGGCATACCAGCTGATATACCTGATGATGGATTTTTGCCGCTATTTGCACATATTGCTCAGCATTGGCAGCTGCCACTAGCGCAGTCAATGACCACTTATGGATTTGCGCAATTAGAGAACATGGTGCTCGCTGCTGTGAAGACAGTGCCGCTAGGACAAATGGCAGGTCAGCGTATTCTATGGCAATTACAAAGCGATTTGGGTGCTCAGGTTGATGCTCTAAGCGCTAATGTGCAACATGCTTTCGATGCTTTAATCACATCGATAAATACTATGGATACCTTAGATAAAAGTGAAGAGTCAGACTGTCAGCAGCTATGCCAAGACCTCTATGAAACGCTTAATATCTCGAATAATTTGCCTAATTTGGCTATCTTCTCAAGTATGCATGAGGAGCAATACAGTCGGTTGTTCCGCTCATAACTGTACCTTTATTTCTATTTATACTTATTAATATACAAACTGTTTTAGGAAATTAATATGTCTCTAACTCCGCTCAAATCAAAAAATTCTCACGCTGCATCAGACGTGCAGACTGATAGCGACAGCCAGAAACCGTCTTCTGCCTTATCGTGCTTACGCCTTGGTATTGGCGGGCCAGTTGGTAGTGGTAAAACTGCTTTGACTTTAAGGCTATGCCAAAACCTGCGTGATACGGTCAATATGGCGGTGGTGACCAATGACATCTATACCAAAGAAGATTCAGAGTTTTTGACCCGCAATGATGCCATGCCTGCTGAGCGTATCCGTGGCGTAGAGACGGGTGGCTGTCCGCATACAGCTATTCGCGAAGATGCTTCTATTAACCTGACTGCGATTGCTGAGCTACAAGCAACTTTTGAAGGTTTAGAGTTGATTATCATTGAGTCAGGTGGCGACAATCTAGCCGCGACATTTAGCCCAGAGTTGTCTGATTTGACTTTGTACGTCATTGATGTCTCTGCAGGCGATAAGATACCTCGTAAAGGTGGCCCCGGCATTACCAAGTCTGATTTATTAATTATTAATAAAACCGACCTTGCACCAATGGTTGGTGCTTCGCTTGAAGTAATGGAACGCGATGCCAAAAAAATGCGTGGCGACAAACCTTTTGTATTTAGTAATATGAAAACAGGCGATGGGTTAAATGAGATTATCGCCTTTATTAAAGAACATGGCATGCTTGCCTAAAGAGCAGATGAGCTTTTACCATTAAAATATAAAGAATAAGGAAAAATCACATGACACAGTGTACAAAAGGTCTTCATATCGAAAACTCTCGGTTTTTACAAGCGCTCTCAGCTCCTCATATCGTGTCTGGTTCGGCTGTGATGATGACATCACTAATGCTACCGTCACTGGCGCAGGCGCATTCAGGTCATATTCACTCGACTACCGCGCAAGCGCCATCGTTTTTAGGTACGTTGCAAGCAGGACTGATGCATCCAGTGACTGGCCTTGATCATCTGTTTTTGGCAGTAGGCATGGGCATGTTGTTTTATGGACTACAAAAGCAGCGCTTAGGCATGATGTCATTGACGGCAGGGTTGTCATTAGGCGCGATATTGGGCACGGCTGGCGTCCTAATTGGCGGTATTGCGTTTGCTGCATCATCTGGGCTAATTGAAGTGGCGATATCACTGTCGGTGGTCGTATTGGCTATGGTCTTAATGAGCCAAAAAAGCAGACAAGAGGCATTCTCTGCGCAGACTCATACAGCACGCACGCCAAGCATTCAGCAGATATCGTTATTTGGCTTTGGTGGTCTGGCGGTGTTTCATGGCATGGCACACGCGATGGAAGTACCAGCGAATGTCGGTGTGAGCGGTCAGCTAGGATTTTATGCAGGGATGATGGTCACGATGCTAGCGCTATATGCAGTTGGTACGCTGGTTAGTCAGCAGTTGCAGCAACGCTTTAGCGATAGTTTGTGGTTACAGCGCGGGCTGGTACTGCTAGGATTGAGCGCCGTATTTGCACCTGTTTTGGTGTAAGACGAGCTTCATAGTAAAAGTACGATGTTTGTAGATTCGATGTTTGTAAAGTTGATAGTTGTAGCTGATTTTATCTAGTTAACGAGCCCCATAAAAAATGCGCCCCCGATCAAAAGGTCGGGGGCGCATTTTAGTTTTGATAACCGACTACAGCATATCTAAAAAGACAGCTTGTCGTATCAATTACATTGCTTGCTGCTGTTGTTGCTGAGCAGCTAGCAAGTCTTGGTAGCTAACTTCTTTGTCAGTTACTTTACCTTGTGCGATCAAGTAATCTACTACTTGGTCTTCTAGTACAACAGACTCAATGTTAGCGCGCTGCTGCTTGTCATTGGTGTAGTACTCGATAACTTCTGCTGGATCTTCGTAATTTTCAGCGGCTTCTTTGATGAAGGTTTCTACACGCTCTTGATCTACTTCTAAGCCTTTAGTGTCGATAACACGGGCAACGATGATGCCAAGACGGGCAGCACGTAGCGCTTGCTCTTCAAATAGCTCATTTGGCAGCATGTCTTTATCGAAGCTATCAGCATTTGCGCCGAACTGCTGAGAGAAACGTTGCATCATCATGTTGCGTTGACGCTCGATTTCTTGCTCCAGCATCGCGTTTGGTACGTCAAACTCGTTCTTTTCTAGCAATGCGTCAAAAGTCGCTTGCTTAACTTGGCTACGCGCAGCGTTTTTGATTTCGCGTTCCATGTTTTTGCGTACGTCTTCTTTCAACTTCTCAACGCCGCCTTCTTTCACGCCGAATAGCTCTAGGAACGCATCATCAATTTCAGGTAGCTTAGACTTTTCAACCAATTTTACGTTGATTTTGAACTGAGCTTCTTTACCAGCTAGGTTTTCAGCTTGATAATCTTCTGGGAAAGTTACGTCGATTACTTTTTCTTCGCCAGCTTTCATGCCTTTGATACCAGCTTCAAAACCTGGAATCATTTGGTTGCTACCGATAACCAGTTTGAAGTCTTCAGCAGAGCCGCCTTCGAATTTTTCGCCGTCGATAGAGCCTTCAAAGTCAAAAGTCACTTGGTTGTCTTTCGCAGCCATGCCCTTTTTCTCAACGAATTCTTCACGTTGCTTTTGTAGGTTTTCGATCATAGTGTCAACGTCTTCTTCACTCACTTGTGCAGTGTGACGCTCAACTTCGATCTCATCGATACCTTGTACATCTACTTCTGGGAAGATTTCAACAGTGGCTTGATATACCAAGAAATCGTCTTCAAGTTTTACGTCGTCGATGTTAGGCATGCCAACAGCACGGATGTCTTCAGATTTGATCGCTTCAAATACAGTATCACGGATGACATCGTTGATAACTTCTTGTTGAATGCCAGCACCGTACTGAGAGCGGATGTGTGACATAGGGACGTTACCTTTACGGAAACCGTCAATCTTGGCAGTTTTCGCAACTTGGCGAATACGGCCTTCAACTTTGTTTTGAATTTTTTCAACGGGCACTTTAACCGTTAGCTGGGTTTCTTTATTAGATAGCTTGTTGGTTGTGACTTGTAAATCTGTAGCCATGTTAATTACACCTTTAGGATTAAGTAGTACGTTTGATTAATGAAATAGTACTTAGGGTTAAATTGTAATAGACAGACCGCGCCTCAAATTACGGGCATGTACGACGGGCTGCCGTTGAAATAAATAGGGGATAGCGATAGCACACAACGTCAAATTCAGTGCCAGTAGCAATCGCCGCTGATACCAAAAGGTGAACCTGCTGAGGTTGTCCATGCTATCAAATATCGATAATAAACCGTTAATGCACCGCATAATAACGCTTTTTGGTGAATTATACAGCCAAATAACGGATTTCAACAAAATTTTAAAAGTAGAACAGTATAATCTATCTGTTTATTAAAGTAAAAATTATCTCTTTGACAGCATGTTTCCTTATGTTGCTTGCTCTTATATGGCTTAATTTTATATAAAAATTTAGCCATATTCATAGTCAATAAATAAGATAACGGATAAAAAACAGCGATAAGGTTGTAAGCGCACTATGAGCAATGAGCGCACTTACGGATAGTTATGGATAGTTATAAATAGAACAGCTATAAAGTACTTATAAAGGTAGCTGCGCCAATAGCTGTTGGATTGCCTGACCACGATGGCTGATGCTGTTTTTATCAGCAGCGCTTAGACTAGCCGCACTGGCTTGCAAGTCAGGTAACCAAAATAATGGGTCATAACCAAAACCGCCGTCACCATGCGCTGTCTCTGAAATCTCGCCATGCCACAATCCTTGGGCGATGATTGGTAATGGATCATCAGCATGGCGCACCATTGCCAGTACGCATACAAACATACCTCTGATCGGAGTATCTGGCTTCTCTGCGCGGATAGGCTGCAAGTCGGCGATGAGCTTGGCGTTATTTTTACTATCGTTGCCGTGCTCACCAGCGTAGCGAGCAGAGTAGATACCTGGCGCATTACCTAGTGCAGGCACGCACAGTCCCGAATCATCAGCGATAGCAGGCAGTCCACTGATACGGCTCGCATGACGGGCTTTGATAATGGCGTTTTCCACAAAGCTTAGACCATCCTCGATGGCATCTTCGATATCGAGCTGACCTTGCGGGACAATCGTTACGTCCAAGTTCGCTTCGGCAAATAGCCGTTTAAACTCAGCCAATTTGCCTTTATTGTTGCTAGCCAGTACCCATTGGTTGCTAGATGTCGGATGGGTAGCAGTTAACGAGGTATCAGTGGTGCTCATAGAGTCAGTCCGTTATGTGAAAATGATGAAGAGTTATTATTTGAGTAAGTTTTACTTATCTTTTATAGCGTTAACCGATAAATTATTTGTCGATTGAAGTAATTATGCTAATCATGATAACGCATGAGTTTAGAGTGAATGCAGTTACCGCTTAATAAATAACCAATCGCTATACAGATTGTACGGGCTATAACATTTGGTAACTGATATTATTGGTCACTATTGCTATAATAGATACCAAGCTACAGTGAATTATATCTTATAGCTTGTGAATATTAAGTTAATAAAAGTCTATAAAGTCAGAGACTTGGCTTTTTGGCGAAGAATAATAGCAATAAGTAACCGCTAGGTTAATTTTGGATTCATAATGATACGTGATATTGTATTGAGCAGTACCGTGTATCAAGCGATAAAGTTCATTTCAAACAATAAACTCAGCCAATTTAGTCCGCTATTTTATAGTGTTTTTTGCGGTGTAAAAATAGCGTAAAATTCAGTTTCTATAAGCAAGTTTTTATAAACTAACGGCTAAACAGCAAGGATAAAATAATTATGTCAAACATTACTTTACCAGATCTACCATATGCAAAAGACGCACTAGAGCCACATATCAGTGCCGAAACGCTAGAGTATCATCATGACAAGCATCATGCTGCTTATGTAAATAAGTTGAAAGAATTGCTACCAGGTTCTGGTCTAGAAGATAAAACATTGCCTGAAATCATTAAGGCAGCGTCTGAAAGTGAAAGTACTCAAAACTTGTTCAACCAAGCAGCTCAAGTATGGAACCACACGTTCTACTGGAACTGCATGACGCCAACAAACGGCGGTGGCGAACCTACTGGCGATCTAAAAGCAAAAATCGAAGAAGATTTCGGTAGCTACGACAAGTTCCGTGAAGAGTTCAAAAACGCAGCATTGACTCAGTTTGGTTCAGGTTGGGCATGGCTAGTGGCTGATAAAGTCGGTGGCAAATTGTCAATCGCCAAAACTGCTAACGCTGACACCCCACTTGCACATGACCAAGTAGCAGTATTGACTTGTGATGTATGGGAACACGCGTACTATGTAGATTACCGTAACCGTCGTCCTGACTATGTTGATACGTTCCTAGACAAGCTAGTGAACTGGGACTACGCAAATGCAAAATATAAAGGTCAAGATGCTGGCGTTGAAGAGTAATCTTTAACGACTAAGTATTTGATTGAAAAAAGGACACCGCGAGGTGTCCTTTTTTATGTGATAACTTTCTCTATAGCTTTCTATTTCGACATCTGATTAAAACATATTTCTGATAGAGCATTGCTATTAGGCGATACCGCCGTTTGCGCCGATATTTTGTCCAGTAACCCAAGCTGCTTCTTCACTGACCAAAAATGCCACCACACGAGCGATGTCAATTGGTTCACCAATACGGTTAAAAGCTGACATGCTGGCGAGTTTTTCAACGGCTTCGTCTGTTTTACCTTGATTGAATAATTCGGTATCTGTTGGTCCAGGCGATACGGCATTGACGGTGATATTGCGTGCGCCAACTTCTTTAGAAAAAACTCTGGTCAGCTGCTCTACTGCGCCTTTGGTCGCGCAATACGTACCATAAGTGGGTAGCATCATACGAGTGGTGGTGCTTGAGAGGTTTACAACACGGCCACCGTCATTGAGTTTAGTCGCAGCTTCACGCAATGTATTGAACGTACCTTTTACATTGATAGCAAATATACGATCAAAGTCTTCGTCGGTGGTCTCGGCAATGGGTTTATTAATCATTATGCCTGCGCTATTGACCAAAATATCTGGCTTACCAAACGCGCTGATAGTGGCATCAAACATTGCTTCGACTTGCTTGGTATTGCTGACATCAGCTTGAATGGCAATGGCTTCACCACCTGCTGATTTAATCTGGCTTACGATATCATTCGCTGCTGAATCATCATTTGCATAATTAATGACGGTTTTAGCCCCTGATTCTGCAAGTGATAAGGCTATCTGTGCGCCGATACCTTTTGATGAACCGGTTACAATCGCGACTTTATTTTTTAGTGTTGTCATCGATACTTTCTCCAATAGTATAAGTGAATATCAGTACGCTTATATTGCATTTTGACTGATGTCTCTTGATTAGTAGGATATAAGTTACCAGTATGCCAAACCAATAAATAGAGCGATTCTGTAGGCTTGTTTTGGATAAGTTTATCTATTGTGTCTATGCGGATGTAAAGCATAGAGTTTAAGAGGTTGGCGTGGAAAGTTAGTCTCTAGCTATTGAGGGTTTGGAAGAAAAAAAAGACATGGTGAGATATTGTTTTTTTGTTTGTATACCGTTTAAAACGGAGGGATTTCGGTTTCGAGCATAGTAACTGGGCTTACTTTATTTTCAATTAGTGACGTCAAACCTTTTGCTTTAACAACTAACTCTTTCAATATATCTACTGATAACTTAACTCTAATATTTTCTTTGTCATAACCTGCTCGATGTACACAATGGTGTCTAATTGCAACAGCTTTAAATAGCCAGCCAATATCGCCAAATTCGCAATTTAAAACATCCCTATACATTGGTTTTACTTTTTTAAGATCATGGAATATTAAATTTTCTAAGTAAGTAGCAACGGTAAGCTTTAATTTTTCTTGTTCTTCAAAAATCTCTTTAAGAGTAAATTTTGTTTTTGAAAAGCTAGGATCAGTTTCAATAAGTTTTCTAGTTAACTCTTCAGAGTTGGTTACCTTCTGTATAAAAGTAGAGGATAAATAGGCTTCTACCGCAGCAACTACATGACCATACAGCATAACTAATAAGCTAAAATAAGCTTCTTCATCAATATCAGCTTCAAGAATTTTCTCAACACTTTTTATATGATTCTGAAAAATATCAATTTGAGTTTCGTTTTGAATCAACCATGCCAATTCATCTTCATCTGACTCTGAAAAATAGGGCATGTCATAATTTACATCAGTACCTCCGTAATTCACAGAACAATCTGCTCTGTCAAATGTGTTCACCACATACACTTCATGTTGTGTGTTACATGATTTACAGCAAATCTGGTCAAAATTTTCTACGCCACTATCTTTATTTTTTTCCGCTGTAAAATTAGGCATCGGAACATCAATGGTTTCTTCTATTTGCTCACCACATTCACATAAGAATGATATATCCATTAGCATCATCTGATAAATATTCCTCTAATAACAGTTTGATTCACGTATTTACGCGACATTAAATGATAAGTTGTGTTTTAATAAATGTAGTCTACAAAACCTCAAACCCAAACTTACCCAACGCTTCTCGCAGAAGCGCAATATTATAATAAGCATGTGCATTGACGGTGTTCTGAAAGAAAATATAGAGCGTATCAAAATGTTGACGCTGGTTGGCAATCGCTTGTGCCCAGTCCTGCATCTCAGCTTCGCTATAGCGATAATCATGGCGATCAGCCGCACTCATCGCATCCCACCAGCCCGTATTATTGCCGTGCATCCGCAGATAGCCAGTGCGCTCAGTAAATATCAATCGTGACGGCGGTAATCCGCTAACCTTGGGGTAATCAACACTACACCAAATGAGTCCTTGCTGCTGGAAACTATCGACCACTTGCGGTGTGTGCCAGCCGTTATGGCGAAACTCAATGGCGAGTGGATAGTCTTGAAACCAACTGACGAGATTGGCCAGATATAAACGATGCTCACGAGTACGATCAAAGCCATGTGGGAACTGAAGTAATAAAGGCGCTAAAGCATTTGCTTCGATAAGTGGAGATAAAGCGTTTAGAAATGCTTGTGCGTGTTCGGCAGTGCCTTTGCGAGCGTGAGTAAAGTCTTGGTGCAGTTTGACGGCGAACTTCAACTGACTGTCTGCTTGTACATAAGCTTTATCGACCATCCCAGCAAAGGCTTTTTGTCCGATGGGCGCATAAAAGGTACTATTGATTTCTACTGCGCCGTATTGTTTGGCGTATTCACGTAAGAAATCGGTTTTTTTGGTGCCGGTGGGATACAGCGTACCGAGCAAATCGGTATCGCTATAGCCACCAGTGCCAAGGTAAATACGCGGGGTAGGGGAACTGTCCATGTTGACCACTCACTGCCGTTTTGGGTAATAAAGTTTACTACGATATCTGCTTTCGACTGCTATTCGACAAGCTACTTTTTACGCGACCAGAGCCATTCAATCAGTGCCAGTAGTGCATCATTGTCTGTACCAATGGTATCTTCATTGTCGCTAAGCTCACGACCATGTAGTTCATGAGAAATGGCTGCACGTCCGTCATTAAATAGTGATTGCACATAGCTGGTCGCGTCATCGACACCCATCAGTTTTACATAGGTAGATTTGTCTAGTTTTTCATCGCTACCTGCAGGCTTACCAAGTGTATCAGTCGTCATCGTGACGTCTAGCACATCGTCTTGGACTTGAAAGGCGAGACCGATATGTTGCGCGCACTCTTGCAATGCCATGCGCTGTGGAGCCGTTGCACCAGCACAGACGCCGCCCATGAGCATCGCCGCTTCTATCAACGCCCCTGTCTTATCACGGTGGATGGCTTCCAAATCATCCTGCGCGATATTAGCACTGGCTTCGGCATTGAGGTCTAGCATTTGACCTGACACCATGCGTCTGGCGCGCGGCGCAAATATTGCCATAAGCTGACTTGCGATATTTGCATCAAATGGCGCGAAGGTTGGTATCTCTGCAGTTAGTACTTCAAAGGCTAGCGTCTGCAATACATCGCCTGCCAGCAGAGCCGTCGCTTCATCAAAGGCAATATGCGCAGTCGGCTGGCCACGACGCAGCTCATCATCGTCCATACACGGCAAATCATCATGCACCAATGAGTAGGTATGCAGCAGCTCTACCGCCAATGCAGCACGGCGCGACATATCGTAGTCTGAGTCGTTTTCTAGTAGTGTGTCTAAATCAGCATCTAGAGTGTCGATATCATCATTATGTTCATCTGTACGTTCATTATTACTGCTATTAATACTGGCAAAAGCGCTGGCAACCATCAGTGGGCGTACCAGTTTGCCTTGTCCAGTCATCACATAGCGGCAAGCATCTACTAGCGGGCTAGGGAGCTTGGCATAAGCAAACAAGACCTCGATGTCTTGCGCCAATTGCGCACGTACAGCGCCATGAAACTGCTCAGTGCTTTGAAAAGAGACAACGTTAGAAGGGATAAAGCCAGTAGAGGTAGTGCTAGAAGTAAGGGAAACAGTCATAATCCAACCATTTATCAGGGATACAGTAAAACTTATTAGGGATAAGGAAAAAACGCTATTAGTGTAGCATGATAGGTCATATCGCTTATGTGACACACGGTATCAATTGATTGTTTTTTGCATTTTTCTACCGAAGTCTATTTAAAAACAGAGCAATCTTAGCTGCAATATAACGACAAGATTTCGTTACCGATGGATGATGTCACTCTCTGGTTGAATATGTTCTGATAAAAGAGCAAGCTAGGCTGGCACGTTAATTTTATTACAGTAGAAAAGTGGTACTGAATAAGTAGCATCGATCAATTGGCATTTATTAAGTAGCGCTAACGAACTGTCATTCCAAAGATGACATGCATGAAGTCAACAACACAAAATAAATCTAAATTAACAATTCAGTATACATTTATTCACTAAAACACTTTTAGCGTAAGGTAAATGCCTGCAAGTGATTTAAGAGTGACTTGCGAGTATGGTATTAGCTTGTGACAGTTAGGGGCATAATCCCCTACACTAATTGACGTGAAAATGGTCTGATGGTGACCCTACTGGGTTTTTTCTCAGGATGTTCAATCGTCGATACCGAGTGTTGGACCAGGTCTCAGTCAATATTTTGAACATCAGTACCTGCAACAGCAGTATATAAATGAAGCGTCATATGATGTCATGCAAGAGACGCAAAATACGTGCATCATGATGAGCGCTGGATAATAAAGACATCTTCACTTGTGAGCTGGTTATATGTTTGTCTTTATAACATGACAAGCGCACAGTGCTATTACCCATTTTACTAACAGTAACTGGCTATTTATTTTAATTCAAAACGTAGCTTTCGTTATATAGAAAGGAGTTTCAAATGGTATACCAAGGAAATCGCATCACGGTGACAATGCTAGAGGATGGCATCGCCAACATGCAGTACAACGCCGAAAATGAGAGCGTGAACAAATTTGATGCCGAAACCAACAAACAGTTTGGTGAAGCAGTTAGTGCGTTAGAAAAAGCCGACAATGTAAAAGGTCTTATCGTTACTTCAGCCAAAGGCGTGTTTATCGCTGGTGCTGATATCACAGAGTTCGTCGGTTCTTTCAAAAAATCAGAAAGCGAGATCAAAGATTGGGTCGTTCATGTTAATGACGCTTTCAATCGTTTTGAAGACCTACCATTCCCTAAAGTTGCGGCTATCAATGGCGCGGCGATGGGCGGCGGTTGTGAAATGACTTTGGTTTGTGAATACCGTGTCATGAGTGACAAAGCCATCATCGGTTTGCCAGAAACTCAGCTAGGTATCTTCCCAGGTTTCGGCGGTACGGTTCGTAGTACGCGTATCATCGGTATCGATAACGCGCTTGAGCTGATCGCGACTGGTAGCCCAAAGAAAGCATTGGCAGCATTGAAGCTAGGCTTGGTTGATGCGACTGTACCTGCTGACGACTTACAAGATGCAGCAATTGACCTAGTCAAAAAATGTATCTCAGGTGAGCTTGATTGGAAAGCAAAACGTGAAGAAAAACTGGCTCCAGTTAAGCTAAACCAGCTTGAGCAAGCAATGGCGTTCAACAGTGCCAAAGGTGCTATTTTCGCTAAAGCCAATCCTAAGCAATACCCAGCACCAGCAATCGCTATCGAAACGATTGAAAAGCACGTTAATTTATCACGTGACAAAGCAATCGAAGTAGAAGCGGCTGGTTTTGCAAAAGCCGCTAAAACCCCACAAGCAGAGAGCTTGGTTGGTTTGTTCTTAAACGATCAGCTAGTCAAAAAACTGGCCAAAAAACACAGCAAGCAAGCACATGACATCAGTGAAGCCGCGGTACTAGGCGCTGGTATCATGGGTGGCGGTATTGCTTATCAAGCAGCCAGCAAAGGCTTGCCAATCATCATGAAAGATATCAAGTCTGAGCAATTAGACCTTGGTATGGGTGAAGCGAGCAAACTGCTTGGCAAAATGGTAGAACGCGGCAAAATGACTCCAGCAAAAATGGGTGAAACGTTAAGCCGTATCCGTCCTACTTTGAACTATGGTGATTTTGCTGAGACTGATATCGTTATCGAAGCTGTTGTAGAAAATCCAAACGTGAAGCGGGCGGTACTAAAAGAAGTAGAAGGCTTGGTAAAAGACGACTGTATCCTAGCGTCAAACACCTCGACTATCTCTATTACGTTCCTAGCAGAAGCGCTTGAGCGTCCAGAAAACTTCGTTGGTATGCATTTCTTTAACCCAGTACATCGTATGCCATTGGTAGAAGTTATCCGCGGTGAGAAATCATCTGAAGAAGCCATCGCGACTACTGTTGCACTTGCTTCTAAAATGGGTAAAGTGCCAGTAGTCGTTAACGACTGCCCAGGTTTCTTGGTAAACCGTGTATTGTTCCCATACTTTGGCGCGTTTGACTTGCTACTTAAGCAAGGTGCTGACTTTGCTCATGTCGATAAAGTTATGGAAAAATTCGGCTGGCCAATGGGCCCTGCATACCTAATCGACGTGGTCGGTCTAGATACAGGTGTACATGGTGCAGCAGTGATGGCTGATGGTTTCCCTGATCGCATGAAGCCTGATTATAAAGGTGCTATCCAGCATCTATATGACAATGAGCGTCTGGGTCAGAAAAACGGTATCGGTTTCTATAAGTACGAAATGGACAAGCGCGGCAAGCCAAAGAAAGTTGCTGACGAAGCCACTTACGAGTTGCTAAAAGCCACGACCGATAGCGAAAAGCAAACCTTCGACGATCAAGCAATCATCGATCGCACTATGATTGCCTTCTGCAACGAAACGGTTCGCTGCCTAGAAGACAACATCGTAAGCACACCAAGCGAGGCCGACATGGCGATGATTATGGGCGTAGGTTTCCCTCCATTCCGTGGTGGCCCTTGCCGTTATGTCGACCAAATGGGTCTAGATAACTACTTGGCACTATGTGAAAAATACGCACATCTTGGCAAAGCTTATGAAGCGCCACAAAAGATTCGCGACATGGCAGCCGCAGGCGAGACTTTTTACGCAACAGCGTAATAGTCAGTCATTACTAGGATGAAGTGCAGTACGTTTGCTATTTTGCATAAAAGCAATTGAGACATGAATCGTCTCCAATAGCGAACGTACGATTATAGTTGGTTCGGTTTAAGGCTAGTACGAGTAAATCAAGCGTAAATGTACCTATTGTACTTTGAGCGGGATTGACAAGGTAATAGTCGTAAGTTGAGCTGACTACACTGACAATAAAAATTGAAAAGGAATATGGTATGACAACTTTAAGTCCAAAAGATGTGGTCATCGTAGATGGCGTACGCTCGGCAATGGGCAAAACCAAAAACGGTATGTTCCGTCATGTACGTGCTGATAGCATGTCAGCGGAACTAGTACGTGCGCTAGTAGAACGTAATGACTTTGATACCAATGATATCGAAGATATTATCTGGGGTTGTGTCAACCAGACGCTAGAGCAAGGCTTGAACATCGGTCGTAACATCGGTTTGCTAGCTGGTATCCCAAAGACTGCTGGTGGCCAAACGGTTAACCGTCTATGTGGCTCTTCTATGCAGGCGCTACATACTGCTGCTGCACAAATCATGACCAACCAAGGTGATGTATTCATCATCGGTGGTGTTGAGCACATGGGTCACGTAGGCATGATGCATGGTGTTGATTTGAACCCTGCTGCTTCTAAGTATTATGCAAAAGCGTCAAACATGATGGGCTTGACTGCTGAAATGCTAGGTCGTATGAACAACATCACGCGCGAAGAACAAGACGCGTTTGGTCTTGAGTCACATCGCCGCGCATGGGCTGCAACCACTGAAGGTCGTTTTGACAATGAAATCATTGGTATCGAAGGTCATGATGCTGCTGGTCGTCTGCAACTATGTACGGTTGATGAAGTGATTCGTCCAGATGCAACGATGGAGCAAATGCAAAAGCTACGTCCAGCGTTTGATCCAAAAGGCGGTACAGTAACAGCAGCAACCTCATCTGCATTATCTGACGGTGCGTCAGCGATGCTAGTAATGAGCGCACAAAAAGCCAAAGACCTAGGTCTAAAGCCACGTGCTCGTATTCGTAGTATGGCTGTGGCTGGTTGTGATGCTGCTATCATGGGTTATGGTCCTGTACCTGCTACCCAAAAAGCATTGAAGCGTGCTGGCATGAGCATCGATGACATGCAAACCATCGAGCTAAACGAAGCATTTGCTGCTCAAGGTCTATCAGTGTTAAAAGGTCTGAACCTATCTGACAAGCAAGACATCGTTAACATCAACGGTGGTGCCATTGCTCTAGGTCATCCACTAGGGTGTTCTGGCGCTCGTATCACAGTGACATTGCTAAACGCAATGGAGCAGTCAGATACTGAAATCGGCCTAGCGACCATGTGTATTGGTCTTGGCCAAGGTATCGCTACTATTATTGAGCGTGTTTAGTCTTATTTATATAAACAAGATTATTTGAACATTCAATAAGTAGCTACTCGCTAACGAAAAACCTCTAGTCATAACGGCTAGAGGTTTTTTTATGGGTAAAATTAATAGTTAGCCAATTAATAGATCACAGAGTCGAAAAACACAGTATTACGGCGATTAAAAATTATCTCCATTGACGCATTCATGAAACTATGACTAAATAAGAGAAAGATGAACCATGGCACTGTTTATGATAATTCTAAAATAGTTTTTAGTTGCAACTGTCAGCCGTACAAGGAGTGTACTATGTCTACTATGATTAATGATCGCACCTATCGAATCGCTCGTGAGAATACCCAAGCAATGATTGTCGATGTGCAAGAGCGCTTAACGCCGCATATCTATGATCACGAAAATATCGTAAAAAAAACCGTTACCTTGATTAAAGGGCTGCAAGCGCTCAATATTCCAATCATGCTTAATGAACAATATAAAAAAGGCTTGGGCGATACCTTGCCAGAGCTACGCGACGTACTCGAAGGAGACAATGCTAAGAGCTTTGAAAAGGTCACCTTTAGTGCCTGCGATAATAATGATTCATGGCATCATTTGGCTCAGCAGAACCGTAGTACCGTGTTGCTTTTTGGTGCTGAGGCTCATGTCTGTATTATGCAGACGGCACTAGATTTATTGGACAATGGTATGCAGCCTGTCATTATTGGGGATGCGGTTGGTTCTCGTTTTCCTTATGATAAAAAGCAAGCAATTCGCCGTATTCGCCGTGCGGGCGGTGTAATTAGTACTGTCGAATCAATCTTGTTTGAGCTGTGCCGTAGCAGTGAAGATCCTGCGTTCAAAACCATTATTAATTTGATTAAGTAGGTGGTTTAAGCTTTAGTTGCTTAAGAACTTGGATAAATAGAGTTTCAATTTAACCATTTATCTTCTGATTTATAATAGATAGCGCTTGGTAAAATAAGCGCTATTTTTTTGATAACGGTAATAGTCTTTTAACCATTGTTTGATATCAAACTAACTATAATATCTTGAGCAATGAAACTTAAAATTGCCAGAACTTATAAGCATTAAACCAATAACTAGAGAAAGCCAGAGAAAATCAATGTCGCAAGCCAGCTCTATATCAGTCACTCATTCCGAATCTACTTCACATATCGACATTGACGATGTCACTCATTTCTTATTGGAGTTAGATGCGCTCAAACGCGTGAATCGCCGTAGCTATGTGACACAGACTACTCGCAAAGAAAACTCTGCCGAACATTCTTGGCACCTAGCGATGGCCTGTTGGTCGATTGCTGAATTATTTGCGCTAGACGTCAATCACGAAAAATTGCTGAAGATGGCACTGGTACATGATTTGGGTGAGATTGATGCTGGCGATACTTTTTTATATGCCGATACGCGTACTGATGCACACGTCGAAGAGCGTGCAGGCATTGTCAGATTGCAACGTGAGCGAGGCAATGGCATTAGTGATTTAAGCGAGGTTTGGGAAGCGCAGGAAACAGGAAGTAGCAAAGAGAGTCAGTTGCTCAGAGTCGTTGATCGCTTATTGCCGTTTTTACTCAATCTAAATACCAATGGTAAGACATGGATTGAGCTTGGTGTTACGCGCTCGCAGGTGGCGGGTGCGCATGCATTTATCAAAGACAGCTTTCCTCCTATTCATGATTGGCTCTCACATAATATTGAATACGCAACTCAGCAAGGCTGGTTAATTGATGCGTAAATCTGTATAAATAGCAGGCATAAAAAAAGCCTAATTAAGCATGATGATTTACGCTTAACTGGGCTGATACTTTAAGTGTTTTTATACAGGCGTGTTATTGCGCGTTTGCCATTCCTAGCAATTGACCCATTTGCACAACGCTATTGGCTTGCATACTATCTAGCCAGTCAGCCTTTGCTGCTTTTGGTAATACCACGATAGCCGTTGAGCCTAGATAGAAGCGTCCAAGCTCTTCGCCTGCCGCAAACTGCATATCGTGATCCGCTTCCTGTATATCATCCGTGCGAGTAATTTTGCCAGTGGCGACAGTTTCAATACCAGCGACGATCATAGCACCAACCATTACGACAGCTGCTTTGCCATACTTGGTATCAAACATACAGACCAGACGCTCATTACGTGCAAATAAGTCTGGCACGTTAGCCGCCGTAGTATTGTTGACCGAAAACAGGGTGCCAGGTACATAGCGAGTCTTGGTCAATGTGCCAGTAAACGGCATATGCACACGGTGATAATTACTAGGCGCTAAGTAGATAGTTGCAAAACTACCATCAGTGAAATAACTGCCATCTTCACTATCAGCAAGCAGTTGGCCGACATCATAGTGACGACCTTTGGCTTGTAGAAGTTTATGATCTTCGATTTGTCCTAGCTGAGAGATAATACCGTCTGCAGGGCTCACGATACCGTTTGCCGTGGCGTCGATAGTACGAGCGTCTTCTTTTAACTCGCGGGTAAAAAAGTCATTAAAACTCTCATAAGCGTTGAGGCTTTGGCGCTCGTACTCGTCTAAGCTGATATTATAAGCTTTGGCAAAGCTACGGATAAAGGTACGTTTGACATAGGGATGGCGACTGGCGGCCAAACGTCCAGCGACTTTACTGAGCTTTTGCTGCGGCACAAGCTGTTGTAAGGTGGTAAATACATTCATAATAAGGCTACCAAAATAAGGTGTAATGTAATAAGGGCGTGTTGGAGATTCGACCATGGCACTGACAGTGGCTAAAATTGCGCCATACTACGTTGTAAATCTAGATAAGGCATGAGCATTATCGTCGTTTTACGCCTTGTCTGGAACAGTTTTAGCGATCCACAGTACCTATTTGTGAATATCAAACGCGCCTTAATAATAGCTAAGTTAATGACGGTATTTTATCATGGACAGCATATTATTGTATGGCCATAATCTGTTAAGGAATTAGTAAATGAAAGCACTCATACAACGGGTGAAGCACGCTAGTGTGGTCGTCGATCAGCAGTGTATCGGCGAGATTGAGCATGGGGTATTGGCATATGTTGGCTTAGGGCACGAAGACGATTTTGCCGCTGCCCAGCGTATGATTGACAAAATACTGACCTATCGCATTTTTGAAAATGACGATGATCCGGCCAAATTTGGTAAACTGGATAAAAACGTTCAGCAGGTTGCTGGTGGGCTATTATTAGTTTCACAATTTACCTTGATGGCAAAAACAGACAAAGGACGCCGACCAGACTTTGGTGGTGCGATGGCACCTGCTGCGGCGCAAGCATTATTTGAACAACTGGTCGATTATGCCAAAACTAAGCATCCAAATGTGGCAACTGGTCAGTTTGGTGCGGATATGCAAGTGTCGAGCGTCAATGATGGGCCGCTCAATTTTTTACTAGAAATCTGATTTTAGAGTGTCATCAAGCTGTCATAATTAATCCGTTTAATAGGTAGAGACTGGTGAGTATATATCGCCTTTTTACATGCTAGATTTTGTCCTCTAACACCGAGAATGTCCTATGTATAATGAGCAAATTTTGATTGTTGAAGATGAGCCTGCGATTCGTGAAATGGTTGTCATGACGCTAGAGATGGCTGGGTTTGATAGCTTGCAAGCGGCTGACGTATCAGAGGCGCATCAGCAGGTGGTCGATCATAGGCCGTCACTGATACTGTTAGATTGGATGTTGCCTGGTGACAAGAGCGGTGTGGATTTCTGTCGTATGCTAAAAAACGATGAGCTACTCTCTGAAATACCAGTCATTATGCTAACGGCAAAAAGTGAAGAAGACAGTAAAGTTCATGGTTTAGATGCAGGTGCAGATGATTATATGACTAAGCCTTTTTCGACGCGTGAGCTGATTTCTAGAATCAAAGCCGTACTACGCCGCAGTAGCGCGATGAGTAGCGACAAACCTATCGAAATTGGGCAGTTAAGTTTAGATACTAAGAGTCAGCGCGTGACAGCTGCAGGTAAAATCGTTGATGTTGGGCCCACAGAGTATCGCCTATTGGCATTTTTTATGAGTCACCCTGAGCGCGCCTATACACGAACGCAGCTGCTCGATCAAGTATGGGGCGGCAATGTATATATCGAAGATCGAACCATCGATGTGCATATCAAACGTCTACGTAAATTACTGCGACCTTATGACTGTGATACATTGATACAGACGGTACGTGGAACAGGCTACCGATTTTCTAGCCTGATTGAGCCAAGTTAATCTTGTACAAATAATGCCGCAGCGATATAAAGGCCGCGGATAGTGGTAAGGATAAAAAATGGACAAGATAGCGCCAGCAAAAAGTAAGCAATCAGCTCTACTAGAGCAAATATCTACTCAAAGTACAGCAGAGCAACTCAAAAAAATCGGCAGTGCACTACGAGCCCTGCGCGATGCAGTGATTTTGCTCAACAACAATGATGGTCTAGAATGGTGGAATCAGGCGGCGCAAGACTTATTGCTGCTACAGCCAGAAGATAAAGGTCAGAACATTTTTGACTTTATCACTGTACCTGAGTTCCGCCAGTACTATGAAGGTACAACGATACCTAACGATGGTGTCCATATAGAATCATGGCGAGATCCTAGTCGCTACTTAAAGTGCGAACTGACCCCTTTCGGTGATGAAAAACTGCTGTTTGTATATGATGTGACCCGCCTGCGGCACTTAGAGCAAATGCGTCAGGATTTTGTGGCGAATGTCTCGCATGAGCTTAGAACACCATTGACGGTAATGATGGGCTATCTGGAGAATTTCTCCGATCAGCCAGATATGCCGCCGCAATGGCGTCGCGGTTTTGAGCTGATGACCCAGCAAACTGCCCGTATGAACAGAATCGTGAACGACTTACTGCTATTGTCTAAGATTGAAATCGAAGAGTCACACGAGCTACATTACATAGATATGACTAAGTTACTGACCAATATCTACGACGATGCACAGGCCTACAACCAAGCGTACAAACATATTATTCATTTGCATATAGATACCTATGATGGGCTGTACGGGTCAGAGATGTACTTGAATAGTGCGCTATCCAATCTAGTAATCAATGCAATCAAATATACGCCAAAGGGCGGCAATATCACTATCAGCTGGACAAGGACGTCTGATGGTTGCCGTTTCGCGGTCGAAGATGATGGGATCGGTATTGCGTCAGAGCATATCGCCCGTTTGACAGAGCGTTTCTATCGTATCGACAAAGGTCGCAGTCGTGCGACAGGTGGTACGGGGTTGGGATTAGCGATTGTAAAACACGTATTGCACCAGCACGAAGCGCAACTGCAAATCGATTCAGTGGAAGGGGAAGGGTCGACATTTAGTGTGGTATTCCCCTCAAATTACGTCAGATCCGTCACAGCCAATTAATATGATTTAGGGGCTGTATTAACGACAGTTTTTCGGCTTCCGTTTTTTGATTAATCTAAACCTAGCACGACTTTAAATCAGGTTAACGACATACTTTTCTATATTCGTTAATCCTTTTGCAAAAGTGGATAAGGATTGACCGCACTGCCATTAATATAGATACCGTAATGTACATGCGTAGGCGTTCCTTTTGCATTACCGCTATCACCTACATAACCTATCACATCGCCCTGATTGACCCAATCATTGGGGGAGATGTCAGCATAGTCTTCTAGATGAGCGTAGTAATGTCCTGCGCCGCCCGGCCCTACTACCACGACTACGCGCCCACCCAATGTGTTTTCACCAACTTTGCTTACTACGCCTTGCGTAGTCGACTGCACGGGAGTATTACGCGGCGCAAAGATATCGATACCTTCGTGGGAGCGGCCTTGACTACGTGCTGCGCCCCAAGTGTCTGTCAGGTTCCGTTCTGGTAGTGGACTGGGTAAGCTGTTTTCGGTCGGCAATTCTTGTTGCAATAAACTCAATTGCTGCCATTTGGCAACCACAAATGACTGCGTTTGCTGACTGACACTAGGTAGTAGCTTATCGAAGACAAATAATAGTGCTAGCAATACAGTAGCCTTAATCAATAGGCTTATTAAACGACTGAAAAAAGAAGGTCTGGGAGGTTGGTTATTTCCATCTGCTAGCATTGATGTCTCATATATATTTGATGTCATTTGAGATTTTATTATAAAAGCTTCGTCTAACAACGTATGTATCGCATTGTTATCTATCGTTTTTACCCCCATAGTTATTCTTATGGTTAAGGATATAAACAGTAAATATAGTTTTATCTACTTAACATTTCTACTGAGCATAGACAGTTGCTACTGATGGTTAATATTTTATGAATGATGCTTTTAATCCTGCTGATATTTCTGTCACGCGCGAAACAGCGCTGGTTATCGATACCGAAACAGATCAGGGTAGTGATCCCAGACCTATCCAAGTTGCAACTATCAATGTAGCAACTGGTTTTGAGTGGATGAAATACTTTAATAGTGGTCGATCTATTTCACCTATTGTCATAAAGGGGTATGGTATTACCGATGATGATGTGGCTGGACTTGAGCGCTTTGAATTGGAGCAGTTTGAATTACCGGAGTACTTGATTGGTCATAACGTACGTTTTGATTGGCGAGTGATTGGCAGTCCTTCTGCTAAGCTGATTTGTACGGTGAGACTTGCGCGGGCAGCCTTTCCAGAATGGCGTGCTTACGGTCAGTCTAAGTGTATCGAGCAACTGTTGGGTAAGGGTGAAGCGAGTGCAATGACGATTGCCGCTCATGATGCGCTTGGCGATGCTCGAATGTGCTATCTGCTGTATCAAGCATGCTGCGAGCGTCTAGAGATTGCGCCGACAGACTTTGCAGCGGCACATGCTATCTCCAACAAAGCGACTCCTGTGAGCAAAATGCCGTTTGGTAAGCATAAAGGCAAGCCGATCAAAGATGTGCCTATCAGCTATGTTAAATGGATGATAGGCAATATTCATAATATGCAGCCGTCGCTGTATTCGGCACTGACTAAACGCTTACAAATGGAAGATGAAGAAAACGCAAAAAAGTAATCTAAATTATCATGGGTCTGCTATGTAAGGTGCGACATGACGATAAGCTTATGGTTGGTCGTGCAACCATGTCACAGCCATCTGCCATAGCTGCGGCGCTTTGATATTGGTCTTACTACTAAAATAGCGCATATGACCGATATGATTTAGACCAAAATCCTCAGGGTCTAAGAATCGCTTTTCTACGGGCATTTTTGTAAATACCCTTATCATATCGTCCATGTTTTCACTGTTGGCGATATCATCATCGCTAAAGCCAAGCCATAGTGCTGGCATGCTGAGCTCATCGTAGAAATGCGTGTGTATGCTTTTGCCAAATGCGGTTTTGATATAGCCCGCCCCATTGCACCATTCACGCCATTGACGAGCCACACCGCGTGGCAGTGGTTCACCCATACCGATTTTGTCTGACGGCGTATAGCCCAGTGTTAAATTAGTGAATGGAATAAACGCATCCATAAATCCCATGGCTTTGAGCTTATATGGCATGCCCATATTTTTGATACGTCCTGACGAACAAGCGACATTGAACACTGAGCCAATCGCCTGATAGTTGGGCATCAGGCCAACGAGTTGACCGCCCGCGCTATGACCGATGAGATGATAAGAGGCATCAGGAAACTCATCTTGTAAGGCATCGAGTACGGCAGGCATGTCATGGCGACCCCAACTGATCAAGGAAGCGCTACATTTTGCCAGATCGGTCGATAGTGACTCACCGATTCCTTCATTATCAAAGGTCAGCACCCCAAAGCCGCTTTCTGCTAGGTAGGTCGCAAAATTATGATAAAAGTGGCGCTTAATACCTGTGGCGGGTGCCATCATGATCGCTTTTTTTGTCGCATCTTTAGGGCGATAGACAGTGGCTGCCAATGCTTGGTTGCGATCGGTCATGATACTTAATGAGTAAGTATCAATATTGCTCGCATCATTCATATTACTTTTAATAGTGAGATTGCTATTAACTACAGAGCTTGATAGCTCGGCAGTATGAGAGGCGTTATGATTATCCATGGGTATACCTTAGTATTTTTATTAGTAGATAATGAATATTGAACTATGATGAACAATAAATGCGCATCTTGAAAGTGTAGTCGTTGCGTAGTGATAAATCGTTGTGACTATGTGGTAGCATTGCTTATGTTAAGATAAATGCTGGCAAGACAGTTGCGCAAATATGACTTCCAAGTTTTATATAGCTTGGCTGAGTTTGTCTTATGAATCATGTGCATGACAATATAAATGATAGGTGTCGGTATGCAGCCTTCACTAATAACAAGCACTCAATAAAAACTGACAGGTAATTAAGGAAGCTATATGCAAATGAAAATCAACGATGATACTTATGACGTAATCACAAGCAAAGACATTACAAATATTGAAAAAGCAGTCGACAAGTCTGCCTTATCAATGCCGCTCGTGGCTGTGTACTGCGGTTCACGCTTGGGCAATGGTGGCGTGTATGAACAGGCAGCACGCGAGCTCGGCAGTGCTTTGGCAAATAATGGCATGGGGCTAGTATATGGTGGCGCTAGTATCGGTCTAATGGGCGCAGTTGCGGATGAAGTAATCAATGGCGGCGCGCAAGCAGTGGGCGTGATTCCAACCTTTATGCTCAAGCACGAAATCGCTCATGAGCAGCTGACTCGCTTGCATTTGACTGACACTATGCACACGCGTAAGACCGTTATGGCAGAGTATGCCGATGCCTTTATCACGCTACCGGGCGGGCTAGGAACGTTAGAAGAGATTATGGAAATCGCCACGTGGCGTCAATTGTACCAGCACGAAAAACCAATGATCATTTTGAACATCAATGGTTTTTATGACCGTATGATTGAGCATTTGAAATATACCACTGAGCAAGGCTTTATGAAGCAGGAAGATTTAGATCGTCTAGTGGTGTGTAATACCATCAGCGAAGCGATCGATATGCTACAGACAGTAGTGACCATAGATGATGCTGTGGATACAGAAAAGATGGCAGGCAGTAATAGTTAAGCCATATAGCTATTTATACACAGCAAATGTTTAAATATTAAAAGCTACGACGAAAAAAGGAGCAGATAACCAAATCTCGGTTATCTGCTCCTTTTTTATATGTGTTAACAACCTATCAATGAAACATGCTTATTAGGCATCAGCAGGCGTGAGATCATCCAATGCTACTTCACGAATACTATGATTGACATGAGCCATAGCGATTGGGAATCCACGCTGCTCAGCGAGCTCACGTGCAACCTCATCAACAGTGAGGCTATCGTTATGGACAAGGTACGACCACTCATGAGCATAGCGACGACGATTTAGAGGTGTATCGTTCTCTATCAAGCCTAGCTCTGTCAGCTCATTAACTATTTGATCAGCGGCAATCAAGGTCGAAGATGCTTTGACGTTTTCTGCACGGGCATAGCGTATATTAGAGTATAAACTCACATCAGCAACTCGCAGCGTATCATCCTGTCCAGGAATCTGCTGCCCACCGTATAGCGCGTTACCAACAGTACGTGCGCTGTTGAATGTTGGTACAAACTCAGCTACATACTCAATCGCTTGCTGACTACGTGCCTGTAGGGGCGCTTTATCCCAACCATCTTCGATATAGTGCACATATTGTTGTGGCAGTTTGGGCTGCGCACTGTCTTCACTCGATGCGACAAGACCATCATCGAACAAAGTAATGGCTTTACTCATACCGTGAATCTGAAAATATCCACCAGGGTAGGGCGTAAGCTGTGCCATACCTTCTGGCGTACCTCGTTGACCATAAACGATAATCTCTGGTATCTGTCCACCAGCATCGTCCCAATGGGTCACATAAGACGATTTGAACTCAACCATACGCGTGACTTCGAGACCAACCATATCGTCAATAACACCCGTACGGAATCCGCAAGCGTTGACTAGGTAATCAACTTCAATAGACTCAGGCTGAGAGCCGTGTTCTTGATTATGGGTTTGTTGATAGTCGATACGCCATTTGGTGACATGATGGTCAGCGTTGGTACAATTCTCACAATCTACCGGAACGACTTTTTGCACAGCAGTTTCAGTAAATACGTGCGCATTGTCGTACTCTTCCAGTGCAAGCTTGGCAGAAGCGGCTAGACGAAAAATGTTCCAACCATATTCTTGGACAACAATTAATGGAAATTTAACCTTGTTCAAATCTAAGTATCTAGCGACTGGAATCATCCATTCATCAACCGTACTTGGTACAGCGACTTGCTCACGTTCAGCCAGCTCAATCAATTGCTCATGGCTGTATAACTGGTAGTAATCTTCAGGCTCGCCCAATACTTTATTATTAGCATCTTGCTCGATCAGCTTTTGATAAGCATCGGTCAAAATATCTAAACGCGGTAGTAAGTCTTCAGGCAGTCCTTCGTCACGTGTCGGTACGGCAAACACCGTAGGACGAACGTCAATAGTGTGCGGATACAAACGCAAAATATCGATACATTGCTTGAGCAAGGCTACGCAATCCTCGTCCGGTATTTCACGGTACAAATTACCACCTGCATGCAAATGACACATAGGTGGTCCATCAATGAGTGATTTTTTCTTCTCAAATAAGTAGGTCTCTAATCCTAACGCAGCAAGTCGAATCGCTATCGTCGATCCCGCAGTACCGCCGCCCAAAATGCCAACACGCTTTTTAGGTTGAATGTTTTTTGCCCCATAAGATAACACTCCAGAATGAGCGTCACGATTAAAGGATTGAGCGTGGTTTTTATCAAAAGACTGAGTCATTGTCGTCGTTGTATCCTTAATAGCATCTGTATTAGGCCGTGCTCGGTATATTTATTCAATGTTCTATATTTCTTGATATGCGTGCGAAGGTAATTAAGTTCAACACACAAATCTGAACTTCAATAGTCATCTTTTCTATTGTTTAGCCATTCTTCATATCTATAGGTTTATTTTACGAAGAACTACAGACAATATGATGGGAAATACGTAAGAAGATGCATGAGTTTTGTCAACGAGTCGCTATATGTGTGAAGTTTTCCAGATGAATGAGTCTGTTTAAAAATAGAGTAAACGAGAGAAGTGGCAAGTTTGTGAAATCGAAAATAAGCTCGTTTTATTGTTTTGTAAAATTCGACCACTTTTGTAAGTGTATATATTGGTAGCCGAGATAAATTAAGAGCATATGCTATATTTATTTTGCTTAACAAGAAGTGTCGGTTCTGTTTTGATGACTGTTCAAAATTACAAATGTCAAAATTAACAAAAGGGACAGTCGATAAAGTAAACGACAACAAGCTTATCGCTATAAAAAATACGACTAAAATTACAAGGAAGTTATGATGAAAAATATAATGATGTTATCGGTACTAACAGGTGTATTGACACTAACTGGCTGTACTACCTTAAAAAACGTGGTCGGTAACGATATGTCAGGTACGCATGAAGTACAGGCAACGAGCAATAATACAGCACCAGTCACTAGCAAGAATGGGGTGCTGGTAGATGCTACCAACCATATGACGTTATATACGTTTGATAAAGATTCTATGAACAAGTCAGATTGCGGTGCAGCTTGCCAAGTTGTGTGGCCAATTTTCAAAGCGCCTAACGATGCCAAAGCTTCAGGTCAGTTTGCTGCATTCAAGCGTGAAGATGGCAAATATCAGTGGGCAATGAACGGTAAGCCTTTATACTTCTATGCTAACGATACAAAAGTTGGTGACAAAGACGGTGATGATAAACTTGGCGTTTGGCACGTTATCCCAAGTAAATAACAGGTGTTAGATATAAACTGACTCGAAAACGTTAAGACAAAAAAGCAGCCCGTCCTCTATAGAGGCAGGCTGTTTTTTATTTTTTGGTGTTATTCTCTAGTATCAGATGTAATTTGTACTATGTCACATTTGCTAAAGGCTCAATCTGAATGGTCTCTAACACTTCTTCTTTGCTAGGCTCTTTTCTATATAAAGGAAAAAAGTCTGAAAGCAGATCACTTTCTGTAAACCAGATACCAGCTACTAACTCTGTATATTTTGCTGCATTAACAATGAGTCTATAAGTCTTGAATAGTAACTCTTGCGAGCTAAAGCCTTTTTTATACTCATATAAAGAATCTAAATTGGAACCAACGCCGCCACCAAGATGTAGCACTTCATAACGGTTCTCTCGTCCCCAATTGCGAGCGACATGAGTGATAAGTTTAGAAGGTTGTAGATGCGTATAGGCGTTCAGCGTACCGCCAAGATGAAACTGCATAATGCCTGACTCTTGGCAGAGCGTATATATAGAAGACCCAATTGCTTTATCGTCTTGATAGGCAGTTATCAACAGTATTTTTTCTTGAAGGTTTTCAAGCAAATTAAAGAAATAATCATCATCGAAGAAGTAGTAATCACTGGCCTTGACGTGTCGCATTGTCTCTTTATAAATGTCTGAGAACACCATCGCATTCTGCCGAGTTAAGAATTCTGTTTTTGTCACGACATCCATTTTTATGGCTTTTTTGATACCGCGGCGATGTCGATTTTGTGTCTCGCTCCAATGCTCTTCTTCAGACTTACTCAAATCAGACATCAAGGTCAGCCCGTGAGTCAGTGCTTTGCCAACTGTAGGTATCCATTCTTTATTAATAATCGGGTGCAACCGCATAAATAAGGACACGCAGCCTCTCTCGCAAAGAAAAGCTCTTATCTCATCTAGTACGACGTCTAACTCGGCATCAGTAAGGGTTTTGTCCATCAACGGGCCACCGTAACCATAAGTGGAAGTAGCATCCCAGTGATCTGAGTCAATTTGTCTAATTATGATGGGTAACAATACTTCTTTATCTTTATAGCGAGCGATGATTCCTTGAGGTTTGCCCTTGTCGATGACAGCTGAGGCCGCAATCCAACCAGATAAGTGATATATATCAAAATGATGATTTGATACCTTCTTATCCCACTCAGCATCTATCGCTATGTAATCAACTTGTACTGTATCCACGTTGCTGCTCCCTCAGTGTTGCGTTATATATTCGTAAATCCGTATATACGAATATAACAACAAAGTATGAAGCCTTCAAGTACATAAAAACCTTTTATGTAAAATAATGAATATATATGATTAGAGCGTAGAAGAATTTATAGGAAATAAAAAAGCAACCTGCCTCTATAAGTGAGGGTAGGCTGCTTTTCTCATTTTTTTCAAAAGCCGTTAGAGAGCTATAAGCTTACAGTTATTTCTTTTCTACTAGCTCGCCATCGATTTGGATAGGGACATTGGTCGTGATACCGTCAGCGTAAGCGGTCATACCATAAGCGGCGCGATCAAGTGTACCAGTAGCGCGGAAACCAACGACTGGCTCTTTGGTAAGAGGGCTATTAGCGATTTTGTTTAACGTGACATCTAGGGTTAGTGGTTTGGTTTGACCAAGTAAAGTAAAGTCACCCGTTACTTTAGCCTGCTGCGGATTAATGAATTTGACCTGAGTAGATTTGAAAGTCATGTTTGGATACTTTGCAACATTAAAAAACTCATCTGTCTTTAAATGCTTGTCACGAGCATCCCAATTGGTGTCGATACTATCAGTCGCAATGGTAAAGTCCATGCTGGTTTTATCGGGAGCTTTAATATCGTAATTCACCATACCTTTGACATCATTGAAGTGGCCCATGGTGGTTGAAAACCCCAAGTGACTGACAGAAAATCCAACACGAGTATGGGAGTCATCTAGCTGCCATTGAGTCGGTAGGGCGGCGCTTGCCATGGTAGTAACTGCTAATGCTGAGCCAATAAATAGTGCTTTGGTGGCCGTGCTTATTTTAGTATTTATCATTAAATATTCCTTATTTAATTCAGTTAAGTTACGAGTGATTGAGAAGTAAATTAGTTGCTGGTAGCGATGTTCAAATGGAGTTTGTATCGCGTAGCTGTACCCTTTAAGCATACTATGTATAATTAAGAGCTAAGGTTGTATTTGGTTAGATTATCTACAATAGTAGATATCATTGATTAATTTAACTAACTTTATTACTGTACTAAAATCAATCGCCTATCTCAACACTCTCGAGCTTTCAGTGACAACTTATCACATATCTCTATCACAACTGCTCCTTGCGTCTTACGTCAAAAACCGTTAAAATCGCGGTTTAATTTTCCCGCTGGGGAAAGGCTAAGCGAACAGAAGGGTGGTGTTGGGTGCTGGAATAAGCCAGTGACGCAGTTGCCATACTTGTAATGTCCTTAGTGCCTCAGTTACGTATGTCATTATTTGTTTGATACATCATCGCTGATGCTGTATTTAGACGTCGTACATACATCGGACCTAGAGAGTATATTATGCGTAAAGATATCCATCCTAATTACCAAGAAGTTTTATTCCACGACACTAACGCTGACGTGTTCTTTTTGACTCGCTCAACTGCTAAGACTAAAGCGACTCGTGAATACGAAGGTAAAGAATACCCATACTACCCACTTGATATCTCAAGTGCGTCGCATCCATTCTATACTGGTGAGCAACGTAAAACTTCTACTGAAGGTCGTGTTGCAAGCTTCAACAAACGCTTTGGCGCATTTGGTGGCCGTAGCAAGAAAGCTGCAGACGCTGCTGAATAATTTACACTTATGGTGTAAATATATTTTGCTAAGCAATAAAAAACCGCTGATTATTCAGCGGTTTTTTTTGGTTTAATTTTCTATTATCTAAAAATAAAGCTAACAGTCTATTTAGCGCTCAAATTCAGTAGTAGATGAGTCCGATAACTGAATGGAATCTAGTAACTGAATAATGGTTTCTACGATTTGCTGTGCCCAATAGCCGTACATCAGACTGCTAGGATGAAATCCATCACTGGCAAACATCACATTGATATCGATAGCCGAGCCATTTGCATGCTCTTCTAACATCCGTGTAAAGTCGGTTGCCATATAGGTGACACTAGCATGAGCCGCACAAACCTGCTGTAATATCTCATCCAGTACTGAGGCTTTTGCACCTACAAAATTATTGAGCGGGGCAGGGATTGCGGGCATTTGCGCCATCGGCGGCAAACTTAAAAAAACCAATTCTCGTACGCCAAATTTGCGCTGTGCAATATTGATAATGTCTTCAATTTGCTGTTGCCATTTATGTACAGAGACATTGGACGTCGTATCATTGACCCCTACGCTTAGCAACATCACATCAATAGGCTGCTCAGGAGCCGGTAGAACATATAACCTGCGTAGAATATCAAAGCTGGTATGACCTGTTGTCGCTTGCAATGACCAATTGAGTCGAGCAAAGTTTGCTTGGATAGCTTTGTTTTGCTCCAGTATCGGGATGAGCTTACCGACCAACGCTTCTTGCTGCGTTTGACTACCCACACCTGCTGCTGCCGAATCACCGACGACCATAAGGTTAAATGTCTTAGCGTCTTGCGTTGATGCTTCACCATTCGCTTGAGGCAGGTCAATCACGCCGTGCCTTTCGCCATGTGGTTCAGGCAAGCGGACTGTATCACGCTTGATTTTGCGACCTTGATAGAGGTAGACAGGAGCAAGTAAGACGTCTCTTGCGACCGATGTCAGCTTATTAGTGTCTACCATCCTGCACGTTCCCTAATAGTCGTGAGACTGTCTTCAATTAACAATTTACCATCGACGTAGACATCATGTAATAGATTGTCAGTTGGGTCGCTCATCTCATTTTCTTTTATGGTTGTTAGCTGGCCGCTATCGGATTTTACCAGTGCCAATCGTCCTTTTTTCGAGCGTTTTGAGCGGCTGGTGACAGGATCTTTATAAATATCCTTCCATGCGCCATCGATAGAGATAGCGCTAGATTTCATTGCCCAACTCATGGTGTCGCGGTTGACTTGCTGCAATAGACCACCGCCCATACCAAATGTCACGTTTTCTATGCTAAAGCCTGCTTTGATGACCACATCAATAATTTTACTTAAGCTTTGCGAGCTGATACCATCACCTTGGATGATGCGTACGTAGTCGGGTAGCACTTTATAGCCTTTGCTGTTTATGGTCGTACCGAACTTCACTGCCAAGCGCTCTAACGCTTCACGGACGACTTTGGTAGGTTCGCCGCTGTCTGGACGAATGACCAAAGTGCCGCCCATATTTTTGACTTCGTCTTTTAAGGCGTCGCCCCAGATATTGTCGATGGCATTCCATAAATCATAACTATCTGAAACGACCGAAAAGGCTTTGTCTTTACCGCCAAACTGCTCGATCATATTGTGAAAAGCAGCAGTCTCGCTATCACGTCCCCAAGCTGTCATCGTACTGTGCTCGGCTGCTGGAATAGAGAATGCAGGCATATCATCACCCATCTGATACCAGCGACTAGCAGCAATAAGCGCTGTCATCGAGTCAGTACCAGCAAAGTTGACCAAATGCGCTAAGCTACCAAGCGCAACCGTTTCTTGGCTCGATGCACCGCGCGCGCCAAAGTCATGCAAGCGAAAAGGCAGGGACTCTGTATTGTCCGCTGATTTTTCTAACGCTTGACGGATAATGTCTTTGCAATAGTGAGAGACACTAGCGACCGTAGATGGATACCAAATCGCACGCAATAGCGCTGTTTCAATATAGCTGGGTAGCCAGTAAAACTCAGGATCGGTGTTGATCACTTGGCAGACTACATTGGATACAGGCACGATGCTGCCTTCGGGCACGGCTTGTATACGTAGTGGCAAGTAGCCGTCGTGTTTTTCAATCAAATGCTCCCAGCCAGCACGATTGAAGGTTAGGCCATGCGCCTGAATAACCTTTTCGGCCTCATCGATATCTTGATGAGTGATAGACGTGCTTAGGTACTCTTTGATAAAGGCTTGTAGACCAAAGAACACCACATCGTAATCGCCTTTGCGCGCTTCAATGTAGCTTGACAGATACTCACTTCCGCTTGGATATTGCACCCAATGTGAGGTTTTATAGCTGTCACTATTTAAGATTAAATTGTTTAGATTACTGGTATACATCACAGAACTCCTCTGCTTTGAAATGCCGCAGCTGTTTTAATAAAAGAACAGTGGCGGCGGTTGATTGCCGTCTATCGGCGTTGGTATCAAGTTATTAGTGAGATATTTAGTGATAGCTGTTTTGATTATAATTTGCTCAAGTAGCTATTAGAAAAGCTACTAAAAAGACTACCAAAGAAAGCTACTAGAAAAAACGATTAGCAGCGAACTACAAGCCAACCATTTTAGTAATAATCGCATAGTGATCTTCAAACATCATCTTCGCATCGAGCTCTGCTAATGGTAACCAAAATGCTTTGGTCGCATCATCGCCGCCTTTTACTTTTGGCAAACCTTTTGGATCGTTTTTGAGCTGAAAATAAAACGCTTGAGTAATGGTGCGACCACGCGCTGAGCGATATGGATCGTCAAAGGTATGTTGGCTATGGCAGGAGCCACGCAATACTGGTTCAGGCACTTTGAGGCGAGTTTCTTCGCGCAGCTCACGGATACAAGCATCAAATAGCGTCTCTTTTGGATTTAAAAATCCACCTGGTAGCGCCCAGAGTCCACGCCCTGGCATACTGCGTCGCTCAACCAGTAGGATATGGCCTGACTGTACAATCAGTGCATCGGCTGTCATAAAGGTCGGCGGGTACGGTGCTGATTCCCACTGTCTTTTATATTTATCGATAAAGTCTGCTTCTTCATGCAGTTGATGATAATCGTCAGTTTGTTTGAATGCATCGAGGACGTTGCGCGTCGACTCAGGCGTACGCTCGGGCGTCGGCGTGGCACCCATCAGATAGCTATCACGAATAGGAGTGGCTGATAAGTTATGATAATTGGGCACTGACACAGAGTCCCAGTTGGGGAACAGTGACAGATAGTACGATGAGCTGTCTTTTGAATGACCAATCAAACCAATATCCGTCTGCAAGTCGCCAGTGACAGATTTTACACCTGCCTGTACATACTGTAGCCAGCGGGTGTCATTGTAGAGTGCATCGTCTAGACCAACACAGTGAATGCGTGCGGCTTCTTCTTCAGAGTAGGCGCCTTTAATCATTGCGGCACGCTCAGCGACGCTAAACGGATTACGTAAGCTACGTGGCAAGTTGGCTGAGCCAATCAGCATAATCACTTCGTCTGAGCGTTTTAGCGCCTCATCAATGACAGCTTTGTGCCCAGCATGAAACGGCTGAAAGCGTCCGATAAAGACTAGATAACGATAGTGTTTACTGCTTTTCTGATCTAGGTTTTGCTTATCTGACTGTTGCTCTGATAATTCACTCATAGACGCCAACTTCCTACGACTTATTTTTATTGATTAAAAATTAATGACGCTAATACTGACACAGCCTATGACTTTCTGACAAGTATAAAGATGTTTAGGGGTGTGTCATTATCGAAATTGTCCAAACGATATCTCTACTTTAACTGGAATGCTTTTCTATCCATGCCGTCACCGTTGGCCATATCTCTGTTGCAGCATTGCGGCTAACCATAATGCGACTGTGCGTATAATCATCTAAATCGCCATTACTAAGCGAGTACTCTCGAAAGACATTGGTTGAATTGTTAAAGCCATCAAAAAATAAGCGACAGCCGCGAGTAGGGGAGATGAAGGTATCGCCTTTTGCGCTAATAGAATAAACAGGAATGGTAATCTGAGCCATATGATGTCGATAGTCGATAAAGTTATCGCCAATATTCTTTTGCTGATTAATGCTTTCGTTCATTTCGTCTATATTCGTCCTGCCCTTATCAAAATGAGCCTTTTTTAAAAAGCTACTTTTAAAGTTTTTGTGCAAATTCCAATCGTACCACTGGGTCATCGTATAGTAGCTTTCGTTAAAAGGGCCTACCTTAAACTGCTTAGCGGGTATAAAGCCGACCAATCGCGTAAGTACCTTGGCTGTAAGGATTTTCGTGTAGCTGGTCGAGTCTTGCGCTGCTCCAAAAGCTTGGCAGGCAAACATACTGATGCTATTGACCTTATCGATATAGCTTGGGTTTTGGACAAGAAACATGGTCAAACCAACACCGCCACCACTATGAGTGACGCAATGTAGGTTATCGAGTTTTAATTCTTCAAAGAAATAACGAAAAGTCGCTTCATAGTCGTAAGTGGCGACGGTCTCAAAGTTGAATCTTTCTTTCGGTAGGGAGCTATTACCATGCCCGCGCCATTCCATGATGTAGCAATGATGACCAAGCCCTGCAAAATATTCAGCGATTTTGAGGCAAGTTTGCTTGTCAGAAAACGTACCATGCGTCAAAAATATGTTTTGCGGTGTAATGTTAGGCAGGCTGTTTTCTGATGTATTGGCTATCGTATCTTTGTTTGGATTATCGACTACTTTCCAAACGGCAATTTTCTCATCGTCCTTGGTAGTTACTAGGTGCAACGTCCGTGTCATCATAAAATGATCCTATCCAAAAAATACATAATCTTTATACAAGTAGATATTTATAAACGCTACTGCGCAAAATCATTCAAATTAACAATACTACGTCAAAACCAGATGACTTGCTCGGACTAGATGTGAACGGTATGGCATATCGAAAATGCTGAGTGCGCTTGATAAATGGCACAGCTGTCTTTATATAGAGAATAACTTGGCAGCCTACACAATCATTCAGCGTGTTTATCTGTCATGGTTTAAATATGAAGTTACTTTACCACCTGTTAGCATCATTAAAAAAACCAATGACGACCATTTACAACGGTCGCTATTCAATTCACAGTAGCGTGGTCGGAATTGATGCTTGATTCAGGTATAATGACTGCTATAGACCGATTAAATTTTATACTCATGTCGACCAATGTCATACAATAATAAATCGAAAATATTGCCAGTCTGCATGCCCTATATAAATCGTAAACATTTTAAAAATCCAAATTCACGACACAGTAGCCATAATAGATATAGCGTTTGTGTCATAACGCATAGGAAACATTATGAGTGAGCAAAACCAAGCTGATAACCAACTAGACCAAACTGCTGGCTATGAATCAGCCCTAGATACCGAGCAAGTCGAAGCGAAAAGTAACATCACTATCACTGAGTCAGCTCAAGGCTACTTAGCAGATTTGTTATCTAAGCAAGATACCGATGGTATCGGTGTGCGTATTTTCGTTGAGCATCCTGGTACGCCGCGCGCAGAGTGCTGCATGGCTTATAACCAACCGGGCGAAGAAGACAGCGCTGACTTGCGTTTTACGTATGAAAACTTCTCTGCCTTTATTGAGGCGGCGTCAGTACCTTATCTAGAAGACGCGGTCATTGATTATAATAAAGACCGTTTTGGTGGTCAGCTGACTTTCCGCGCACCAAACTCTAAAGTACCTAAAGTAGGCGCTGATGCCAGTGTCGAAGAGCGCATTAACTATGTATTGCAGTCAGAGATTAATCCTGGCTTGGCAGCGCATGGCGGTGACGTACAGTTACTTGAGCTGATTGACGAAGAAGGTATTGGTCTAACCGCTGTATTGAAATTTGGTGGTGGTTGCCAAGGGTGTTCAGCGGTTGATATGACTCTACGTCAAGGCGTTGAAGTGCAGCTAAAACAGCAAATTCCAGAATTGACCCAAGTGGTTGATGAAACTGACCATACTCGTACAGAGAATGCTTACTACAAATAAAATAAAAAATAGTTAAAAGCAAAGTGGCTGCTACAAAGGTGGCCATCATCTCTAGTATAGATATGCCTGTTTGGTTTGCTGCTTATGAATATTTGTCATGAAGAGATGAATATTTTGCTATTCTTTTAATAAAGAAGCTGAGTTATGATGAACTCAGCTTTTTTTATTGCTATGATTTAGCAGACAGTTTTTTAAGGTGACTTTTGAGCGATACGTCGTTAATAAATCATCTTTTATCAAATAAAGGAATGTACTATGAGTGATGGATCAGCAGACCAGCAGACAGCCCAACCATTAGAAACCCCTCAACGTCTTGAGACCTTAGCGATTCATGCCGGCTATAGTGTAGAGCCAACGACCAAAGCAGTTGCCGTGCCTATTTATCATACCAGTTCATATGCGTTTGATAATACTCAGCATGGTGCAGATCTGTTTGATTTAAAGGTCGCAGGCAATATCTATACTCGTATCATGAATCCGACCAACGCGGTGCTAGAAGAGCGTGTGGCTGCACTAGAAGGTGGTATCGGTGCGCTTGCCGTAGCTTCTGGTATGGCTGCCATCACTTATGCGATTCAGACCATTTGTGAAGCAGGCGACAATATCGTCGCTGTATCAACGCTATATGGCGGTACTTACAATTTATTTGCCCATGCATTGCCGCGTCAAGGTATCGAAGTGCGCTTCTTCGATCATAAAGACCCAGAAGCCATTCGTGACTTGATTGATGACAAGACCAAAATGGTTTTTGCCGAGAGTATCGGTAACCCACTAGGTAATATCGTTGATATTCAAGCGCTTAGTGATGTCGCTCACGAATACGGTGTGCCTGTCGTGATTGATAATACCGTGGCGACGCCTGCGATATGCCGTCCGTTTGAGTTCGGTGCAGATATCGTGATTCACTCATTGACCAAATATATGAGCGGGACGGGGACATCAATCGGTGGTGCGATTGTTGATAGCGGTAAGTTTGCTTGGGGTGATTATCCTGAGCGTTTCCCACTCTTGAACACGCCAGATCACAGCTATCACGGTGTGAACTTCGTCAAAGATGTAGGCGCGCCAGCCTTTATTGCTCGTGCTCGCGTTGCGCCATTACGTAATACTGGCGCAGCCCTCAGCCCGCTCAATGCTTTCGGTATCTTGCAAGGTATGGAGACGCTAAGTTTACGTATGGAGCGTCACGTGCAGAACGCACAAGCCGTCGCAGAATATCTGCGTGACCATGATAAAGTTGCTTGGGTGAAATACGCAGGTCTGTCTGACCATCCTGAGCACGAGCTTGCCAAAAAATACATGAAAGGCACGCCTTCTGCTATTTTGACCTTTGGGGTAAAAGGCGGACTGGAAGCAGGAGCGCGCTTTATTGATGCGCTGCAACTGATTACTCGTCTGGTAAACATCGGTGATGCGAAGTCATTGGCCTGTCATCCAGCGACGACCACCCATCGTCAGTTAAATGAGCAAGAGCTAGAAAATGCAGGCGTTAGTACGGATATGGTACGACTGTCGATTGGTATTGAACATATCGAAGATATCAAAGCCGATCTCGCGCAAGCATTAGCTTCTGCTTAACAACAAGCGCTTATTAAATTGAGCGAACTGTTTAAGCAAGTCTAATATAAAAAAAGCCCATATCAGGTCGATATGGGCTTTTTATTTGCGTCAAATATACTTATTTAGCATTTAAGCAGATAGGACACGCTGAGCGATATCTCGATAGTCATGCGAGGCAAGACGTGGTCCAAACTGCTGGATGACTTGTGACGATATTTCGCTGGCAAGACGTCCACACTCTGGCAAGCTATAATGCTGCGATAGCGCATATAAGAAGGCACCCGCGTAGTTATCACCTGCACCATTGGTATCGATGACACTGGTTACGGCAGGCGTTGCCACGTCGTAAACTTCAATTTCCGACTCGTCATCAGGCTTGTGGGCAATGACCGCGCCGTTGGCACCATCAGTGACGACTGCTGTTTGACAGTGATCAAGCAGGGCACGGGCAGCGGCTTTGACTTGTTTTTTATCGGTGAATAGCTTGGCTTCTTCGCTATTGCAGAATATCAAGGCGACTTTATTGCCGAGCATATTAAGTAGGCCGTCTTTGGCAAATTTTACTACAGCAGGATCCGCAAAACTCACGGCGATTTTTGCATTATGAATACCGGCTTGTTGGCGCAGTTGCGTCATTGCTGGTTGGATGCTTTCAGACATGGCCAAATAGCCTTCTAAATATAGCCAGTCTGCTTGCGTCAACGCGTCAAAATCGACATTGTCAGCTGCGATTTCGCTTGAGGTGCCAAGATAGGTCTGCATGGTACGCTCGCCATCTTCGGTGACCGCGACCACACAAGAGCCGGTCACACCGCCTGCATGGATAGATTTGTCTGAGGTTGCGACGCCTGCTTCGTGCAAGTCTCTGAGGTAAAACGCCCCTTGATCGTCATCACCGACGCGGCAAGCATAAAACGGCTTACCGCCAAGGCTGGCAAAGGTAAACATCGTATTGGCTGCTGAGCCACCGCCGGCTTGTTTTGATGGCTCAATTTCAGCCAACTTAAAGTAAGCCAGTAGTTGCTGCTGCTCCTCAAACTCTGCTAGTGTCATATTACCTTTGGTCAGCTCGGTCTCTTCTAGCGCAGCATCTGACAGCACATACTCGTGATCAACCAACGCATTACCTATTGCCATTACATCGTACATTGCTTATTTCTCCTCAATTCATTTATAAATGGTTATCTTTTTATTATTAAAAACTAGTCAGCTTGCAGCTCTAGTAGACGCTGATAAAGTGCATTCTTTTTTACACCAGTGATATCAGAGGCCAGTGCGGCTGCTTTTTTGACCGATAAGTCCTCTAGTAAACGCTGTAGCAATTTATCATGCGTACTGATGTCGTCAGTATCCTTTGCAACACCGACCCCAGCGACGACCACGACGATTTCACCGCGTCGCTGATTGTCATCTGCTTTGACAAACTCGACCAACTCGCCAAGGGTGCTCTTGTGTACAGTTTCAAACGTTTTGGTCAATTCCCGGCAAAAAGTCACTGCACGGTCTGCACCAAATATCGTCGCCATATCTTCTAGACTAGCTACGATGCGATGCGGTGCTTCATAAAATATCAGCGTTTCGGTACGTGCGATTAGATCGCTCAGTTGTTTTTGACGACCGTGAGTTTTGGCAGGCAAAAACCCAATAAAGCTAAATCGATCTGATGGTAACCCTGCTACTGACAATGCGCCAATTGCAGCAGAAGCCCCAACGATAGGAGATACAGTTACGCCCGCTTCATGTGCGGCTTGTACCAATTGATAACCTGGATCACTGACCAGTGGCGTACCAGCGTCACTAATCAAAGCAACCGAATGACCTTGTTCAATCATTTCAATGATTTTAGGCGTTTGAATAGCGCTATTATGTTCGTGATAAGCCCATAGCTTGTTATGGCCTTTTTGCTTCGTTGTGGTCTCATCATCTTCTACACTACTTGTGGCATGATGGGTCTCTGAGCTTTTTGCTTCATCCGTTTTACTTCCTTTGGTATCAATACCAAAATGCGACAACAGCTTACCTGAAGTGCGAGTGTCTTCACAGGCAATGATCGCGACCTGCTTTAAGACATCAATCGCGTGTGGCGTCATGTCGGTCAAGTTGCCAATCGGCGTGGCAACGATATAGAGACAAGCTGGCATCGCAGTAGGGGTAGACATGAAAACCTCGGGTTATTAACAATAATAGTGCGCTAGTATGTACAGTCGTTATCTAAGATTTTTCAGTCAAATAATGAGTGAAGAAATCGACAGATTGTGAGAGTAGAATGCGCAGAAGTGGCTAGTTTAGCATGTTGTGCTATGATAATTCTCAAATGTTAATCAGACCAATTAACCTTATGCCGAACCATAAGCCCTTAATCTTAACCTCACCAAAACAACGCCAAGGTAGTCGGTTTGAGCATCAGGCGTGTGAGTATTTACAAACGCAAGGGTTGAGGTTGGTCGCACAAAATTGGCAACAGCCAAAGATAGGTGAGCTGGATCTGGTCATGATTGAGACAAGTTCAGCATGGTCAGCACTAGTATTTATTGAAGTTCGCCAGCGCAAGTCCTCGAATTATGGCGATGCAGCACTCAGTGTGACAGCCAGCAAACAGCGTAAAGTTATTAAGACAGCACAGTCCTTTTTGCAGCAGTATCCTGAATATGCTCATTATGATTGCCGGTTTGATGTCATTGCTTACAACACAATGAATGAGTTGAGTCTAAAAGATGAGCAGTTAGACAATCAACCAGAATGGATTCAAAATGCTTTTATAGCCAGTGCATGGTAATAGAGTAAATAAGATAGATGCTGCCAAGTGAAGCATCTAACCACATCTGACAAGTAAGGTTCGTTACTAAAAAGCTAACCGCTGATGGCCAAAATTAAGTAAAGTAGCGGTTATAGTCAACTCTCTATAAATCAGATAAAGTATTAGGGCGTGTCCTCAATTCAATCGATAGTTATCTAAACGGGTTAAAAATGGCTAAATCTTGCCAAATGGCGTCAAATAGCTGACTAATATCTCGATATTATCTGCGCTATTTTCCTTGTTTGACTGCGATTTATCTCATTTTTATCACCATTTTTAAAATGAGGACACGCCCTAGCTTATAGCTATTTCTAGCTCGTCACTACTAGAGCGTGTTTTCTTCAAAATAAAGACACGACCTAGATTAAGATTTGTTCAATTTATAAAATTGTCACAACCATGTTCTAAGAGGTAAATAATGACACGGATGCATTTGCGCACTGCTATTTTTGGTTCATCACGCCGTATTACGACTGGCATTATGATTGCTGCCTGTGTTGTCAGTACAGGTTGTGCCACCAACTATCTGACCAACAGTACAGAAGGGACTTATGGTGTGCCAATGACTGAGCGCACGATTCCGCAGCGTCTGCTCGATCGTAGTATTGAACATACTGCCAAAATCAATGTATATGGGCTAAAAGAAGACTTGCAGCAAACCAGTCGTATGGGTATCGATAGCTTCAATAGCGAAGTGCTGCTCACAGGTGAAGTACCAACTGAAACGCTCAAAGCAGAAGTAGAAAAAGTCGTTAGCTCTATGCCAGATGTACGCCGTGTCTACAATGAGATGGAAGTCAGTGCGTCAAAAGGGTATAGCTCAACGGTTCATGATGGTTATATCACTTCAAAGCTACTGGCTAAAATAGCCGCCAGCGATGGCGTAAGTGCGTCACAAATTAAAGCCGTTACTAATAATGGCGTGGTCTATATTATGGGCCGTATGACACCCACTCAGCAGAGTCATCTGATTGATATCGCCAATGGCACTGTTGGGGTCACTGAGTTGGTATTGCTGACAACTGTCGTTGACGATAGAGGTGTCAAAATAAATAATGATGACATCATGTATGAGAATAATTTGGCCAATCCTGCAGTAGCGCCAGCTGCCCAAGATACTACTATCAGTACGGCAACGCCTATCGTCATAACGGAAGAAGAAGCCACTACTACGCAGCCGTCATCAAGCCCTTATATTGACCTTTATCAGAATCAATAAAAAACCTTAGTTCGCCATGCAATAAAGGACGTTAATCACAATAAGCCTAAATAGTGATAACAGTAAAGGCACGAGAAATCTTCAGCCAGTGAGTACTATATCAATAGCAAAAGGTAGCAGAGTCAGCGCATTAGCCAACGGTACTAATATTAAAAACGTCACTGGATAATGGATGAAGCATTATCGCTGTTAGCCTGTTACTACTGATTGATAAATAAATATAATAGGATACTGGTCATGAAGGATTCACAGGCAAATATACAACCAAATGAAGAAACAAGTGTCATTGGTAATATAGGCATACACAATAAACCTGCTCATAAGAAAATACGAACGTTGAGATTTGGCGGTGCGGCAATATTGGCATTGGGCAGTATCGCGTTAGCCACGCAAAACGCACAGGCATTATCACCGCTGGCTATCGTCAATGGGATTACTTCTAGTGGTGGCGTTGGGGTGAGTAAGGATATCTTATACGGTGATCAGCCTTCACAAGACTTAGACATCTATTATCCAAAACCGCTAGCACAAGCAATGAAATCTCAGAGTGCTATCAACACTAGCTATCCTATGGTGGTATTTGTCCATGGTGGTTCATGGGAGAGTGGTAATAAAGAACAATACGCCTTTGTCGGTCAGAGCTTAGCCAAAGCAGGGTATGTCACCGCAGTGATTAATTATCGTAAAGCGCCTGAGCACGTCTATCCTGATTATGTCAAAGATGCAGCTCAGGCAATTGCTTGGAGTATTGAAAATGCGACCAGTCTCCATGCTGATCCGTCACGCCTAGCTGTGATGGGGCATTCTGCTGGCGCGTTTAATGCCGTTGCAGCCGTTGCCAACGAAGACTTTTTGGCGCCTTATGGTATTAAGCCAACAGATATTGCAGCCGTTATTGGGATTGCAGGTCCTTATAGCTATGATTTCCGCAAGTTCAGTAGTGCAACAGCGTTTGGCCCCAATGCTACGCCTGATCAGGTGATGCCAGATCGTCAGATTAAAGGTGCACAGCCGCCGTATTTACTATTAACCGCTGAAAAAGATAAAATTGTACATGTGACTAATACAATTAAAATGACAGAAGCGTTTAAAAAAGCAGGCGTAACCGTTGAAACGGGCGAAATAGAAGGGGCTAGTCATGCGACCAGTATTGGTGCGATGGCACCTCCGCTGCGCTGGGTCAATGATGTACGTGCGCAAGTATTGACCTACTTGGATAAAACGCTCAAATAGCTTATCACTATGCGTATCGACGACTTTTGGCCGTTTAATTGATAGTACTGTCTTAATGCTTAAACACACTTGAGCAAGACAGTACTGTAAGATATGCAAACTCTTGTTATAATGTCATCACTTTAAATCTATACCCTATTCTAAACTTTAAGGCAGATTATTCTATGAGCATGAACGCTGACGATTTGATCGCATTTTTACAGACTCACTTCCCAGACGCTTTTATTCAAGCTGCCAACCAAGGTAATAAGTTTGACGTACGCGTGGTCGATGCCAGCTTTGAAGGCAAACGCGCGGTTCAACGTCAGCAAGCAGTATATGCGTTGGTCAATGATAAGATTGCGAGTGGCGATATTCACGCACTCAATATCCAAGCTCTGACGCCTGCTGAGTGGGACGCTCAATCAAAAGGCTAATTAAATAGCTGTCTATATGACTAGATATTACTGAATTGGCCATATGCATGGTTGAGCGCTGTAATTCTGGTTTTCATAATTTTTTATACTCATCGCTAGGTTGTCACCTTTATGGATCAATTTTTAATCACTGGTAGTAGTCGTATCGCAGGGGAAGTCACCATCTCAGGCGCCAAAAATGCCGCTTTGCCGTTACTCGCAGCTATGATATTGGCTGAGACCCCAACGACACTGCATAACGTGCCGTCACTACAAGACGTGCGAACGTTGATTGAATTGATCGGTGGCATGGGTATCAAAATCCAGAAGCAAGATGATACGGTCACTTGCGATACCAAGAGTATCGATAACTTTTATGCCCCGTATGATTTGGTCAAAACCATGCGCGCGTCAATCTTGGTGCTAGGGCCGTTACTTGCACGTTTTGGCGAAGCCGAAGTCTCATTGCCAGGTGGCTGCGCGATTGGTTCACGCCCTGTTGATCAGCATCTAAAAGCTTTTGAAGCGATGGGTGCCGAAATCAGTGTGGAAAATGGCTATGTAAAAGCTCAAGCACCAAAAGGTGGCAAGCTATTAGGCTGTAATTTCTCATTTGATATGATTACTGTTGGCGGTACTGAAAACGTCATCATGGCAGCAGCATTGGCCAAAGGCACAACTGTCTTAGGCAATTGTGCGTTAGAGCCAGAAGTGGTTGATTTGGCCAATATGTTGGTTGCAATGGGTGCCAAAATAAGCGGTATTGGTACATCAACGATGACCATCGAAGGGGTAGAGCGTCTACACGGCTGTGAGTACTCAGTTGTCCCTGACCGTATCGAAACAGGCTCATACCTTGCTGGTGCCTTGATGACACGCGGCGATGTATTGACCAAAAAAACATCTGCTCTATTATTGACGCCAGTGCTGGAGAAGTTCGAAGACATGGGTGCAACTATCACGAGCGGTGATGACTGGATTCGCGCACAAATGAAAGGCCGTCCAAAGGCGGTTGATATTCGTACACAGCCACATCCTGGTTTTCCAACGGATATGCAAGCTCAGCTAATGGCGATTGCTTGTTTAGCTGACGGTACGAGTACTTTTATCGAAAACATTTTCGAAAACCGCTATATGCATGTACCAGAGCTCAATCGTTTGGGCGCGTCTATTCAGGTTGATGGTCATACTGCGGTAGTACGAGGTGTCGAAAACTTTACCGCAGCGCCAGTGATGGCGACGGATTTACGTGCATCTATGTCATTGGTAATGGCAGCGGCGACTGCTGAAGGCGAGAGCTTAATCGATCGTATTTACCACATTGACCGTGGTTATGAGCATGTTGAGGACAAGCTGCGTAGCTTAGGCGTGAACATCGAGCGTATTAATACCAACGCTTAATATTGATTGATTCAATATCGGCTGTTACCCATATTACGTTATAAATTAAAAACTCCCCTTTCAATAGGGGACTGCACATGGACACTATGTCATTATGACTGAGACAAGCAAATCTTTACCAGCCAGCGGTTTATTAAACGAAGTAAACGATGAGTTTTCAGGTCTAACCTTGGCTTTATCAAAAGGCCGCATTCTAGAAGAGACCATGCCACTGTTACGTGCAGCTGGCGTTGATCTTTTAGAAGATCCTGAAGCCTCACGTAAACTTATTTTTCCAACCTCAAATCCAAATGTGCGTGTATTGATTTTGCGTGCCAGCGACGTGCCGACCTATGTCGAACATGGGGCTGCTGACTTTGGGGTGGCGGGTAAAGATGTGCTGCTTGAGCATGGTGCCAATCATGTTTATGAATTGCTCGATTTGCAGATTGCTCAGTGCAAACTGATGACTGCGGGTGTGAAAGATGCACCGCTGCCAAATCGTCGTCTGCGTATCGCGACCAAATATGTCAATGTCGCTCGTGCTTATTTTGCAAGCCAAGGTCAGCAGGTTGATGTCATCAAACTTTACGGTTCGATGGAGCTTGCGCCGTTGGTCGGTCTAGGTGATTTAATCGTCGATGTGGTCGACACAGGTAACACACTGCGCGCTAATGGACTTGAAGCCCGCGATCATATTTGCGATGTTTCCTCACGTCTGATTGTCAATCAAGTGAGCTATAAGCGCAAATTTGCATTACTAGAACCAATCTTAGATAGCTTTAAAAATAGTATCGCCAATGGCTAATTACCCAGTGCAAGTCATTGGTAATATAAAGCATGGTTATACAAATTTTTAAACCAGTTTAGCAGGCTATGAGTGACGTAGCGTGCTAAACTGGTTTTGTTGTCTTAGCTTGCGAAAACATAAAAACATCGTAAAAATCAGACAAGAAGACGTCGAGTAAGCCGCAATACTTTTACCGTACAAACCTACTTTACTCAGTTCCAAACCGTTCATTTTTAGCACTACTTTATGCTCAGATATAGGATTAGGTCATGCGCCAGTTAAGTACCCAAAATGCCGATTTTGATAGTCAATTGACACAATTGCTTGCCTTTGAAACAGTCAATGATGCTGAATTATTACATACCGTCGATGATATTATCGCCCAAGTACGTGCTGATGGTGATAGCGTCGTATTGGCATTGACTCAGCAGTTTGACCAACATCCAGCAACGTTGATGCAAGAGTTAGAGCTGTCTAAAGAAGCGCTTGCTGAAGCGTTTGCCAATCTTGATGAAAAAGTAAAGATAGCGTTGACCACAGCAGCGACTCGGGTACAGACATTCCATGAGCGCCAAGTACAAGAAACATGGCAGTATGAGGATGAGCTAGGTAACCGATTGGGTCAAAAAGTCACGCCACTTGATCGCGTTGGGATTTATGTACCGGGCGGTCTGGCTTCTTATCCATCGTCAGTATTGATGAACGCCATTCCTGCTAAGGTAGCTGGCGTCACTGAAGTTATCATGGTCGTACCAGCGCCTAAAGGCGTGCTCAATCCGTTAGTATTGGCAGCGGCTCATCTGGCTCAAGTCGATCGCGTCTTCACCATTGGTGGCGCTCAGGCAGTAGCAGCCTTGGCCTATGGCACTGAAACGATTCCAGCCGTGGACAAAATTACAGGACCAGGCAACAAATATGTCGCCGCAGCCAAACGCGCGGTATTTGGTCAAGTTGGCATCGACATGATTGCTGGACCTTCAGAAGTATTGGTATATGCAGAAGGCGAAGCACAAGATAGAGCGGACTGGCTAGCGATGGATCTGTTGTCACAAGCTGAACATGATCGTATTGCACAAGCTATCTTTGTGACGACTAGCGAAGAGCAGCTCAACGAAGTAGCGTTAGAGATAGAAAAAGCATTGGCTGAACTGCCAAAAGCAGATATCGCGCGTGACTCATTGCAGAACCGCGGTGCACTGATTTTGGTAAAAGATCGTAGCGAAGGTATGGCGCTTATCAATCGTATTGCTCCTGAGCATTTAGAGTTATCTGTTGATAATCCTGACGCACTATTGAATGATATTCGTCATGCCGGCGCTATTTTTATGGGTCGTCATACGCCCGAAGCTATTGGGGATTACTGTGCAGGACCGAACCATGTACTGCCAACATCAGGTACGGCGCGCTTTTCTTCGCCATTAGGTGTTTACGATTTTCAAAAGAAATCATCCATCATTTATTGTAGTGAATCCGGCAGTAAACCTTTGGCTGAGACAGCTGATATTTTAGCGCAGCGTGAGGACTTAGAAGCCCATGCGCGTTCGGCTCGTTATCGTTATCAGTAATTGATTTTGAGTTTTTAGCTTTTACTTTTGATATTTATTTTTAATAGTCTTTGTGGCTAATAGTAGGATAATTTATGAGTGAGTCAAAGATAGACACCAGACTGTGGTCGTCTAAAGCGCGCAACTTGTCACCTTATGTTCCAGGTGAGCAGCCGCAACACGACAATCTATGCAAACTAAATACCAATGAAAACCCATTTCCACCCTCGCCAAAAGTAGGGCAGGCTATTGCTAAGGTTTTAGAGCAGCAAGCTGATGAACTACGTTTGTATCCTGCTCCTGAATCTAATGACCTACGTGCTGCATTGGCACAGTCATACAACCTTGATGTCAATCAAGTATTTGTCGGTAATGGTTCAGATGAAGTCTTGGCTTTAGTCTTTGCGAGCTTCTTTCTAAAAGAGCGTCCGCTACTATCACCTGATATTGGTTATAGCTTCTATCCTGTATATGCACAGACGTTTGGTGTAGAGCTTATACAGATTCCTCTAGAGGAAGACTTTAGCATTGACCCTGATGCTTATCGTCAGCCTTGTAGCGGTATTATCATCGCCAACCCTAATGCGCCAACGGGCTTGCTATTATCACTTGCTGATATTCGTAAACTTGCGAGTGAGCATTCTAATGCTGTCATTGTTATTGATGAAGCGTATATCGATTTTGCTCAGATAGATGAAAGCAATGCAGATGCTCCAGTCTCAGCAGTTAGCCTAATCAATGAGTGTGATAACGTTATCGTGACCCAAACCTTCTCAAAATCACGCTCGCTTGCTGGATTGCGCGTTGGTATGGCCTTTGGCAATGCATCGTTGATTGAAGCACTAACACGGATGAAAAACAGCTTTAACAGCTATCCGCTGGATAAGTTGGCTCAAGCTGGGGCGACTGCGAGTGTGTTAGACACTGAGTATTTTGAGCACACCCGTCAGCAAGTCATTGATTTACGTACGTCGCTAACAGCAGAGTTGACGACATTGGGCTATAAGGTCCTACCGTCACATGCCAACTTCGTATTCGCTCGTCCAAAAGATGGCAATGCAAGTGCTGTCGCGAGTGCATTACGCGAGCAAGGCATTATCGTTCGCCATTTTGATAAGCCGCGTATTGCAGAGTACTTGCGTATTACTATCGGTACAGCAGAGCAGAATAACCGCTTGATTGTTGCTCTAAAAGCACTGCAAGTGGATGCTAGCGTTGCTGCTGAATAGTATTAGATTGATAGCTTAATATAGGATATTGGTAGGTAAGTCTCTTTACTGATCACGTAAAACACTAACGATAAGTCTTAGAAACAAAGCCTGCTAACGTTATGTTGACAGGCTTTTTTAAGTCTAAATCAGTAATGACATTTCACTTTGGTAGGCTACATATTCTGAGCCAGTACTGATAATAAGTTACCTACTTTATCTAAGCATTCTTGGTATTCAGCATCACAATCGGACGCGACCGTAATACCGCCACCTGCCCACAGGTTAACGTGTCTTTCTTTATTACAGTCATCATTCGACAAAGCGTTGGCTTGCAATGTACGAATGAGTACATTCCATTGACCACTACCATCAAAATTCATGTAACCCATAGTGCCGCAATAAGCACCACGTGGCGTAGACTCCAATTCAGCGATGATTTCGACAGCGCGTTTTTTTGGTGTGCCAGTGATAGAGCCAGCAGGCAGACTACCAAACAATACAGCCAACGGATGAGTATCAGCTTTTAGCTCAGCAGTAATGGTACTCACCATATGATGCACGTTACTAAAGCTTTCAATCGCAAATAACTGTGGTACTTTTACACTACCAATTTTGGCGTATTTACCCAAATCATTACGCAGTAAATCCACAATCATGACATTTTCGGCACGGTCTTTTTCGCTATTGACCAATTGCTGCTTATACAGATCATCTTGCTCGTTAGTACCACCTCGAGGCATGGTTCCCTTGATAGGCTTGGTACGAATAGAATGTTTGCCAGTATCAATTTCTCTAGTGAATGTGAAAAACAACTCAGGTGAGCAGCTTAACAATTCAAAATGATTGCTATCTGCGTCAATGCTGCTGCTTCTATTTAGGTAATCACCATCATTGCCATCAACACTCACATATCCTGCAAAAGGCGCTTTTGTATTGCGATATAGCGCAGGCAAATAGTCAATAAGCGAAAAGGCTGATTGAACATCGTTATTTTCACGCGCTAAACTGCCAGACCATTTCTGTGTCAGGTTTATCTGATAGCAGTCGCCTTGCTGTAGATAGTCTTGTGTGCGATTAAATGCTTGTTGATAATCAAGCTTACTCCATCGCGGACTTAAAACTAGGGGAGTGATGTCTGATACATCTTTAAACTGTGGTTGATTAAGATGTTTATCAGACAGTTTTTGATCCAGTTCATCTAGGTAAGAGGTAAGAGTATTTATAAGAATATCGTTTGTCTCATGATCGGTATTCTCAGAAACGTCAGCATCGGTCAGATGACTCTTTAACGTCCAACCTGTATCAGCATGTGTTGTGGGCGTTAGATAAATATCATAATGCCCTAATAAAGCACAAGGCTGGTTTGCCAATTCAATCCTATCAGCAGGGCTTAGTTCGAGAGCTGCAATATCATAACCAATAAAACCGATTAGCCCATGATGATAACTGGGTTTTGGGCTTTCTTCGTTATTGATATATGACGTGTCGTGATTAACTTCTTGAGCATTGCTATAAGCGATTAGCTCCTCTTGCCACTCTAGATAGCTCATATAAGCTGTCGTGCTAGCATAATTATTATTATCGCTATTTACATCAGTATCGCGACAACTCTTAATCACCTTGTAAATATTGGGTAAATCACTAGACGCTTGCTTATCATTGGAATATACAGACCAGCTGACTTTTGGGAGTAAGCCGATTATTGGTCGACCATCGTTATTAAGCCAAACAAATTGCCAGTTTGCTTCAATATCTTGGTCGAGCAAGTGACGCTGTAGCTGCGGCATCAGCTCTGCAGCAGACAAGTCACCAAAACGCCAGCTAGGTGTGCTAGCTGGCGATGGCGCAGAATCTGTCTGCTCAGTTGTATTGTGGTTTGATACAAGCATGGGTTAAGCGTCAAACTTTTTGATAATTAGCGTAGCGTTAGTACCACCAAAGCCAAAGCTATTACTCATCAAGGTTTCAAGATTTGCTTCACGCATTTCGGTGACAATATCGAAACCTTCAGCAGCAGGATCTAAGTTATCAACATTGATACTTGGAGCGATAAAGCCGTCCTGTAGCATTAGTAGACAATAAATCAGCTCTTGTGCACCAACAGCGCCCAAGCTATGGCCTGTCATCGATTTGGTTGAGCTGATAGCAGGTACCTTACTGACGTCATTATCAAATACTTTAGCAATCGCTTTAAGCTCAGTAATATCGCCTAGCGGTGTACTAGTACCATGACTATTGATGTAATCGACACTTTCTAGACCTGCTTCGGCTAAGGCTTGTTGCATACAGCGAACAGCACCTTCACCGCTTGGCGCAACCATTTCCGCACCATCAGAGCTAGCACCATAGCCAACGATTTCAGCCAAAATATTGGCACCGCGTGCTTGAGCATGCTCCAGACTCTCTACAACCACCATCGCGCCACCAGCAGCAATCACAAAACCATCACGGTCTTTGTCATAGGCTCTTGAGGCAAGTTTTGGTGTGTCGTTATACTGAGTACTAACTGCGCCCATGGCATCAAACATACAAGACTGTGTCCAGTGTTCAGCTTCACTACCACCAGCCAATATCACATCGGCTTTACCCAATTGGATAAGCTCAGCAGCATGACCGATACAGTGTGTTGAAGTCGCGCAAGCAGAGGCGAGCGAGTAGGAGACGCCTTGGATTTTGAGACCGGTTGCTAAAGCGGCTGATACCGAGCTGCCCATTGTTTTTGGTACGGCCATTGCGCCGACACCGCGTAAACCTTTTTCGCGCATAGCGTCGATAGCATTGACGATATTTTCTGTTGATGCGCCGCCCGAACTTGCCACTACACCCACTCGTGGGTTGTTATTAATAGTATCAAGTGACAGGCCTGAGTGCTCAATCGCACTTAGCGCACTAACATAAGCATAGAGACTGGCGTCACTAAAGAACCGTTTCAGCTTACGATCGATACCACTGGTATCAAGTTCTGATTGATTGATGCTACCGCTCACGTGTGATTTAAACTCGTGCTCAGCATAAGAATCATTAAATGTGATGCCAGACTGACCTTCTTTGAGGGCAATGGTGACAGTATCTAAATCATGTCCAATACAAGAGACAATCCCTGCTCCAGTAATAACGACGCGGCGCATATGCTATTCCTTATAAGTAACGACTTGCTAGCAGTTGGTTGCAATAATCGTGGTAAATCTATATATGATGTTTAACTATGAGTTAATTCGAGCATTATAATGAAAAAATAGTCTATGTAGATAACGATAGCATGAATTTAGGTAACTAAATTCTGTTAACGATCTATCAGAGGCAATATAAATTCAGTGTACAATTATGCTCTCAGTTACGGCACATGATAACGTATCAAGCACTGAAAATCTTTGGACAAGTGTAAAATAACGACAAAATAACACTTATGACTGAGTTTTGAGTAAAGAGATGAGAAGTAAGACTAGCTACTGACTATGGACAGAATTATACTTTAGATACAAAATTTGTGATTCTAATAACATTGTTCGCACTGACACCAGTTACGATAACTGGCTAAAATAATAGATTCATTATTATTAATAATTAACTATCATATTAAAATACAATTATATTAAAAAACCAACTCATCATATTAAGGACATCACGATGGCAAAGCGTAGTACTCTTTCTAAAAGCATCAATACCATTGGCTCTTTTACTCGAAACAATCTAGAGCGTGTAGGGGCTATGATTGACAGCGTAAACGCAAAAACAGGCAAACCGCGTCAATATAAAGCCGTAGATCTAGGCGATGAAGACTACCAACAAGACTTGTTTCGTGAGCAAACACTAAAGGCGACGCAGCAACTGTTAGGACCACGCTTTGCTACTTATGGTAAATACGCCAAGAAAGTGGTGCCGAATAGCTTTTTTCAGTCGACAGTTGATGGCGCATTTGCTCAAGTGGCTAACCTCGCTGCGAACTGGAGTCAACTAGACTTACCTAATGAGCATCGCTTTGCCAATATTGCTACTTTAGATGACGAAGAGCGTTATGCGCTAGCTACTGATATTGCTAACCAAAACCGTGCACTTGCAATGATGGGTGGTTTGACAGGTTTAGTAGGTCTACCAGGCTTGCTTGCTGATACATTATGGCTATTACTGGTTTCATTACGGACGGTTTATCAGATTGCTGCTGTATATAATAAGCCGCTGACAGGTAAGCAAGGCGTCAAGATGGCGTACGAACTACTATCAAACGCTGATCTGAGCAAGATGCAAGAAAAACAAGCGCTACTAGCTGGTCTAGGTATTGGTAAAGGTTTGCTTGATAATGCTCAGAGCAATGGACTACATAGTGAACTTAAAAATCTCGGTCTAAAAAACAAAAATGTAAACTTCTATGCTGAGCAAATAGACAAAGTCGCAAGCCAAGTAGGTGTAGATTTAGATCAGATCAACTTATCATGGGTTCGTCGTTTTATTCCTGTCACCGCAGTAGCGATCGGCATGCACTATAACAGCCAATTGATTGACGAAGTGATTGGCGTTGCTCAAGCGACTTTTGCACCAGAAGCAAAATTGGCCAATCGTGCTATTACTGATGACAGCAGTAGTGAGGCTAAAGTAGAAAAGGCTGATACTGATGAGTCGAAAAAAGACACAGAGCACAAAGAAAAAAGCAGTGATTCAGAAAAAGTCACTGATAAAGAAGAAACTAGCAAAGAAGAGACTAGCAGTAAAAAAGACTCAGACAAGCAAACGTCTGATAAAAAAGCCAAGTAATAAACATATTATTTGCTAGTTGGGTTATATATTTATAAGCACGATGGTATTTATCTTAGTTTGATTAAGCAACACGACTTGAAAATTAGGATAAATACCACCACTTAGTTACTATCAAGTACCATTTCAATGTTAAACATCTTTTCTTAATGATGCTTGAGCTCGCTTTGTTTGCTTTATTTATTACGCTATTTTTCGGCGAAAAATCTATAAAGTGATACAATGAGAGGCTGAATGCATATCTATCAAATGTTGTAAAGCGAAACCATTCATAAGTGGTTGAAATAGCAGCAACAACTCTTTATAATACACTGTCCTAAAAATGGGTGCCCCGAAATCTGCAATTATTGTCAGATAGATGGTGCATTGGCCCATTTTTTTGTTTTATACCAAACGGGAGAAGGATGCCTTATGGCAACAACTAACCAATTGATTCGTAAAGGTCGCAAAACCATCAAGGAAAAGTCAAAAGTTCCTGCGTTGGAAGCGTGCCCACAGCGTCGCGGTGTATGTACTCGTGTATATACTACCACGCCAAAAAAACCTAACTCTGCCATGCGTAAAGTATGTCGTGTACGTTTGACTTCAGGCTATGAAGTATCAAGCTACATCGGCGGCGAAGGTCATAACCTACAAGAGCACAGTGTTGTTCTAATCCGTGGTGGTCGTGTAAAAGATCTACCAGGTGTACGTTATCACACTGTTCGCGGTGCATTAGATTGCGCAGGCGTTAAAGACCGTAAGCAAGGTCGCTCTAAGTACGGTGCTAAGAAGCCTAAAGTTTAATAACTAAACGTTATTAGATAAGCTTTTTGTACTACCCAATAACTGTGCATGGGTTTGGTGTCAGTAGTAATATCGCTTTTATATAAATATATCTGTGATTTGCTCTTAAAACATACCACCATGCAGTAAGGCTAACTGATAACTCACTGCTATATCCTAATGATGAGTAGTTGATGTTGTGAATGTTAGACACTCCTGAAGATAAGGAAATTTATTATGCCAAGACGTCGCGTCGTTGCTGCCCGTGAGATCCTACCGGATCCTAAGTTTGGTAGCCAAACTGTTGCAAAATTCATCAACCATGTAATGAGTGATGGTAAAAAATCTACTGCTGAGCGTATCGTTTACGGTGCACTTGAGACAGTAAGTGAGAAGCGTAAAGTTGAAGATCCAGTATCTTTCTTCGAAGAAGTGCTAGAAAATGTACGCCCAATGGTAGAAGTAAAAGCTCGCCGCGTTGGTGGTGCAACCTATCAAGTACCAATGGAAGTACGCCCCTCCCGTCGTACTGCATTGGCTATGCGTTGGTTAGCTGAAGCTGCTGCTAAGCGTTCTGAAAAATCAATGGCTTTGCGTTTAGCTGGCGAATTGAATGATGCTGCTGATGGCAAAGGCGCTGCTATGAAAAAGCGTGACGAAGTTCACCGCATGGCAGATGCTAACAAAGCATTCTCTCATTACCGTTTCTAAGCTACTTTTTAATAGTAGCTTGAGATTAGAGGCTCATGCCATTTAATCTTACATTGTTGTTTATTCTATTGATTGCCGCCATCATCATTCGGTCATATATAAATGTTATTTATTGATGACTGAGGTGGCGGACATCTATCCAGATGTCTCTCTTAACAAATACAGTTTTTGCTGGAGAGCATCCCAAATTTGATGCCGCACTATTCTTAGTATTTGCTCTTTTTTTGTCCGTATTAGGCTCAATAATCAGTAAGTAATATTACGAAGCTGAACGCTTTGTCATAGAGTATGAGGTAGAGACACAATACATTATTATATACACGACTTTTCCTAGGAAAACACTATGGCTCGTAAAACTCCCCTAAAACGCTATCGCAATATTGGTATCTCAGCGCACATCGATGCTGGTAAGACAACCACTACAGAGCGTGTTTTATTCTATACCGGTGTTAGCCACAAAATTGGCGAAGTACATGATGGCGCAGCCACTATGGACTGGATGGAGCAAGAACAAGAGCGTGGTATTACTATTACCTCAGCGGCAACAACTTGTTTTTGGTCAGGTATGGCTAAACAGTTTGACGAACACCGTATCAACATCATCGATACCCCAGGTCACGTTGACTTCACGATTGAAGTTGAACGTTCTATGCGTGTACTTGATGGCGCTTGCATGGTTTACTGTGCAGTAGGCGGCGTTCAGCCACAGTCTGAGACCGTATGGCGTCAGGCGAACAAATATAAAGTACCACGTCTTGCATTTGTAAACAAAATGGATCGTGTTGGTGCTGATTTCTATCGTGTTATCGAACAGATCAAAACTCGTTTGGGTGGTAACCCTGTACCATTGGTTATCCCAATTGGTAAAGAAGATGACTTCGAAGGCGTTGTTGATCTAGTGACTATGAAAGCTATCTATTGGGACGAAGCGTCTCAAGGTATGCAGTATGATGAGCGCGAAATCCCAACTGAACTACAAGAAAAAGCAGCAGAATACCGCGAGCACCTTGTAGAAAGCGCTGCTGAAGCAAACGAAGAGTTAATGAACGAATACCTAGAAAACGGTGAATTGACTGTAGAGCAAATTCACGGTGCTATTCGTCAGTTAACTATCGATAACGAAATCATCCCGCTTCTTTGTGGTACTGCCTTTAAGAACAAAGGTGTACAGAAGATGCTAGATGCCGTTATTCAGTATCTACCTGCACCAATCGACGTACCTGCTATTAAAGGTATTCTTGATGACAAAGACGAAAGCGAAGGCAGCCGTGAAGCATCAGATGAAGCACCTTTCTCAGCACTAGCGTTCAAAATCATGAACGACAAATTCGTTGGTAACTTAACCTTCGTACGTGTTTATTCTGGTGTAATGAAGCAGGGTAGCAGTGTTTATAACCCAGTTAAGATGAAGCGTGAGCGTGTTGGCCGTATCGTACAGATGATGGCAAACTCTCAAGAAGAGCTTGCAGAAATTCGTACTGGTGATATCGCAGCTCTAGTTGGCATGAAAGATGTGACTACTGGTGATACGCTATGTGATGAAGACAACGTGATCACTCTTGAGCGTATGGAATTCCCAGATCCAGTTATCTCTCTAGCTGTTGAGCCAAAGACCAAAGCTGACCAAGAAAAAATGTCAATCGCTCTTGGCCGTTTGGCAAAAGAAGATCCATCGTTCCGTGTACACACTGACGAAGAATCTGGTCAGACAATCATCAGTGGTATGGGTGAGCTACATCTAGAGATTCTTGTTGACCGTATGAAGCGTGAATTCAACGTTGAAGCAAACATCGGTGCACCTCAGGTTGCTTATCGTGAGACGATTCGTAACACTGTTGAACAAGAAGGCAAATTCGTACGTCAAACAGGTGGTCGTGGTAAGTTTGGTCACGTTTGGTTACGTCTTGAGCCACTTGATCCAGCTGGCGACACTGAGTATGAATTCGCTGAAGAAGTTGTTGGTGGTACTGTACCAAAAGAATTCCACGGTGCTGTTGACAAGGGTATCCAAGAACGCATGAAAAATGGCGTACTTGCAGGCTACCCAGTAGTTGGCGTAAAAGCGACCTTGTATGATGGTTCTTATCATGACGTTGACTCTGATGAATTGTCATTTAAGATGGCTGGTTCTATGGCCTTCAGAAAAGGTTTCTTAGCAGCTGATCCAGCGCTACTTGAGCCAGTAATGAAAGTAGAAGTTGAAACACCTGAAGATTACATGGGCGACATCATGGGCGATCTTAACCGTCGTCGTGGTTTGGTACAGGGTATGGAAGATCTACCTGGCGGTACTAAACAGATTCGTGCTGAAGTACCATTAGCGGAAATGTTTGGTTATGCCACTCAAATGCGCTCTATGTCACAAGGCCGTGCAACTTACTCAATGGAATTCCAAAAGTACGCTGAAATTCCAAAATCAGTTGCTGCTGAAATCATCTCTAAGTTCAACTCTAAAGATGATGACGAGTAAATAAAACTTACTGAAAGTGACAATATAGAGTATGTCTGTGTATTGTCACTAAAGAATACGCCAATAACTTGTTAAAAGACTTGTTATTGGCCGCGATTTTCTTATAATATCTGCACATTAGTATGTGCAACCTTTTAACAATTATCTTAATGTGGTCAAAATCGTCTTAATAATCATATTTATATGAGTTAAGTCTTGAACCCCAAAAAAAGAGGAAATACCCATGGCAAAGGCCAAGTTTGAACGTAACAAGCCACACGTCAACGTCGGTACAATCGGACACGTTGACCATGGTAA
>NZ_JBNNGW010000009.1:0-4238 GCF_050268505.1 Psychrobacter sp. NPDC078409
CCTCATCAAGACGAGCTGGAAGTAGCTAGTGTGTTATTACACATTAATAACCCAGTTAACTTGTTGAAACAAATTAAAAAAAGAAGTTGACAGACTATTAAAACATGATATGATGGTCAGCTCGCTAAATAGGATAAGCCACATTGGCTGACTTATTTAGTTTGAAATACTAGCACTGGACGACAGTGTCAGACATTATTTAAAAGCATAACTAAAGAACAACTTGTGTGGATTTTTGCTGATTCAGAATGCTAAAAAATAAAGTTGACTATCTTTTCTTTTCGGAAAGATTATTAACTATAAAAATTATCATTTAAGACAGCAGAAAAACTCAAAGTTAATTCATTACGAACATAATTTTTAGCGATTTTGCCAGATTAGATGAGCCAAGTTTAGAAGCTTCTTTAAAGAGCTTCATAGCAAGATTAAACTGAAGAGTTTGATCATGGCTCAGATTGAACGCTGGCGGCAGGCTTAACACATGCAAGTCGAGCGGAAACGATGGTAGCTTGCTACCAGGCGTCGAGCGGCGGACGGGTGAGTAATACTTAGGAATCTACCTAGTAGTGGGGGATAGCACGGGGAAACTCGTATTAATACCGCATACGACCTACGGGAGAAAGGGGGCAGTTTACTGCTCTCGCTATTAGATGAGCCTAAGTCGGATTAGCTAGATGGTGGGGTAAAGGCCTACCATGGCGACGATCTGTAGCTGGTCTGAGAGGATGATCAGCCACACCGGGACTGAGACACGGCCCGGACTCCTACGGGAGGCAGCAGTGGGGAATATTGGACAATGGGGGAAACCCTGATCCAGCCATGCCGCGTGTGTGAAGAAGGCCTTTTGGTTGTAAAGCACTTTAAGCAGTGAAGAAGACTCTTCGGTTAATACCCGGAGACGATGACATTAGCTGCAGAATAAGCACCGGCTAACTCTGTGCCAGCAGCCGCGGTAATACAGAGGGTGCAAGCGTTAATCGGAATTACTGGGCGTAAAGCGAGCGTAGGTGGCTTGATAAGTCAGATGTGAAATCCCCGGGCTTAACCTGGGAACTGCATCTGAAACTGTTAGGCTAGAGTAGGTGAGAGGGAAGTAGAATTTCAGGTGTAGCGGTGAAATGCGTAGAGATCTGAAGGAATACCGATGGCGAAGGCAGCTTCCTGGCATCATACTGACACTGAGGCTCGAAAGCGTGGGTAGCAAACAGGATTAGATACCCTGGTAGTCCACGCCGTAAACGATGTCTACTAGTCGTTGGGTCCCTTGAGGACTTAGTGACGCAGCTAACGCAATAAGTAGACCGCCTGGGGAGTACGGCCGCAAGGTTAAAACTCAAATGAATTGACGGGGGCCCGCACAAGCGGTGGAGCATGTGGTTTAATTCGATGCAACGCGAAGAACCTTACCTGGTCTTGACATATCTAGAATCCTGCAGAGATGCGGGAGTGCCTTCGGGAATTAGAATACAGGTGCTGCATGGCTGTCGTCAGCTCGTGTCGTGAGATGTTGGGTTAAGTCCCGCAACGAGCGCAACCCTTGTCCTTAGTTACCAGCGGGTTAAGCCGGGAACTCTAAGGATACTGCCAGTGACAAACTGGAGGAAGGCGGGGACGACGTCAAGTCATCATGGCCCTTACGACCAGGGCTACACACGTGCTACAATGGTAGGTACAGAGGGCAGCTACACAGCGATGTGATGCGAATCTCAAAAAGCCTATCGTAGTCCAGATTGGAGTCTGCAACTCGACTCCATGAAGTAGGAATCGCTAGTAATCGCGGATCAGAATGCCGCGGTGAATACGTTCCCGGGCCTTGTACACACCGCCCGTCACACCATGGGAGTTGATTGCACCAGAAGTGGATAGCTTAACCTTCGGGGAGGCGTTCACCACGGTGTGGTTGATGACTGGGGTGAAGTCGTAACAAGGTAGCCGTAGGGGAACCTGCGGCTGGATCACCTCCTTATAGACGCATTCGGTCAGCAAGAATTCACAACAAGTTGTTCTTTAGTTTAAGCTTACGTTTTTAACAAACGTATTAGGGTCTGTAGCTCAGCTGGTTAGAGCACCGTGTTGATAACGCGGGGGTCGGTGGTTCAAGTCCACCTAGACCCACCATTTTACAATGGGGCCATAGCTCAGTTGGTAGAGCGCCTGCCTTGCACGCAGGAGGTCAACGGTTCGACTCCGTTTGGCTCCACCACTACTAAGACGGTTAAGTAAGCTTTAGATGCTAATAAATAAATAGGTATTAAATAGAAACAAGTGATTTTAACTGATTACTTCTTTCTGTTTTATACAGAATCTGTGACTCGACGAGAGCATAGAGACTATTTAAAAACATAGATATGAGTCTGGGTTAGGAAGAGCGTGTTCACGCGCACTTCTTAACCTTAATAACTCGCCTCTTAACGACATCAGTTGTTATCCCAGGGGTGAGTTATTAAAAAAAGTAAAGAGAACTGAATCAAGCGTATAAACATAGGTGATATCGTTATCATAATTAGATTGTATGACACTTAGAAGTCGAAAGACTACTTGGGGTTGTATGGTCAAGTAATGAAGCGCACATGGTGGATGCCTTGGCAGTCAGAGGCGATGAAAGACGTGACAGCCTGCGATAAGCTTCGGGGAGGCGGCAATATCCTGTGATCCGGAGATTTCTGAATGGGGAAACCCACTTACCATAAGGTAGGTATCCTAATTTATTAGGAAGCGAACGAGGGGAAGTGAAACATCTCAGTACCCTTAGGAATAGACATCAATTGAGATTCCCCTAGTAGCGGCGAGCGAACGGGGAGAAGCCGATTAATTCTAATGTAGAAGAACAGCGTGGGAAAGCTGACCGTAGTAGGTGATAGTCCTGTATTCGAAACATTAGAGTTAACATATTAAGTAGAGCGGGGCACGAGAAATCCTGTTTGAAGATGGGGGGACCATCCTCCAAGGCTAAATACTCCTGACTGACCGATAGTGAACCAGTACCGTGAGGGAAAGGCGAAAAGAACCCCTGTGAGGGGAGTGAAATAGAACCTGAAACCGTGTGCGTACAAGCAGTGGGAGCCCACTTGTTGGGTGACCGCGTACCTTTTGTATAATGGGTCAGCGACTTATATTCTGTAGCAAGGTTAACCGTTTAGGGGAGCCGTAGGGAAACCGAGTCTTAATAGGGCGTTTAGTTGCAGGGTATAGACCCGAAACCGAGTGATCTATCCATGAGCAGGTTGAAAGTGCCGTAACAGGCACCGGAGGACCGAACCCACTGTCGTTGAAAAGCCAGGGGATGACTTGTGGATAGGGGTGAAAGGCTAATCAAACTCGGTGATAGCTGGTTCTCCCCGAAAGCTATTTAGGTAGCGCCTCGGACGAACACCATTGGGGGTAGAGCACTGTTTCGGCTAGGGGGTCATACCGACTTACCAAACCGATGCAAACTCCGAATACCGATGAGTGATATCCGGGAGACACACGGTGGGTGCTAACGTCCATCGTGGAGAGGGAAACAACCCAGACCGCCAGCTAAGGCCCCAAATTCCTAGTTAAGTGGGAAACGAGGTGGGAAGGCATAGACAGCTAGGAGGTTGGCTTAGAAGCAGCCATCCTTTAAAGAAAGCGTAATAGCTCACTAGTCGAGTCGGCCCGCGCGGAAGATGTAACGGGGCTCAAACTAGGAGCCGAAGCTGCGGATTTGAATTTGTTTTCAAGTGGTAGGGGAGCGTTGTGTAAGCCTGTGAAGGTGTGTTGTAAAGCATGCTGGAGGTATCACAAGAGCGAATGCTGACGTGAGTAACGATAATGCGAGTGAAAAGCTCGCACGCCGGAAGATCAAGGGTTCCAGTCCAACGTTAATCGGGGCTGGGTGAGTCGACCCCTAAGGCGAGGCCGAAAGGCGTAGTCGATGGGAAATCGGTTAATATTCCGATACTTGTTTATAATGCGATGGAGGGACGGAGAAGGTTATGTCAGCCTGGCGTTGGTTGTCCAGGTGAAAGGATGTAGGTTTATAGCTTAGGTAAATCCGGGCTATTCTATACCGAGATCTGATAGCAAGCTGTACTTGTACAGCGAAGTGGCAAATACCATGCTTCCAGGAAAAGCTTCTAAGCAATAGTTATAAACGAATCGTACCCTAAACCGACACAGGTGATCAGGTAGAGAATACCAAGGCGCTTGAGAGAACTCTGCTGAAGGAACTAGGCAAAATGGTACCGTAACTTCGGGAGAAGGTACGCTGTTGA
>NZ_JBNNGW010000009.1:4336-5787 GCF_050268505.1 Psychrobacter sp. NPDC078409
CTGGCAGTCGCAGATACCAGGCTGCTGCAACTGTTTATTAAAAACACAGCACTCTGCAAACACGAAAGTGGACGTATAGGGTGTGATGTCTGCCCGGTGCTGGAAGGTTAATTGATGGGGTTAGCGTAAGCGAAGCTCTTGATCGAAGCCCCAGTAAACGGCGGCCGTAACTATAACGGTCCTAAGGTAGCGAAATTCCTTGTCGGGTAAGTTCCGACCTGCACGAATGACATAATGATGGCAGCGCTGTCTCCAGCAGAGACTCAGTGAAATCGAAATCGCAGTGAAGATGCTGTGTACCCGCGGCTAGACGGAAAGACCCCGTGAACCTTTACTACAGCTTTACATTGAACTTTGACCTGACTTGTGCAGGATAGGTGGGAGGCTTTGAAGCCGAGACGCTAGTCTCGGTGGAGCCAATCTTGAAATACCACCCTGGTCATGTTGGGGTTCTAACTCAGGTATAACAATACCGAGGACAATGTATGGTGGGTAGTTTGACTGGGGCGGTCTCCTCCTAAAGAGTAACGGAGGAGTACGAAGGTGCGCTCAGACCGGTCGGAAATCGGTCGTAGAGTATAAAGGCAAAAGCGCGCTTAACTGCGAGACCCACAAGTCGAGCAGGTACGAAAGTAGGTCTTAGTGATCCGGTGGTTCTGTATGGAAGGGCCATCGCTCAACGGATAAAAGGTACTCTGGGGATAACAGGCTGATACCGCCCAAGAGTTCATATCGACGGCGGTGTTTGGCACCTCGATGTCGGCTCATCTCATCCTAGGGCTGAAGCAGGTCCTAAGGGTATGGCTGTTCGCCATTTAAAGAGGTACGCGAGCTGGGTTTAGAACGTCGTGAGACAGTTCGGTCCCTATCTACCGTGGGCGTTGGAAATTTGAGAGGATCTGCTCCTAGTACGAGAGGACCAGAGTGGACGAACCTCTGGTGTTCGGGTTGTCACGCCAGTGGCATTGCCCGGTAGCTACGTTCGGATGGGATAACCGCTGAAAGCATCTAAGCGGGAAGCCCACCTCAAGATTAGATTTCCCTAAAGAGCCGTTCAAGACTAGGACGTTGATAGGCAGGGTGTGGAAGCGCAGCGATGCGTGTAGCTAACCTGTACTAATTGCTCGTTTGGCTTGACCATACAACACCCAAGTGGTTTGTATACAAGTCTAATTAATCTATCTTGTATAGCTCAGGCTATAGAATAAAGAAAGAATATTTCGATATCACCTTTAACCTTGATTCAGTTAGGTTACAAGTTGATCGACCATAAACTAAACATTTATAGTCAAACAATAAAAATAACAGACTCATATCTAACCCCCTTTGCTGACGACAATAGCGCGATGGCCCCACCTGATCCCTTCCCGAACTCAGAAGTGAAACATCGTAGCGCCAATGGTAGTGTGGTTCGCCCATGTGAGAGTAGGTCATCGTCAGCTCTCTATTCT
>NZ_JBNNGW010000010.1:0-3359 GCF_050268505.1 Psychrobacter sp. NPDC078409
AGTGACAGTAGCTTGGCTTTCCACGTGGTTTTCTCACCACGTTTTGCTAAGTGTGGTTTCCAGCGTACCATCACCATGACCGTGAGTGAGTACATTACCATACCGAGCATACCGGGTAAGAACCCTGCGATGAACATGTCACCAACTGACTGCTGGGTTAAGATGGCATAGACCAGTAAGGCAATACTGGGCGGAATCATAATACCAAGGGTACCACCAGCAGCTAAGATACCGCAGGCAAAGCCTGGCTGATAGCCGTACTTCTCCATTTGCGGTAACGCCACTTTGGTCATGGTAGAAGCAGTAGCAAGCGATGAGCCTGAAATAGAGGCAAAGATACCGGATGAACCAATACCAGCAATACCAAGACTACCCCTTACTCCGCCAAATATGGTTCGGGTGGCTTCAAAGAGTTTACCTGCCATGCCGGAGTGAGTGGCAAACACGCCCATCAGAATAAATAAAGGAATGGCACTAAAGTCATACTTTGCTAAGACATCGACTGGGATGTCTTTTAGCATTTGCAGCGCACCACTAGGCGCGGTGACCGCACCAAAACCGACTAGACCCACCCCTAACATGGCAAGTGCAACGGGTACTCGTAAGACGACAAGCAAGATCATGACCACTAGGCCAATCGCACCGATAATTTCTGGACTCATGCGCCTGTCTCCTCGGCGTCAAAGAATTCGCCTGTCTTAAAGATGTTGATGGATTCGATCAATGAGCGAATAGCCAGTAAGATGCTTAAGAATGCACTAACCATATAGATAGGCATCATAGATATGCGAAGGTCTTGGGTGACTTTGCCATACTCTAAGGCGTCAATGGCGCTCTCGTAGAGTCCCCATGAGAAGACGATGCCGATGACAAAGAAGCCCATCATAAAGATACCCATGAGGTAGCCTTTGATAGACTGTGGCATTTTCTGGGTGAAGACGTCGACGATGATTTGTGAGCGTTCGACAAATGCGGCAAAGGCAGCTAACAGTGCAAATAGCATAAAGTAGGAAACGATCTCTACACTGCCTTTGACGGTAAAGCCAAACTCACCACCGGTGAGTTTGAATATGTAGCGTGCGACGACGTCGAGCATGGTGGTTAGGACGATGATGATGAGACTCACCCCACCGATAAACTGGCATAATCTAGAGATTAAGACGCTGAGCTTGACTAAAAATGCCATGTGACACCTCCAATTAGGTTAGACCTTACAGGCAGCACTGGCAGCTTTTGCTTTTTCATAGACGCCATCAGCATCTAAACCCAAAGCGTTAACATCACTTAAATATTTTTGGGTTCCTCTTTCAAGTGGCCCTTTCCAATCTGGATCATTTAGCGGATCAGGAATTTCGACAATTTCATCACCCTTATCTTTAGCAGCTTGAATTGCCATCTGGTCATGCTTATCAAATACTTCACCAACTTTACTGGCCAACGCCATTCCTGAGTTTTTATCCAAAACTTGTTTTAGATCGTCAGGTAAATTGTCGTATTTGTCTTTGTTCATCGTGACCATAAGCGCTGAACTATAGAAAGGAATGTTGGTATGATATTTGGTAATCTCATCAATCTTAAATGCTGTTACCGCCTCCCAAGGGAAACTTAAACCATCAACGACACCGCGCTGTAGAGAGGTATACATATCGTTTGCAGGTAGACCTACTGGTGAAGCGCCCGCACTTTCGATAATGTCACCTGCCACAGCTGAAGGACGGCGAATACGCATACCTTTCATATCTGCAGGCGTACGAATTAACTTATCCGTTGTATGAAGTGCACCAGGTCCGCCGCCGTACATAAACAGTAAATGAGTATCTTCGTACTCACTCGCTAAAGTACCGTCATCATATAGGGTCTGTAGCATACAGCCCATTTGGGTTGCTGAGTTTGATAAACCTGGAAGCTCAGTAATCTGAGTCAAAGGAAAGCGACCATTGGTATAACCATGCGCTTGTGAACCGATATCGATCGTACCTTTGGCAGCAGATTCGTAGGTAACGTCTGCTTTAGCAAGACCTGCTGATGGATATAGCTCAACCTTTAGACGGCCGTCAGAATCTGTTTCTATCTGTTTTGCCCAAGGCTCAAAGACTTCTTTACTGATAGATGAGGTTGCTGGCCAAAAATGCGAAAACCGTAGCACGGTAGTTTCTTGAGAAGTCGATGATGAGCCATCAGTCGTATCAGCAGATTGGTTAGAACAGCCAAGAATACTAATAGCGGCTAAAGCACCAATTGAAAAAAGAGGAGCTAACTTCATTATCAATTCCTTTTGATAATTATGGGGATAGGAGTAAGATGTTACGAGCAAACAATCCGATTCATCCTAGATTAAATTGTCTACAAGGTTTAGATATATTTTTTACATACCTGTAATAAAAGTACTGTTTAAAATTAGCAGCTATAATGATAGAAGTCAAATCATTTTGAGCAGATTATAAAGGATATATTCATATTATAGATATATTTCTAATACTTAAATTGTTTATATAGGTAATAGTAAAAAGTAAGTAGATTAAAATAATTTCTCATGAAAAAGCTCTCAGCCAGTTATCCAGTTGAGAGCTTTATTGTGTAAATATCTTATAAATTCATAGAAGCTGCTCTAAGCAATTATACAAATCATAATAGTGGTGAAGCGCTACTCTTCCATCTGCCACTTATCATCTACCCATACAGCATCGTTATCATCTAGATGTACATGCCATTCTGCATCAGTTACCACAAGGCGAATCTCAGTCAAACATTGTAGCCAATGCTCTAAGGTATACATAAGATCTTCTACATCCATACTAACAGGTAACTTTGTAGCTCCTGCTAGTATTACTTCTGATTCACTATCATCGTATGCATAGAGATCAAAAGTCTCTGCATCATCTGCATGCTCGAATTTGTCATTATATTCATCGACTATTGACGCAATCTTTTCTTGCTCCTGTTGAGTCAAAAGAGTATAACGTTCAGCAGTATAGTAGAGTGAAACGCCCATAATGTGCTCCAAAATAAATGAAAAATAAATGAAAAATAGTAGATTCTAGAAGTGAATAAATAGTATCACATCAAACTAGTTTGTAGGAAAGTTTGAATTCTTGACCAAAGTATCTAGCGCTAAACTTTCCAGCACCTAGCACTGGCACCAAATTACGCACAAAGAAAATCCCCCGACAAGCTAATGTCGGGGGATATTTCAGAATAGAGAGCTGACGATGACCTGAGCGCCGTAAAAATTGCATGCCAATTTTAGGCAGCGCAAGAGCAAATCCTTTAAATAGGATTTGCTGCGTAGGTCAATAGGAATAAAGATAGACGCAAAGAAAAGCCCCCTCCGCGTTAGCGAAGGGGGCTTTATCTAGAAT
>NZ_JBNNGW010000011.1:0-3245 GCF_050268505.1 Psychrobacter sp. NPDC078409
TGAATCTTTGACTGTAGGCTAATGATATCGAGGTTTTGAATTACTGAGATAGCCACAGTGTACTTTATGGTGTACTTTGTGGTGTACTTACCATACATACTCTATCTATGATCGGTGCGCTATACAGGCTTCGAACTATAGGCTATATGCTCGTGTTTACCATTTCAATAAAAGAAGCGAGGAAAAACAAATAACAACTCAAATCACAGAACATAGTATACCAAGCCATTTAAAAGGTTTGCTCAGAAGCTTGATAGGAAGAAAGCTTATCAACATCATTAAGTTTAATAACATACCTGAAAAACAGCTTATTGAAGACTATTATATGACCCCTGATGAATTTCTCTCTGAAGCTTTAGGGCCTACATTGTTTTACTTTGAAGGTGGATTGGTTGTTGGTGGTGGTAGTGATCCAAGCCGAAACACAGTACTAATGTGGGTGGAGAGGAATGAGATTGGAGAACACTGTAAATGGCTACAAGAAGAAGATAAGAGAGCTATTCCTTTTTATGCTAAAGATTTTGATGAATGGAAAATATATTTAAATCAAGTGGTAAAGTCAGTGACTATAATTAAAGAGATACCCGATAGTGATAGTAGGAAATTAGACTTGCCAAATGAAAGAGGTGTGCTTATTAAGTTTGAGAATGGGTCGGATTTTATCATGGCACATGGGTTACATGACTGTTCTGATAGTGAGTCATTGATCAAAATTACAGAGATAAATCCTTACTTCAGGGATCGATTAGAGTTCATTCCCGTTAAGAAAATTTGATTAGAAACATCTATATCCCAGCGGAACCATCTAAAAAGGCTTATTAATCAATTAATAGACTACTCATAGCAGACTACTATATTGGAACCACTTAATGAGCAGTGATTAGTTTAGGTCTTTCCTTGGCCACATCAGCGATCAGATGCCGTGAGCACTTAGCCATTTTTTGAATATCAGAATAGCTATGACCTGATTCGAGTAGACTGGCGATGATCTTACGTTTTTCAGTATCTTTCTTACGTCCTGAATACTTACCTTCTGCCTTAGCACGAGCAATACCTTGCATCTGGCGGTTACGGCGATCCTCATAATCTTTTCGAGCAATGGCTGCGAGCATATCCAGCATCATCGAGTTGATGGCCTGCAATATACTGCTCATAAATTCAGTGCTGCGTTTAGGTTGAAGCGCCATATAGGAGGTCGGCAGCTCTTTTGATACGATAGAGAGCTTTTTTTCTGATAGCATTCTTTTGAGCGTATCCCAATCAGCTTGGTTCAGACGCGCCAAGCGATCAATCTGCTCAACTAAGATAATATCGCCTTTATGAGCATCTTCAATCAGCTGCATAAGCTTTGGTCGCACCAAAATAGCTCCTGATTCGTTTTCGACATAGAAGGCGGCAAGCTTGTGGCCATGATCGTTGGCAAATGCCATGAGTTCGCTTTTGGCACGCTTAGCGTCTTGTTCTTTGGTAGACGCTCGTAGATACGCTCTGATAAACATAAACACCTAAAATAGTCTGTTATAAGTGGTTCCATTATACCAGTCTGTTTTAAGTAGTCTGTTAATAGGTTTGAAGGACGAAATCACTGGTTCCACTGGGGTATACCTCTAAACGAACAGTTCTCTTTATATCGCATTGAAAAATAATATATTTTATTCACAGATAGCTATTTTACAATTCGTTTCATTATCCTTGTGCTTTTATAACACAGCTTCATTTCTCATAGTGCTATTTTTAAATAGCAAAAGGATGTTTGCCCACTGAGTCATATCTAAACAGGAGCACAAGCAATGAATAATGTTTATCCCAGAAGCTTTTCACATGTTGGTCTGTCAGTGCCTGATATAGACAAGGCCGTCAAATTTTATACTGAGGTAATGGGTTGGTATACTATCGTGGCGCCTACCAAAATCGTCGAAGACGATAGCCCTGTAGGTCAAATGTGTACAGAAATATTTGGTGAAGGATGGAGCCATTTACACATAGCACACCTATCCACTGCTGATCGAGTGGGTGTAGAGCTTTTTCAATTTAAGAATCAGGAAGATCCTGAAGATAATTTTGAATACTGGAAAACAGGTATTTTTCACTTCTGTGTCCAAGATCCGAATCTTGAAGAGCTTGTAGAGAGCATCATTGCAGCTGGCGGTAAAAAGCGTATGGAAAAACCCCGTTATTACTACCCAGGTGAAAAACCTTATCGTATGATCTATATGGAAGATCCATTTGGCAATATCGTTGAGATATACAGTCATAGCTATGAGCTGACTTATAGTCTATAAATTAGGCATTTAACGCTACTGTTCAGCTAGTGTTAGATAAACTCAAACCGCCCCGATTTATAACAATCGGGGCGGTTTTGTATGTACGCTATTATTTTGGTCTGCGATGTATCGGTGAGCAAGGCCTGTTGAACATTCAACGTTTTAACCAATGATAAGCACAAGCTAGGCCTCCGTTCATCCGAAATTAATATAAAACCTAATATCTTTCTGCTAAGTTAAAAAAGATAGCCTTATTGTCTATCGGTTTGGAGGTGTTATGGATAAAAAGCTAAGAGGTAGTGATTTAGCGCGTGCAATGTTAAAAAGTGGTTATAGAAATATATGGTGTGCTGTCGATGACGAGAGCGATGATGGATAATGACGGTAATGACTTTACCTCTTATATCGTAGCATTTGAAAATGGCTATTTTCGTAGTGATAGCGGTATACAATGGTTATATGCTGTACCAATTAAGATAGAGGAAGTAAAAAACGATTGTTGTGCTTGTGGTCAGCATAGAGACCAATAAATAATAAGAAACACCGTAAAAACTGAACGTACAGATGACAGTTAGTGTTCTGGCATAGGAGTCAAACAAGACAAATCACAGCGAGTCACCTTGTCAAAGTGCGGTATAAAATGTGGCATATTTCAAAAGCCAATTACAGAGCGTCACTATAAGCAAAGAATACGGACGCTAGTTTGGTTCCTACTGTAGGAGTCACACTCAAACGGATTAATAAAATTAGTGGCAAATATTATTGTTAGTATGTAAATTAGAGCAACTGTTCCTAATGGTTTTAAAATAATTTTATATTATTGATAATTAATCCTTAATATTTATTTTATTATATATACACCTCACTCCTTTCTTACTATCAGAACCTCGAGTTATGTATCTTGTGTACATTCACAAGTACACTGCTACTTGCTAACTATTGTTAACATTAATAATATCAGTAACTTATTCTGCAGGTTCC
>NZ_JBNNGW010000012.1:0-1212 GCF_050268505.1 Psychrobacter sp. NPDC078409
TTAGTTCAATACGTTAGCAACAACACCAGCGCCTACAGTACGGCCGCCTTCACGAATAGCGAAGCGAAGACCTTTGTCCATAGCGATTGGGTGGATAAGCTCTACGCCCATCTCAACGTTATCACCAGGCATTACCATTTCAGTACCGTCTTGTAATTGGATTGCACCAGTTACGTCAGTAGTACGGAAGTAGAACTGTGGACGATAACCGTTTAGGAATGGTGTGTGACGACCACCCTCTTCTTTTGACAATACATATACTTCAGCGTCAAACTTGGTGTGAGGAGTGATTGAACCTGGCTTAGCTAGTACTTGGCCACGTTGTACATCTTCACGCTTAGTACCACGTAGTAGTACGCCACAGTTTTCGCCTGCACGACCTTCGTCAAGCAGTTTACGGAACATCTCTACACCAGTACAGGTGGTTTTTTGAGTGTCACGGATACCAACGATTTCGATCTCGTCGCCAACTTTAACGATACCAGATTCAACACGGCCTGTTACTACAGTACCACGACCTGAGATTGAGAATACGTCTTCGATTGGCATTAGGAATGCTTTGTCGATGTCACGCTCTGGCTCTGGGATGTAGGTGTCTAGTACGTTTAGTAGTTCTACTACAGCTGGTTGGCCGTATTTTTCTTCTGAGCCTTTTAGGGCTTCAGTAGCAGAACCTTTAACGATAGGAGTGTCATCACCTGGGAAGTCATAGTCGTTCAATAATTCACGAACTTCCATTTCTACTAGTTCTAACAATTCTTCGTCATCAACCATGTCACATTTGTTCATGAATACGATGATGTACGGTACGCCAACCTGACGTGAAAGTAAGATGTGCTCACGAGTCTGTGGCATTGGGCCGTCAGTTGCAGATACGACTAGGATTGCGCCGTCCATCTGGGCCGCACCAGTGATCATGTTTTTAACATAATCGGCGTGACCTGGGCAATCTACGTGAGCATAGTGACGGCTGTCTGTGTCATATTCTACGTGTGAGGTGTTGATTGTGATACCACGTGCTTTTTCTTCTGGTGCTGAGTCAATAGACGCGTAGTCTTTGGCTTCGCCACCAGAGGTGATTGCAGCTACGGTTGCGATTGCAGCGGTAAGGGTTGTTTTACCATGGTCAACGTGTCCGATTGTACCGACGTTGACGTGTGGCTTGTTACGTTCAAACTTGGCCTTTGCCATGGGTATTTCCTCTTTTTTTGG